>MFAS01000001.1 GCA_001774685.1 Candidatus Collierbacteria bacterium RIFOXYD2_FULL_45_13 | reverse complement strand
CATTTCTGCTAGAAGAACAACATGGAATAGTTGACCATAGTGGGTGAGAGTCCCGTATTCGAAAATGGGAATGTTAAAGTTTGGTACCTAAGTAAATCTGGAGACGGCAAACTCTAGATCGAATCCGGGCCGACCACGGTCCAAGACTAATTACTTTTACTGACCGATAGTGAACTAGTACCGCGAGGGAAAGGTGAAAAGAAGGGTGAGTAGCCCTATTAAAAGATCCTGAAACTGATTGCTAACAAACAGTCGGAGCCCCGACCTAATAAGTCGTGGGTGACGGCGTGCCTATTGAAGAATGAGCCGGCGAGTTACTCAACACAGCAAGGTTAACCGATATGTTCCGGGAAACCGAAGGGAAACCAAGTCTTAACAGGGCGTGTAGTTGTGTTGTGTAGACCCGAAACCAGGTGAGCTAACCATGAGCAGGGAGAAGGTCAGAGAAATCTGACTGGAAGCCCGAACCGGTTGATGTCGCAAAATCATCGGATGACTTGTGGTTAGAGGTAATATGCCTAACGAACCTGGAGATAGCTGGTTCTCCTCGAAACATGTTTTGGCATGGCCTCGCATTTACGGTATGGGGGGTAGAGTGCTGAATGAACTTCACGAATAAAATCGTGATTTTCAACCAAACTCCGAATACCCATATCAATTGTGCGGGAGTCAGTACCCGGGGGCTAAGCTCCGGGGGCGAAAGGGAAACATCCCAGACCCACAAATAAGGTCTCTAAATATATATTAAGTGGTAAAAGACGTGTTATTTCTCAGACACCTAGGAGGTCGGCTCAGAAGCAGCCATCCTTGAAAGAAAGCGTAACAGCTCACTAGCCGAGAGATGCACGACTGAAGACGTAACGAGGCTAAATATATTACCGAATTTTGGGAACACGTAGCAATACGGGTTGGTAGAGGAGCGTTCTTGTAGCTTTGAAGGCGAACCGGAAGGTTCTCTGGAGCAGCAAGAAGTGAGAATGCCGGCATGAGTAGCGTAATAAAGTGAGAATCTTTATATCCGAATGAGCAAGGTTTCCTACGCAACGTTCGTCGACGTAGGGTAAGGCGACCCTTAGGTGAGGCCTATATGGCGTAGCCGATGGATTACTGGTTGATATTCCAGTCCTTGTTTGCAATCGTTATTAACTGGGGCGGGACGAAGTTGGATAGTCCAAGCGGTGTGTTGAAGATACATACGCTTAAATAGTAAGTCAGTCGCTGTTGGCAAATCCGCAGTGGCGTTTACACGAGCTATGAATACGAGTCTGCCGTAAGGTGGGCAAGATGGATGACTTCAGTTTCCGAGAAAAGCGTCGCAGTGAGAGTGCAAATAATCCGTACCACAAACCGACACAGGTGCTCTGGTCGAGTAGACCAAGGATAGCGAGAGAACTCTTCTTAAGGAACTCGGCAAATTAGCTAGGCGTAAGTTCTACGAGATGCCTTGCCCAGGTTGAAATCTGGGCTACAACAAAAGAGTATAAAGCGGCTGTTTAACAAAAACACAGGTCTGTGCAAAAGCGAAAGCTTAGGTATACAGGCTGAAACCTGCCCAGTGCCGGAAGGTTAAATGCGTGGGTGACCATTCGCAAGAATGATAGCCTGCAATTGAAGCCCCGGTGAACGGCAGCAGTAACTATAACTGTTCTATGGTAGCGAAATTCCTTGTCGGGTAAGTTCCGACCTGCACGAAAGGTGAAACGACTTTATAACTGTCTTGAGAAGAGACTCGGCGAATTTGAAATGGCTGTGAAGATGCGGCCTACTGGCAGCAGGACAAAAAGACCCCGTGGAGCTTTACTACAACTTGGCACTGAAATGTATGCTGTAACTGTTTAGCATAGGAGGGAGCGTTTTCAATTTATTGAGGGCGCGACAATGAAATACCTCTCTTTGCGACGTACGTTTCTAACCTAATCCAAATGCAAACTTTGGAGGGAACACTGTCTGGTGGGTAGTTTAACTGGGGAGGTTGCTTGCTAAAGAGTAACGCAAGCGCACAAAGGTACCCTTTCTCCGGATGGAAATCGGAGTGTAAGCGCATAGGTATATGGGTGCTTAACTGTGAGACATACAAGTCGATCAGATACGAAAGTAGGTCTAAGTGATCCTCGTGCACTTCGTGGGAGGTGCCGGGCTTAACGGATAAAAGCTACCCCGGGGATAACAGAGTAGTCGCACCTGAGCGTCCACAGCGACGGTGCGGTTCGCTACCTCGATAGACAATGACCCAAACATGTCGAGGAAATAAATTTGGCTTATAACGAAGAAGGCCTTGAAATGAACACTTAAGGTTAACATCGTGGGAAGTCGTCCGAAAGGATTGACCCCGTAGAGACTGATTCAAGTACCGTTTAGGTATGAGATGAGATATCTTTTTTTGAAAAAGATATAAAACGCCAATAAGAAAAAATAACGAGTGAAATAAAAAAAGTTATTTTTACGAAAGATATAGTCCAAACCACTAGTAATAGATTGGAGAGCACAATACATATGTAATTTCATATATATTTTGGTCGGCTCAGCGCATCCTGGGGCTGAAGAAGGTCCCAAGGGTTGGTCTGTTCGCCCATTAAAGCGCTACGTGAGCTGGGTTCAAACCGTCAAATTGGCGGCCCATTGGAGTAATCCAATTTGCAAAACTGACTTATATCGGTGAAGTCCTAATACACAATCAATCTGTCGTGTGCTAGGATAATACCGAGGGAAGTTCAAATCTTTTTGTCTATGGTTAAAAGCATTTTTTGGTCATATATCGCTGGTTTTCTGGATGCTGATGGAAGTATTTATGTCCAGTTGAAGCAAAACTCAACTTATAAATATGACTTTCAGATATCACCCTCGGTTGTCTTTTATCAAAAAGACAATGGAGAAAAAGGATTACCGGAAATATATGAAAAATTAAACTTGGGTCATTTGAGATATCGAAAAGACGGCATGGTGGAGCTAATAGTTTCTGATAAGAAATCGATCAGGGCATTGCTCTCTAAAGTCATGAAGTTTTTAATATTAAAAGTGAAACAAGCACAACTAATGCTATTGATCTTGGATAAGATGGAGGGAATCAAAACAAAGCAGGATTTTATATCTGTAGCAGAGTTGATTGATGAATTCCGAAATCTAAATTATTCAAGAAAAAGAACCGTAGACTCACAAATGGTAAAGCACCATTTGGAAGAAATTCAAGATCTGTAACCCCGTAGAGACTTATTGATTTGCTAAATCAGTAGATGGAATTTATTCCATAATACGTCGGTCTTCCGAGGAATCGGAAGGTGATATAGTCCATGCCCTTAGTAATAGGGGGAATACATGCGTAAGACAGGTTGGTCTCTATCCGCTGTCAGCGTGGGATTTTTGAGGGAGTTTGCCTTCAGTACGAGAGGACCAAGGTGAGCCATTCCCTGGTGTGCCAGTTGTTGTCGTCAGACGCATTGCTGGGTAGCCACAATGGTATTGGATAATCGCTGAATGCATCTAAGCGAGAAGCCATTCCCAAGATGAGAAATCCATGCCCCGTGAGGGGCGAAAGAACCCTAGTAGACTACTAGGTTGATAGGCAGAAGCTGTAAGCAACGTAAGTTGTTTAGGTTATCTGTACTAATGTTCAAAGAGTAAATCAAAAATTCTCGTGCTATCTTTTTGCAAATCTATTCACTATTCAGGGAATATCAACTCCTTAAAAAGTAAAAAACACAAAAAATCAAAAACTCAAAATATTGAGTGATTGATGATCACAAGGCAGAAAAGTGTTTCGGCTGGCTCAACACAGGTTGAATCTGCGGAATATTTTTCTGTCCGGTGATTTGTGCGGCTTGGAACCACCTCTTCCCATTTCGAACAGAGAAGTGAAACGGGCCAGCGTCGATGATAGTGGCTGAGCAATTGGTTGCGAAAGTAGATCATCGCCGGGCTACAAAGTGCCTCACCTTAGGGTGGGGCTTTTTGTAGCAAAAAAACTCCGGCGTGAGCCGGAGTGGGGTGAGTAGAAAACCAAGTTAGAAGCGAACCGGGATTACGAGCATGAGGTGGCCACCAATGAAGAGCGAGATAGCAGTGAGGAGGAGAGCCACCAAAAAGGCAATCGCTCCAAGCCGGTAGAGATTGTCTTCCCGCCAAATTAGGTAAATTGCTACCAGGATGCTGAAGATATAGCCCAAAATAGGGAAGGCATAAGTAAAAGCGGATAGGAGAGCGAAGGTGATGACCGCTTTCCAGCTTACAACGGGCTTGGTAAAGAAAAAATAGCTAACAGCGTGGACAGCGAGCCCGATGAGCAGCAATAAGACTCCGTTGATCAAAAAAGACATAAAGGTATGACCCAGCATGGTGCCTCCAGATGTTTTAATGTTCTGACTGAAGATATTATAGCTTATAAGAGTACGATTTGCCACAGCTTTGTGCATCTTTAGGGGTCGAATGGAGCAAAAAAGCCCCTCTGGTAGAGGGGTGTGGAAGCTATTTCCAGTTGACGGATTGGGTTCCGCCTGGTCCGGTAACTTTGACTGAAAGGTTTCCGCGGGTAAGACGGATGATCTGCCGGCCACGGATGCAACCGATAATGCCATTACCAAAGTCGATTTCGTAACCGACATACCGCCCATTCTCTTGGTAGACAGTAACCTCCGGAGACTTGGCTGCGTGGCGATACTGCACGGTGGTCTTCGGTGGAAGCCCAACGGAGGGACTGGTGAAAGACCCCTCAACGGGAGACAGCCCAGTTTTGATTATGTGTGTGCGGGTATGGCTTGTCAGAAGTTTGGTGAGGAAGATGGCGACAGGGGAAGCCAGCACCATAGCCACCAGAAGAAAGAGAATTTCCACAATAACCGGGGTTTCCGGGTTTAGGGTTACCAAGAGGATGGTCAGTGGAACCCACAGGCAAAACCACAGAATGATGGCCAAGGTTAGTTTGTTGTTCAAAGTACCTCCTAAGAATGAAGATATCTGGATATTTTATCACGCTATAAGACTAAAAAACTCCGGCGTGAGCCGGAGTGTGTAGCTTTTGATATCACAGACCGAGAAAGTATATCAGGGAAACGATAATCGATGTTCCGAATATGGCTCCTAGGAAACAGATTAGGATGATCCAGCCAATGGAGGTTGGTTGTTCAACCTCGAGGTTTGCCTGGGATGTCGTATAGACTGTCGCGAAACCATCGCTGAGTCGGTAGGTAGTGTCGACGGAAGGCTCCAGAATACATTCGAATGGCTGGAACTCGTCGCTTGCGGTCATTTCGACAGGTGTGCCAGTGCAGGTGTAGAGGCCTGAACTATGCTCGACGATGGTGAAGTTGGCACCTTCCGCCCTGACGATCAGGCTGGATCCTGCCTTGACCTTCATCTCAACTCCTTGGTTCCAGGAAAGATTCTGATGTGGAGTCAGGGAAAAGTCTTTGTAGACAGGCTTTTCTGCCAGAACGGTGGCACCATAAGTGGCCACTCCCCAGGCGGTAATCCAGGCAATGGCAAGTAAAAAATTCAGAAACTTCGAAGCTTTTGGCATAATGTTGACCTCCAGGTGTAAATGTTCTAGGATATTATAACACACGTGGTCAACTGGAGATGCGGCGTACAATAAAAACTCCGGCGTGAGCCGGAGTGAATAAAGTGAATGGTAGTAATTTTAAAGCAACGCGAGGGTGAAGAAAAGCAGAAGGAGGCAGATTACCGCTATCCAGGCATAACCATAACGGAAACTTTCGAAGGTGAGGGTGGCGGGCTCCAAAGTGTAGATTTCCACAGGGCTGTCCGACAAGTTGAACGCTTTACCTTCAGTAAGCTGGAAGTCAGCCACGAAGGCTTGTTCCGTTTCACCGGGCAACATCTCATCCGGCAGTCCTGAGGCAACGTAGAGATCATCGGTGTCAAAGACGGAAAAGTTGCCCGAGGTGGATTTGAGATAGACGTGGGTTGTGCCGTCACTTTGGAGGACAGACTTGGAGTCGTTATACCAAGTGTAGGTATCGTGAGGGCCGACGCTGATGGACTCCAGGCGGGGAACTCTGGTCATGGAATAACTAAAAAAGCCGACGAAGGTCAAAAACAAGAACCACAGAATGGTGTTCACGGTGGATTTGGACATAACTCTCCTTTGTTAGGGTGCGATGGGAGGATTATATCAAAATGGCTATGGGCTGTCTAGTTTGGTTGAGCTGTGTTTGAACCTAATTAGGCTGGAAGTGTGGTACAATTTACAGGTCTAAAAGACAAGAAAGGAATTTATGATAAATGAGCAATTCTCAAAAATCAGACGTTATTAAAGTAAAAACAGGAGGAAGCACCGCTTCGGCGGGCAAAATGTCCGTAATGGACAAGCTGATGGAGGGAGTATCCAGCTTCTCAGGGGCCCTAAAAAGAAACCAAAAAGTAGAGGGAACCGTGACTGCCATTAGTAAGAAGATGGTGTTGATCGACATTGGAGCCAAGACCGAAGGGGTGGTGTCCGGTGAAGATCTGGCAGAAGCCTACGATGTACTCAAGGAGCTGAAAGTTGGTGAAAAGGTAAGTGCCTATGTGAAGTTCCCCGAGAACGACCAAGGTCAAATAATCCTAACCCTCAAACAAGCGGCCGATGAAAACCGTTGGTACAAGTTTAAGAAGCTCATGGATGAGGAGAAAGAGGTGGAAGTTTCTGGCTTGGAAGTAAACAAAGGCGGTATGGTGGTCAAGGTGGGAGATATCCGCGGATTTGTACCAACCTCTCAGTTTGGCGAAAAACTTCTAGGTAATATGGAGTCGCTTCTAAACAAGAACTTCAAGGTGCGCGTAATTGAAGTGGATAAAGATCAAAACAGATTAATCTTCTCCGAAAAGTTGGTTTCCGATTCAGAAGCACTAGCCAAAAAAGGCGAAGCTCTGGAACTCGTCAATGTAGGCGACAAGTTTGAAGGAACTGTCTCCGGGATTATGCCTTTTGGTGTCTTTGTCACTGTAAACGTGCCTATGAAAGGGACCGACGAAGTGGCTAAGGTGGAAGGGCTGATCCACATCTCGGAAATTTCCTGGGAAAAGGTGGAAGACCCTAATGTCATGTTTAAAGTCGGCCAGGAAGTCCATGTCCAAGTGATTGGTATTGACAAAGCCGTAGGAAAACTGAACCTATCCATCAAACAGATGACCGGCGACCCATGGTCCTCTATTGAAACAAACTTTGCTATCGGTACCAAACATTCAGGTAAAGTGGTACGCATTGCACCTTATGGTATTTTTGTAAACTTTGATAAAGGTGTCGATGGATTGATCCATGTCTCGAAAAAACCGGCGGATAAAGAATTTAAAGTCGGTGACAAAGTGGAAGTATTTGTAGAGAACCTGGACGTCAAAGCCAGACGCATGTCTCTAGGAGTAGTGCTCACTGAAGTGCCGGTGGCGTATAAGTAAAAAACTCAAAAACTCGAAAACTCAAAAACTCGAGATAATAAAAGTTTAAAACAGGGGGGCGGGCAGGGTGCCCGCTCCCGGTAGAGAAGGGAAAAGGTAGTATATTATCTATATCAGCCCCGCCAGGGCGGTAGATCGGGTTAAAAAGTAAACAAAAAATATGTCAAAAACAAAAATGATTGTAAAAGAGGATCAGATATTAGTTGACGTGGAGATGATATTCAAAGAGATTGAGGCCGCCGATGGTGACTGGAAGAAAGTATGGGAAGAGTTTAAGGCTTACCTCAAAGACGTGAAAGGCGAGGACAAGTAAATGGAAACCGCAACAGTTTTTCTAACGGGCCAGGAGCCTGGTTTGGCGGAAACTGTGAATGTGGTAATGGAACTTCAGAAAATATTGGATGGCCGACATACTAACCCATATGGCAAGAGGGTGATGGAGCTTGGCTTTGGAGAAGAAACCTTGATGCCTTTTTTGTTTAATAAATTTGGTGAAAAAGTGTGCAGAATGGATCTGGGTGATTGGAATCAGAGAAACAAAAAGATTCATGCCGGACTGGTTCAAGGAGAACTGCAGTGTTTACCGATATCCGGAAACTCGGTGGATGTGGTGGTTTCGGTGAATATATTTGAGGAGAAGTTCGATTTGGCTAGAGCAATAGGAGAAATTGAGAGAGTGTTGATAAATGGGGGAGAAACCTTGCTAATAGTTTCAAGTGAACATTTTTGCGATGGGAAACTGAAACTGGAGACGTCACTAGAAGTAGTTGGGTCGATGATGATCCCTGCCTCAAATGAGCAGAGCAACACATGGGTGGTAACACTGAAGAAGAACTGAAAAAGTTTTTTGTAGACCGCACGATTGACAAGAGAGCATGTAATGTGTGAAGATGTGGGATATGGAAGAATCACAAAAAAGTAAGGAGCAAATAGCGGCTGAGTCATTTGCAAAAGATAATCGGACTATATTCGCTGACGAGAGCCATGTTTTGGTTGGTGATATAGGGGCAGCACAAGAGATGGCCCCTTTTGAGGGTATCAGGCAAGATAAAAACGCTACAGATATGCAAAAAGAAGTTGCCCAAAAAGGGTTGGATGAGATAACAACCAAGCTTCAGACGGAGGCCTATCTACATGGTTTGACAGAAGACCAGAAGTGGTACGAAGGGTTGATCAAAAAGATTGTATTCGATGAAAAAGGAGAGGAGAGAAATCCAAATGCCTTTATTAGAAAAACCGATAGGGATGGTAGAGAGTACTGGGTGTTACACCCTGTACCATCCTATGCTCAAAAAGAGGAGCCATATCCTGGTATGACCCTGGTCTTGTCGCTTGATGGCATAATTGTATTTTCCAATGATAAATTTGCTATAGATGGAAACGAAACACTTGAAGATATCCCCGGCTGGGTGGATTGGGAGGCTTTTGGCGATAAAATGTCGAAAAAGACGGACGAAGACCGCTGGGGGGTGGATTACATACCAGTATGGAAAAACGGCGGGTCAGCTCAGGTGCGGGTTGATATGATAAAACTGAGACCATCGTCAGCAAACCTGGAAGTTGTTATGAAGGCCGTAAAGTTTTCAGAAAGTCGGGGATTGGCCAAAATTAAACCCCCCCGACCTGACCCGGATGAGCTGCTGAAGGGGTTGATTTAATAGACGAGCTATTGATAGTCTGAGGAATCTTTAGCGATGACTATTTCCTGACGAAGAGGATGGCGTTGGGGAGGTCGCGGCCGGGGCCGACTTTGTAGCCGCCCGACCATAGAGCGGTGGATCCTCCGCTGTCAAGATTTAAAGCATTTTCCATGCCCATAGCTTTCAGGACTCTGGCCGATTCGGCGACGGTAACACCGTGAACGACGCCAATATAAACAGTGTTCCCCTTGCTGGCGACAAAACTGCGATTACCCCTCGAACCTTGCTTGGGGTCGGAGTTGCCGCCAAAAGTGATGCTACCTCCAGAAAGTAACAGCGGGTAGTTACTGATCATGCTATCGATACCCGTATCGCGTCCCCAACCGGAGACGGCACTGAGAAAGCGGATGTAGCCACTACCGAAGACGACACCCGGATTGTTGCTGTAAACATTATTATCCGAGTTGAAGTAGACTTTATCTTTGTTCATGAGCAGTAGATCAAAAGAATTGGTTTTGCCGGCACAGCCGGGGTAACTGGCGGGACAGAAATATGATCCATTGACGCCTGCATACGCGCCGGTGCGAGCGGCATAGCTGGCTAGAGACATAACCGGGCAGTTGTTGGCACAAGTACTAGTGGAGGCGGTATCGACGATGACTTTGGTGGAACCAAGGTCTCCTGCGACGATATCAACAAGGTAGTCGCCCAAACCTTCGACGGTAACTTTTTGTCGACCAAAACCGGAAGATGGAGGTGTAGTTTTAGCCGGGACACTGGCGGGAATGGCAACGAAGGCCGTCTGAGCCAGGGAGGCTAGTCTAGATTTTTCTTTGGTGATTTCGGCGGCAAGTTTTTTGGAAATATCCTGGGCGGTTTTGAGGTCATTTTTGGAAATAGCCGCTAAAATATCTGCCAAGAGATTCTCCAGCACGGTTGTCTTGGAGGCCGACTGTTCCCTGAGGTTCAGGATATCCTCGTACTGGACGAGGGTCGT
This sequence comes from Candidatus Collierbacteria bacterium RIFOXYD2_FULL_45_13, assembly GCA_001774685.1. Lineage (GTDB taxonomy): Bacteria > Patescibacteriota > Microgenomatia > UBA1400 > MFAQ01 > UBA10133. The sequence continues at coordinate 1,079,411 of MFAS01000001.1, read as the reverse complement.
GTTGTAGATGGCTTTTAGACTGGCAATTTCTTTTTGCAGAGTGTTGTTCTTGACTCTTTGGTCCTCACTTTCCAGAACGAGGATTTGCTGGGCCAAGTCTTTTATCTGGGCTTCTGCCGAAGCGATTTTTTCGGACTGAATTAGCGACGTTGATTCTAGAGTGACTTGTCGCGACCAGGACTGACGGAAAGCGTATGACATTACGGTGAGAATGATGGTGAGGACTACAACTAGGGCGGGCCAACCGAACGAAGTGGTCGTGTTTTTGGACATAATAACATCCTAACACGGGGTAATTAAAATTACATTTTGGAGACTTATGATTCGATAGTTGAGGATTGACAAGGGTGTGGAGTGATCTTATAATCTGTGGAGTTATGAGAGTTATTAATGCAAGTCAGGCTTTCTGGTACCGCCGTTTTATGGCCTTAGTTGGCTTGTCTTGCGATGGAGTAATAACGGAATAACAAAGTAACAACCAGAAAGACTCCCCAAGAAGCCAGCTTTGGCTCCCTGGGGAGTTTTTTTGTGATCAAAAGCCTATGGAAAAAATAACCAACACACCATTATTAGATAAAGAAAATCTGATTCGGGCGGCCTATGCCGAGAAGAAAGGTAGGGAGACGTTTGGGGAGAACCCCTTTACTTGCTATGTAAATATTGATTCTCCTGAACCAGACCTGTCCCAAATTACAGCAACACTGCTGGACCAGTTGTATGCGAGACCACGGGAAGCCTTTTTGTGGACGAAGGCGTGGGATAAGTCGATCGTGGGGCTAAACCCCAAAGAGTCTCTGGGCTGTCACTTGATGGAAGTGGGGGATGTCAGGGGTAAGCTGTACGTGCCGGTGATGACAACGGCGCCGGTGGCTGTAGAACATATGGTGAGTTCACTTCCCGAGGGAGATTTGGCAGTACTGGGAATCAACACTGAGGCCGTCACTGTTGATGCGTTCCTGATCTGCTATTTGCATTTGGTCAATGAACTGATCTGGGACATAACCATAGCTGAGTCCGGTGGCGGAAGACCGTTAGCTAGCCATTATAAACAAGCAGTGGAGTCTGTAGCAGAGAGAGGTTTTGTAACTGTGCAGATGACTGAAGAAGAAATCCTGACGACTAAGCTTCACAACCAGCAGACATCGCTCAGAATTTATGGAAGCATGGTTAACAAATACGTACCCAAGATAATGGGAGCGGTAATCAAATAAAAATAACATGGAAAAATACATCGAAAAATTGAAACTATCGGTGAAGCCAGCTGAACTATCAGAGCTGACGGTAAATAAAGAAAATGAAACGCTTCAAACGGAGAATCCGTTGGTAGTGTGCTGTATTACTTTGGGTAAAGAACCTCATTTGGGGCATCTATTCTTACTGGCAATAGCAGAGCAGACCAAGAGCGCTTTGGGTGGTGATTTGTCTGTGGTACTCATAAATAACAATACGGGTCCGAGGGCGGCAGGAGCCGTGGTGAGCTTGGCTGAGGCCTGGGGATTGAATCTTGCTGAAGCGGTAGAACTAATGAGCGCTGGAACTTTTCCGGTGAGTGAGGTGGTGGAAAGATACAGAAAACGAAGTGAGAATGTTGCAAACATACGAACGGTCAATGAATTGATTATGGCTAGCGGGTTGGATGTATTTTCAGTTGTGGCTCAGGAAACAGAGCAGGTATTGAAACAAGCTGGTTTTGGAGTAGAGATAGCTTCTGAAGCGGAGCTGCAGCATATATCTGGAGATCAGGTACACAAACTAAACACTACTTGGTCAGGGTCCGGTTTTTTGCCTTTTGTTCAGAGGGGTAGGGTAGTGACCCTACAAAAATCAGGTGAGTTGACGGCGACGGGGGCCCTTTTGGTGGCAACACAAACACTGATAGACGCTACAACGGCAGACTTGGCAGTTCTTGTGGATGATGAGGCGGGGGTAGGGGACACGGCATTTGTATTGTCTGAAAAAGAGGGACAAGAAAAAGGAGTGCAGATATTTGGAGCGGGAGTAAGTTTTGCGGGAAAGATAGCGAGTGGCACCGGGGGTGAAGCAATGACTATAAAGAAGATATTGGAGGAGTTTGGAAAACATAGACTAGCCGAGAAGCTGAAGAAGGCAGCTGTCTACCTGACCCTGACAAAGCCGATGCTAAGAGAGGAAGATTTGTTGTCCAAGCGTGGACATATCTTTGATTTTGCAAATAACGCAGAGGCTGTTACGGCGCTGGTAAAGAGTGCTGATGCCTGTGAATTATTCGTGCAACAAACAATGGCGGACATGGAAGGCTTGGTTGCCAAAGTGGGTGAGAGAACGGTGGTGAAAAACAAGAAGACACAAAAGTTTGCTGATCATCTTGAGTTCAAGGCAACGGCTCTGTTGAAAGGAGAACCAGCGAGAGTACTGGCAGAGTCAAAGAAAATAATTGATGGGGTAAGGCAGAACTATTATTTCAATACATTGAATGGCATAAGGAAGTTTGTGACTGACTTGGACACAATATCTGCCGATGATTTTATGCAGGTGGGCTTGATGATCGAGTGTTGTTTAGTTAGACTAGGATTATGAATAATACATGTGTCTTTTGTCGAATACTGAGCGATCCGAAACACTTAGACCATGAGATTATCTGGGAGGGTGAGAAGTGTGTGGCCATGAAAGTGATACACCCGGAAACGGAAGGGCATTTCATTGTTTTTCCGAAGCTACATGTCGGCGAGATGACAGAAATGTCGGATCCTGGTGACTTTTTTGAGCTAGTGGTTTTCCTGGCGGAGAAGTTTACAAAAAAATGGCGAGCCCCGGCTTACGTGCTGAAGTTAAATAATAATGTATACAAACTAGAGAACGACCCTATGCATGTGGGACATATTCACATGCATGTCATTCCAAAATACTTGACTGGTAAGACATAGAAACCGGGCTCCTATATGATGTTGTACCCGAGGTCGCGGATGGTGAAGTGGATAGCATCGAGAGAGGTTTGGGAGGGGTCGAAGGTTATCTTGGTTTCGGACTTGGCGTAGTTGGTTTTGGCTATCACGCCAGGGAGGTCTTCGAGAGCCAGATCGATGTTCACGGCACAAGAGGAACAGTGGAGGCCGGAAAGCTGTAAAGTAATTGACTCGGTGTTGGGGGTGATGCTGATGGTTTTTGGTTTGAAAAAGTTAAACATTTGATTTAAATTTTTATTTTGATTGTTCGAGCCGCGCAAAAAGCTGTACTCGACCTCCGTCCCTCGAGTACGAGTGCGGATCCGCTCCGTGCGGCTTTTTGCTGGCGCCTCTGCACAATATATTCAATAAAAATTTAATTAATAATATTGAAACGGCCGGTGTACATGCCCATGGAGCAGGAGAAGGCGAGAGGGCCAGTGGTTTTGGGGGTGAATTCGATGGTGGTTTCACCAGTCACGGGCAACAGCTTTTGAATGTTAAGACTGGGAATGGTAAAGGAGCGTGAACACGACTGGACATTATTCGTGATTAATTTTAGTTTTGTCAGAACCCCTTTTTTGAGGGTGATTTGTCTGGGGGTGTAACCGGAATTGGCTACTGTGATGGTAGTAGTCTGGACCTTGTCGCCCAGAACGGAGTTGCTGGCCAGAACCGGTTCGGACTTGGCCGCTGAGATAAAGTTTTGAATGGTATAGACGGAGCCCATGAGACCAATGCCGGCGTTGATACTGTAAATAGACATGCCAAACATAGCGGTAGCCGCGACAGTAGGGAAATATTTTTTTAACCAAGTGGAGCCTTGATTGAGAAGGAAGCCAAAAATGAGGAAAGTGGGAGAGGTACCGAGGACAAAAGCAAACATGATGGCGGCGCCATAAAGAGGATTTCCGGTGCCGATGGCGATTACTTCCATAGCCTGAGTGGTGGCACAAGGGAGGAAAACCGTCATGAGACCGAGAAGGGCAGGGGCAAAGACGGAATTACTTTTTGATTCGTTTTTGGCTAGTTTGGCCAGAAACTTGGGAGGCGTGATGACAAAATAACGGAACAGAGGGTGTAGGTGCAGTAGATTACCGGCAATACCAAAAAGGTAAATACCGATAAAAACTTCGAGCCAACCGCGAGTGATCGGAGAAAGGGTGATAGCCGAGCCGAGCAAGCCAAGTAGAGCTCCCAGGAGGGTGTGAATGAAAAGTTTGCCGGAGAGAAAAGAGATAACCGGTACCAAGTTACCGGAGTTTATCTTTGAGGAAGATTCTCGCAGGGTTTTTTTGGAAGAAGTGTTGAGGAACTCTTCCTCTCTTTTGGCCATAACCGAGGTCAGTAGTCCGCCTTGGAGGGCTAGGCAGGTGAGACCGCCAGTGGTGAGACCGGTGAGGAAGATGATGAGTAAGTTGGTGTTTTGCATTTGGTTAAATTATATTTTATTTGATTGCTTCCGTTAGGGCCAGGCCTTATAGGAAACTCATCCTTCAAGGCCTGGCCCTACAGGAGATTGTAGATTCGAGGCGACGATATAATAGTCTATGCTACAATACGTAGTATATGAAAAGCAAATTATTTGGACCGCTTGAGGAGCAGGTGATGAACATTCTCTGGGAGGCTGAAAAGCCACTCAAACCACAGGAAGTCTTGGGAAAGCTGGGAGGCGATCATGCCTACACTACGATTATGACGGTGCTCAAAAGAATGGCTGACAAGAAGATCCTAAAGAGGGAAATGTGCGGAAAAGCCTTTGAGTATTGTCCTTGTTTGGAAAAAGAGGTTTTTGTGAAGAAAAACTTGTCGGCGATCTATGGCAACCTCGTAAATGATTTTGGGGGATTAGCGATCTCTCAGTTTGTAGACGAGTTGAAAAATAATAAAGGAGATCTGGAGCTACTCAAGCAGTATGTTGAGGATAGTACTAAATCGAATGAATCATCGAAAACTAAGTAAATTATCGGACCTGTACTTTTGGGCCATATTGGCTCTGGGTATTATCTATTTGGCCTCGATACTGTGGGTGTTTTTTCAGAGTTCACCTGGGACACTGATGTTGATAGTTTATTTGTTCGACGCCAGAAAGTATGGGTACAGTCTCGAAAGTTATGGTAATTTATCTCAGCTCTGGATATCTCTCGGGTTGTGGCTACTAAGCTTGGCTTTAATATGGCGAGCTTTGAATGTTGCCTTAAAAACGGTGCAGATGGTAAGAAAAACAAGAATGTTTGTGGGTGGACTCAAGATCTGTTCGCAAACCGGGAAGAAAGTTCTCTTCGATTCAGCTGGTGGGGAGATCTTTACGGCCGGCTTGTGGTCTCCAAAAATATACATATCTAAGAGCCTTCACAAAATGCATGGTTCTAAGGAACTCAAAGCGATGGTGTTGCATGAACTCAATCATGCCCAGTCGAGAGACCCGTTGCGAACTACTGTGGTAGGAATGGTTGAGAAGATTTTGCCCAGTTTCCCGGGGAAGACAAAGCTGGCTGGCTACTTTTATACCTTGGTCGAAGTGTGTGCCGACAAAAAGGCCGAAGAAAGACTGGGAACAGGACTGCCCCTGATTACGGCTCTGTACAAACGATTGAACTGGGGAGACACTGCCATGTTAGCCGGGATTAATTTCTTTAGTAGCCAGAGCGAGAGAATTGGTCTGCTAGTTGGAAGGAAGAGGCTCAATAAAAAGATGGTGCTTGGCGTGGCCTGTTCGACTGGGGTAGGAGCGTTGGTTTTTGCTTACCTCGTGACTAAGGTAAACTTCTACAGTTGCCCTCATTTGACCTTGTGTTTGTCCGCTATTTCCTCGGTGCTGGAGCTCCACTGAATACCCTCTTGACAGAGAATGTTTAACCAACTACACTATGTAGTATGTTAAGCAACAAAGAAGACCGGACAGTCTCTACTTTCTACATCAGAGGTCTGCACTGTGCCTCTTGTGAACTGATCATAGAAAAGAGACTAAAGAAAACTGAGGGGGTTATCATGGCTGATGTTTCTTTGGATAAAGAAACACTGAGTATTGAGACGGAAAAAGATCACCTAATATCGGTTGATTTCTTGAATGGATTTTTCGCTGGGGATGGCTATGCCTTCTCAACCGAGCCTTTTCAAAAACAAAGTAAAACTAAAAATATCTCTTGTGAGGTGAGAGATGAAGGTAATCCTAATGATAGGTTTGTGCCTTTTATGGTGGCGGCTTTATTTCTGATGGGATTCTACATACTCCAAAAGACTGGGTTTGCCTCACTAGTTTCCGTAAACTCTCAATCGGCTTTGCCGGTCTTTTTCCTTTTTGGGTTGCTAGCTGGGGTTTCCAGCTGTGCGGCTTTGGTAGGCAGTTTGGTGTTATCGATGTCTAAGCAGTGGATGTCTAAATATAGTGAGAACGATTCCCTAGCGACAAAGTCAGAACCGCATATATTGTTTAACATTGGGCGTGTGGCCGGATATGGTTTCTTTGGAGCGATTCTTGGTTTTGTGGGTAACTTCTTCCGCTTGTCTCCGTCTTTTTCTGCGATGCTCGTAATAGCGGTTTCTGTGGTGATGATTGTTCTTGGTTTGCAGATGCTTGGGGTAAAAGCAGTGCAAAAGTTCCAGTTTAGATTACCAAAATCAATTACTAGAAGTGTCTCGGATGAAAATAATTTTCAAGGAAAACTGTCACCTTTATTTATGGGTGCTTTAACATTCTTCTTACCTTGTGGATTTACGGTAACGGCCCAGGCGTTGGCCTTAGCCTCGGGATCACCGGTGCAAGGAGCTCTGATAATGGGTCTCTTTGCACTTGGGACAGTTCCTGGTCTTTTGGCCATTGGACTAGGGAGTACCAAGATGTTGGCTGATAAAAACTCTTCGAAGAACTTTTCGACTCTGGCGGGGATTTTGGTGCTTGCTTTCTCACTTTTTAATGTTAACAGCCAGCTCTCGGTGCTTGGACTTACCAATGTCGGAGATGTGATTGCCGGAATTGGAACAAGACAAATCTTGGGAAGGACCACAACAGCAGGAGTAATAAATCTGGTGCCGATGGTGGGGGGAAAGCAAGTTATCAAAATGGAAGCATCGGCAAGAGGATACTCACCTAACCGCTTTCAGATTAGAGTTGGAGTTCCAACCATTATGGAAGTTACCGATACCGGCACCAGCGGATGTACCAATGCCATTATTTCTAAGCTGTTTGAAGGACAGATTGATTTGATTCCAGGACAGGTCTCAACAAGAGAGTTTACACCAGCAAAAGTTGGTGTCTACAAGTTTACCTGCTGGATGGGTATGGTTTCGGGGACGATCGAGGTAGTGGATAGTCAGGGTTCGGTGGGGACAGTCACAGAGCCCGTCGGTTCCGGAGCGAAAGGGTGTGGTTGTGGAGGTAGTGGTACGGGATCTTGTGGAGGAAATAAATAAATTATCAATTAATTATCAATATAGATTGCCACGTCACTGCGTTCCTCGCAATGACGATGAATAAAAAATATGAGTACAAAAACAATCAAGTTCTCGGTTCCGGACATGCACTGCGAGTCGTGTCCAAAATTAATCAATATTACCTTGGAAGAGATACCGGGTGTGGTAAGTTCTAACGCTTCCTTGAAGGACAAAACGGTTATTGTCAGCCATACCGAAAAAGTGTCTCCTGAGTTAATAATTAGCGCAATTGAGGAAACCGGTTACGCAGCCAGTGTTACAAAATAAAAAATATGAACTATAAACAAACTTCATTTGCAGTTGCCGACATGCACTGCGAGTCCTGCCCAAAACTCATTTCTTTGAATCTTAAAGGACTAAAAGGAGTGAAGTCTGTTAACGCATTACTAGCGACAAAACAGGTGGACGTGGAATACAATCCGAAGGCAATTACGGAAGATAAACTGATTGAAAACATTAAGGAAGCAGGGTATACGGCGACGTCGATCACGGGGAACGGAATACAGAAAACTCAAGAACTCAAAAACTCAAAAACTCTAGATAGTGAAATCGTTGATATGGTCCAGCCAAGTCGCGAGACAATGATAGAGGAAAAGTCGGATAGTCAGATTGCTTACCTAAATATCTCAGGGATGCATTGTTCCAGTTGCGCCGGACTGATTGAAAGATCACTAGTGAAAACTAAAGGAGTTACCGAAGCGAATGTTAACTTTGCGACCAGTAAAGCCAGAATAAAATATCAATCTCTGGCGGTTAGTCCAAGTGAGCTTAAAGAAGCGGTAAAAAGAACCGGCTATACCGCAACACTGCCCGAAGAGAGTGCCGGAGTAAGTGAAAACGAAAAAAGATCTTTGGAGATTAGGTATTGGGGAAGGAAGTTTCTCACCGGATTAATTTTAAGTTTACCGATGGTGGGTTTTATGATCTATGACTTTGTGGCAGGACTTCCCTTTGCCAAAGTAATTATGCCAATCAGTGGAATTATCTCTTTGGTGCTTGCGACCCCCGTTCAGTTTTGGGTAGGTAATAACTTTATTCGTGGGGCAATTTCGGCTTTAAAAATGAAAACCTTTAGCATGGATAGTTTGATCGCTATCGGAACACTGACAGCCTATGTATATAGTCTGCTTGAGTTTTTGAAGTTTACAGTGGAAACCGGATCGATTTATGGACTAAACGGAATGAAGATCGGGAATTTGTACTTCGAAGTAGCGGCATTACTAATTACCTTTGTGGCACTTGGAAAGTGGCTAGAGGCCAAGGCTAAAGGGCGAACCTCACAGGCGATCGAGAAATTGATGGGGCTGGCTCCTAAAACCGCGAGAGTCATGCGTAATGGAATGCCTGAGGATCTGCCGATAGAAAAGGTAGTAGTGGGTGATATTGTTCTGGTCCGGCCCGGCGAAAGAGTACCGGTCGATGGCGTGATTGTGACCGGCAATAGTGCGGTAGATGAGTCGGCTCTAACAGGGGAAAGTATTCCGGTGGAGAAACAGATGGGAAGTAAAGTGTATACCGCCACAATTAATAAAACAGGTAGTTTTGAGTTCCAGGTAAGTAAAGTCGGTGCCGATACGGTTCTTTCTCAGATTGTGAGACTGATTGAAGATGCGCAGGGATCAAAAGCTCCGATACAAGGATTTGCCGACAAAATCTCAGCTATCTTTGTCCCGGTCGTGATTGGTATCGCTCTGCTGACTTTTGCGGTGTGGTACTTTCTTCTCGGCATGCCACTAACCTTTGCCCTGCTGGCCTTTGTGTCGGTGATTGTGATCGCTTGCCCATGCGCTTTGGGTCTTGCGACACCAACAGCCATTATGGTGGCGACAGGTAAGGGTGCGGAGCTGGGAATATTAATCAAAGGCGGAGAGCCTCTGGAGACGGCCTGCAAGATTGACGCGATTGTGTTTGATAAAACGGGAACTCTGACAAAAGGGAAACCGGAAGTGACTAACTTTATTAATTATTCCAATAAAGCCGAACAGGAAATCTTGACGGTGCTGAATGCTGTCGAAGCCAAGTCGGAACATCCACTGGCAGCTGCCATTGTGGATTACTGCAAGACAAGAATCTCTTCAGTGGATTTGCAAACTCCCGTGGAATCCTTCCAAGCAATTCCGGGACACGGAGTAGAAGCCGTCATTGCCGGACAGACTTACTATATCGGCAACAGAAGACTGATGGAGTCGAAGAAAGTCCAAGCCTTCTCCTTTATGGATCTGGAAAGACTGGAAGAAGATGGTAAGACAGCCATGCTGATTGCCAACAAAGAACAGATCTTAGGAATTATCGCGGTCGCAGATCAGGTAAAAGAATCCACTGCCGAAGTAGTCAAAAAACTACAAGACAAAGGGATTGAAGTTTACATGATCACGGGGGATAACCGAAGGACAGCGAATGCGATTGCCAAGCAGATAGGTATTACCAACGTGCTCGCAGAAGTGTTGCCACAGAATAAGGCCGAGGAAGTTAAAAAACTTCAAGGGCTGGGTAAAACCGTGGCGATGGTGGGGGACGGAATCAATGACTCACCCGCTTTGGTGCAGGCCGATCTGGGGATTGCCATGGCGTCAGGCGCGGACATTGCTCTGGAGTCCGGTGGAATAATCATTATGAACAATGATTTGAATGGAGTCCTGACAGCCATCAAACTCAGTGAAGAAACTGTCGATAAGATCAGACAAAACATGTTCTTCGCTTTGTTCTACAACGTTCTGGGAATCCCGGTGGCCGCCAGAATCTTTGCCGGAATTGGTCTGATACTCAAACCGGAGCTGGCGGGACTGGCCATGACACTGTCGTCCGTGTCGGTCGTAAGTAACTCACTAGTGTTAAAAAGATTTAATCCGAAGGGATGGAACCTGTTATCAAAACTGGCTCCGGTAGTGATGACCGCCGCCTTCCTGTTTATCTTCTGGCAGTTTGCCACGATCTCGACAAAAGAAAATATGGGTGTGGTGAAGACTTATGCCCAGACGCAGCCGGGAATAAATACTTTGATAGTTCAGCTTTTGACTGCAGGAGAATCAAGGGTGCTGATTACTGAGGAAGGACAGACAAAGATGTTCTTGAGTGCCGGTACGGTGAATGGAAACATTAAAGTAGCCGAGGGCGGTTTGGATATGTCGGGTGAAGTTCCGGGAATCGTGATTGGTAGTAAGGAGGCCGAGATGATGAGAGAAGAAAAATTATTTGGAAAAGTCGGTGACACTATCGATAACTTCTTTGGAGTGCCCAAGGTAAGAATAGCGGGAATCCTAGCTCCTACCAATACAATTTTGGACGAGTATCACTTGATGGGTAAAGAGGCATTTGCTAAAGTCGACGGATCTGACCTGGTCGTAGCCCAGACTCCTTATGATGAGCTGAAACTGTTCTACATTCTGGACGGGAAGAATACTCCTGAACAGCTTAAGGGAATAGTGGATCCGTATAAGCTGAGTTACAACATTGAAGGTAAGAGATTCCTGCCGATTTATATTGGTTACAATGAAGCAGCCATGATGAAGAAGGAGAAACTGTTTACAAACAACCAAGATAGAATAACCGGACTCTTTGGCAGTGATGTGCTAGTTGCCGGGGTAGCCAAAAAGAACTTTACGGTTCTGGATGAGATGCACTTTGTGTCGAAAGAGTTCAAGGAAAATTATTTTAAATTGGTACAAAACCAAACTAAATGATCCGGTACCCTGCAGGGCCAGGCCCTGCAGGGGGGAGGTGACTGGTGTTTATAATTGTGGTATATGCCACAAAAAAACAGTCGAAAGGAATATGGGGCTGGTGGGTATTACCATATCTTTAATCGAGGAGTGGAGAAGCGGGCGATTTTTCTTGATGAGCAAGATTACAAGGTCTTCCTAGGATATATGAAATTTTATCTCGAGATGCCCATCCTGCAGGGCCAGGCCCTGCAGGAGGTATCACCATCGAAAGTTCTTAAGAATTACCATGATCAGATTGATTTGCTAGCCTACTGCTTGATGCCCAACCATTTCCATTTTTTGATAAAACAATCGACCGATCGTGGTATCGCGGAATTCATGCAATCTTTAGTGCTGAAGTACGTGATGTATTTTAATAAGAAATACAAACGAGTAGGTGGTTTGTTTCAAAGCAGGTACAAGACTGTTTTGATTGAAAATGAAGATCAGTTTGTATATATAACTAAATATATTCATCGGAATCCAATTGACATTTTGCCTGCAGGGCCAGGCCCTGCAGGTCTGGTGGAGTATAAATATTCTAGTTATGGAAATTACTTGGGATTGTTTCAACAAAATTGGGTAAAGATTGAGGAGATACTTTCAAACTTTTCAAAAATAAATAGAAGGAATACATACCAATCCTTCGTAGAAGATCCACAAGACATGGAAGATATTAAGAAAGTTTATTACGAGATGATTGATTTAGATGAGTAGTTTTTTACCTGCAGGGCCAGGCCCTGCAGGGGGGTGATTGGATTGATTATTTCTTGGTGAGGAAGGAGTTGTACATGCTGGCGAAGAGGAAACCGACTAGCCAAGCGCTTATGGTGACAGAGATGAAACCTGAGAAAAAGCTTCCCAGTGTCAGGTTGGTGTTTTCTAGTTTTTGTAAAGCTATTCCGTGGAACCAGGATTGGCCCATGGAATACATCCAGTCGGGAAATAATCCCACCAAGAGACGGCAGACGGTATAGACAATAGCGGTGGTGGCTCCCGCGGCGTGTCCAGTGACGATTGGATCGTGTTTCATATTATTTATTATTAATAATAAGAGGTAATTATTTGTACCAAGTGGAGTACCAGGATCGCATGTCGGTGATTTCTTTATTTTGGGCGATGATGATGTTTTTGGCCAGTTGTTTCGTTTCGGACTTATCCGTGCTGTTTTCCAGCATCGTTGCCATCATGACGGCCATCTGGTGATGGGGGATCATTTGTCTAATAAATTCTTTATCGAAATCTACAGCAGTGTCAAGAGAAAGAATGTCTGTTTCGTTTCCCAGTAAACCCATATGCATACTGCTTCCAGAGCCCATCATGCCATGAGTACCCATCTGAGTTGCACCACGGGGAACTTCTTTTCCGAACCACTCGCCGTACCACTGAGTCATTTGAGCAATTTCATCACCCTGGCTTTTTAAGATGTTCTGAGCCAAAGTTTTTATTTCCGATTTCTTGGATTTTTTTAGGGCGGAGTTTGCCATGGTGATAGCATCTTCGTGATGGGGAATCATTTGCTCGATAAAGTGGCGGTCGATATTGGAGTCAGACGAAGTTTCTGATCTGTTGGGTGATAAGAATGCCGAAGTGATGAGAGCGCCGGCAAGAAGACCGAGTACGAGATAAAGAAAAGGTTGTTTGGTCATACTTATTATTTATAATTTCTATGGATCCCCGCATTCGCGAGGATGACTTGGGTGATAAATTATTGTAATACATCGAACAAATATTTGTAGAAAATTACCCTTTTTAAAATTGTACTACAATAGTAGTATCTTATGATACAAACAAAGTTAAGTCCATTGGAGCAAGAAGTGATGGTTGTGGTTTGGGATCTTAAAAAATGTCATGTGCGAGATGTGGTGAATAAATTTGGAAAAGCCAAACCTATGGCTTATACAACAGTGGCAACACTGCTAGACCGACTCTACAAAAAAGGTATGGTTAATAAAAGAAACGAAGGTATGGCCTTTGTGTTCTCTCCAAAGTCCACCAGCGAAGAATATAGTAAAAAAATTGCCAAATCTTTTCTTAATAACTTTTTTGATTCGTTCGGGGAGTCAGCAACAGTTTCGTTTGCCAAATCAGTCGAAAGTTTGCAAAAAGAGAAACGAGAAGAGTTATTAAGGCTTTTGGGTACCCATGAAAGTAAATAGATACTTCATGGTTCTGATTGGTTTTTTTGCTTTCTCTAGCATGATGTTGGGAAGCCTTTTCCGGAAGTATGTTCTCATATTTTTTCACCAGTCGATTTACTACTGCCAGCAGGTGATTGATGGTTTGCCAATACGACTGCCAAATAATTTAGGAGAAGCCAGTCTGATGGTGTTTCTGGTTATGCTTATGTATATAACTATAAAGTTAGTGGCGACTATGGTAAAGACCTCGAAGATTGGCAGAGATCTGTCTGCATCAACTGTTCGAAGCCCTGTAATTAAAAGGATGGCTAAAAAACTAGGTCTTCAAAACAAGCTATCTGTTTATTTGAGTGATCACCCCTCTGCTTTTTGTTTTGGTTTTATTAATACTAAGATTTATGTGTCTACAGGTTTGGTTAATATTCTTTCTGAGATTGAATTAGAAGCGGTAATGAGACACGAAAGATACCATCTAGAAAACAAAGATGCTTTTACTTGCCTTTTTGCTTCCGTCGTGCAAACGATGTTTCCATTCTTTCCAGTTATTTCGGATGTTTCAAAAAGATATCGCATTTTGAATGAGGTTGAGGCTGATAGGGCGGCTATAAGGGGGATGAAAAATTCTAAATCATTAATATCGGTACTAAAAAAACTGCTGAGCCATGACCACAAAAATACCTTTAATTTTGCCCCTTCTTTGGGAGAATGGGATACTTTGGAGTATAGAGTTAAAAAATTGGTTAATCAAAAAGTCGAGAGAAGGAGATCTCCGGTAACTAACATTGTCGTCAGCCTTGTCTCCCTGGTAGTTCTGGTGGGGTTATCTCTCAGCCAAGTTACTGCATTTGAATATCACAATGGTGGCGGAGACGCCATTCTTTTGTGTTCAAAGGATAAAAACTGTACAAACATCTGTGAATCAAAGGTGGTGGAGGCTTTATTTTCCCATATCTAAAATTGGTGTTGACGAGACCGTTGAATAATGCATTTATTTGTCATTCCCGACCTGATCGGGAATCCATCTGGAACTTATTTATATAGATCCCCGCATTCGCGAGGATGACAAGACGAAGTTATTCAACACCCTCTGTTGACAATTGTTGATTTCCTTACTACACTTGTAGTAGGGTAATTGTTTATTAGTTACATCCAAAATATATGTCAGTCGAAAAAATAAAAAAAGTGATTTCGAGTCCCAACCAAAAACATAACAGTTATGCTCCAGCATTGGTGGTTCTTCTAATCGTGGCGGCCTTTTTTCTGGGTTCGCTTTGGACCGAGGTTAAGTATCTTAAAAATGGTGTTGGTCAACCAGTATTGGGAGCTGGTAGTAGGAATACGCCGCCAGCTCAACAAGCTCCGGAAGATAGCGGCGCACCGGTAAAAGTATCTGTGGATGACGACCCGATATTGGGAGACAAAAAGGCTAAGGTGACCTTGATTGAATTTTCGGACTACGAATGCCCGTTCTGTAAAAAATATTTTACCGATACTTATCCACAAATTAAAAAAGACTACATCGATACCGGAAAAGTTAAGATGGTGTTTCGTGATTTGCCTCTTGGTTTCCATCAAAACGCCCCCAAGGAAGCTGAGGCGGCTGAGTGTGCCAGGAAGCAAGGCGGAGACACGGCGTACTTCAAATATCACGATCAGATCTTTACTAAAACAACCTCCAATGGGACAGGTTTGGCTCTTGACCAACTACCAGTCATCGCAAAAGAACTGGGCCTAAACGTGAGTAAATTTCAGCAGTGTTTGGATTCCGGTGAGTTTAAGACCGAAGTGGACAAAGATTTAGCTGATGCCGCAAAGGTAGGAGCCTCAGGTACGCCGACCTTCTTTATCGGTAAGTCCACAAGTAATGGCGAGATTGATGGTATTAAAATCGTCGGTGCTCAACCGTATAGCGTTTTCAAGGCCATCATTGATGAATTGCTGAAGTAAACGTGTTTGCCTCAATTGTTACCATTTCCAGTCTTTATCTACTGTTTGTCACCCTGCTGATGAATAGTAGCTTGGCCAGAGATACTTTGATAGGTAGCTATGGAATTGGTTACAAAGTTCAGATCCTGTTTGCTTTAATTCAGGGTATGTGGACATCAATGACTTTATCTGGACTGGTCATTTTGTTTTTGATCGCGGTCTTAACTGGTGCGAATCTTAGTTTGCTTTTTGAGAAGATCGTGGTCCTTAATAAATTTGATAAGCTGCAAGTAGTGGTGGGTGGAAATTCTTTATTGGGAATTGTGGGGAGTGGGTGTGTGGCTTGCGGACTGCCAATATTGTCATTACTAGGACTCGGTGGTTCTCTCGTTTATTTACCTTATCGGGGAGCGGAACTGTCTTACTTGTCTATATTTCTCCTATCGGTTTCTCTTTTTGTGCTTATAAGAAGTCGAAATTCATCGTGTGTGGTTAATTATAAAAAATAAATATAAAGATGAGCAATAAAATATTGTTAACGATGTTTGTAATTGCAGTAGGGTTAATTGGTGTCATGAGTTGGAAGGTAAAATCTTCGGTTTTGGGTGCGACTACCAATAGCGAAGTGATTTCTCTTACTACCGATCCAAATCCATTACAACCTGGACAAGCAACTTTTATCATTAATGTTAGGGGTGCGGACGGTAAGCCTGTTGACAATGCCACAGTGTCATTTGATCTAAATATGACCACGATGAATATGGGTACCCAGCGAGCAACCGCGACCTCTCAGGGCAAAGGGCGATACATAGTCACCGGAAATCTTTCGATGCAAGGACCTTGGCGTGTCCGTATCACAGCAAGCATGCCGGAGGGAAGCACTAAAAACAAGGACTTTGTGGTAAATGTTCCATAGACTGCAGGCCTGTGACAAAAGACTGAAGGTGATAAAGTTATGGTTGTTATTAGTTAATAATTTTTATGAATTTTGATTACACTGTTACTACAAAAAAATCATTTGACGAAGCGGTCGGTGCGGTTGAGCGGGAGACACTGAAGGCTGGTTTTAGGGTGCTTTATATTCACGATGTAGCTGAAACCTTGAAAGAAAAAGGCTTGGAAATTGAGCCTTTGAAGATTATTGAGATCTGTAATGCCAAAAGTGCTTACGCGGTACTACAAGCGGACATTAAAATGGGTCTTTGTCTGCCATGTAAGATAAATGTCTACCGGAAGGATGGAGCGACGTATATTTCAGGGATGAGACCGATCATTTTGCCTCAATTTTTTCCTGAGGCCGATCTGGGCAATCTGCCTGATGAGGTTGATGCAGTAATTAGAGGGATTATTGACGAAAGTAAATAATTAAATGGTTTCTTCGTAATGGTGGGAAGGTGGGTTCATAAGAAGTATTTGATAACAAATAATATAGTCCAAAGCACCGGCTGATGCCATAGATATATAGGTAGAGAGTGTTTGCCGAGCTTAGAAACTATTCTATACAAAAATAATGGGGGAGTTTTTGAAGGACTTGGTTTTTGGAGGGCAGGTGAGTATTTCCGGCCCAGAACTAATCCAAAAAGTACGACTGCGAACCATGGGAGAAGGGGAAAGTAGTCGAGACTGGAAAAAGTGGAAGATGTCATTCCGAGAATGAGGAGCCAGCTGTGAGAAGCTGTGACATTAGGAACTGCCAGACCAAGAACAAAAGTAACGGTGGCTAATAGAGCCACCAACCCGTTTGAGCGTAGATATAGGAAAGGTATCAGGAGCACTAACGATAGGGATATAAAATGGAGAATGCCGAAGATGATGGTTCCCTGTGGAAAAATTAGATAGGTGACTAAGGTTATGAGCAGAGCGTAAAGAGAAATCGTGACTGCTTTTTTTACAAACGCGAGAATGACCTGCTTTGGTCCGTACCGCTTGATTGTTTCAAATTTGAGGGCGACAGAAAAGCCGATAAGTAGAATAAAGGTCACCGCTACTGATCTGGCTAATGCAATGAGAGGCAGATGACTAACATTTAGAGGAAGCTGAAAAAGATATTCGAGATCAAAAAGTAGGTGATAAATGACCATACCCACGACGGCTAAGCCACGGACAGCATCTATTTGCCAAAAGCGTGTCCGATTGGTATTTTTCAAGTTAGAGTAATGGTCCACCTTCATAGCCCGGTATCCACCAAGGGATGAATAAATAAGTAATAAAAATGTAACTGATGATCAGATAAATAATAACGGTTAGTAGTATCTTCCAAGGTTTTTGTTCAATTTTGTTTAGTTCCCGCCACGCAAGGAAAAGAGCGAGAAGGCTGGGGAGGAGAAACCATTTGTTTTGACTTTCGTTGGAAAGTAGTAATAAATAGCCGGAACTGATAAGAAACAGAAGAATACTGCCGCAGCAAATGAGATGAATTATTAGAAATGGAAAGATAGTGCCAATAGCTTTTTTCATAAGCTACTACAAATTGTAGTTGATTTGGAGTAAATTGGGAAGAGACCAAAATATTTGAAAAAGGATAAAATGAAATGATGAACTACACCTGTCCGATGCACACAGAGGTTATCTTAGACAAACCAGGGAAGTGCCCCAAGTGCGGAATGGAGCTTGTGATGAAACATGACAAGCCTGCAGGGCCAGGCCCTGCAGGTGGGGAGATGAAAATGGACCACAATAAAAAGGGTCATGGTGACCAGGTGATGGAGCATGAGATGAAGCCCGGTGTAAAAATGTCATTTTGGGAAAAATTTAAAATG
Organism: Candidatus Collierbacteria bacterium RIFOXYD2_FULL_45_13; assembly: GCA_001774685.1. Classification (GTDB taxonomy): domain Bacteria; phylum Patescibacteriota; class Microgenomatia; order UBA1400; family MFAQ01; genus UBA10133. The sequence goes on along the minus strand of MFAS01000001.1, from coordinate 1,061,529 downwards.
AGTATGACCATGGCGATGGGAATGGAACACACCGGATTGGCCGGCCGGGAAATGGCGAAGATGATGGAAGAAGATATTCGAAATAAATTTTTTGTGTCCCTTCTTTTGACCATACCGATAGTGGCTTATTCTCCTCTCGGAACAAATATATTTGGATTGAAGCTGCCGATGCCGATTTCTGCGAGCTGGATAATGTTCTTCTTAACTACACCGGTTTATTTTTATTCCGGCTGGATTTTTCTGTACTCTACTTACAAGGCATTACAAGCCAAGGCATTAAACATGGCGGTGCTCATCGCTGTAGGTATAACAGCGGCTTATGCTTTTAGTGTGGTGCTCACACTGCTGGGGAGTGAGGAGTCTTTTTATGAAGCGGCAGCCATGCTCACCACCTTTGTTTTGTTTGGCCACTGGATGGAGATGAAAAGCCGAAGAGGGACGACTGATGCCCTCCAAGCACTTTTTGATCTGGTGCCACCTCAAGCCAGACTGTGGAAGAACGGAAAAGAATCTCTGATAGCAACATCTGAAGTAAGACTTGGCGACATTCTGATTCTGAAACCCGGGGACAAAGTGCCGGTGGATGGAGAAATTACCGAAGGAGAAACAGCGATCGACGAATCACTCGTAACAGGGGAGTCACTACCAGTCGTAAAAAATGTGAGTGATAAGGTGATTGGCGGTTCGATAAATACTTCGGGCTCGGTACGATTCAAAGCGACAAAAATAGGAGAAGACACTGCACTCGCTCAGATCGTCAAGATGGTGGAGACAGCTCAGAACTCGAAAGCGCCAGGACAAAAAATTGCAGATAGATTTGCTCAGTATCTGGTCATCGTGGCGGTAGGCGGAGGTCTGATTACATTCTTGGTTTGGTACTTTGTACTTGGTCAACCACTGATGCTGGCTCTGACTTTTGCTATCTCGGCGATAGTTATAGCTTGCCCGGATGCGCTCGGACTGGCAACACCGACAGCGGTAGCGGTAGGGACAGGGTTGGGAGCAAAACATAATATCTTGATCAAAGATGCGCCTACCCTGGAACAGGTTTCAAAAATTCAAGCAGTAGTGCTAGACAAGACCGGAACACTAACGGAAGGAAAGCCGAGAATTACGGATGTGATTGCGGCAAGTGGCTTTACTGAAAATGAAATTATTGGTCTCGATGGAGCGGTGGAAGCAAAGTCATCTCACCCGTTGAGCTTGGCGATATTGGAAGAGGCGAAGAGAAGAAAAATAACTATTTCGACAAAGGTGGAAAAATTTAAGAACTTGGCGGGGCATGGAGTGGAGGCGGTGGTGGCAGGTAAGCATGTCTTGGTAGGTACCGAAAAACTGATGAAAGATTATAAAGTTGATACAACGACCCTGAAGAGTGAGATAGATAGGCTCTTGTCTGAAGGAAAAACGATAATGATACTTGCGGTGAATAAAAAGCTGGCGGGGGTAGCGGCGGCGTCTGACCCGGTAAAAGAAAATGCCAAGCTGGCAGTAACTCGAATGAAAGAAATGGGACTGGAAGTGGCCATGATCACCGGAGACAATCAAAAAACTGCGGAAGCGATTGGGAAGCAACTAGGAATCGAGAGAATTTTTGCTGAGGTACTGCCCGGAGAGAAAGCTTCTTATGTTAAAAAATTACAAGATGAAGGCAAGTTTGTTGCCATGGTGGGGGATGGGGTGAATGATGCCCCGGCCTTGGCTCAGTCGGATGTTGGTATCGCCATTGGAGCAGGGACGGACGTGGCGATTGAAACGGCCAGGGTGGTGCTGATGAAGTCTGATCCGGCAGATATTCTTCGGGCAATAAAACTTTCTAAGGCGACGGTACGAAAAATGAAACAAAATCTTTTTTGGGCTTCGATCTACAATCTGCTGGCGATTCCGGTGGCTGCCGGTGTTTTGTATCCGGCTTATGGTATTTCGCTCCGACCTGAAGTCTCGGCGCTACTAATGAGTGTGTCTTCGATCATTGTGGCGACAAATGCGGTACTCCTGAAGCGAGCGGAAAAAGAGATGGTTGCTGTTTAGGTGGCAAGCGCTTGTAATAGGAGAAAAAAGTATTAGAATAAGACCACACTATGAAAAAAATACTTGTGTTTCTTTTAATTTTGGTATCCTTGGTATCTCTGTCTAGCACGGCTTATTTCTTTAACCAAAATAGAAGAGCTCAGAAACTATTGAAAGATCCGACAGCAGCATCAAAAGAGGAAATCAAGACGGTGACTAAAGCACTATCCAAATTTATGGATTTGCCCGACGAAGAACCTTCGGTCGCTACAGTTCTCGACAAAGAGAAGCTGAAAGACCAACCCTTTTTTGCCAGAGCGGAAAATGGGGACAAGGTGATTATCTACACAAAATCAGGGAAGGCTATTTTGTTTCGTCCGTCAACCGGGAGAATCGTAGATATTGCTCCGATAAATTTGGGTGAATCTCAGGCACCGATAAATATAGTAGTCCTGAATGGAACAGCGACGGTTGGCCTGGCAAAAACCTTTTCGGCTTCGATTAAGGCTCAGGTGACAAATATAAATGTATTAGGTGAAGAATCGGCGAAAAAGAATGATTATGCAAAGAGTGTGGTGGTCGATATATCCGGAAAGAAACCGGAACTGGCTAAACAGATGGCTGATTTAATAGGTGGAGTAGTTTCCGTGCTTCCAGAAGGGGAAGTGGTTCCAATGACCGGAACTCAACAAGTAGATTTGTTGGTGATTGTGGGGGCAAATCTCAAACTTACACAGGTAAGTCCAACTCCTACAGTGGAAATCATTCCTACCTTAGAAATATCTCCCACGCCAGCGCAGTAAAGAAGTGGTATCTGACCTATTCTGACATATACCCATTTCCCCCGATAATCTATATACTGAAACTTATGTTCAGCCATCGGTTGTGGCGTGTTGTGCCATATGCCTGAAAAGCTTTGACTAAGTCATGACTACCAAGTTTGGTAAACTACAATATCTCCTGTCTATACCGCTGGTACTGGTTGGATTGGTAATCTGCTTCAAGGAAATACGACTAGTGATGGCTGAAAGGTCTACTCAAGTATTGGGTGAGAGTACTACTCCAGGGAGTGTCTTGGCTGACACAACGGCTGAAGAATCTCCTGCTAACTATATCTTTTCCATCAATGTCCCGGCACAGTTTGCCGACACGACTACCTTCTCGGGGCTGGCCACATTCCTACAAGATATTTCTGCTCCCAATATCATCTATTCTCTAACTGCCGGTAAGGGAATCAGTATTTCTTTGGGGCAGACACCAACACTGACCAATACGGGTGTTACTTCACTGCAGACGAAGACGGGAGACTTGACTCTATCTGCCGGTGACGGCATTTCCATTGACGGACTGAAGATCAGCAACTCCGGCATACGGTCCCTCTCGGCTGGTGGTGGTATTAGTGTCAGTGGTAACGAAGTCACCAACTCAGACACAGGCTCTTCCCAAAGTATTTTCAAAACCATCAGTGTCAGCGGACAAAGTGATGTGGTTACAGACACAAATGGTGACACCTTAACCTTTGCTGGTAGTGGTGTAACCATTACCACCGATGCCACCAATGACAAGATTACCTTTACGGCAGTAGAACCAAATTATGCACTCTCCGGTTGGACAGACAATGGTACAAGTGTGGGCTTAACAACCACTACGGACAGTGTAGTTGTGGACACCTTGACCTTTGGCAACGCCACCATTACCAACGGGGAATCCTTCCTACCGGATACGGATTTGGGTAGTGATCTGGGGTCGACCACCAAACGCTTCAACAACCTCTGGGTGGCTAACATTAATTCCAACTCTTCCCAAGCCTTTTCCGGACAAACTACCTTCTCCTACGCCCCCACCGATACCACTATCTCTCAAGGCTCAGTCATTATTAACCCCACGACCAGTGCTGCCAACGGCCAACTCCTGGGCCTGGCCATTGCCGGTTACCAAAAAGCCCTGATCGACGAAGATGGAGATATTATTCTTGGTTACTCTGATGCTACCAGCGCTCCGGCAACTGACTACCCCCTCAATATTTACGGACACAGTGGAACAAGAGTAAGTTACATAGACACTTCTGGTAATTTTTACATGGGTACCGGTCTTTCCTCCTCCGGTGCCTTAACCATTACCCCCCTTGCAGGACAAAACTTAAATGTGGCCCTCTCCACCACCGGCGACTTCGCCGTCAATACTGATGATCTGTATGTGGATACGTCAACCGGAAGAGTGGGGATTGGAACAACTGAACCGAGTAAAATGCTAACAGTCAACGGAGAAGCAATTATTGGTGACAGCCAATGGAATCAAGCACTCACAGTAAATGGAAAACTAACCATCAATGGCGATGGCCTAATCAATAGTAATATTTCTGTAGCCGGTGGTACACTGTCTATGGGTGGCGGAAGCTCAAGTAACTACGCCTACTTAGTTAATAGTATTGCCAGTAGTACAGTTCCTGTTTTTGTATTCAGAAACGACCTTAATACTGGTTTAGGATCAGCTGGATCAGACATTGCGTCGTTGATAGCGGGAGGAACAAATATATTAAACGTTACTACAACGGGAGTCGGCATTGGCACCACGGCACCCACCTCCAAACTCCACGTCTCTGGAGCAGTAACCGGCAAGGCTCTGGCTATTTTTGATGAAACTGGGAATCAGAATATCTTGGTAGCCTCGGCCTCAGGTTCAACAAAACTAACTCTTGACCGCTCCGGTAACTTGACAGCATACGGAACCGTTCAAGCGGGGACTGCTTCAAACTATATTTACATGTCTACAGGTGGAATTGGAACGCAAGGTAACACGAATCCTTGGTCAATTAACTACACAAACGGTTCAAGTAATGGTGCAAGCATCACATTGGGCAGTACGGCATATGGCTTAGATTTTTATGGTGGAGGTTATAATTCTGGGGGTGATGTGAGTGTTTGGACGTGGACCGGAAATCCCACAGACTCTACTCACGCCGAAAGATTAACCATCAAAGCCAGTACCGGCAACGTCGGTATCGGCACCACAGCCCCAACAGGAAAACTCCACGTCTCAGGGGCCGTAACCGGCAAGGCCTTGGCAATTTTTGATGAGACTGGGAATCAGAATATCTTAGTTGCCTCAGCATCAGGAACCCCCAAGTTAGTTATCGATCGCACCGGAAAAATGACCATTGGGGGAACAGATACTACCTACAACACCCTCAACCTAGCTGCTGCGGCTACCCCAAGGATTGGCTTTTCTGTACCTGGAGGCAACGATGCCCAAGGGTATTTTAACTATATTCAACGTTCAACCGATGGTCAAACCATGCGTTATAACGCTGGGTTTAACGCAGGAGCTGGATACGGGCATATATTTAGTATTGATAATGGTTCTGAAATGATGAGAATTGAAGCCAATTCAAGAGTTGGCATAAAAGATAGTTCTCCTGATGGAACTCTTGAAGTTGTTAAGTTTAGCACAGATCCCCTACTTATGATTTCTTCTGCGGCTGCCAACGATGGGGATTATCTATACATTGGAAACACAGGCCTGGTTGGCATTGGTACCACGGCTCCTGGAGCACCGCTAGAAGTCGTCGGCACGCAGGTAAATATCTACAATAATTCCACAAATCATGGTCGGCTATATATAGGCAACAGCAATGCAACGGCTGCTGATAATTTGGGTGGTTATTTATACATCGGTAAATTCAACGCAGTACCCGGTAGTGATAATCCCCTTGGCGCGGTATATTTTTATGCCAAAACCACCGATTCGGTCACGCACGTTGCTGGATTTCAATCAACCGTAGTTACCGGCAGTACAACACGAAGTCTGATGACGGGAAATTTTGATATAATGACTAAACCGTCTGGCGTCGATGACCCAGTTACAAGAATAAGAATTGATCAAAATGGACTGATAGGAATTGGAACTACTTCTCCAACTCAACTTTTGTCTCTTGATGGAACTGCAGCAAGGACAATCTGGATGGAGAGGAATACTACTGCAGCTACGGCAGGACAAGGATTAACACTTTCTTCGGGTGGAGCAATTTCAGGTACAGCTGATCTTGCGGGTGGAGATTTAACCTTAAAATCTGGAATATCAACAGGAACTGGCACATCCGCACTTCACCTCTACACAGCAACAGCTGGGTCAACCGGAACATCAGATAACACCCCCACAGAAAAAATGACTATTTTGGGAAGTGGGAATGTGGGCATTGGGACAACAAATCCAGGGTATAAGCTGGAGGTTGTAGGTACAAGCCATTTTAGTGGCGCCCTAACACTAAATAACACTTTATACCTTAACGATTCATTTACTAGCAGTAACTATATTTCCAACAATACCCAAGTAACCACCTACGCTTCAGGGTACAATAAATCATCAACCTATGGACACAGGTTTCTTATTGATGGCTCAGAATATTTTCGAATAGGCACCAACGAATATCCTGACGACCAAACCAGGGCAAGAATTATTTTAAGCAACGACTCGGACACGTATTGGATAAACCCCGCCGCCAACACTTTTGCCTGGGTAACTGGTGGAACCGAACGTCTGCGTATTGATTCTTCTGGCAACGTAGGTATCGGCACCACTGCCCCAACTTCCAAACTCCACGTCACTGGCGCAGTGACCGGCAAGGCACTGGCGATTTTTGATCAGACAGGGGACCAGAATATTTTGACGGCTAGCTCATCTGGGGTGACCAAGTTCACCATTGGAAATGATGGAACCGTGACAACCACTTTGGGGACAGGGACTGTCTATAGTAATAGCGGAGTCCTAACCAACACAGATCCTTCTGATATTAACTTAAAGAAAGATGTGTTGAGCTTGGGGGATGATACTCTGGATAAGGTCTTGGGGCTACGACCGGTGTCCTACAACTGGAAGTCTACAGGAGATGGCGCACTGGGATTTATAGCTCAAGAAGTGCGTGACGTGTTTCCTGAACTGGTGGGTAGCAATAACGATGGAACACTGGGACTCTACACTACTCAGTTAATTCCGGTGCTGGCCAAAGCTATACAAGAACAACAACTCTTGATAGATGAGATTGCTCTATCGTCGAGGAGTGCGGCTATTTCTGAGTCGCAATGGAATTCGCTTAGCGACTTGGCGAACTCTTTGTCTGTAGCCATAGAAAACTTGAAAGACCGAATAATGGCCATTGAAACCAGACTGACCGAGATGGCTGATAAACTGTTTGCTAAAGAGGCCACTTTTACAACCCTTTGTGTGGGTGATGTAAACAATAAAACTTGTTTAACGAAAGAACAGGTAGATAGAGTCATACAGAGTTTGCCAGCAACCCCATCGGCCACACTAACAGCTCCGCAGTTAGACGGGCAGACGACACCGACATCGGAGGTATCTCCTACACCAACCTCAACGCCGACTCCGATACCTGAAACAACCCCAGTTGCCTCTGAATCAGCTCAAACTCTATGAAACTAATAAAGAACCTGTTCTTGTTGATACTTTTTGTACTTTCGACCGGAAAGGTCTTGGCACAGTCTTCCGGAATGGCGCTCTCGGTGCCGATAGCTGACCAGGGGATAACTGACGGAACGTTAATATCTTCCGGTTTGACCGGCTTTGAAACATCTAAAGTGGAGTATGACTCAGCTTTTTACGGAGTGGTGACGACAAGCCCAGCGATTGCTTTTGAGGATATCTCTTCGGCAAGTGGGTCTTTTTTGGTGACGACGACCGGTACGGTACAGGTGAGGGTGACGACACAGGGTGGAAAAATAAAAGTGGGAGATAATATAACAACCTCTACACGGGCTGGAGTTGGGGTCGTGGCTGAGTTTGAGGGCTATGTGGTGGGAACGGCTTTGGAGCCTTGCGTGGAGGCAGATATAACTAAGGAGTGTTTGATAAAAGTGTCTCTGGCTCCTAGATATAGTCCGGGATCAAACTCTGGCACGAGAGGAGTCAACCTTTTTCTAAATATTAAGAAGGCAGCCGGATCTCCTTTCTTGTCTCCTTTGACCTCACTCAGATACTTACTGGCTGTCTTGACCACTGCATCTGCTTTTGCGTTTGGCTTTTACTTTTTTGGACGATCTGGAAAGACAGGAATCGAAGCACTGGGGAGAAACCCATTAGCGGCCAAAAAAATTGGAGTAGGAATGGTAATGAACTTTGTTTTGACGGGACTAGTGATGGGATTTGGATTATTAATTGCTTACATGATTCTCGTTTTATAAACCCATGATCCACTCTTTTGAATACTGCCAGGAAAAAATTAAAGATATTGGAACTGTGGTGGCGGCGAGAGATTATATCGTCCATGTCGATGGCCTAAACGGAGCTCGAATAAATGAAGGGGTTGCCTTCGAAGACGGACATCATGGCTATGTTTCGCGAATTGACGAGAAGTACGTTTGGGTGGTGGTATTTTGTAAAGAGTCAATCGATCTGGGAACAAGAGTGGCGAGGACGGGGCGAAAGCTACTGGTGTCGGCAGGAGACGGGCTGCTCGGACATATCGTATCGGCCCTCGGCTATGTAATTGATGGAGATAAAGATCTTAGTACTACAACAGAGTCGGTAGAGATAGACAAAGATGCCTTAGGGGTAGAGAAACGAGTAATTATTACCAGGCCTCTACTGACAGGCACCACCTTGATTGATTTGGCTCTACCTCTGGGAGCTGGACAAAGAGAACTAGTGATAGGAGAAAGAAAAACCGGTAAGACCTGGTTTGCTCTGCAAACTTTGGCCACACAAGTAAAGGCTGGGAAGACAGGAATTTACTGTGCCATTGGAAAACAAGCCGGTGAGATCGTGGCGGTCAAAGAATGGCTGATAAAAAACAAGGTTATGGATAAAGTAATTATTGTGGCATCTGGGGCGAGGGAGAACCAGGCGGAGATAGTGATGGCACCCTTTACGGCCATGAGCATAGCCGAAAGTGTGAGAGATAAAGGAAGTGAAGTGTTGGTGGTCTTGGATGACCTGACTACTCACGCAAAGTACTACCGAGAGATGTCGCTCATTATGGGAAAGTTTCCAGGACGGGACTCTTATCCTGGAGACATATTCTATTTGCAGTCTAAACTGCTGGAGAGAGCTGGTTGTTTTGAAGTGGAAGGTAAGGAAAGATCGATTTCGTGTCTGGCAATTGCCGAAAGTGTAGGAGGGGACCTGACGGGATATATTCAGACAAATTTGATGTCTATTACCGACGGCCATATTTACTTTGATATTGATCGTTTTCAACATGGAATAAGGCCAGCGGTGAATATTTTCTTGTCTGTCACCAGAGTGGGAAGACAAACCAGAAGCGGATTGTTTCACAATGTGTCAAGAGAGATCTATGCCACGGTTAAAAGCGTAGAGGGGGCAAAAGTCTTTACCAAGTTTGGGCCAGAACAAACAGAGGAAGTTAAAAATACTTTGATAAAAGGCGAAAACATGGATAAACTATTGTGGCAGTCTGGAAGTAAAGTTTTTGAGGAATGGGAGATGCTTTATCTTTTTGCTTGGTATCGACAGGATAAAAAGGAAGAACGGACTCCGGCGGAGCTACTGGAACTGATTAAAACCAAGGGACAGATCGATGCCTGGAAGAAACTACTGGAACAGACCGACTCGGCGGATGAGTTAGTCGCTTTTGTAACTAATAAACTGTGATATGGTCACCCTGAATCAAATTTCTAATCGTATTGGTGATATTCGGAGTTTTCGTGGTCTTCTCGAAGTTTACGAAGACTTGGCGGCGCAGAAGATGCAGGATATTCGAGGTGAGATTTCCCAGTACAGAGAGTACTCAAGAACACTGACAGCCATAAGTAGTGACTTGGGGGAAGATATCTCGATAGTGATAAAGAAAAATACCAAGCAAAGAGCTGCCGTTCTCATTTCATCTGACAGAGGACTGTATGGAAATGCTTTTGATGCGGTGAGCAACCGATTTTATCAATACCTGAGTGGGAAGAAGGTAGATGCTTTCGTGGTGGGAAACGTAGGAGATGAAATCATGAAAGCTAGCCGACCAGCAGTGAAATACCAGACTGTAAAGACGGATGAAAGGTCCTTGGCAGAACTGTGGAAAAGTTTGGCCGAGTATCAAGAGATAAATATTTATTTTTTACGATATGACAGTTTGGCCAAACAGAGTGCCGACACGGTACGTATCTCTGGTGACTTGGTACCAAAGGACACCACCAGCTTTGAGTACGACGAAAACAATAAACTAAGATATCTTTATGAACCATCGGTGCTGGAGGTGGCGGAGGTCTTTGCCAAAGAGGTTCTATCTTTTCTATCTGAACAAACGATGAAAGAGGCTAACTTGGCTAAGTATGCGGCTCGCCTGATGTATCTTGATTCTTGTCTGGAGCGGAACAGTGAGAGCTTGTCAGCAACACTAAAGCAAAAAATGATTTTGACCAAAAGACTAGCTAATAAACGACAAAATGCCAGAATGGCTAGCTACCTAACTATCAATCGAAGTAACCAATATGCACAATAGTAATAAAAAGAAAGTGGCTTGTGGGACAGTAAGTGCGATCAACGGGGAGATCGTGGAGGTGAAGTTTGATAGTGGAACACTCCCAAGTGTACATGAAGTGTTGAAGTCCGAAAAAGAAGTGGAGGTCAGCATGCTGGTAATTCAGACCAAACCTTCGGGCTTGATTAGGGCCATGATTATGTCTGGCAATGACCTGGTTTGCAGAGGGCTGCAGGTGTGCGGGACAGGGGAAAGGCTGATGGTGCCGGTGGGGGAGGAGCTTCTAGGAAGAGTGGTGGACATCTTTGGCAATGCGGCCGATGGCGGTGGAAAAGTAGAGTTTCAGATGAGAGAGATGTGGAAGCACCACAAAATGGATCTAACCAAAGTAAATACCAAAAAAGAGTTGTGGGAGACAGGAATAAAAGCGGTGGATTTCTTTGCACCTTTGGTGCAGGGTGGCAAGGTGGGTCTTTTTGGTGGTGCCGGTGTGGGGAAAACGGTATTACTGTCTGAGATCGTAAATAATTTGACCACGCTAGACGGAGAACACTCGAATGTGGTGGTGTTTGCAGGTATCGGAGAACGTGTGCGTGAAGGACATGAACTTTATCGTGATTTGAAACAAAAGAGCTTGCTAAAAAACGTAGCTCTGATCTTTGGACTGATGGGTACTAGCGCGGTGAATCGCTTTTTGACGGCTTATGCTGCGACCACGATAGTAGAGGACTTTAGAGACCGACTGGGTAAGAACGTACTGTTTGTTTGTGATAATGTTTTTCGCTTTATCCAAGCTGGGAGCGAACTGGCGTCTCTAAAAGCCGATATCCCCTCTGAGGATGGCTATCAAGCGACTCTAACTTCGGAGATTGCCGAGTTCCACGAAAGCCTGGTGTCGACAGACAGTGGTTTTGTGAGTTCGATAGAAGCCATTTATGTGCCGGCTGATGATCTAATGGACAGTGGTATACAGAGTGTGTACAGCTATCTGGATTCATTTATTATTCTGTCGCGAGAAGTGTATCAAGAGGGAAGATTCCCGGCAATTGACTTGCTGGCCAGCTCATCCTCACTACTAACCACGGAGATTGTCGGACTGAAACATTTTGAAACGGCCTTGGCTGCCAAAGAGCTGCTTAAGCGGGCTCAGGAACTAGAGAGGGTCGTCGCCCTGGTGGGAGAAGCTGAGCTATCTCTACAGAACAGAACTACTTACAAACGGGCAAAGATGCTGAAGAACTACATGACGCAGCCATTCTCGGTGACGCAACGACATGTAGGCTTGCAAGGGGAGCAAGTACCACTCAAAAAGGTGGTGGAGAATGTGAGCGAGATACTGGCAGGGAAGTATGATGGGGTAGACGAAGAAAAGATGCTCTTTGTGGGAGGACTGAAATGATGGAAAAACTAAAAGTAACTGTGAGAAATAAAACCGATGTCTTACTTGAGACTGAGTGTTTCAGTGTCTCCATGGCCAATGAAATTGGTCCGTTTGATATCCTGGCGGAACACGCTAACTTTGTATCGATCTTCTCTGGTGAGATTGTTGTGGGTAGAGTTTCTGGTCAAAAATGGAAAACTAAGTGTGAAAGGGGTATCGTTCGGGTGGTGGGAAACGTGGTGGATGTGGTGATTTTGGAGGAATAAGAAAAGAACTCCTTGAACGACAAGCTCGGGATAAATATGTAATAATAGTTACATGGAAATAATTTGTTTTCAGGAGAAGGGGGGTGACAGTTGATGATGGTAATGAAACACAAGATTGCCTATGCCTTGGTAATTGTGGGAGCACTAAACTGGGGAATGATCGGTTTGTTTGATTTTAATTTGGTCTCGACTATTTTTGGCGCATGGCCGTGGCTTGAGAAGTTAATTTATATTCTGGTTGGTCTCTCAGCGATTTTTGAGGCGATGGTGCACATGTCATATTGCAAATATTGCCTGATGGATATGAGTATGGCAAAAACGACGCCTATGAAGAAGAGATCCAGAAGATAAGAACATAACTAAGCAGTAATTAAAGAGAGTGGTCTTATTCGCTCTCTTTGGTTATTTGGTATGTATAAAAAAGTTCTTGAGGTCGCTGATTTGCCAAATGAGGACAGTGTTTAAGCAGAGGATGAGAACGAAGATCATGATTAGAGAACTGCCTCCGAGGAAAATACCACCCATAATGGCGACAAGGCTGGCACCGGTAATGGTAACGATGTTGTCCATAGCTACGCCCACGATGGCGTCTCCAATTCGTCCACTCGGATTGACCGAAAAATTGTGGACAACAATGATTTCTCCCAGACAGCCGATAACTCCGGCCATGATTCCGGCGATGACAAAGGGGGTACCGGAAATAGCGGAGATAACTTCGATACCTCGAACCATGGACTCGGCGGCCAAGAAGATAGAGATACCGGAGCCGATGAGAGCGAGCCAGATTAACCCTCCGGCATTGTGGCGAAACTGATTCTCTTCTGAGTTAACGACCAAGGTGTCTGTACCCGGTCGTTCGGTTTTGCGAAAACGAAAAAGAGTAACGAGACATAATACTAAAAGTACCCATCCCACAGGGGCGGAGAGTTGGTAGAGATCTTCTGATATTTTGAGAAGAGGAGAAGATACCTTGCCGAAGAGAACCATAGAGACAGCGACGAAAGTGGTTAAGACAGTGAGAGATACCAAGACGAGACTAGCCGTATTGAACTCGGCCAGCAGAGGCTTTTTGCGGTGATCTTTCATGGGAGTTAAGTGACCACCTGATTTGATATGAGGAAACATGAGGGTAAGATGTGAACTGGTGTTGGCTAGATTTTGTCTCCAAACACACCAGGCAGCATGACCGATGTTGTAAATATTGGAGCCAAAGGTAGTGGCGGCGGCGATGATGGCGAAGTTGATGGCCCTCTCGTAATCGGAACTTCTAAGACTGAGACTGATAAAAGCGGCACTGACACCGAGAACCATGTCCGGGAAGGCGGTGCCAAAGGACTGGAGTAAACCACCGGCCAACTTGGTTTTTTCGCTTAATACTTCAGTAGTTTCTTCGATGAGCTCTGCACTCCTCGTAAGTACAAAAACGGCGCCAAAGATAAGGATAGCGATGGAGCTAAGAACCCTTACGTAAACGGGTAAGTCTTCGCTGATGAGCCTCAGAAGACCAAAGCGTAAAGCGATAGAAGCTCCGAGCAAGAGGAAAATATTTCCGAGGATTTTTTGGGTCGGCTTGGACACACTCTAATAATAGATCGTTACCCAGGAAATAAAAAGGAGACTCCTTCCGGAATCTCCTTTTTGCTTACAACCTGCATTGTAGAGCTAGATATAAATGTAATATATGTTACAAATGATGTCAAGATGGCAGACTGTTTTGATTTAGATTAAGAAAAACCCCGCCAGTGATGGCGGGGTTTTGTTGAAGAATGGAAATCCTACCAAACCACCGAAGTGGCTTTGAACGGGCAGGATTTGCCGGAGACCGGTTTAGCCTGGAAGTGGACCTTTTTCCCAGCATTCAAGTACAACCGTGCACGCGAAGGAATGAGGCGATGGATATCTCCGAGGTCGAAGTAGACGTCCCCTTCCTTGGCGCTGATGACTCCGAACCCACGGAAGGGGTTCCAGAATTTGATGGTTCCGTCGGGGTACGTTGGTTCAACGTGCTTGCTTGAGCTGGGGATCCCTTTCTCGCCCTTCATGATCTCGTTGACCTTATCGGCCAACCACACCTGGCCAGACAGAGAGGGAATGAAAAGATACGGATTCCCTTGTACTTTGTAGGTCTGGATTGTTTGGGTGGTCTTCATAAACTGCCACTTGCCACCGTAGCGGGCCAGACCAATGGTGTGGAGAACGAAAATACCCATGCCAATCTTCTCGATAAACTGGATGGCCACATTATTGCCATCGTTCGCGTCTTGGCCGGTCATGGCTACTTCGTATCGACTCTCAAATCCGTTGAAAGCTGCTCCCAGGTTGGTGTTCAGAATGGCTACAAATTCAGGGGGGCAGATGATTTGGAAGTTGACCACATCAGTGGGCTGGAGACTTCCCAGTGAGAGTCGTGGCCACGGGAAGCCGTTGAGTGTTAGGTTTGTGGTAGTCTGTAACATGGAAACTCCTTTCGGGAGGGTGGAAAAAATGGAAAGGTACAGTTGAGCCTGCGTCGTGTGAATCAGGTTCAAAGGAATTGCCCTATAATAACATAGTTTGAGCTAAAAGTCAAGAAAAAAAGGCAGGCTGGGGAGCCTGCCTGAGTAAGTTAGTGAAGCCGTGCGTATTGTTGGAAAGTGCGCAGTCCAGCCTCGAGACCCACTTGGTACCAGTACGAGAAGGCAAAAACTTCGAGCTGGCAATGGGCATAAATCGGTCCGGCTGAGGACATGGGTTCGGCTGTTTCCAGACTTAGGAGTTCTTCTACACGATAAAGCTGGTCGCAACCGTAGCTTCTCAGATTGTCGAAAAATGGATCCTCTGATAGAGGGAAGTAGAGATTGAGGACGTTTTCCAGACGGTTGTGGCGGGCCATGTGGGTTGCGATCATCAGGGTTACCGGAACAAGTAATCCGAAGTAATAGTCATCCATGTCTTGTTGGGAGACATTGAATTTCTCGACAATCCAGTCCATCTGGGATTCCAGAAACTGTAGATGTTCCCCAAACAGATCGCGGAGTTCCTTAGCGATGGCCACGGACGGTGGATAGTCGTTTGATTGGACAAACCTCTGGATGTTGAAGGCCGACTGGATTGTAACGGGTGGAACAAATGGTGAGTTCTGATATAGAACCGAGTCGTAATTTTGATCCAACACGCCGACCTCCTTATTTCAATGAGATGAGATGGGAAATTGTAGCAGAACGTAGAATAAAAAAACCACCCCTAGGAAGGGGTGGTGGGGGTGAGAAAGAATCTTGACAAAGAATGCTCGATTTTATATCTGGGCATAAGTTGTCTAAGTCGTGTGAGGCAGGCGGTGAATAGTCGAGAGTCGCTTTCAGAAATGGCGAGTTCTTCAAGGGTGAAGAAGGTTTTGCCTTCGATCAGGCCCTGGTTGATGACTTGAAGGGCGTTTGCTGCTATTCGGAAGGCGATTTGTTCACGTTCTCGAGAGACCTCTTCTGGTGTAAGGGCTTGGAGTGGTGCGAAGTCCAGATAATACCACTCCTGGTCTTCGGTGAATGTGACTACCCAGCCGTACGCCTCGAGAATCATGGTGGCGTAGACAATAATTTTCTTTTTTGTTTCTAGTTCTTTGACCCATTCTGGAAAAACCGAGTCTCCGAACATGAAACGATAGCCGTCACGAAAGCTGTAACTGAAGAGTAGATCAAAATCTACCTTGAGCAAGAGTCCGAGAGTATAGCCTTCTGGTTGAAAACCATGAACTTTATGGATAGCGACCATTCTGGCTTCCACATCTGGAGACATGGGTCGACGGTCTTCAAATCCCTTGCTGGTTCCACGCTTTTCGCGGAATTCAATTACTTCTTGTGGGGTACAGAGGGAGATATCTTCTCCCTGATCGGGTGAAAACCTCATGAGGACCTCCAATTTTAATTTGCAAGATGGGGTATTTTACTACAAGAGCTTGATGGAGCGGATGGAGGTGTGAGAGAGAGGGGAGAATATCTCCGAATAACCGAGGGATTTGGCCTCTTTGAGCATCTTGTCAGTGAAGCCGACCTTGCGGATTTCGCCCAGAAGACCTAGCTCGCCGAAGCAAATGGAGTTTTCCGGCAGGGGCTTATCTTTGACGGAGCTGACGATAGCTAGAGCGATGCCCAAGTCTGCTCCGGGATCTTTGACATCCATTCCTCCCGTGACGTTTACAAAAACGTCTTTGGTGGCGATGGGTAGATTCAAGTGCTTGGTGAGAATAGCACAGATGAGCTGGAGGCGGTTGCCGGAGATGCCTTTGGCGATGCGCCGGGGAATGGGGAGAGGAGAGGCTACCACCAAAGCCTGGATCTCGACGGTGAGGGGACGGGTGCCTTCCATAATCATGGTGAGGCAGGAGCCCGGGGCATTTTTGACCCTGCCTTCAAGAAGAATGGAACCGGGGTCTTTGACTTCTTCGAGCCCAGTACTGTTCATACGGAAGATCCCTGTTTCGTCTGTTGGGCCAAAGCGATTTTTGACACTGCGCAGGAGCCGAAGAAGGTGCTGTCGATCTCCTGAAAGCTCAAGGACGGTGTCCACCATGTGCTCGAGCATCTTGGGGCCGGCGATGTCCCCGTCCTTGGTTACGTGCCCCACGATGATCATGGGAACCGAGTTTTCTTTGGCGCTTTGGATCAGATACGAGGCACTATCACGGATCTGGGATGGGGAGCCTGGAGTGGTGGGGTTGGTGGCGGTACTTACGGACTGAATCGAATCAATGATTACTAGGCAGTTTGGGTCAGACTTGACGGTTTCCAGAACGTTTTCAACGGTGGAAGTGTTCAAGAGTTTGATGTGGGAGTTTTCTTTTGAAGAGAGACGTTTGATACGCGAGGCTACTTGAGCGGGGTTTTCCTCGGAGCAAACATAAACGACGTTGATTTTGGAGTTTAAGGCCAATTGAGTCAGGAGTGTAGACTTGCCAATGCCCGGCTGACCAGCCAGAAGGTAGACTCCGCCTTTGGTAAGCCCGGGTCCCAAAACCCGATCGAACTCACCGATGCCGGTGGGGAAGGTATAGCCCGTTTGGGAGGAGAGAGCGGTTTTAACCGAAAAGCTTTCGGCGGGCTTAATGGACACTTTTTGACCCGTCTTGGTCTTGGCCGTTTTGAGGAAGGGGGCGGTTTCGACCAGAGTATTCCATTCGTGGCAGGCAGGACACTGGCCGGCCCACTTGGCGAACTCATTGCCACAACTATTGCAAAAAAAGACGGAAGAAGATTTCACATTTTATATTGTACATTTTATATTTTGCATTGGGATGTAAGGCGGTTGCCGAGTACTAGGCCGCTTCGGCGGGTATTTTAATGTAAAAAGACCGCCCGAAGGCGGTCTAAAAAATTACAGAGTGTTCGTTACCAACCGGTGACTGGTGGCGATGACCGTATAAAGAGCACCAGAGAGGTGGATAAAGGCCCAAAGCAAGAAAGTGTAAGTCATTGAGGCGGTGAGAGTGTCGAGACTGGCTGTGTGGAAGGCGATCACGAAGGCAGAACTGACTGCTGGGGTGGTAGCGAGTGCCACGATGGAGACAATCAAGGCGAAGATGCGGACGCCTTTACGGAAGCCGGAGCCAGGAAGCGTGTCTCCCATTTGGGTGGCACTGCCGGTGAAGGCCCAAGCGAGGACGCAGCTAAAAATCCAAACGATTGGCCAGTTCATAATTTCTCCTTTTTAGTCTAGTCTGTTGGGATCGAAAATGGGAACATTTAGCCAGTAGTCGTCACCAGTTTTCTTGGCGACTTCGAGAGAAACGCCGAAGAAAATTATGGCGGCGATTTCCATGCCATTTAGGAAGTGCTCGTCATTGGAGAAGGGGTACTTTTTGAGGAAATCAAAGATCATGGCGCCGGAAGGATCCATCTTGAGGAGGTTAATCGTCGCTCGTAAATCTTGGAGCATTTGGTCTTGAAGCCGAAGCAGATCGAAGCTCTGGGTAGCGGCCAGAAGTTCTTCGAAGGTTGTCGATCGTGCTTTGGGATTTAGGGGCGCGCAAACGGTCGAAGCAAGAATCGTTCCAAGGGGATATAAGTAGCCAAGGACGAGCATTTGAAGATCGGCTTCGGTGATGTGCTGGGTGGTCAAGATGGACGATTCTTGACGAAGTAAGGAGGCGTGAATACTCATCAGTGGAGAAGTGGCCATGGCGATGGCGGCGGCATGTTGGTGCCCAACAATGAGATCCTGTATGACTCTTTTAACAAGTCCGTTGTGATCAAAAACTGGTAGGAGTGGTGAACCCGGGTAAACCAAGCGCAAATGGTCAGGCATGTGACCTCCTTTGTTAAAGACCTAAGTGCTGATATTATACCTTAAGCCCATAGACTTGACTTTTGAGGCTGATGGTGGTATAATAGCCACTGTTAGAATGAGTCGGAACATTCACAGAAGAGGAGAAAAATGGCCTACCTTGGGATCATGCTAGCACTGATTTACGTCAAGATCGGTTTCCAGATCGCGATCCAGCCACGCCCCGCCGGGTCAGTGGTATATCGTAACCTGTTCGAGGTTGTGGCCATGGGTCTGATCTACGGCCTTAGTCTCCTTATCTCGACAGTGGGCCTCTTCGTTTTGATGGGAGCTTCGCTCCCTGCCGTCCAGATTATGTGGGTAATTATGATCGCCTCGGCGGTCGAGATGACTCTCTACTACTGGAAACCCGTGGTGGACGCCATCAATCGTTACCACGGTATTGCGACCCGCCAGTTTATCGTAGTTTGATGCTTGTGTCTGCGTTGAGCTCGTGAGAAATCACGGGCTCATTTTTTATTGAAAAAAAACTTCTTGGCTTTTCAGGGAGACGCGACACGCTGGTGACCATAGGGGGGGTATATTTGGGAAAAAATGAAGCTAGATATTTTATGGGCTGGTGGGGATTTTGTTTATAGGTTGAGAAACTTGACAAGATGTGATATATTTTCCCATAGATAGGGTAATTCCTTCAAAATTTATGAAAAATCTGCTCAGTCGACTGGTGAACAGACGCAAAAAATCTGTCCGCTTGACGCGAATTAATTCCAGAAATATCAACTCCACTCAGATTTCCAAGATGGGCCGACTCGGTCAAAGCTTGGTGATTATGAGCAGATAACAATCGTGGAGTGAGATTTACCCCTTCGGGTATCAGCGAGCCACGGTTCGAGTACGAAACTCGCAATGACAAAATGGAGAGGTCTTTGAAATGAGAAATTTTTTAGGCAGAAAAAAAGCAATATCACCGTAGCCTAACTCGAATGACATTGCTTTTCTTTTTCCGGCTATTGACTGGACAGAAGTCTTTAACCACTTACAGATTAACACTGCAAAAAATAACTGTCAACTATAACAAAAGGCCTCAGAGATGGGAGTGATGACCAGTCGGGCAGGCAGGTCGTCACCCCAACTTTGGGGCTTTTTGAATAATCTACGATCCGAAGAGGAGAGCGACAATGTCAAGTTATCTTTTTAGAACTGTGACCAGTACGGGTTATTCATTTCTATCGCAACATGAACGAAATCTAATGGGATCTTTGGGGTGGAGTTTGATTTGTGTTGCAGAGTCCAAAGTTGCCCAGCAGTACATTTTTGGAAAAACTGAAGATAGGTGGGAATACAAAACTTTGGTAGTGAAGCCCGATCAGGAAGACGTTATCTTGAATGAGCTAGGTGAAGAGTCCTGGGAGTTGGTGTCGGTAGTCAGCATGGTGCGTAATAGTGCCCTTTTCGTGAAATTGTATTTCAAACGGCCGAAGCAAAACAGCTAGACTTTGAGGAGAAAAAATGGCTGAATGGAGAAATAAGCGAGTTGTGGCTATGTGCAGTACCAATGAGGTGGTGCAAATTGATGGGGTGGACATCGACATGGACCTCTTCGACTTGGAGCATGTAGATTCAACATTGAAGCGTTTGGGCAAAGAAGGATGGGAACTGGTTGGAACTAACAACACCGAATTTGAAGGTTGTCCGGCGATCCAGTATACATTCAGAAAGGAAACTGGAAATAGTCGGGGAAAAGTGGTTCCTGTCCATTCGTAGTTCGGTTGACCTCTCTTAATGGGAGGTCTTTTTATTTTGGAATACATACATACTGCAAGCACTTGTAATTTATGGTTTATCAAGTATATATTTCAGATATGAATTACCCAACAGAGATCGTTGAAATTGGCCTGGACCAAGAACAGAAACAAAAATTGGAGAGTAATTGGAAGGTGCTTGAGGACTATCGATGGGAACAGAACATTGACGCAATAACTCCCAGATACGAACTATATAAATTGGGTAGACCGGTGTTACCTTTCTTGGAAAAAGCAATCGAGGACAGATTCAATGAGCATGCATCTTTTGAGGCGTCATATTTGTTTCAAGCTCTTGCGGAGGAGGATGACTTGGGGTTGGTAGAAAAATTACTGAGAAACAAGGATGTGCTATCAAACCCTGACGGTAGTGCGGTGTCCAATCTACAAAAAATACTGGCGACTATACTTAAAGAAATTAGGGAAAAAGATCCAGATGATCCTAGACTTCACCAGGCGGCTAAATTGATGATAGATACTTACGACCTACACGGCAATGAGTACAAAAAGTATAGAGCCATAAGTGTACTAGCGTTGACCGGGACCGAAGAAGCTCGCAGGTTTATTGAAGAAAAACAGATGATGACGTATGACAATGTACAAATGTTGGCTGATGCTAAGAGAGTGCCACTGTATCTTATAGGCAGAGAACCTATTCCAAAACCAGACACTACGCTACAGCACACTTTTTTGGATGATGAACTGGAAAGCCAAATCCAGGTTTGGGACTTGGGAGGACGTGTCAATCTCGACCCAGATGAGACATTGGACATTGAAGAAATAAACAGGATTGCTGCTGAAGCCAAGATGGCAGTGTTTCGCATGGATAATGTGGAGGAAACTGTAAAGGGTGAGCTTCTACTATATGCATATAATTTTCTGACAACGCATGAAAACATCACCGATGCGGATCGAGAGTGGTTGGCCAACAGGTTGAATAGAATAAACGTTATAGAAAAGAGATATCGTGACGGTGCTATACTTTTGCCGACGGTTGGTAACGAGCTGGAGATGCAACCGGTTTTTGATCGGGCCAGACACAGAAAAATACTGGAATCTTTGGGTATTTCTCTAATGAATGAGCAAGACGATTTGCTCGAAGTCAATCACGGATATTCATATTCACCCTCGACTCAGTCTCGATTGTTGGAAGAATTGACTAAGCTTGGAGCAATAGATCTGGAGGAAAATGAAAATGGTAGTTTGATCATTAGTCCAGAGAATGTATTGTCGTTGCATCTGAATTTTGGTATTCCACAAGAAATCGAAACGGTAATAGAGTCGACAGGAGGAACTGATATAGACGTGTTGGTTGATGGGTTGGTCTATGCCTTTGTATCTCCTCATAGACTCAGGGTCCGTAAGTCATCTGGTTTTTCATATTCGATCAAGACCACTAATGTCTCGAGAACTGAGAAGAGTGGGGGGAGAAGGTTGGAGATAAAGATCACTGAATTCAAGAATTTTCCGACATTTAGGTTGAACCAAGAGTCACAAGAACTAGTTGGTGCGATGTTCGCTGATATGAAGCGAGCGAATGGGGTTGAGTTATCAGAAAAAGAGGTAGTAATGGCAGACCTTTGGCAGGAGTTTAAAAAAGAGGTGGTTGATTTGCGACTTAAGTATGATATTCCGGCGGCACTATACAATAAATCCAAAGAGAAGGCTGCAAAGGTGGCGGAAAATGAGAATCTTAGGAATGACATGAGGCAGGTGGTAGATACCTATTCGAGAAAGATTAGAGAGATAGTTTTTGGAAAGTTGGAGTAGCTAACTATTTGTGGTTGGAGGTCTTTTTTGTGGTTTGTTTACGTCCAGAAATTAAATGGATAGTGAAAAAGCCCAGGAGAGAGATTGGGATGATGGCGAAGCCAATAAATTCAAGATATTGGGGGAGGTAGATGAGGGCGATGGAGTGAGATTCACCCCTTCGGGTACCAGCGGGCCACGTCGCATCCGCTCCTCGCAATGACGAGTCGGGGAGGGTCCAGGAGTTGTGCCAGAGACCGGAGTCGTCGTGAGCCAACTTGGTCAACTTTGGATAATTGAAGAAGATTTTGGTGACCAGTTGCCAAGTAGGTATTTTGAGGTCGTCTGGGCTGACAACTATGGCTTGCCAGTAAGGGGATTTTGTTTGATAGAGGTTGAGGGTGGATGGAGAATTATTCTTGTTGATTGTCGCGTCGCCTCCACCTTCTCGCGGTGACGATGGAGAAATGGTGGCAGTGTAGAGGAATTCCGCTGGGTGGGTGGAAGATATTTCATATTTTACATTTGAGATTGTAGATTTGTTGGAAGGAGACAGTTCGGCTGAATTGGAAAGGCTAATGTTTTTGAGGAAGTTGAGGGGAATGGGGTGTATGGAAAGAGACAGCAGCAAGTTTGAGGAGATACGGTTCCCGATTGATTGGTTGAACAAATGTAAAGTGTACCCTGGGGTTTCGTCTGGGTTGGCGATAGGCTGGATGATTGATTGAGTCAGATTACTTTCCGGAAGTCTTTCATAGATATCACAGCGTCTGGTGGAGTAGTTTTCGAGACAAGCGGTCAGAGACAGACCTTTTTCTGATCTAGCATTGAAAGAAAAAAGATAGTTAAGTGAATGGCTGAAGTGACGAAGATTGAGGGAGTCGCACTGGATCGCATTTTGACTTTGATAGAAGAAGCCCGCTTCGGAAACAAGCTTAACAGTCTTACCCTTGTTGAACTGATCGCAGTTTCGGCTTTCCGGCAACAGAGAATTTGACTGAGGAGTTTCTGAAATGTCGTACTGTGTGTTCGTGATGGGTAACGAAATTTGGATCCGGCTTACATCTGAATCCAGACTAACTTCTTGTGCCGGAATATTGGGGACGGATACCAGGACGGAGTAAATCTGAGGAAGGATGCTGACTTGAATATCTTGGTACCGGATTTCCTGAACAGACTTGGAATCTTCGGCTTCAAGAACTAGGTTCAACTGTTGATCATTATTCGTCACATGAGCAAAAAGGGTCGCTTTTTTGGGATTGAGACTGGGTTCTAAGGTGCCCGGTATTTCCGGAGACGAAAAATCTTTATCAGAAATATTGACGTTGCCGGTAATGAGACTGGGAGAAGAGTAGAGGAAAGAATAGGAAATTAAACTATCGGTGGAGGAGGCGGGAATGCTAGCGGAGAGACAACCATTAACGTCAGTTCCCAGTAGCGAGATGCCATCGGGAGACACAATTTTTTCGATTTTGCGGTTTGGTTTTTGGGTATAGCACTGGACCGGAGTAGCTAAAGAAAGTTCGTTTGTAAGGGAATGGGAGCTGGATGTTCCGATACTGTAAAGCGAAACGGGGAAGCGGCTTTGGGTAGGTAGGTAGGTGTTGGCTACCATGAAATAGTCGGTGACGTAGGGTAGCTCTGCCGGAAGCTGGAGGGAGAAATATTGTTTGTCCAGCTCCAAAATAAAGCTACTCTCGTCTGGAATGGGTAAGGAAATAATTCGGGGAGTGACATCCAGGTTCAATTGTTTGTTGTCGGTGAAGATGATGGGGGTAACGGGGGTAAGCCGTAGGTTAATAAGGTTGTCCAACTTTTGGTACTCAACCTTGACGGGAATTAGTTTTTCCGAGTCGGTGAAGGAGGGGATGGAGAGAGTTGCTGGTTGTTGATTATTAGTTATTGGTTGCGTGATTGAGAGGAAACCGGCTTTTTCGATCCAGTCTTGGTTGGGACGGAGAGAGAGGGAGCCGAAAGGATGTTTTAAATTGTATATTTCAGATTGTATATTTTCAGTGGTGAGGAAGTTATTGGATGGTTTGTCGGAGGTTACAGCGTATAAGAATATTTGATCATTGAAGTTTTTGCTCAAGGTGAATTTGGTAGATATTAGAAATCTTTCGAGCGTTTGGTTCCCGAGATTGGATTTGCCATCAGGAGAAATGACATGTTTATCCATCAGAATCCAACCGATCGAGTACTTATCGATAATTTTTTCAAACTCTTCCAGATTGTTGGAAAATATGGCGGTGGATATTTCTTCATAATATTTCTCTGACGATTTGTCCCAGACGTCGAAGGCCCGATCCAAGAGAGGTTGGCGGATTCCGTGCCATAAGAAGCCTGAACCCCGATAGCCGAAGTCGTAGTAGTTCCATCCCCAGAAAGTATATTGAGGCAAATTAGCAATTCTAGTGGCCGGATCTTGGGTTTTTAGATAGGAAAACAAGTCGAAGTATTCTTGAGGGATTGTTTGGCGGACGTTACCTCCAACCAGATTGCCGGAAAAAGCAGGGGACATAAAAAGAATAAGAGCGACGGCAACAGAAAAAAGAGTAAGGAGAAAGGTAAGGCGACTATGGAGAAAGGTGAACAGATCCAAGATGAACATGCTCCCGATAGCAAAGAAAAAAGCAAACGAGAGAGATAGGGGGATAGAGAACTTGGTAAAGGGAGAACGGAAAAGCTCGCCGAGTAATGGTATGGCTTGGTTGATCAGCAATCCTCCTCCAAGAAGAAAGAAGAGACTAAGTCCGAGGACAGACATAAAGGAAGCAGTCCAGGCAAATTTTTTCTTGAAGGAGTAGTACAAGCCAATGAGAGTGGTGGTGACTATTAGATAAGCGATGACGGTAATGAGTGGCGTGGAAAGGTGGCTCCGCCATACGGATAAAAGGTAGTCGTACTTGAAGTTTGGGCCCATATCTAGGTAGTTAAAGAGGTAGCCTTTAAGTAAGGCAATGTCCTGAAGATTGGCGAACTCGAGGTTGCGGTAGTAGGTTTCCGGAGAGGAAATCTGATTGATCTTGGCGGTCTCGGTAATTTGTCCACCGCCAACGAAAACAAAAAACACAATGGGGAGTAACCAGTATAGTTGGGGAATGACTAGGCCGAGGGTACCGGAAGAAACTGTTCTTAGAGAAACAAAAAACCGTCTTTTCTCGGAAAAATATTCGATGATAAAAGGGATAATGGTGACAAAGAAAACCAGAAAAACGGTCTCGACATAAAAGGAGGGAGAGGCAATAAAGGAGAAAGCAAACAATGTGAATAACTTCCTGGAGGTGGGTTTGCTAATGTAGGAAATTGTGAAATAGAGCAAGAAGGGAAATGATCCATAGAACCAGGTAAAGGTTTCAAATGGAACAAAAAATGTTTGCAGAGTGTTTAGATTCAGTAAATAAAATAAGGCGCCGAGGAAAGACGCGAACTGAGTGGTTTTGGCGTCTAGTTTTTCCCGAAAAAGCTGATGATAGAAAAGAAAATAGACACCAAGAGGCCCGACAATTAGGGGAAGAAAAGTGGTGAGATACCTGATGAGAGAGTTGGGTGTTTGAACAAGCTGAAGTAACAGGATGAGTAAGAGACGGGGAATGTCGGCGGCGTGAGCTTGCCCTCCGAGGAGACCAAGACCCCGATATTCTTGCCAGACCGAGTAGATGGCCCTCTTGAGATTCATGAGAGTGTCAAACTCCGGGTTGAGATTGTCCCAGCCGATCAAGTAGGTACCTGGCTCAAAGTTGAGATAGGCAAGAGATAGAGTGATAAGGAAAAGGGCGAGGATGGGCCAGACGCGACGGAAGAAGAGCGGCAGGTGTCGGATCTGCCGGAGGGGGAAACGATGTTTAGCTTTGGTAATATTCTTAGCCACAAATTAGTTTAGCATTTGCATCGTGTATATTTGATGTATGGAAAATAAAGTAAGGGTGGAGATAGAAATTGGGGGAGTGGAAAATCTGGATGATGCCTTGCGCGTCTCCAAAATAGTATTTGAGCCGACACCTGCGGAAGAGGAGAAATATCACAACAAAGAAGACTGGCAAAAGAAGATCAATGAGGATGGTTTGCTGGTGATCGGGAGAGTGGATGGAAAAATTGTCGGTTTTATTGTGGCCTACAAAACGTCCGATGAGGTAATGCATGTCTGGAACGCCGGGGTCTTGAGTGAATACAGAAAACTAGGAATATTTTCGAATATGTTTGAGGAGCTGTCGGTGAAGTGTAAACAAGAAGGAGTTAAGAAACTGACGCTACATACAATAGAGAAGAAGTTCCCAGAAATGTATAAGTTTGTGATTAACAGGGGTTTTGTGGAATTTGAGAAGGAGTGGATTGAAGACGATAAGGTAGGGAAAGTAGAGAAGAGTAAGTTTGAATTGAGCTTGAAGTAGATAGGAAAAAGACCCCGCATGACGGGGTCTTCTTGAGAACTATTTCTTTTTCTTCGCGGCTTGTCGCGCAATCCGGGCATTGAGTTTGCGCTGGGTGTTTGTCGGCGGCTTGGTTTTGGCGGCCTTCACTGGCTTTGGCTTGACCTGTTTGGGTTTGGCCGCTGCCATTTGCTTGGCCATCTTGACGAACATCGGATTTGGCCGCGCAGCGGTAGACAGACCTGAGAGTAAAAACATCAGGCCTTTGTTTAGAGGCAGGGTGCCCCAAAGCCAAGGAGCAGAGAAGGCGATGAAGCCGAGGCCCATGACCAACATGGAAATAACCATCTGGCTCTGGATACCGGGGAGTGTTTGAATCTTCTCGCGAAGCCAGGGGGCGCGCCAAATGAGGATCGCCAGAGTGGCGAGCATGGGCATCAGGTTGATTCCGCCGTTCAGTAGGAAAGCGGGAATCAAGAAGGGAAGTCCGACCAGGGCGACCAGAAGGCGAATCTGCCACTGGGGTAGGGCACCGAGCCAAGGGACGAAGGCAGAGAAGTTAGGCCGCCAGGAACGGCGCTGAGCTGTGTTTTCCAAGATAACCTCCAAATATTTAATGAGCTGAATAGGATACGAAAAGTGATAGAGAATTGTAGCACGTTATAGGGTGTAAGTCAACCTGATTAAACCCGAGACGACAAATCTTCCACTTTTGGCTCAATGTTTGGAAAGAACCTCATCTCAGCCAAATAGTCTGCCAATAGCTGGAGTGGGGAACGGATGCCCCTGGCCAAGACATATGCAGGATATATAAGTGATTCCGGAAGAAGGGTGACGGCGGCGACCTGAAGAGCGTGAACCAGTTTGGATCTAAAACTAGGTATATAGCCATATTTAGAAGTAGCTCGCTGTCGAACTTGTCTGGTGGCACTAAAAGTTTTAATAGGATTTTTGAATGTGGCTGAACCAATATACTGACGGTATTGAAGAACAAAGCAGGAGAGATTGTGATAGTTACCGTATTTTCCTAATCGGAAAAAGAGGTCATAATCTTCGGCAGGAGGTAGCGACGGATCGTACCAAGAGAAGTTTTTGGGTAAAAGGGATCTGTTTATCATCGCAGTTGGGTGCTGGATGGGGTTGCTGGTGAAAAGCGCCTCTCTGATTTGTTTATTGGATATGGGAAATAGTTTGCGGCCGAGAGCCATACCATCGATGTCGATGGTTTTGGCTTGGCCGCCTACAATAACCACGTCGGGATGGAGTTTCAGATAATGAATTTGTTTGGCTAGACGGTGAGGGAGGGAGACATCGTCGGCATCCATGCGGGCGATAAACTGTCCCTTGGCCAGTCTAATTCCCCTGTTAAGAGTGTGGGCAATGTTAAGATTTTTGGAATTTCGGAAAACGCGAACGCGGGAGTCGAGTTTGGCGAATCTCTGGAGAATCTCGTAAGAATTATCGGTGGAGCCGTCGTCGATAGCAATTACTTCAAAATGTCTGTAGGTCTGTGACAGAATACTTTGGAGAGCTGCAGGAAGATAGCCGTTTCCATTGTAAACGGGGATGATGACTGATATGAGTGGATGATTTTGGGACGATCTCATGAAGCCCTATAATATCACAGTTTGGCTCGAAAGTCAATAAAAACGCCCCCCCGCAATGCGGGAGGGCGAAGAGGAAACTGGAGATTAGGGGCTCACCTTTTCGCAGGTGAATCCAACGGAGGTGGTATGCCAGGTGGCGTGGATGGTCACAGTGTGACCATCATCGTTAAGGTAGCTGGCGTCGAGCACGGTTCCAGGCAGGTGGCTGGGGTCGCCGCAGAAGTACTCGACCACATCGAGAATGTGATCGCGCTCGACAGCGAAGCGTGAGGCCTGCATGATGGTCTCCTGGAGAGAGTCCAGAAGAGTGGCATAGTCCCAGGTGGAACCCTGCCAGCCAATGGGAGCGGTCATGCGGTAGCCGCCTTCGACTTGGAAGTGGACGGCATAACCTTCGTGTCCGGCCAGCCAGAGTTGGCCGTGAATGAGGTGGTCTTTGGCCGGCAGAATGACACATGACTTGGTGGGCTCGCAGAAACCCTCGACGGGCTTGCCCGAGTCGATGTGGGCTTCATCACCGTAATTCCAGGTGGTCATTTCGTCCCACCAGCCCTTGGTTTCCACGACAGTGGTCCAGCCTCGGGGAATATCGGTGGTGTCGTTGTTCCAGATTTTGAACCCAACCTTGTTGTCGCCGAGGATGGCCTCGATAAAGCAGAGGACTTCCTCCCGGGTACCGCTGAGGCGGTAGCTGGAGAAGATCATCTTGGAATAGACAACATCGACGCTGTGTCCAGCTTCTGAGACGATGACCACCGTGTGGCGCAATGACAGTGATGCCTTGGCCGGATTGACGATGGTGACTGTCCAGGTGGTCGGGTCACCGTCTGAGAGATCGTCGTAGACGATCTGGTCGACCTTAGGCTCGGTCACCAGGGTGTCCGAGACACAGTCGGCGGCGGTGGTACTAGGAAAGTTTAAGTAGCCCACGACGGCGGATGCCAACAGGAACAAAGCAAGTACGATGATCGGGAGGACCTTACGGTCGGCGAACCAGACCCAGGCCAGTAAGCCCAGAAGGACCACGATCCAGACAACAAGAACGATCCAGAATATAATGCCCATTGAGTAATTCTCCTTTTGGGTTTGGGTTCCCCGATTACGGGGTATTGGAATTTTTCAGCGTGCGTAGATTGAATTCTACTTCCTGCCTTCCTAAGAAGGCAAGGAGAAGGATTCAATGACGATTGTTAAGCTCGTTTGGCGAGGACGAATGAAGCTAGACCGGCAAGGTAAGATAGGCCAGCGAAGTTAAAGAAGATGGCATCGGCAGCACCAGTATCAACCACAATGTGTTCGGTACAGGTGTTGGCTTGGCCGTAAACCGGGGTACAAACGATAGTTTTAGTTATTTTGGTGACCACCCGATCTGAAGAGGTATCTTGGCCACCTTTGGTTCCAGTGCTGTTTTCGGTTACGGTAGGTAGGGTAGAAATTATTCCTTCAACGGCCTTGGACGGAGTAGGGGTGACCGAGGGTTTGGGGGTGATAAGAGGGGTAATTTTTGGAGTAGCTGTAGGAGTGACAATTGAGCCTGAATCTAGCTGATTGGCCGCGATACCAAAACGGTTTTCCTCACGTTTGGCGATGCTGCGTTTGGAAAGCGAGTACGTTATGGCTCCGGTAAGAACCAAAATAATGAGAATGATAGGCAAAAGTGATTTCATGAGGAGTAGTGTAACACTCAATAGCTTGTTTGTCAACTAATATGGGATAGATTAATAAGAAAAACCCCGCCTGGGGCGGGGAGAGGGTTAAGGGAAGATGGTGACTGGAGTACCAACAGAGGCCCAGTGGAAAAGCCAGTCGGCGTCTTCGACGCTCATGTTGACACAGCCGTGACTGCCCGGAGTGCCTAGGTTGTGGTTCCAGGGCGCGCCGTGGAAGCCATAACCTTGATAAAAGTACATAGTCCAGGGAACATTGGCGATGTCGTAGCCAGGTCCGGTCATACGGGTTGATTCCAGTTTGATGTAAATTTCATAGTTGCCGGTGACGGTGGGATAGGCAGTGACACCGGTAGCGACGATAAACTCGATATGGGCGAGAACACCATCTTCGAAGGCGTAAGCCCGCTGAGTAGAGAGAATAACGATAATTTGCTTGCCAACAAAGACCGAAGGCTCCGGAACAATGATAGGCACTGAGCCGAGGTAGAGTTCTTGTCCGGCGTAGATGAGATTGATGTCTGTAATATGATTGGCTAAGGCCAAATCCTCGATGTTCAAGCCGAACATGGCGGCGATCTGCCCCAAAGTTTGACCAGTTTGGACGGTGTAGAACTGGGGAACAGAGGGAGTTGTTGGTTGTTGGGTATTGGTTGCCGGTATTAAGGAAGGGATCGCCGTGAATGTAGCTGGAGACGGGGTGAGTGTCGGTGACGTTGTGGCGGTATGCGTAGGCGGGAGAACTGTTTCGGGGGTGGCTCGCCTTTGTTTTTGTGCCCATAGGTGGACTAGAAAAACAACCAGAGTGAGGATCAGAACAAGCACTACTTGCTTTGTGAGTCGAGAGAACATGATTACCTCCAGAGATTTAAAGAGCTAAAAACGTTAAGACGTATGATACAGCAATAACGACGTTTCTATTGATATGTGAATTTATTTGTGGAATACTGAAAGATAGTTAATATATAGAAAATATATGGAAGCACAGAATCCTCCAGTAGATAAAGACGGTAATCAAGGCGGGGATGCACCCTTTGCAGCTGAATTTACCCTAGGAGTAGCACCGGAACCGATGGCGGAAGCACTAACTTTGCACCCGGATGGATTTTCGACCGCCCCAGTCATTACAACAGAACAAGGTATGGGTGCAATTGCAAACCCAGCTGAGGCGACTAGCGCCATTGCTGCTCAAGGACAGGTAGATATAAATGGGATAAAGACAGAGGCAAAGCTAAGTATTTCTCACGCTGATAGAATGGGCAGATTTCAGGAAAACGTGGGAGCACGACTTCAACAGAGGGAGACATTCAAGGCTGATGTTGAACGCAGTGTGCCACAAATTCAGAAGGAGGCCGCGAAGTTGGAGGAGAACTACAAACTGGCAGAAAAGAATCTTGATCAAGCTAGACAGGATTTGGCTAAAGTGCAGTCAGAAATAATGCAACAAAGCGGTGCTGTGTTTTTTATGGAGCAATCACTGAGCTTAGGTGAAGCAAAGTTGGCTAGACAAACAAGAGTGATTGAAGACGAATTCTCGGCGGAGAAAGGTCGTCTGTCCTTGGACTTGAATAACAAGCTAAGTGAGGTGAGCGAAAAATATAAACCAGAGATCGCTGAGGCAGAAAGGTTGTTAATTGAGTACAGGTCAAAAATAGAAGCGGGCCAGAGTTTGGATGAAAATGCGAGAAAGGCTCTTTCTGTACTCGGTTTGGATGTGACATATCAGGCAGGATTGGTGCTGGAAGGTGCACACAAAGGTGAGGAGTTACAGCAAAAAAGACTGGAGAATTTTGGTGAGAGGATGGAGAGAGATAAAGTGGCCGTTCAGCAGGACAATAAGAAGGCATTGGAAGCGGCTGAAGCTGATATGGTGAATTCTTTATCTGATGCCAAGAGCAGTATAGAAAAAAAGACTGCCGGCTTTGGAGAGAAAATTAAACAAGGAAATGTCCGGCTCGGTGAATTAGAATCGGTGAGGTTGACTGCCGAAGAAAAAGTCCATCAGCTGGAAGAAAGAAAAAGTGAAATCGGCAGACAAAGAGACGTACGGATGAATGATTCAAAAGAAGTTGTCAAAGTAGTTGGTGAGCTGCAGGCACTGATCGAAAAAGACAGGGATATGCTCGATCGCGCTGCAGAAAAAATGAGCTCAGTTGAATTACGTGGAGCTGAGGCTTTGAAGAGCCTTAATGAGGTGGCTGACGTAATAGCACTCAGTGAGTTTTCGGTAGTAGTGGAGACTGCTAAGTCGATGGATTCTTTGGAAGAGGCTACGAAACAGTGGGCTGAGGAAATAAATGATGAAGCAAACAAGAAAATTGATGGAGTATCTGAGCGTAAACGTGTGTCCGTAGATACGGTGACGGCAAGAGTACTGGAAAATAACGAAGATCTTGAACTAGATGCTGAAGGTAATTTTAAAGCCAAAAATGGAGCAACTGGGTTTGAAGCAGTAGATATGATTGAAGAAGCCTATCAGCCAGTGAAGCCGGAAATTAGAGCCATTAGAGATCGGGCTCGAAATGAAACCAGGGAGGTAAATCTTGATCGCGATAGAAAACTGGACGAACTGAACCGTGCGCGTGTATCAGGAGAAACTAGAATGAATCAGATGATGGAGGAGACGAGGAGCAACCTAGCTGTGATGAGTAGTCTAGTTGGATTTTTGAGGGATGAGGCCACAGAGAGATTTGGTGGGGTAACCGCCACTGAAAATCCAACTGAGGATAATGGTTTGACAGCCTTTATGAAAAGAGCAGGTAAAGCAGTATCTGGTATGTGGTCGAGATTGATAGGAAGAGGGAGATAGCTAGCCGAAGGATCGGGTGATTTGACTTTGTAGCTATAGTGTGGTATACTATGGGTTATCGTGGGCGTAATAGCCCACACATTCTTTTCAATTTTTGGAGGCGCAAATTGGGTAAATATAAGTTCGCGACTTTGGCCTTGCTGGTGATGATTTTCATCATCGTGTTCGCGGTCGTTGGAGGCATTTATCGTGGTATTGTCGAGCCTGGTATCGACGAACATGTCCCTGATGGGAATTTTGGAATAGCTTGTCAACTGGCCGGGCTGAATTGTCCGGAGGAATGGTCCTCCACAGCCACGCCTATTGTTGTTCCCAGCCCCACCTCCGCTCCCTTGTGGCCGTAAGCCACATATTAAAATCCCCAGCCTCAAACCGAGGCTGGGGATTTCTTTTGGCCAAAACTATAAAAACACCCCGGTTAGGGGTGTTGGTATGGCTATTCCTTCTGATTCATCCTTTCTTTTTCCTGAAGATAGTACGCTTTGAGAGCGTCTAACTTTTGATTTATCTTCCAGTCGATTTCTTGCCTTTCATAGACTTCGGCTGTGAAGGAGGCATTTAGGCCTATTAACGTGGAAATAATTAGGGGGATCAGCCCGAAAAGGAAGTACGTTCCGGGGAGAAAAATCAGCCCAACCGTAATAAGACTGAAGATCAGGGTTGCTAAACCGGAAAGCCCACTGGTTCTACGTAAACGATTGATTCTGTCAGAATAGGGAGACTTCATGATTCCTCCGAAAGTTAGGGTACTTGCTGGACTGGATTATATACTTACTGGGATCAAAATTGACTATGAGTGGCTTTAGAGTAGAATACGCCTAGTATTTTCCTTTGACATTCGAACCGAGAGGAATGGAGGTTCTATGGAAAACTTGCTAAGTGGTGGACCAGAAACATATCTGCTTTTGTTTGGCGTGCTGATCGTCGTCTTTACCCTGATTATTTTCAAAATGACAAAAGCCTCATGGGCAGGATTGGGGGCGAGCTTCTTTATCAGCGTCTTGCTAACAGCCTTGGCTTTTTATGTAGTGAACCCGAGCT
Organism: Candidatus Collierbacteria bacterium RIFOXYD2_FULL_45_13; assembly: GCA_001774685.1. Taxonomy (GTDB): domain Bacteria; phylum Patescibacteriota; class Microgenomatia; order UBA1400; family MFAQ01; genus UBA10133. The sequence continues at coordinate 1,028,126 of MFAS01000001.1, read as the reverse complement.
ATGGCCTAACGTTGTTATTTTGGTTAGCAATTGGCCTTGGGGCAATGGGGGTGCTGTACTTTAGTAAGACATGGAGCGGGTTTGCCGCCAGCCTGATTGTGGCTGGGGCCGTAATTGCTCTGGTGTTCTACTTCACAAACCCGAAGTATGGTCTTTGGATCGCGATCTCCTATGTGGTGGCACTGGTCTTGATCGGGCTGATGGCGGTGAAGATTTATAGCATGAAGCAGGGGTATAGTCACCGGAAGCAGGACAAAGTAACCGTGCGGGTACAGCATCCGGACGGGAGGGTGTTGACGGCTGTGGCTACTCGAGGGGCCTTTACTGGCCCGTCGACCAACGACCCGGCGTTAGCTGATCCGTTTATGGAGGCGCTGGGGGCATACGCAAGCACGCAAAGCTTGTCGCCCGGTGAGCGAGCTCGGCAATTGATGCTTCAGCCTGGATATGTAGAGGTCTTGCCCGTTATCGATGACGATACGGCGCGGGAAGTAAAAAAGCTGGAGAAGAAGGTTGGGAGATAAAGGAAACAAACCCCTCGTAATAGAGGGGTTTTAATTACTTCGATTTGCGTAAACAAAGAAGCGGACCGGTGAGTTCCATAATTGGCAGGTGTAGAGCACGAGTTTCGCATTATAGTCGGTGATTGCGGTGCCTGTTTCTGTCGAGTACACTTTGTATTCATACTGACGTTGTTCCCAAATGACCTTGATAGTATCGCCGACTTTCAACTGGGGAAGATGGTAGAAAGAGTTTAATTTACGGAATGAAGCAGACCACTCTAGATAACCCCAGCGGTGGGCTGCGAGAATGATGGGTTGAAGGTTTTCCGGAGGAGTACCGAAGTCAGGGACACGCCAGATGCCTGTTCTGAGAATAGCTTCGACATCTTCGCCATCGTGAATCTCTCCTCGTACTCCGATTTTGTCAATAATGAGGCCATTTTCTTCGGGTAGTGAGGGGTCGACTGGTGGAAGTTCAGGGTTGTTGGTTGTTGGCACTGACGTTGGGGAGGGAGATGGGGTTGTTCTTGGTTCGGTAATCGTTTCTTGTGCCTGAGTGGCAGTGTCGGCTATTGTAGAGGCAAGTAGGCTCGAGGCTTGGGGTTGGAGGCGGTAATAGAGATGGGGCCAGGAGGGGAGAACAGCGAAAACGAGAGTCAGAGTCCAAAACATGATACCGATAGAAACGAAGAGCCTTTTTTTGGGGAACATATGACCATTCTATCAAGAACTCAGGAACCTAAGAGCTCAATAACCGATGGTGAGTTGGTGATTGATAGATTGATGTGGTGTGTGGAACCTATAGCGTAGACTTGACAAACTATAGCCATAGGTGTTATACTACCCATCAGTTTGATATATTCTTGAGTCAGCCAAAGGTGAAATGGGTTTGGTTTGCAGTGCCACTTTAAAACCGGCGCTGCGGCTAAAGCCTTACGCGTTTCACCCTTTGCTGGCTTAAAAGTTAAACTAAACCCCCTTTCCGTCGATTCTAAAAGATCCTCAGAATACTGAGGACATACGTTACGTATTTATCCAGACAGGAGGCTTGACTAGGCATTTTGCCAAGAGGTAAGACAGCGTAGTCACAATAATTGGCTTGACAGAGGATGGATGAGATGTAGAATTAGTTTGTTGGATGAGATTTCACCTTTTTTGTTTCACCTAATTTAATCAATTACCCCCCCTTATTTTCCATATGGCCACAAAAGCCAAGACCGTTGTTAGTAAGACGAAAGTCGAAGTTAAGAAGGTTATACCCAAGCTCGAAGAACTGGATATTGCTCCAAAAACCAAGGAGGTGGTTTCTGCGCCTGAAGAGGCGCCGGAGCCAGCTCAAGAATCTGCTGTAGTGCCGGAAGCGACGGCTACACAGAGCCAGAACGAGGCCGTGACGCTGGAAGAAACTAAAAACAACGGTGACGTTGTGGCCCAGGAGGCGAAAGAGGAGAGTGGTGGTAGTGAGAAAAAACCATATGTGGTACCTCCATCGGCAGGTGTAGTTCCTCAGCCTATAAGATCGTTTACACGGGCTCCCTTGCCTCTGCGCGTGCCATTTCAACCCAGATTTGCTCCAATGCGTCCTGGATACCAAAGAGTGGCCCAGGAACCGGTAATTACTGAGGAGGTCTCCGGAATATTGGAGATGACCGGAACCGATGGACGGGGAATCCTGCGCCATGGATTCCGCTCGGGTGAAGATGATGTTTTGATCCCCTCGATGGTTAGCCGATTGTCCAAGCTTAGAGCCGGAGATGTGGTGACTGGGTTGGCCCGTAGGCCAAAGGAGACTGAACCATACTGGACAATGGTCCAGATCACTAAAGTAAATGGTGAGGAGCCGTCGAAGATGTTCGACAGGTTCAGATTTGAAAAAGGCACCCCTATTTACCCATTTGAGAAGCTAAAACTGGAAACCGGCAAAGAAATATTATCGACACGACTGATTGATCTGTGTGCTCCCATTGGGAGAGGGCAGAGAGGTTTGATTGTGTCTCCTCCCAAAGCCGGAAAGACCACAATAATTAAAGAAATTGCCAGTGGAATAGCCACAAATTATCCAGAAATACACTTGATGGCGGTGCTAGTAGGAGAGCGCCCCGAGGAGGTGACCGATATTAGCAGGCATATTTTGGCTGTGACTAAAGATAGTGCCATGCCTGGTGAGACAGCGGCCAGTAACTTTGATGAAAAAGCCGAAGAGCAAACCCGAGTAGCCGAGATGGCCCTCGAAAGAGCGAAACGTTTGGTCGAAATGGGGAAAGATGTGGTTATTTTGCTTGACTCAATTACCCGTCTGGCCCGTGCCTACAACTTGGCAATTCCAACCTCAGGAAGAACGTTGTCCGGAGGTTTTGATCCGGCCGCGTTGTATCCTCCCAAGAAGTTTTTTGGAGCTGCCCGCAAAATTGAGGGCGGAGGAAGCCTAACGATTATCGGAACAGCTTTGACCGATACCGGAAGTAGGATGGACGACCTCGTTTATGAAGAGTTTAAGGGTACCGGCAACATGGAGCTGCATCTGGATCGGCGCTTGGCCGAACGGAGAATATACCCAGCTATTGATGTAATGAGATCCGGCACGCGTAGAGACGACTTGCTTTTTGACTCGATGGAGTACCAAAGTATCATCCTCATGCGCCGAATGCTCGATATGCTCGGTGACAATGAAAGAACTGAGGTTCTCATCGGGAGATTGGCACGAACTAAGAGCAACAAGGAATTTTTGGCGAGTCTGAAGGATGGGGGGTGATAGGGAAGTTGTTAGTGCGAAGTTATTCGTTGTTCGATGCAGAATAGATATTGAAAAACCGCCCTCGAAAGAGGGCGGTTTGGTAATGAAGCTAGAGTACAGCTGCGGGTGCGACGAGTTCGATTTCGAGATTAGTGTTGGCGGTTACGGCCACTATGACTTGCTCGACTTCGGACTCGGTACAGCCACGGTTAGTGAGCTGGACAGTATCTCCAATGGAGGCGAGGACTCGGTGAACTGCACCATCAGGCACGAATAACGAAACTCCGTGCTGGCCATTTCCATGCGCAAACGTAGAAACTGACCAAGCGGGGAGAGCTGTCTTGAGCTTGTCCGCCATTTCGCGATCTTTAACGTATGGATTTGCCATCTGTGCATTCCTTGGATTAAATGACTTCAACCGGAAGGTCTGCACAAGCGACACAAGCAACCCGGATTTCCTCAAGATAATGAGGATGTAGTCCGAAGTTGCGAATGACGACACGTTTGGCGCTGTAGTAAACAAGCGCGTAGGCGGGGTTCATAATCCGACTGCGGAAGACTTTGGTGGCCGAGCCATATTTTGGCTCGACTCGGAGATCTTTTTGCCCGCTGCAGTGAAACCATTCGGTGCGGGGGAGCATTTCGATTAGCGCATGATTGAAGATAGCTAAGGCGGAGGGAGAACGTTTGGTCATGGATGACTCCTTATGTGAAGGTTCGCATAAACTCGCCCTATAATAACACCTGGTTCGTCTATGCGCAACCTTGGCGGTTGACATTTGCCCCATAATACAGTATGATCTTCGGTGTTATTCAACTCCCCGCACTTCGCGCGGGATCTTTGACATTCTGTTTGAAAAGGAGTGAGGCATGAAGAAGATGTATCGTATGTTTTTTGCTCTGCTGATCTTGGCATTGGTGGCTATGGCTTGCCGAACGCAAGCGACCTCTGATCCGACAGCTGCGAACCTGTTCGTGGTGGTCGGGAACAGTGCCTACCAGTTTGCGGGCAATGGGGATGGTGACAACCTGCTGCTGGACCAGTTCTCGAAAGAGAAAGGTGTTCAGCTGTTTGTTCAGGTCGCCAATGATCGAGAAATGCGCGAATGGCGAGAGAAAATGGTCACCGGCCAGTCCGGTGCGCCTGACGTGCTGATCGTCGACGACTCCCTCGATGCCGACGGCCTTCAGAAAGTAAAGCTGATTGCCTCTCACAAAGTGGGTGTGGCAATTAGATCCGACATCGTCAACAGCCTTGCTCTGCAAGGTAATGTTTTGTCATATGCCGACTTCGTTTCCCTGATGAAATCCGGGGCGATTTCGGTGGTGGCAAGTAACGCGATGGCCGGCTCTGCGTCGCGCGAGTTCTTTTTCTCTACCATGGCGTGGTGTTCCGGTACGGATGCGGCGAACTTGACCGCGGACATTGTCAGACTTGACAGTGTGAAACCTTGCGGTAAGGCCGTGTACGACCAGATCAAATCCACAAATGGTTCAAATGAGGCGCTTGATCTGGTCTACAACGCTGCGTTAAGCGGCGAAGTGACCGGATACAACACCGTCGTCACCTTCGACAGTGATTTGTTGGGTGACAATGGTTTGAACGCGAAACTCATGAAACAGGGAAAACCTGTATTCTATTTCTTCTATTTCCGTGAGGCCACGGCCCAGGCGAATGTCGCCATTGGAACCCGGGACCTAGGCGGAGAGATGGCGAAAAACGATCTGGCGAATGCTCTGATCAGCTATCTGATCGACGAAAACTCGCTGGAAGGTAAAGCTCAGAATGCCATCAACTTGGCCGGATTCACTGAAGGTTCTGCGGCACTCGTCGGTCACAATGACTCGGCGTTTAAAGCAGAGTGGGGTGTCGCCTCTAACCCCTTCGGGGTTCAGGTGGTGAACGCTCCCATCAGTGCGGTCGCAGATCGAGCATTGGAGGTCTACCGTGACATGTACAAACGGACGAAGATCACCAAGGCTTGTATCGATGTATCGCCTTCGATGCTTCAGAATCCAAAGATGGACATCATGGTGGGCAGCAACCAATTCTCGGTCTACAAAATTCAAGCGCTTGATCGCGCAGTCCTTAAGATCACTGATCCTGCTTGGTTGCAGGCTAACCGTATCGTCCCCGGCCCAAGCGACGTGTTTGAGTACTATTTCTTCAGCACCATGACCAGCGATCTGGTTGTCAGCTCCTATGGAACCGACACCCAACCGGCTGGCCAGTACATCAATTCGCTCATTGGCCCGTGGGATGAGAATCATCCTGAAGACTGGAACAGAAGTGTAGTGGAAACCAAGCTGTACGAGAACTTGAATGGTTTCCAGTCCAATGGCACTGAAATGTTCGACTGTGGCACCAAGCTACTCGAGCAAATCAAGGCGAACTACAATTCTGAAGTTGATTACATCATCGTCATCTTGACTGATGGTGAGAACATGAATCATTCGATTCTGGCTGGGGACTTCTATCAAAACTGGAAGGCCTTTGGCCACTCCAACATCACGGTCATCGGCATCGCCTTTGGCACGGATGGTGTGTCAATCAACAAGGACTACACAGCTCAGTTCAACGGCACCACCTTCAACGGTGACAATGATCAGGGCTTGATTGATGCCTTTAAAGCCATCTTAGGAAACTAGAGGTGAATATGGAACAAAAACCGAGTGGTAATCCGCTCTGGCTCCTGCTCACCTTACCGGTATTTTTTCTGGTGTGGTGGCTGGCGGCTATTGAATACGCGTTCATCATCGGCTTCGGGACGTTCGTCACTCTGTACGTGCTATTCGTGTGGCTTCCCGATGATCAGGCGAGAAAGTTGAATAGAATCGCCAAGTTCTCCGAAGCCAAAAAGCTTTTGAAGTTCGCCACCTTGCAGCTCAATAAGGTGAGAGATTCGGAGATTGTCGAAGAAGATGGAAAAGCTCTTCTAACACTTGAGGGTCTCATCAACGAATTTGAAAGCAAAAAAACGGTGCAGGGAAAAGTCGAAGAGAAGGTGTTACCGATGCTTCGAAACTTGACCGGTCTTCTGAAAAGATGGCTTGGCCACGAATCGGGCATGTACCCTCTGGAGACGGTTGAAGCGAAGAAAGTTCGTGGAATCCTTCTCCATTTCGACGACCTAATCCTGAAGTATCAGAAAGATGGGATTGACCCGACCGATACATATCTCACCGGCTTGTATGAGCTGGAAACCGACATGCAGTCGGCTGGAATTGATCCCGAAGGAGGAAGATAATGAACCGAAAAACTTTGATCGTGAGTGTCGTGGTGATCCTGACAATGATCTTGTCCGGAGTATTGTATTTATCCCAGAAAGGCGCCCAACGTACGGAACTCAATGTTCGTGGCGGTGACGTGTTCTTTGGGAAAGCCAACACGCGGATGGACGAATTCAACGACGGTTTGGGTTTTGACCTTACTGTTGTTGATGGAAGAAACACTTGTAGTGAAAAGGGTGTGTGGGAAGATGTCGACTTGATTCAAGCCGGCACCCTCAACTGCCTCAATGAAGTCAAAGCTCTGGTTGCCGCGGGGAAGATCCCGAACCAGCAAGTGTTCAGCGAGATGGTAATCTCTACATCTCCTTACGTTCTGGCAATCAAATCGAATCCCGATCAGGATGATTTGACTCCCCTCATGGAAGCCGGGTATGTATACACGGAAGTGCATGACGGTCGAACGACTTACTTCATTGACCCCGACAAGATGACTGCCCTGGTCATGGCGGACGTGGAGAATAAGAAGTTCACAGATTTGGGTATCAACATCGATAACATTGTCAACATTGGGTTTCCCAAGTCGACAGTGGGTGTCCCAAGCGCGGACCTGTTACTCGCTTACTACTTCAAAGGCGGACAGGACATGATTGGTTCCGAGGCGCTCATGAAGTTTACGGATCCCAGTGGCAAGGAAGTTACAACCTTGTCGCCTGAGTATGCCAAAGTGCTGATCGCTCTCTACGAGCGCAGCGGCAAGGTGTTGGACAGCTCTCTCGATTTTTGTCATAACTGGCTGAACCAACGAACTGACTCGGTTCATATCTCGATCTTCTCCGAGTCCTGCTATACCAGCTGGGCAATCAAGTATGCCGACAAGGCAGAATTGATGAAAGAGAAGGGAAATGTACTCGTGTACATGAAGAAGACTGCGACGAGTACTTTCACACTATTCGCCGTCAGCAAGAAGGGTCAGGACTATCTGGACGCCATTGCTAACAATGTCGAATTCTTCCAGACGGTTTCCGAAACCACAGGCATGCGCGGATCGGGACTGGTAAGTATTGCCCCGATTCAGTTCGCGGACTTTATTCCCTCGAACGAGCCATGGTCATTAATCGCTTTTCCGTTTGAGCAACTGACCTCGGCTACACGGTACGTTCTCGATAACTACGCCAAGTAGTTTTCGAAAAGGGGGATACCTTAGGAGATCTTTTTTTCTTAGGTAAGACAGGTGGCGAAAGCCACCTGAAACAAATCCGAAGTACTCAAGGAGAAACGAAATGACTGACATGCAAATTCTTTTGGCTCCCCTCGGTAATGTTCCTGAAGGTAAATCGAGTGCTAGTTTGGCTGTTCAGCGTGCCGATTATGTGGAACAGGCCGCTCAAGGAAAGGCCGTGATCGTCAAAGACGAGCTTGCCAAGGCAGATGATTCGGTCAGCACCGATCTTGCTATGGTTGAAAGCCAGATCGACGATCTCGCCAATAGCGAAGGTAACAGCTTCAATCTTCAGAACGTTATCAACGTTTGGTTTGACCGCCAGGAGCAGAAATATGCTGTGGGCGAGATTGCCAGACGTGCGGGAGTTCAGCTCAATATCGACTCTGCGGCCACTTACGGTACGATCCCGGACAAAATCGTCCAGATGTTTATCAACAGTGCCGAAACCAAGGCCACTGGTATGGCGAAGCTCGAGGTCGCAAAGGCTCTCGATCAGGCCACTGGCGTTGCCGGAAGTATCAGCAAGGATGATGACGTCAAGGCCGCGGAAATCGAAGAGAAAGCGACACAGATCCTCAAGAGCTGGAGCGAAAACGCGTCAGCGATTGATTTCCTCTTCAAGCGCCTGTTCACCAAAGTTCTCAACCGCGTGGTCAGCTATCAGACCCGTTTGGGCAATGTCGGCAACGATCTGGCCCAGAAGTCGGTCATGCTTGACCGCGTTTCAGCCTCATTGCGCGCTCGCCGCGATATGGTGAAAAAGGATCTGCTTCAGACCTGTGTCAACGGCCTGGCGCTCGAATCCATCATCGCCGACGCTCGTGTTGAGCTGAAGCGTCTTGAAAAAGAACTCAAGAATGCCGTTGGAGCGGACCGCGGACCGATCAACGAACTGGTGAAAGATCAACAGACCTTTTTGCAGATCTTGATCAAGCGCCTGATTGATCTCAAAGCCTTCGCGGTGAAAGAGATCGGTCTCTACTCCATCATCGGCACCATTCACGCTTCGGTGGCTGTCATCCGCGCGGATGTCGAGTTCACCCGCACCAACCTGATCGCCGCCCTTGGTCTTCAGCTCGGACTGGTGTGCGACATCGTCTCCGCCCTCCGTATTGCCAAGGCGAGCCAGGACGTGCGCCATGCCGAAGCAAATGCTTCGGGCGCCGTCGGCGTTGCCGCGGATGCCCTCCAGAAGGCTGCCAACAGCGCTCTGCTCGATGTTCAGACCACCATGCGCTCCCTGGAAGCGACCATCGCTGCTGCCAGCCGCGGTATCCAGAATACCCGCGACAACATGGACAAGGTCGAAGCGATGCAGATCGAGACCGAGGCGCGCCTCGGCCAACTGGTTGCCGATCTCGGCAACGCGTAAGTTTCAAACAGAATTTCCGTATTTCCCCCGCCAACTGGCGGGGGATTTTATTGCCCCTCGAGATACTCGGGATTTCGAATACTCAACCTGCCCGCAGACGCTAGAGCGCAGCTATTGCAGGCGGGGCAAAAATGACCCATAACCATTGACAAACGATGGTTAAATGGTAAAATATCGTCTGTTAGTAAGAACGTTGAAAATTAACTTATAGGAGGTACGATGAAGCAGCCGTTGAAAGTGTTGCTATTGTTCGCTGTGGCGCTTTCGTTCTTGGTTCCTCGTGGAAATGTATCCGCGGGTGACTATGTATCAGACGCCATCGAGGCCCTAAAGACCTCAAACGTCTATGTGGCGCCTGGCGCCACAGGAACCGAATATGATACACAAAGTCAACTTGGCAAATTTCTCACGCCGGGTGACAATATTGTCCTGGTGATGCTCCCCCCGGAAGCTCTGGCCGGCACAGACCTGTATACCATCGCTCGAAGCATTTCCGAGGGCCTTGGTAATCAGAAGACTGTCGGACTAGCTGTCGGACGGGAAGTAATTGGGTACAGTGTCCTCTTGCCCGAAGGCGTGGCCTGGGACAAGATGCAACGGGCCAGTAGCGTGTCCAACGATCCCGTTACTGCCCTGATTACATTCACTCAGAACGTTCACTCGTGGCTGAGTGAGAATCCGCTACCGACCCCAACTCCGGTGCCTACGGCAGTCCCGACACCGAGACCGCCAGTAGAGCTGCCAAAGGCCGAAGATATTTCCTGGCCGGTATGGTTGGTCATGGCCGTGTTTGTATTGGGGACCGTGATTTGGTTGTCTGTGTATGTTAAGAAAAATGCCAAACGGGTTTTACGCAGGCAGTCTTTTGCCCCTTTAACGTCCAAAATTGATGTGATCTCAGAGAAGATCCACGACATTGCGGACGGAAAAGTGAGGAAAGAACTTCAAAGAGCTATCCAGTTGGCGTATGAGTTGGTCGATATTTTGGCTAATTCACAGACGCACTTGGGCTATGCGGAAGAGAAGTTCCCGGTGCTGTTAGCCAACATGGATCGACAGATCATGGCTTTGAAGAAGCATGAGTCTGGCAGGCGCCATATGTCGGCTGATCTTCTGTCGGACGTCAAAGGAGTGTTACTGACCTATGACGATCTGTTCATCGCTCTTCAGAAGAATGACCCTGATGCCGTTGAACTGCTGACTTCCGTTTATGACTCCAGCAACACCATGGTGAGTACGCTGGGGTATTTGGATGATGATAAGTAAGCTTGTGCGGTATAATACATACCGTTCGGGACTTTGAAAACATTTCACAAGGAGAACCAAGGATGAAGAAGAAACTGTTCACTGTGTTGTCGTTGCTGGTCATTGCCAGTTTCCTGCTCACCGGCTGTTTTTATTCTGGAGTAAGCGAGGCAAGCTGTGCCTACGTAGTCGGCGATGGTTATCCCGATTCGGACGTGGATGAGGTTTACTATCCGGGGGAGGAGATCCCTCAAGCCAGTACAGACCACGTCATTAAGTACGTACCCTGCGGTGATCGGAATTATCTGATTAATGACGGTAGTCAGGTGAGTAATGGTATATCGGTGGGTGATGAAATCCAGCTGTTGAAAGCGAAAACTTCCACAGGGACTGACATTCTCATCGCCGTGAGTTCCTATTTTCAGCTCAATCAGAATAAGGAGGCGATGAAGGCCTTCTTCAAATACCAATACAAGTTTGGTGCCGCCAGTGATCGTGATGTCTCTGGTGGTGAGATTAACAACTCCACCGAAGGGTGGCTTGACATGCTGGGTGAGACCTTTGGCCCGGCAATGGCCCGTTCCGCAAGGGAAGGGGCGTTCCTGACGACCGACGCAATTTGGCAGAACGGGGATACGGCGCAAATCGCGATTCTCCAGCAGTATATGGTAGAAAGCATCAAGGAAAAGCTTCGAGCCCCCACGGGGTACAACAATATCGACTTCTTCTGTGGTGCCAATGCCTCTGGTTGGCCCGATCCTAAGAAACCGGGCGAAGGAGAGTTTTACTGTGCTCCGATCGAGATCGTGATCGATTACGTGATCAAAAATCCGGATCAGTCGAACTCGAGCACCCAAGGTTCGATCTCTCTCAGCCAACAGCGTTTGCAGGTGGCCCAGGAGCTCTACGGACCGAATGCCTACTGCTGGCTCGGCTTGCAGGACCTGGTTCAGGCATGCGCGAACGCCGGTAGTACGTGCGTCTTCAACTTCTCTGGTAACGTCTGTCAGGGCGGAATCATCGATGACGGTCCGCCTGCGGTCATTATTCCTAGTCCCACCTCCGTCCCGACCGAGTTGGTCCCGACCGCCACTCCGTAAGGGGTGAGAAGGAGAAACGATGGAACCGAAATTTGAGAAAGACGTGAAATATCGCCTAACGAGGGAAGTCGACGCGTGTGTCGTCGATGGACAGAACTGTGTCCTTCAGAACGACATCGATCTGAACGCGGAGACGGTGCTGACCTTTGTCGAGGCGAACGAAGATGGATTCGTCTTCAGCAATGAAGAAGGTACAAACTACCGTCTGCACGCTGACGACATCGACGCCGTCGAAGAAGCGTAGTTTTCGCTAATACCACCCCCGCCAACCGGCGGGGGATTTTATTGGCGAAAAGGTGCGTAGATTATCCTATATGTGTTATAATAGGCACATCTTGATATCTGGAGGCGTACATGAAAAAGTTAACAGCTTTCCTAATTTTGATCTTGATTTTGGCGGCTTGTGCCCCGGCCAACGTGCCCGCAGAAGTGCCGGCTACAGAGTACCCCATCTTCTCAGTGATTGAGGCTCCTGTGGTGCCCACCGTGGCACCGCAAACGGAGGGAAGGATTTTCTTCACCTACTCCTATACAGAAGACATTCCGAGGGCATTTTTCCAGGGCAGTGACGTGGAGCAAGAGACCATCACCTTTACGAAAAAGGATGGTGTCTGGCAGCCTGTCGATCTGAAGCCGCAGATTGTGGACTTGGGGCCGCTCTTCCGAATCTATCTAAGTCGACCTCTAGCCAACACTTATGGCGACTGCGGAGTAAATACGATTAACCTTAACGAGATAACGACCAAAGTGGTCGTCCAGCCCATTTGTGAGACGATCCCGTCTGAGTCGATGGTCAGCCTGGAGATCGGGATTGCCAACTGTGATAAAGATAGCTACGGCAATCTGATTTGCGGAGTCGGGACCGAAACTGGATCTCTGAGATACGTTCTTAACGAGAAAATGGACAAGTTCCAGTTTATCGTCGACGGATCGTACAACTATGTCTACGAGGAGTGGATTCGATTGGCTCTGAACGGACTAGGATTTGACCCATTGCCCGATGACTACTTCGATGGGATTACGCCTGGACAGAACAACGTTATCCTAAAAACGAACCCGAATGTGGAGGAATGATGGTGGCGAGATTCAACCAAGGTGACATGTATGTGGTGGAACTGGTTTCGATGACACCGCTCGTGGGGGAGATGGTCGGAGATGAGGTTGTCTTACAGGTGCGTAACCTGTCCATCGATCAGCCGATCTTTGAAAAAGCGGTACAAGAGGCGTTTGGCGATGGAGAGGTTGAACTTCTGTCAGCCTCTGTCAAAGTGGCTTTGGTCATAAACGCAGAGACTTTGCGCGACGGTGAGCGTGATCTGTCGGATGCCGCTGCGTTTTTGGAAGACATGTCCACAAGAGTATTGGACAAACTGGCGGCTACGCCTGGATGGGGTTCAGATGGACTCATTGAGCGCCGCTCACCTTACGATCAACTGGATTAACTTCGAAGGCCCCCTATAATGGGGGTCTTTTTTTATGCAAAATGAGCTTGAAGAGGCGCAAAAAAGCCCCGTTATCTACGGGGCTTGGAAAATCAGTTTTCTCGGTTGGATATATCCGTATGGGTGACTAGGTAGGAGACCGCGAAAGATATCGCGGGCCAGACAGACACCCAATAATTGATCCGCTCAAAGCTCGCCGTCCAGCGCAAAAACTCAATAGGCCAGACACTCAAGGAGGGGATGAAGGCGATGAGAGGGGTGAGTTTCATCCAGGCGAGTCCAATAAGCAAACCGAAGGTAATGGCAAGAAGCCAGTGAATCCAGTTGGGAATCTGTTCACGGTAGTTTTGGCCAAACTTGTTGTCGAGCCGGGTGATCCCGTACTTCCGGGCAAAGTAGGCAATAAGTGGAGGCAGGACAATCTGAAAGCCAAAGAAGAAAATGAAATAAACCACCAAGTTGCCGGCAAAAGCCAGGATGGTAACGGGGGAGGTACCCAGAAGGACGCTGATGACCAAGGTCAGAACGGTGAAGCCAAAGACTGTCAAGCCGACGTTCAGATACGATTGCTTCATGCTTTACTCCTATTAACGTACAGATTTGGTTTGAATCTTGCATATTTTACCTTGTTAAAATGGAAAACGCAATGTTATAGGTATGACTATGAAGCTATGGTAAACGGAAGCTGTGCCTGAGCCCGGAGGAGTAGTGATTGCCGAAGAGATCGACGGTTTGGGGGGAGGTAGCCAAGCCGTGTTGTTTGAGGATAGCCAGGGAGTACTCTATGGACTGTGGTAGGAGGAGGTCGTAGGCAAGAGAAATAGTGCTTTCGCCTCCGGCAGGGGTGGTATGCCAGAAACCCATCTCGGTAAGACCGTAGGAGATTTTACATTTTACATTGCTCATTTCACATTTTGGACCGGTGGTGCCATTTGTATAGATTGCTGCGTCGCTTGCGCTCTTCGCATTGACAGTTGAAGTAGTAGTGTCCAACTCCTCGGGGAGGGGAGGCTTGCCTTCTGGTGTCCGAGTTAAAGAAATGTTTTGGGCGTATGTGGGTATGTAGAAGCGGAGATAGGCGATGTAGTTGCCTCCGTAATGAACGGGAGGGTTGGGATTGGCTGCCGGGGAGGAGTTGGTGAAGTGGGCGGTGACTTGGTGGCGGATGGTTGAGGATGAAGAGTGGGTGATGGTGTGGGTAGTGGAGCGGGAAACGAACTGATTGGCTTTATTGGCTCCTAAGTTGGTCTCTATAAGGGAGTAGGTGTCAAAAGCCTCGGGAGACAAAACTCCAGCGAGCTTTTTTTGTTCGAGGAATGCTTGAAACGAGGTATTAGACGAATGGATCATGATATTTTGATTTATTAAATCCGTATACAATATGTGCGCTATCGTAAGCTTTTTCGAGAGAGAAAGGCTTTTTGACTTCTTAATTAGGGCTTGGCCGACAGCGGTGAGGGTGTCTTTTTTTTGGGTAGAGCCGGGGAAAAAATTGGTTTCGGTTTTGCCTTGGAGAAAAAGATACAGATTTTCAGGAGTAATATTTGCTGCGTATTCAGGCACAGGGAAACTACCGACAATATTCAAGACTTGTTTGATGGTGGTGAGATTGATGATGGCCAGAATGTCGGGGTTTATTTCTTTACCTTTGTCCAAAAACCAACGAATGTTCTGTGCTGCTGTAGGGAAGTCCGGCTCCCAATCGGCATTGGCGAGCTCCCAGGTACCGTGCCCGAAGGCTTGTTGGATTGGTTCCGGTGGGGTGACGTGGCCGGCCAGCTGGCCATTGGGGACGTAGATGTCCTGGAAATCCAGGGAGTTATTAGTTATTAGTGCGAAGTTGTTAGTTAGTTTGGTGGAGAGGGAGAGCTTGGCGTAGGAGCCGGCGAAGCCACCATTGGCACGCATTTCGGTGTCGTTGCCCAGTAAAACCAAGTATGACGTGGGATTTGCCACGCCTAGGAGATAGTTGGCGAAGGGCAGGAATGGCTTAATGGTTGTGGCTTGGGGAATGAGGAGGATAATAAAAACGGCAAAGAAGAGTGATAAAGATAGAAATATAAAACGCTTCACGAGATCATTATATGTGAGATTTACCCCTTCGGGTATCAGCGAGCCACGGTTCGGATTACCGAAACTCGCAATGACGAATTTGGCATGAAAAACCCTCCGCGAGAGGCGGAGGGTTTTTTTGAGTTGGAGATCAAGGAGTGGGGCAGAAAGAGGCCGCGCCCGTCTTTTGGGCGGTGTCGGCGCAAAGCGTCGACATGACTGCGGCGGCGTCTGTACCAATGGGGTTCCAGACTTGATCGGCAGTAGCCAGTTCATTGGCCTGTTGACGGACTCGGAAGAAAACCTTTCGTCCTGACAACAAGTATCCGTTCGGTACCGTGATGGATGGGTACACCTCAGCCACATACAAGGCTGAGAAATTAGTGTCAATGGCACTGGTCACTTCGGCGACCATATAGATGGCCACGCCCTCGACCTTTTGTCCATATCCCGGAAGTTCTGATTCAGCAATGGGCTCGACGACGACATTGTAGCCCGTTCGCAGGCTTCCCGTCGTGAATGAAGCGGGGTCGTAGATTTCCCACAAACTCGGGTACTGGACTTTTTGTGTGCCGCAGGCGGTGAGGGCGAGAGAGAGGATTGTGAGGGCGAGCAGAATGCGCAGCAGGTGTGGAGTTTTCATGAGGTCTCCTTTGAGTTGTCGGAAAGTCAAGGTAGAATTGGTGAGTATTATATCTTATAGTGCGTGAAATGTCAAGTTTTGGCTTCAACATCACTGTTTGGGATAAAAAAAGACCCCGCCTGAGGCGGGGTCCATCGAGCAGGTAGATCAGTTCGAAGGGGTGCTGAAACGCAGCAGGGAGAAGGCGATGCCGATGACGAGAGCCTGCCACCATATTGTCGTCATGACAAACAAGCCAGTCAGACTTCCAGTGATGTAGAAGACTGCATAGGTAAAGGCGCCGGAAATAACTACCACGCCGAGACCAAGAGTGCAGAAGGCCAGGATGGCGATGACTGGCAGAAGCAGGATCAGACCAAAGGTCAGGACCAGACTGACGACCAGGTTCACCAAGATGACCACCAAGACAATGACCCAAAGAGGCTGGGCGCTGCTGATGGTAATCCAGCCAATCTGGGAAAACAACCAGAAAAGGCCGCAGGAGATCAGGAAGTTCATAACAAAATTGAACAGGGGATAGCGAGAGCGAAACATAGTAACCTCCGATTTTCAGGTGCTTGATGGATATTGAATACGCTATAGGATGACATATTTTGCCCAAAATGTCAATAGGGTAAACTAGAGGGATGGATTGGAAGCAAAAACTACTGGTTTCGCCACTCTACGATCTGTTCGGGAAGCGATCGTATGCCCAGAGTGGGGAGGATTTGATAGCTTGGGGAGAGTTCAAAAACTCAATAAATCAAAAACTCAAAAAATCAAAGTTGGCGAGGGGGTTTTATGTGGACATCGGAGCGTATCACCCGAAGCTGTTTTCGAATACTTATTTGTTTTACAAGAAGGGATGGAGAGGAATCTGCGTAGATCCCAACCCACAGATGGAAAAGCTGTATGGGCAAGCGAGGCCAAGGGATATATTTGTGAATGTGGGGGTGGGAGACGGCTCAAAAAATCAAAACCAGGACGAGGGAGGGGTGATGGAGTATTTCATGTTTGAGGATGGGGCGGCCAATACTTTTTCTGCGGAGCAGGCTAGGAAGAATCAGAAAGAAGCCGGTAGAAAGCTGGTGGGAAAAAGGATAGTAGACGTACTGCCTTTGAGGGAGATACTTGAGAAGTACATACCTAAGGGACAAAAGATAGTTCTATTGTCGGTAGATGCGGAGGGAATGGATGTGGAGGTACTAAAGTCTAATGACTGGAAGAAATACAGACCAGAACTGATTATTTGTGAGGATCTGGAGTTTGACTTTAAAAATTGGAAGAAGTCGGAAGTGACTAAGTACCTTGTTGCCAAAGGTTATGAATTGAAGGCAAAAACGCCGTACTCACTGATATTTAAGAGGGTGGAGTGAGATTGCCACGGTCGTCTGAGGCGACCTCGCAATGACGATGGGGTGGAGGTGGTAGAATAGATTTTGCTCCAATTATGAGTAGCCTAAAGACTTTTATCAGCGAGTGGGTGATAGATTTTTTCAAATATTTGAGGATCTTGTTGTCGTATTTTGTAGCGAGCTATCTGAAGCCAAAGTTTGCGGTATTTGAGTCCGTAAAATCAATTCTAGTGGGTAAGATGTACCAGCAAAGGGGTAAACACTCCCAGCTAATTGTAAACTCGGTGATGGTGACAGTAATGGTGCTCTCGGTGACTCTGGGTCCGACTATTATCGTCAATGACTCTCAGACGCAAGCGGTCATGTCTCTTGGGCTAGGTAGTAAGTTTGCCTTTGCTCAAGAAAGTACGCCATCAGGAGAAACAGCTAGGGTTTTGGGGCTTTCGACCGAGTCGCAAGTGGAGATGGACCCGCTGACCCAAGTATCGGATAAACCAAGAGCGGATATGCTCGACTATACGGTAGAGAGTGGAGATACTTTGGCTTCAATTGCAAAAAAGTTTGGCGTGGATACCGACTCGATAACTTGGCTGAATAAAGGGCTAAGTGAAAAGAAAATCAAAATTGGGACCGTACTGAAGATTCCTCCGGTAACCGGTGTAGTACATACAGTGAAGGCGGGTGAAACGATTTATTCGGTGGCCAAGAAATATAATGTGTCGGCTCAGGCGGTAGTCGACTTTCCTTTTAATGAATTTACCAACGACGAAACGTTTGCCTTGGCCATCGGTCAACAGCTAATCGTGCCGGACGGTGAGATGCCGGATGAGGTGATTTTGTCGCCGAGGTCAAACTTAGCTTCTACGTTGACGCCCAATGCCGGTGCTGTATCAGCCACGGGTAACTGGATTTGGCCGGCGGCAGGGAAAATATCACAGGACTTCAAAGCGTGGCATAAGGGAATTGATATAGCCAATCACGATGGGGGACCTATTCTGGCGGCCGATTCAGGAACCGTATTGGTAGCCAGTTGGGCGGATAACACCGGGTATGGCAACAGAGTGGTGATAGATCACGGTAACGGCAAGAAAACACTTTATGCTCACATGTCTTCCTTTTCAGTGGTGGTAGGACAAACAGTGAAAAGAGGAGACAAACTGGGAATGATGGGAAGTACAGGAAGATCGACAGGAACCCACTTGCATTTTGAGATTAGAACCGACAAGGGCAACGCCAGTCCATTGGCTGTATTGAAGTAAAAGAAACCCCGCCATTGAGACGGGGTGAATTGGTGGAGCGGGCAAACTGAATCAGAAGCCGAGACCGCTGAAACGTTGTCGCCCGCGTGTGAAACTTACAAATAGGTATTGTACAAGGAATTGGCGGTGTGTCAATCTGTAAGAGAGGGTAATAATGTCATTTATTATAAGAGCTTGCTCGTTTCGCTCAGCATAGCCATGGCTATTTTGCTGGCTACACTGTGCTTCTTCTTATATTTGCTTATAACTTCGTTATAATGCTTAAATATGGTAGACCAAGCAAAAATTATTATCAGGGCGGGCAGGGGCGGCAACGGTGCCGTCAGTTTTCGACGGGAAAAATTTATTCCTAAGGGCGGTCCTGATGGCGGTGATGGCGGTAAGGGGGGTAGTGTGTATATCGAAACCGATCCCAACCGCAATACGCTGGATGACTTCGCCCACCAGCAAAAATTTGAGGCAACCGACGGTGATAAGGGTACAGGTAAGAAAATGTCCGGAGCCAAAGGGGAAGATCTGATAATAAAGGTGCCTCTCGGAACCATCGTGACGCTGAAACCGCTGAGCCAAGGAAAAATTGAGGTCGAAAACATTGCCGTCAAAGGGATGCCTAGGGAACAGATGGGCAGACTAATCACAAAAGTAATTCCCGAAATTGAATCCAAGGAACAATTGATTGATTTTGACAAACCGGGTATGAAGATGCTGATAGCTAAAGGAGGAACCGGCGGCCGGGGAAACGTGCATTTTATGAGTGCCAGAGAAACAACTCCTTTGAGGGCAGAGCAGGGCCAGGTGGGCCAATGCTTTCAGGCGGAACTATCTCTCAAGCTACTAGCTGATATTGGTTTGGTGGGACTGCCTAACGCCGGCAAGTCGACACTGTTGTCGGTATTATCAAACGCTCGGCCCAAAGTAGCAGACTACGAGTTTACGACCTTGGAGCCAAACTTAGGGGTGATGAAAAGCGGTGAAAACCGTTTGGTGATTGCCGACTTTCCCGGTTTGATAGAAGGAGCGAGTGAGGGGAAGGGTCTGGGAATAAAGTTTCTAAAACACATTGAAAGAGCAAAGGTGTTGATTCATTTGGTGCCAGCCGGAGAAAGCGCGGAAGGGGCATTTGAAAAATACAGGACAATAAAAAATGAACTATTGAGTTATGGTGGGGAAATTGAAACCAAAAAGGAGATCGTAGTATTAAGTAAGATTGACTTGGTAAGCGAAGAGAAGGTTGCTGAAATTCGAAAATATTTTATGGAGAAGAAAGTTGATATCCTGCCGATTTCTTCAGCTACTCAAAAGGGTATTAAAGAATTGGTGGCTAAGGCAAACACTCGTTGATATAACCTCCTTGTCCGTTTTGAGCCGCGCAGTCCACCCCTCCACAGTCCGAGTCACAAGAATTGGGAGTGCAACTGACGGTAGAATCAAACGAGACTTGGGTACAGGCGCCATTTTTACAGCCATAGTATTGAGTACAGAGCCCTTTACCCCCACACCCGATAATGATGGCTGTTTGGCTGATGCCTGGGGAGCTGGTGATTAAAGTATCTGGACACTGATCTACAGTGTTGGCGTCGGGGAAGTTCTCAGAGGTGGTGGGGGCGTAAATGACATATTGCTGGGGTTTGGTACTGCCCACCGGCAAAGTATAGGAGGCGTAAGCGGCACCGGTGTTTGGGTCACAGGGAACTTTGTCAAGGTAGGGTTGTAAACTATCCCCGTTGCAATCAGCAAGAACGACTTTGAGATCGGGATAGTATTCATGATCGGCGTAATAACTTTCAAGAATATTTTTGAGTTGGTAGACATCGTCTTTCCGCTCAGTGTCATAAGCTCTTTTGAAATAGGTGAAGGGGTTGAGAGACAGCAGTATAAGAACTGCTAGAACGGCAATGATGGTAATGACAATCAGGAGTTCGGCTAAGGTGAAACCCCGCCAACAGCTACGCAGTTTGGGCGGGCAGGTTGGATGTTTCATGTTATTCATTGTACATTTATCCCGTTACTTTGTTTTGACTAGCCAGTAGTTGAAAGAGATTTCTTGTTTTATCTGATCAGAGTTACCTGGCACCGCCACAGTGAAACCAACACCGGATTGTTTGGATTTGACAAAGAGGACTTGATTGCTAGTATCGGAGACCGGGGTGATGTAGATGAGGGTGTCATCGGTAACTTTGTTGTTGGCGATAACAATTTCTGAAGATCCAGTGGCGATGGTGGCGGTGCCAATGGTGGTATTGGAACTGACTTGAGCGGAAATGCTCGAGGACTGATCTGGATTGTCGGAGGCGATGATCAAGCCGCCGGTAGTTAACTGGCCAAAGTTACCTTGTCCGACAGCCAACGATCCCGAGACGGTGGCCGTTCGTGTGTCTAAACTATTGGCGAAGATAGTGCCGGAGATAAGAAGATCTCCATTGATAGCTACTTTGCCGTCGGGGTACAAGGTCATAAGATTGGCGAGAAGGTGGATGGGCTTATCGCCGGTGGGTTGGATATAAAGATCGGAATCGATCGAGCTAAAGGATTGTGCTAGGACAGAACCGCTGGCCAGAACGTCATTGGTAAAGATCAGGCGGGAAGTCAGGGATTCTAAAGCCATATCGGAGGGGAAGGAGGCAGAAACGGTAGCTAGGGGAGAGAGAGCCAGTGGATCTGCCGAGTCGGTGGCCGTTTGAAGATTCCCGAGGAGAGAGTCGTAGGAGGAATATCTGGATTGGAGGTCGGCTAAGATAGCTGAGGCGGTTGAATACTTTTCGTTTAATAGGTCGAGCTGAAGGTTAAGAGTGTCGACGGTTTTTCCCTTAATGTTGTCGGCATAAAGAGTGCCGGAGATAGTGGCATCAATCACTTTTAGTTGGTCGATATCAGCGATGGGGGTGATCAGCCTGGTACGAACGGTGAGGTTTTCAGTGACGAGTTCTCCGATTACGGAAACACCGGCTTGGAAGTTGGCGACGGTCGCTTGGGTGAATTCGGAAAACTGTTGGCTGGAGTTTGCTAATTGGAGCACGATTTGACCGGTGAGAGTTTCTATTTCCGATTCGGAAAGTTTGGTACTCCATCCGGCCGAGAGACTGGCTACCTTGGCATCCAATCCGATAATGGTGTTGGCGGTAATTGAATCAGTGGTAATGTTTTTGACATTTAGTGTATCGGAATTGATGGTTTGTGCGGAGAGGGTGGTTGCTAGTATTCCGGATCGAATAATCACAGGACTATTTATGGTAATGGCACTGCCTGAGGCAAGTGAGGTGATGGTCTCAACTTGTAATTGATTGGTGGTGGTAAGTCCGGCGGTTAATCGACCGGTGACTACTTCGGAGAAAGAGGCCAGACGAGTGATGGCAATGTTAGCTGTCTGGTTCCAGACTTCCCAAGTATCTTTGGCAATGGAAATAACGGATTGAGAAAGATCAACTTCCGGAGTTTCTGAGGGTTGTTGAACAATAGTTAGAACAGTAGAGGTAGGAGCCTCTCGGTTCCAAGACTCAAAAGCGCGGCCGATGGTCATCTCTCCCGGACGAGCTTTTTTGGCCAGACCCGGTTTGTCGGAAGCGGTAAGATAATCGCCCGCCTTTATACTGGGACTGCTGAGGTCTATTTTGACCGGAACCCGGCCAGCTAGTGCCAGAAGACGGCGGTTTTCTCCTTCGACACCAAGCGTTTGTCCGGCTTTGGTGGAGATAACACCGAGGATGTTGCGGTCATTTTTTTGATTAGTTTTTCTAAGATAGGGAACCCCAAAATCATCTAAGGCGCCAGTGATGGCAACTAGTTCGCCGGCTTCTATGCTGGAATCGTTGACACTATACCATTCGGCCAAGTCAGCTCCGAAGACTATGGCGTCTAGTCGGATTTGTTGTGTTTGCCCGGAAAAATTATAGAGTCGGACAGAGTTCGCCGTTGTTTGTTCAATTTTATAACCATTACTCCAATCAATTTTGATATTGTACAGTTTGGGTCGGAAAGCACTATTGGTGGTGGTCAAGATGGCCCGATACTGGAGGTACTCGTTGGGAGTAGAGGTAATGACGTACCCCGAAGCCGTATTCATTAGTCTTTCTGCCTGGAGGCTGTCGACATATACAGTTGTATTGGTGGAGAGAATGGAGACACGAAGTTTCGTCACTGCATTGCGGAGTGATTCATCAATATCGGTGATGTCCCAATAAACTTTTTGCCAGGTGTTGGCAGTGTCAACCGTAAAGGTTTCTTCTTGTTCATTGCCAGCTGATTCTCCAAAACCTAGTTTGACGATGTTACCGGAGCTAGTCGCATAGATCCAAGCTGAAATCAGATCATAGTTGGAAAGATCGGTCGACGAAATAGTGTCTTCCGCATACCCATTGGCGGAGCCAACTGAACCGAATTTGACGCTTTTGTTGGCCGCGTTGGTGATATCTTCGTCCTCAAACTCATCCACATTCCGGGCTAGAACACCGTCGGCGGCGGCACTCAAACTAGTAACCGACCAATCTCCGGTGGCGTCCATGGCATTGAGAGTCTTGATGTTGGTGTTGACTACGACTGGCTTCCATATTTCCCATGAGCCGTCGGTGGCGTTGTTACTTTTGCCGGATCTGGTTTGGAACTGGACCTGACCGTAAAGGTTTTGGTCAAAACTGAAACTGAGTTTGTCCAAGTTGGTGGCATTTGGAGTAGGAATCTCGTCGGAGATAAAAATGGCATAGTTATTAGCACTCACGCTTGCGAGGTTGGCTCCAGGGTCGGTAGTCCCAGCAGTAGAGGAAACATAATATGTTGCGATTCTGCCGGTTCCTCCATTGCCTCCAGCTACTCCGCCAGAGTTAGTACTGCCACTACCACCCGTGGCAGTGACTAGAGAAGAGCCGAGACTAAGAGCATTGCCGATCAACTTGATGGACCCTCCCGCACCACCTCCACCTCCACCGCCGTTGGCACCCCCAGTTTCAGTCCCTGCACTACCATTGGATTGAATATTGCCGGATACACTAATCGTGTTGGCGGCGATGAAAACAATGCCCGCACCATCACCTCCTCCGTCGCCAGCCTCTAGATCAATTTCATTCATGCCACCACCACCACCAGAAGAACCGAAGTAAAGGTCATCGAGGGCTGTTTCTCCGTAAGTGCCTCCACCACCACCACCACCTCCATGCTGAGTTCCGGCCGCTCCACCGTTACCACTGGAGTTGGTGCCACCGTTGGAGCCATCTCCACCGGCAGTACTTGAATTACCACCGTTACCAGCAGTTCCGTACCCTCCACCACCACCACCTCCACCGTTGGCCGTCGTGACTGTAGCTTCACCTCCACCTCCACCACCACCACCAAGTGAGGCTGAGCCACTGCCCGCTCCTCCACTGGCGGCTCCACCTCCACCTCCACCTCCACAGTTTCCTGTAGAACCAGCGGCATCGTCAATACCTCCGTCTCCACCCCCGTCGGCATTGCAGAATGCTTCACCTCCGTCAGAGGTAGCAGTGCTACTGGTTTGACCACTCCCCAAGATGTAACCTTTGCCGTTGGCGTGAATCGTCGCATTACTACCAACCGTGACAGTACCTGAGGCTCTAAAGAACATGACACCACCTTCACCAGGTCCACTGGTTACTCCTCCATCGGGTGTAGCCCAGTCGTCGGGGTAAAAATCGATGCCGGAACCCGAGATAGTGACGTTGGTATAGTTGGGGACGCGCTGGAGCATGACAATTTGCGATCCTGCCGAAATACCAATGCTTGTATCATCGCCCTCATTGGCGCCATAAAATTTGGTTTTGGCGGTTGTGAAGGTGACGGTAGCTCCGACGACACTACTAACCCTAAGGGTTTCGTAGTTACCAACGTTGCTGGTGGCAGACGAGCCTCCTTGGAGGTTGATCAGTAAGACTTCGTCACCAACGGCGAGACAGCCGGTTGAGGGAGTTGATTCGAGAACGGCGGTAGTACTAGTGAGGGACGTGACGTTGTAATTAACCGCGTCTCCGCCATCGGCACACGAGCGACCGCTAATTAAGGAAGTAGTGTTGATAGAAGTGTCTGTGGTGACAGTGATAGCTCCGTCGGCACCGGTTCCCGGGTCAAGGGCGGCGTTTTGGGTGATGCTGGTGAGCGCCGTTTCGGTGTGGATACTTTTGTAGTTGTCTAGCTCACTTTCGGTGACTTGGAGTCTGCCTGAAGTGTAGTAATCGACATTGTTGAGTTGGCGGATGCGATTGGCGTCAATCGTGTAGGTACTAACTGGGTTGGTATAGGCTAACTGAACTCCTGAGAAGTAGGGTTGATTGGCAGTATTGGTGGTCGTTAAAATTGCTCGGTATTGAATATAGTTATTGGCGGTAGAAGTAATGGCAGAACCGGCTGGTGTGGTCAGAAGCGTTTTTTCGGCTTTGATGTTGTCGACGTAAACCGTATTACTGTTGGTGGTGAGTGTGATTCTTAGTTTTGTCACGGCATTTCTGGCAGTGCCAGTGACATCCGAGATATCCCAGTAGACTTTTTGCCAGGTACTACCAGCGTCAACCGTAACGGTTTCAGTTTGTTCGGTAGCAGCAGCTTCACCAAAACCAAGAGTGAGAACATTACCTCCTCCTACCGAGTAGACCCAAGCGCTAATGTATTCGTGCGTAGAAATATCAGTGGAAGAAATGGTGTCTTCGGCGTATCCACCTGCGGCAGTGGAGGTGATCTTGGTGAGGTTGTCCGCAGTAAATTCGTCTTCGTCTTCGTAATAGTCGACGTTGCGAGTGATATCGCCATCGGCCACGGTGGCATTAGTACCGGTCCAGTCCGTATGGGTATTCATGGTTTGGAGGTCAACATAGTTGGTAGTGACAGTTGAAGGCTTCCAGGTTTCCCAGGTCCCATCGGTAGAGTCGGGAGTGTTGCCGGAACGAGTTTGGAACTGGATATTAGTTGAGGCTGGGAGTGTTTCGGTCCAACTTAAGTTACCAAAACTCGTGGCGCTGGGAGTATTGATTTCTTCAGACACATAGACAGCATATGTGTTATACGAAAGGGTGTAGTCGTTTTTGGTAGGGGAAGTGGTACCAGTAATTGATGTAGCATAGTAACTGGCAATCCGCCCATCGCCCCCAGCTCCACCTCCAACTCCGCTACCAGATCCACCAGCCGCGCCGCCACTGGCCGTCACGAGCGAGGTGCCTAGCGTGAGGGTATTACCCACTAGTTTGACTGATCCACCCGCGCCACCTCCACCCCCACCTCCATCACCTGTGCCGGCGGAGCCAGCAGTGCCATTAGCTTGAATGACTCCAGTACTAGAAACAGTGATCGTGTTGGCGGCGATATAGACGATACCACCTCCATCACCCCCGTTCCCTCCAGCATCACCGTCGGTTTCGTTCATGCCACCACCACCACCTGAAGAACCAAAGTAAAGGTCGGCCAGGGTTGTGTCTCCATAGGTGCCACCACCACCTCCACCTCCACCGTGATTGGCTCCGGCTGCTCCACCGTTGCCGCTGGAGTTGGTGCCACCGTTGGACCCGGCAGCACTGGTGGAAGAGCCTCCATTACCCGCAGATCCGTACCCACCACCACCACCTCCTCCGGCGTTGGCGGTAGTGCCGGTAGATTCACCACCCGCTCCACCTCCACCACCAAGTGAAGCTGAGCCACTACCGGCTCCTCCACTGGCGGCCCCACCACCTCCACCTCCTCCACAGTTACCGGTTGAGCCGGCACCATTATCGATACCTGCGTCTCCACCGCCATCAGTATTACAAAAAGCCTCACCTCCGTCAGCGGCGACAGTACTACTGGTTTGGGCAGTTCCTAAGATGTAACCCTTGCCGTTGGTGTTAATGGTAGTACCGGAGTTGACAGTAACGGTGCCGCTGGCTCTAAAGAACATGACGCCACCTTCCCCAGCACCGTTATTAGCGACGCCGCCAGGGACAACCCAGTCGTCAACGATGAGGTCCGTACCGGCAGTAGAAATAGTCACATCAGTATAGTTGGGGACTCTCTGGAGCATGACGATTTGATTGCCGGCGGACAAACCAATGCTCGTGTCGTCGCTCGCACCTGCGCCGTAGAATTTGGTTTTGGCAGCCGTGAAAGTGACGACGTTGGTAGAGACACTACTAACCCGCAGAGTTTCATAGTTACCTACATTGGAGTAGGCGGCGGTGCCTCCCTGCAGGTTGATGAGGAGAATTTCGTCACCTGCCTCAAGACATCCTGCACCTGGAGTAGATTCGAGAGTGGCAGTGGTACTAGTGAGGGCTGTAACAGAGTAGTTGACGGCGTCGCCCCCATCGGTCGTACAGTTGTTATTGATATTCGTGGTATTGAGGTTGCGATCGGTAGAAATACTAGCCGCTCCGTCGGCTCCATTGCCCAGATCATTTTCATTGTAATCAATGGCGACAGTTGAAGTCTTCATTTTTTGAGTGAAAGGAGGATTAAACTCGTTATCTAGATCATGAGTAACTGACTTCGCTAAATAATCATTGATTTTTTGCCAGAGGGTGGTGGCGCTGTTGTAGACCCAGGCAGTTAGAGAAATGTCGTTGGTGTTTTGGTTGTGAGCCACTTCAATATAGCTTTGATTGGCGATATTGGCACTGTTACTGGAGTATTGAGTCATGTCCATAGCCAGTCGGTGATAGGCATTATCTACACCATAAACAAAAAGACTGCCGGTGGTTCCAGGGGTTTCTGTATTTGGATTAGAGTTACCGGTAGTGGTGGTGGTATTGAAGTACATGGAACCGGAACCGAGGGAGGTCGGGGCTACTGCAAAACGACCAACTTGGAGCTGTCCACCTAGACTGATATTTCCCGAAGCGGTGGCATTGCCGACGACATCTAATTTATAGCCTGCGGTGATAGCGTTGATGTCGCCAAGTCTGGCACCTTCAACGATATTCCAAGCCGATCCTCCGGTAAGGCGTTTGTTGAGTGTAGAGATGACCTCTGTACCATCTTTGTCGTTGATGCCGGTATATAAATAGAGTCTGGACCAGCTGTTGGTAGAGTCACCTAGATCTTGGGTGTTATCGGTTGTAGCCAGAAGGTTACCGGTTAGTTTGACATTGCCGGACACGTTCAGTTTTTCCGACGGATTGGTAGTCCCGATACCAAAGTTGCCGGTGTTGATCCATGAATTTTCTCCGGAAGTTCCGGCGAGGTGGACCAGAGCGGAGGCGGTGGCGATGGCTCCGATGTTGATGGAATTGGTTATTTGAAGAGGGGTGAGAGAGCCGGAGGTAAGCTGCCAGTTGCTACCGCTGCCAATAGGTGTGCCGTTTATCAAATACTGACCGGT
This sequence comes from Candidatus Collierbacteria bacterium RIFOXYD2_FULL_45_13, assembly GCA_001774685.1. Classification (GTDB taxonomy): domain Bacteria; phylum Patescibacteriota; class Microgenomatia; order UBA1400; family MFAQ01; genus UBA10133. The sequence continues at coordinate 1,000,706 of MFAS01000001.1, read as the reverse complement.
GATATCGACGTTGCCTCCGTTGGTTACCGTGAAGACCGGTGAGCCGGAAACCGAGGCAGAGATAAGATTACCGGTACTGGTTTGGTTCACAATCAGCGCAGTGTCGGCGTCGGAGGCAAAGATGCCGGTGCGTCCGTCGGTAGCCACCCAGAACCGATCTGTTTCAGTGGACCCCGAAGTAAGCGAAAGGATTCTGCCGGTGGCCGTATTGTTACCAACGTAACCGGAGATAAGTGTGCCGCCTGTCAAGTTTGCATTAGTTACCCTAAGAGAATCTTCGGTAGTGGTGCCACCGATGGCCAATATTTGACCGGAGCCTATGGAGTCCGGCTGAAGAACAATGTCACCGCCGGAGTTAGCGGCGGTGGTCAGGGCGAGGCTTTGGCCCTTCACTGTAAAAGTACCGGAAGTGGAAACTATGGAGGGTGACGAGGCGGCGATGGTGATATTGCCACTGTTGTCAACAACGGGGACAGTGTTGATGGTTGCCGAGGCGGATGCCGGATACCCCTGGAGGGTTTCGGAGTTGAGGGCATAACCAACGGTGGCAATTTGTTGTCTGGGGGTAAGGGTTTCCGCTCCAATGGTAATCTCCAAGAAAACGTCCCGATTGTCTGTGAAAACAGATGAGCCGATTTCGGAGCCACAGACCCCGTCGCCAATTAAGGAATTAAAGATACCGCTTTGGTCCGGGGTGATGGAACAGGTGCCGGAAGTGTACAGCTGGGTTCCAGGAGGAGCCAGCTGGTTGAAGAGCTTAAAGACAACGTTGACAGAAGTGGTGATGGGAGTGCCGGAGGAGTCTGTCAGTCTACCCTGAAAAGACAGCTGTCTTCTGGGTGGGGTCAGGGCGGTGGCGGCGGCGCTAGGTCTAGTCTGACCAATAATCTGGTTGTAGGCAAAAATAGCCATGGCTGTGGTGGCCAATACGAGGTGGGCAACGTTTAGATATGGGGTCCAAGAAAGTGCATTGTATCTGTCATACCAGAGGACAAAAATGTTTTTAGGGCCCTTAGAAGGCTTCTTGGCCTTGTGAGATAGTCTTTCAATCCAAGCTAGGGGGGCAATTTTCTGAGGTGCTTGCTTGATTTCAAAGGGGTTCTTGGGTATGTAGCCTTCACTCAAACAAAATCGAGCTAACTTCTTGATTGAGGATTGCCGACGGCTGAGGACCGATGTGCTGGTATGACTTAGTTTGAGGTAAGTGATGTAGGCCTGTAATTGAGATTCACTCAAAATATTCAAGAGATTTTGTGTGGTGAAGGGTGTTTGGTTAGCAGTCCACAGGAAGAAGTGATTGAGATCCGAGAGATAGTTTTTGATGGTGGAGTGGGTCTTTTTTTCTTTTTCCAGTGAGGTCTTGAACTGCTCCAGGATTTTATCGGAGGACATGGTCTTCGAAGAAACATGGAGATGATTATTGTCTTCATCAGGTGTCGGAATAGGAGCTGATCTGGTTTGAGTTGGTTCCCTGGATCCGTTGATATGGGGCCAGGACAAAATTTGATTGCTCTTGTTTGATATATTTTGTTGCGTGAAAAAATCGCTAATGTCATATTTCACGCTTAGAAAGGTGGCGAAACGCCGGATAGAGGCTAGACGACGGTTGGTAGTGGACTTTGGGGTATAGGTAGATTGTTGAGCTTCCAGGTATGGTGGGAGGAATTCAGTGATCTTGCTAAAGATTTGCTCCATCGAAACACCCGGAAGTGATTGTGAAAAGCTTAGAAAATGACGAACATCGGAGAGATAATTTTTGATCGATACAGAAGAAAGCCCGGCTTCGAATAGGAAAGAAGAGAAATGTTTTAGCAGTTCGACTTGGTTGGGCAGGACCATTAGCGTTGACTTAGCTTAAGTCAGGAGGCAGAGATAATTAGTAAAAAAACAATCGGAAGGATGAAGATCATACCGGCAGAAATAAGTTCGATGGGCGAGATGTGATCCGTGGATTTCTCCTGAAGATAATTTTGGCTCGAGAAATCATTAATTAACATTGTTTTTGAAATTGTTGATAACTCGAAATTAGGTTCATATTAGACAACATTATACGTATATATACTAATATAAAAAGAAAATGTGATTAAGTCAAGTGTCTGCGTAAAGATGCGGTGAAATGATGGATAGCTTGCGGGGAATGAAGGTTTTATGTTGAAGATTCTATATTTGAGATTTGTGTATCATTATATACCGTATCTGCTTGCGGAATATAATTATTTCACGCGGATAATGAGGCTAATTATCTCGATTATTATGCAATTAAAGATTTTAGCCTCGAGGGTACCGTGAAATTAATATTTGACCGCATATGATATATACCTATATCATATGACATATTATGCGTTAATTCGTTGATATAGATGAAATTTATGCGTAAATGAGCCAAGAAAACCCGAATGGTTAATTATCGCCATCATGAATCACGTATATGAGCTAATGCGATCTTCGGACATCGAGGTTTAAGGGTTGTGTTTTCTTTTTCTTCCGATAGCTTTTTTTTGGTAAATCCTGAATGGTTACATGGACATCTAGGGTGAGGTTTGGGGTTCGAAAACTATATTTTTGGATATATATATTCCGAGAAAAGATACTGCAGTGAAAAATATAGATAGATGAAAATAAAATAGGAAGGTGTAATGACGAAAGCCGTGGTACTGGTAATTAGGGCGATAATCAGCGGAATGATTCTATTGTCGTAGAGTGTTTTCCGAAGCCTTGTGTGTCCATCTTGGTGGCTTGTGAGTAGAGGACAGAGACAGCAAAGAGGAATAAGTGAACCTCTAAATAGATTGTTCTTCCATGACCGTCCCACAGCTGACATTTCAATAAAGATTTTGTCAGGTATGGGAGAACGCAAACTATAAAAGCCTTTTATGTCGGCTATTGTAGACTGCCAGGCATGGTCCAATTTATCAGGGATAAAGATGTCGATACTGGAAAAGGGAATTGTTTGATATGATTTTTTTCTGAAGAAGGGAAAGGCTAATATGGTCAGGAACTTGAGTGTGAACCGTAAAGGTGTCGCGGTGCCGATTGAAGCCATGAGCAGGTGGAGAGGAAGTCCAAAAACCATGAGAATTAAGAGGAACAGGTAAAAAAGATACAGCGGTTTGAAAGCAGTTTCTTTTTTGACCGGAGGGGGAGTTGGGGCAGGAGGGGTGGCCGGAACGTAAGATGCGGGGGTAATAATATTTAATTCGTTGATGGGGGGTGCGATCGAGATTGATGGTAAGGTAGGAAAGATAGAAGGAGTAATGGGTGCCGAAACCGATGCTGTTGGTGTGACTATTGATGTAGGGGTGATTCTCGAGGTTGGTGTGATGGTGGGGATAGGCGTTCCAAAAGTGATGAAGAAGTCGGGGAAAAGATTGGTGTTTCCGGCGGCATCGGTAGCCGAGATGGTGACGGTATAGGTGCGACCTCTCTGAAGTCCGTAAAAGTGGGAGTTCCAAAGACCAGTAGAAATATTGCCGGTGAAGATTTGGTTGCTACAGCCAGATAGCCCTGCGGGGCAGACGAGGACTATTTGAATGTTTGAATAGGTTTCGATACCCCCACCGATTATCGGATCGGAGGTGGAAATGGTCAAGTAACGATTTTCTATAGAGGGAATTGACGTCGGAACAGAGGTATTCCAGGAGAGAGTTTGGTTGTCGACTTTGGTGACAGAGATAAAAGGAGTGATGGAGTCAAGATAAAAAAGACGGGTTTCGGAAGCTGAAGAGATACCATTTTCGGTGTAGGCAATGACTTTCCAAGTGTGATACCCCTGAGCCAGATCGGTCTTGAGCAGGATGTTAAAAGTACCGGCTGAGGCGGAGGCAGTATAGAAATAGTAGTCTTGAGTGACAAGCGAGTCACTGACGGAGGCGGCAAAGACGGTATCGTCGAGATAAAAGTCGTAGTAACTAAGAGGACTAGAAGGGACAGGGCTTGGGCGGGACCAGGAAAAGGAGGGCCGGGCAGTATTGACGGTAGCATCGGCGATAGGCGCAATGAGAGTGGGAGGATTAAACGAAAGATCCGGAACGCTGGCGGAAACAGGAACTGTGGATGCCAGCACCGAGGTGGCTCTCCAAAAAAGAAACAGATAGATTAGTCCGGTAGTACCAAGGCGGATAATTAATTTCACGTCTGTTTCCAGTATACTGCCAGGATCTTTATTTCTTCGACTCTTCGAGCTTTTCCAGTTCTTCCTTTAGCTCGGTCACTTCCTTCTCAAGCATTTCTTGATGTCTCTTGCTACGTTTGTTAAGCAAGATGATAGCGGTGAGAATAGAGATAATGGCGATGAGTGAGTAGATCACCAAACGGATGGGGAAGAGCCAGAAGAAGATGGTGGCGGTAGCGACGGCGCCGGTAGTACCGTAGGCGAGGTTTAAGTCGGCCCGATATTTGCCCCAACCCCATTTTTGTGTCCAAGTGGAAACAAAATCTCTTTGTGTCTCAGGGAAGACACTACCCGCTTCGACGGGCACTTCGGCAACTTTGGTGCGCAGAGGATCGGAAATGGTGATGTTACCGACCGGGGTGATGTGAATGTCCGAAAGGCTTTCGAGGGTACCGGTGAAGTTGATAGGACCTTGTTCGGAAAACTGGGGAACTGAGAACTTGAGGATATTAAGCTTTTCGGTGACGGGCCCGGCGACGGTGAAGTAGATAAGAGTGCCGACTCTCTGACCGATGATAGAAGCGGTCTTTTTCATCTGTCCGGGTTTGACGTCTCCGTTGGGCATGTAGGTGAGCATGGCGTAGTGACCACCGGGGAGGGCCGTCAAAGGAACTTTGATTCTGATATTAACGATTTGGGTGGTCTTGGTGTCGACGGGAATTACGTCAGGGGCGGAAACCCAAGAAGCAAGAGACCAGCGGTTCCCGGCTGACTGTGCGACAGGAATGGGTGTTCCTTGGGTGTCGTACACAATAAAGTCTTCGACGGCGACAGTGTAATTTTGAGCTTCTTCGGAATCATTTCTAACTTTGAGTTGAGCGTTAATAGTCTCACCCGGTTTACCGGAGAGTACCAGCCTTGGAGGAATAGCTGTGATGACCGATTGGGCCGAAACCGGAGGAACAAATGAGAAAGGAGACGGGGTGATGGCTCCAACGGCTAGAGCAACGGTTATGCTGAAGAAAAGAAGCTTGGTATTGAGTTTGTGGGCAGACTTTGTCATTTGATGGTTTGGTTATATTATGTTTAGAATGAGGCGGTAGCGGTATAGGTAATCTGGTTTTCGTAGTCACCGGCGGCTTGGGTGGCGGCGACTGAAACACGGTAACAGACATTTATCTGGTCGGAATTGGCTACTGTAGTATTGGACATGATGTTTTGAACGAGAGGTGAGTCCGGATCGGCGATTGATGGAAAAGCACGGACGTTAAAGGTGCCACCGGTAGTGGTGAAAGGAACTGAAGCTCCGGCGACGGACTTGAGGGTATAGCCAAAACCAGGGTTACCAGTGGCAGTGTCCCAGGTGTCTGAAGTAGTTTCGTTGGCTGTGCCATTGTCACCGTCGGCATCGACAATAAACGGAGTGGTACCACCGTCTTTGCCCAGCTGATCGTTTTCCTGTGCTGTAACGATATAGCCATTGGTAGCATTGGTGGAAACGGTGAGGAGATGAGCGGCGTCCATGAAGGTGTTAAGAGTAAGTGTGCCGAAAGGAACGGCCAGAGGTGCGTTAACGCCGGTAACAGTAGTGACATCGGTTTGGTTGGGAGTGCCTGAACCACATGGGTTGGCTCCGGAAGCCACTCCGGCGATAGAGAAACTGATAGTAGGATCGACCGTGGCAGTAACCCTAACGGATTCGATAACACCAATTTTACCTGTCGACTGATCGGTAGGGGTGCCGGTGGGGTCGGAGGCATTGACAAAGTTTTGGACTCTAAACGAGTAAGTATCGGCGGTGCCTTCGGCATGGCCAGATTTGGGAGCCGGAGCAATAGGAGTGTTGGTACCATCAGTGGCTCCGATATTAAGGGTGACCGCAGTGCCCACTCCGCCAGTACCGGTATAGTGGAACTCGAAACAGTGCCAACCGGAAGGACAGTTGGTACCTCCAGAGACGGTGGCAACAGGAGTAACAAAGGTATAGCCGGAAACGTTTGAAGCAGTAGCCGAGACGGCGGTATTGAAATCGAAACCGGTGGAGTCGGGAGCTACATCGTTGAAATTAGAAGTAGCGGCAGGAATCAAGACCCGGAAGAAACCGCTGGCGATGGAGGAGGCGGTGGTGAAAGTGATGACGTGCTGGGGCTTGGACTTGAGATAAATAACGTCGGTGTCATCGGCGTCCCCGGAAGAGAGATTGGCGGTAAGGGTGAACTCGTCGGCATCTACGATAGAGTCAATGGTGTAGGAACCGGTGCCAATGGTGAGGGCGTCGCCAACCTTAAGACCGGCGGTGGAGACGGAGTAGAACTCGGCGGCACTGGCTGTATATATCCAAACATGCGAACTTCCGGCGATAGTAGGAGCCTTAACTCTACCGGCAAAAGAAAGCCTGGAAGTTTGCAAAGTATCTTTGACGACACCTAGGTTAGCTGAGTTGGTCTGTGTAGCGTGACGTAAGGAGGAGAAAATAAGAATTGCAAAAGCCGATAGGGCGACAATGATACGTGTAAGTTTCATATATATCTTAAATATTCCACTTTTTTATTGGTCTGTCAATCTCCTCTATTGTTCTGGTGGTGCGGAGGATGATCGCTAAGAACATTGTAGCAAAAATTACACCGGCAATGATCTTAAAAGGAAAGAAAAAAATATCAACTGAGTTTCCGGTGTGGGAGTTTTCGGAGTTGATTTGGACGACAGCTTTGAAAAAACCGATCTGGGTTAAGTTGGGACTGAAATAAAAGTTCTCCCCTTTGGTGTTGAGAAGAACTCTTTGGGTGTTCGATATAACATAAACCGGCAAAACTCCCTCAAGGTATATAGGGGTGTCGTCGTGGCCGGTAACCTTAAAGATACCTTTTGTCTCGGAGGTGAAGCTACCCTCGTTTTTGACGGAGGCGGAAAAAGTGAGAGGGGTGATGTTGTCGGCGAAGTAGAAATTCCCAATTTTGAAAAAAGCCCCGGTTTGAGGAAGGACACTAGTTATCTTTAGGATAGTGGGTGGATTGATGTCAGAGTGTATGGTCACGAGAAGATTGGCTCCGATGGTGGCACTGACTTGACTGCCTTGGTAAACAATACCGGCGACGTTGGAATAGGTGGTGATCAACAAAGTACTATAGAGATCTCTAAGAATGGCGTTGGCCGGTATCGAGAGGGTAAGTATAAGCTGTTCGGAGGATTTGGCTTTGACCGTGAACGGAGAACCGAGTCTAATATTAGTGTTGGCCAAACTAAAATAATTAAGCCAGGAGGGGCTGGATTTCATATCAATACTCGGATTGCCTCTGTCATCCGACTGAGTAAAAGGAACTATTCTGGCCACCAACAGCTTTTCTTCATTATTTAGGTTCGTGATGGTGAAGACTTGAGTAATGGTCTTGCCCGGTTTGATGTTGACGCGAAGCAGGGGAGGATTCAGTGAAACTCCATAGCCGACGGCGTGGGTAGCCGTGGGGAGTATTAGAGAAATACAAATGAATACTATTATTGTGAGGAGATAGCGGTTGAGGTTGGTCATTTATTAGAAAGAAGGAATGGCAATATATTGGATATTGTTTTGGTAAGTGCCCGCTGCTTGAGCGCCATCAATGTTTACTTTGTACGTAACGGTAGCCGCGGAGGCGGTCGCGATGCCTGATCGGCTCATGACCGTAGCCGGAGGATCGATGTCCTGAATCGGGAAGGGGCGGAAATACGTGTTGTTTATGAAGTCTGCGGTATCGACATCCGTGCCCTGAATGTTGTAGCCGAATCCATAACGGGTATTTACCGTCCAGGGGGTAGCATCGGTTTGGGTACAAGTGGAGGCCAGGTCGCAGGAAGTGTCCGGTATGGTAGTACTACCGTTCGAGATTCGGAGTGGGTGATCCTCAAGAGCTTTGACGGTGTAGCCGTAGGCGCTACCGGTGGTGACGGTCAGAATATTGGTGAGGAGACTGGGGGTGCCAGGTACCAGACTGCCGTAATTGAGGTCCAGGTTTGACACGGTAAATGTAAATGGCGTCAGTTCGCGGACGTATTGGAAACCGGCCTTGACGATATAACCGGAGGAGTTGAACTGTCCTTGGGCGGTTTGCCCCACCGTATCAGAAAGACGGTAAGTGGTGGAAGTCTTGTTGCCGCCGGTGATGTTTATTGTTCCCATGTCAACTTCGAAAGAGGGAGAAAACAGATTGTCGGCGTAAACAAATGGGTGAAAACAAAATATGAAAAAAGACAACATCAAAACATACAATATGGGTCTGAGTAAGTTGAAACTCGATGATTTTGAGGTGGGTTTTTCTAGTAACTGGGATATTTTCAGGCTTGAGGAGTAAGCTTTTGATATAGTATGAACAAACAACAAAAAGCGAAATGATATGGTGATGTTTTGTGCTGGAAGGGACTGAGGAAACCCGAACATTATATTGGTATATTAAGTTTATAACTTGTTCTTATCGGACTCCTTTTCGATGGTCTTTTCCAGTGAGCTGGCGGAAGAGTAAAGGGTGATCATGTCGGTTTGGATGGACTTAAGTTTTTCAACAATGGCTGGCGGGAGGAGAAGATCTCTACCTTTGGAGTTGAAGTACATGACTAAGTCGGTAGTAGAGTTTAGGACTGAAGCTAGTGAAGGTTTGGCTTGTCTGGAAATCCAAAGAAGACTTTCGGTTTCGGTCTCCAGAAGAGCTGTTTGTAACACCTTGATCTTGCCTTTGCTCTCAAGAACTTCGATAAAGTTCCGAGAGAAAATAACAGCGATTGGTGTCATAAGGATCAAGGAGACGAGGTTGATGATTTTGTTGGTGTCTAGAGCAGTATAGTTCTGAACGATAAAGATAATCACTATTAAAGAGGAGGCTACAATGGCCTGAATAGGTTCAAAGAGCAGGGCTAGGGCGAAGAAAAGTAAATCTAGGAGAAAAAATAATGGCGAGGTGAGACCCCCGGTAGAAAAGATCAATAACAGACAGATGGTGTTCAGGATGATCGTAGACGGTAGGTTGAGAGCTTTTTGGTTAGATGGTCGAAAGAAAAATTTGAAGCCGAAGTAGAGCAAGGTGAGGACTCCGGTTAATTGGAGATTGTAGATATTAAGGCTAGGATTGGAGCTCCAGAGCCAGGTGATGAGTATGGATAGACCTATGTATAAGGTGTGCGTGTTGATAGGAGACATACTTTAATAATAATACAAACGGGTGTCATGGTGTGGAGGTAGACAACAACCACGATAAGTTTCGTTGTCAAGTTGTAAGAAATATTACGCGGTAATATATTACTAAAGAATATATAAATTTGATATATATCGATAGTAAATTGGCACTATGGTGTAATAAATGATTGGTAAAATATGCGAGATCTGTAAGTTTCTATATCATAAATACAGGATATTTTGGCAGTAAAAAATAGTATTGGGGCTGCGGAAATTCCTTTGTAATGAATTCCTTGTTGAGGTAGTTTTGTCTATTAATTGGGTAGATAGTACTGGATGCTAAGATTAGTGAGCCGATGGATATTAATGGGAACAAATGGGGAAAATTGACCAGAATTGATGGAGCGCTGATAGTTATGGTGGCTATTGGTGCGGTGGTGATGGTTGCTAGCCTTTTTAGAGGTATTACAGAGGATGGCCATGTTCAAGTTGAGTTTCTAGATTCCGCATCTAAAACAATCAACGAGCAAGACGGCAGGCAAATAACTATGTTGGTAGTAGACATTGAGGGTGCTGTACTTTCACCCGGTGTATATGAGCTACCCAATGGTTCCAGAGTCAAAGACGCGTTAATTGCCGCCGGTGGATTTTCGGAAATGGCGGATAGATCGTTCTGTGAAAAGAATCTTAATTTGGCTCAGGAATTACAGGATGGTCAAAAAATCTACATACCCTTTGTTACAAATACCCCCACTGACGCGGGGTATGCGGAAGCTAATGATAGGGTTTTGATGGTGAATTTAAATACTGCTACGGTAAGTGAATTGGATACCCTTTGGGGGGTAGGACCAGCTCGAGCAGAAAGCATTGTGAAAAATAGACCGTATACCAGTGTTGAGGAGGCCGTCAGTAAAGGAGGTATATCTAAACAAATCCTGGAAAAGAACCGGGAGAAGCTCGTGGTCTACTAGGCGATGAAAACACGTATTTTGATACTAGTATTATTATTCGGATTTCGCTGTATTCTGGGATGGTTAAGTTTGAGTACTTTTGTCGTAGGAGAAAAAATTAGAGTGGTGGGGTACCCAAACAAAACGTATCAAGATACTACAAAATGTATCATCACCATTGGCCGTTTTTCTTTTTTGACTGAGGATATCTGCGCAAAGTTTGACGACAATAAATTAGCAGCGGTTGGCAATGTTGACAAGAAAGTGATAGATGGTATTGGAGGTAAATTGTGGCTTACCAACGCGAAAATAGAGACAAATGAAAAAAATCAAAATCTCAATAAATCCAATACGCAAAATGGTGTTTTTTTAAGTAATTTCCGTGAGAGTTTGGTAGATGTTTATCGAAAATATGTGCCTGAGCCGGAGGCTGGGTTAGTAGCCGGAATAGTTTTGGGATATAAAAACGATATAGGGCAAGAACTATACCAACAAATGATCAACAGCGGCTCGATACATATTGCGGTGGCCTCGGGCTACAATATTTTGCTCGTCGGAGGTCTGATATTATCAGTTTGTTTTTACTTCGTGCGTCGTCGTGAAGCCATCTGGATAGCTCTCGTATCTATGGCGTTATATGCCGGACTGGCAGGGGGAGAACCTCCGGTGATTAGAGCTTTATGGATGGCTACCCTGATGTATGTGGGTCAGATCTTGGGACGAGCCAATCAAGGGTGGTGGAGTCTGACTTTGTCTGCCTGGGCCATGCTCATGTTTGAGCCGACGTTGTTGTCGAGTGTCAGCTTCCAGCTATCCGTGGGTGCCAGTTTTGGTTTGATTGTGGTAGAGCCATATCTTGTTAAACAATTCTCGATGATTTCCGGAAGGGGGCCTGTGGAACTAATGAAAAACACGGGAGTGACGACGACGCTATCGACTATGTTTATCACCGTGCCAATTATCTGGTGGCATTTTGGAAGAATGAGTCTCTTTGGTATATTTAGTAACATTTTGATATTACCGTTTGTACCACCCCTGATGTTTTTTGGGGCGTTGATGCTCGCACTTCCAAGTCTATTTTCTATTCCTGTATATGCGTTAGCTCACTGGATAGTTTTGGTAATTAGATTTTTTGGGAGCTCATGAACTGGAAAAGCTGGAGTGTCTTGGTTGCTACATTGCTTGTTCTGTGGATTTGGCAACAATGGCCAGATGGTAAACTTCATGTTGTGTTTTGTGATGTAGGGCAGGGCGATGCCTCGGTGATCGTCCTAGGGTCATTTCAGGCGGTGGTGGATACTGGAGCAAATGAAAGTAAGGTGGTTGAATGCATCGGGAGGGCGATGCCTTTCTGGGACAGAAAAATTGAAGTAGTATTTTTGAGTCACTCGGACAAGGATCATGTAGGAGCTCTCTCGGGGATAGGAGGGCGGTACAGGGTCGGGAGAATTGTTGATAAACCGATATCAAAAGATGCTGTGCGATATGGTAACTTATATTTTGATGTGATAAAGGGAGCTGAGCCTGTGGTGAGCCAGGTGATGAAAGGGGGCAGTGAGTCAAATGAAGCCTCGGTGGTCCTTCGGCTAGTCTATGGCAATTTCTCGGTCTTATATACCGGAGATATTGATACGACTACGGAATTGGCACTAGTGGATGGATCAGTGCTAACAAAGACGGACGTGCTAAAAGTATCGCATCATGGGTCCAAATATGGTTCGGCCAAGGAGTTTGTGGAGCAGATCGTGCCTAAGTTGGCGATCGTTTCTGTAGGGGCGAAAAACAACTATGGTCACCCGGCCAGTGATACTTTGATGCGGTTAGAGGCAGTGGGCGCGAAGATCTTGAGGACGGATAAGTCAGGCACGATTACCCTGGTGACCGACGGGCAAGAACTGAAGGTGTTTACGGCAAGGTAGTGGGGTATTGATCTTTGTGAAAAATATGTTTACTATGAATATAGATACCTAAGAAGTATCTCATGCTTGTGAAACGCTTGGAGGATTGGGGAGAATTGTAGACGTACAGTTTCAACCTTTTCTTATCTCTGATCAGGATCGTTAATAAGCAGGGTTCTATTTGCACCTTGCAGGTAAGTGAATCGCGTAAGGTTCGTGTAAGTTGATTAGGGGCGAGGGTCATACCGAGCCCCTTTTCTTGTGGTGTAACTGCGTTACAATTGAGGGATGAGATTTTCACCAAAAGTATACAAACTGGGTAAGCTGAGAGTAGTCCTCGTGCCTGAGGAGCGGGAGAGTGTGACGGTGCGAGTGATGGTGGGTACAGGGAGCAGGGAGGAAAACGACCAGGAGGCGGGCAGTGCGCACTTTTTGGAGCACTTTGTGTTTAAGGGTACCAAGAAGTTTCCTAAGATGTATGACATTAACGAGGCGGTTGAAAAAGTGGGCGGGGCTTTTAATGCCTACACCGGCCAAAACGAAATGGGTTTCTGGGTCAAGATGGACAAGGGTAATTTGGAACTGGCAACCAGAATAGTTGGTCAAGTAGTGACCGAGCCGGTACTACCGAGGGAACATTTTGATAAGGAGCGGGGAACTATCTTGGAAGAGCTACATATGTATGAGGATAGACCAAACTCCAAAGCGGCCGAGGAGTGTGAAAAACTGATTTTTGGAAAAACGAATATGGGTAGACCGATAATTGGTACGGTCAAAAGTTTGAATGAAATGACAGTAGAAGAACTGAGGCGATATTTTGAGAAATGGTTTGTGGCCGAAAATATAGTTGTAGGGGTGGTGGGTGCTTATGGCAAGGATGAAGGTGTCCTGGACGTAATCAAAAAAGAGTTCGCGCCACTTATTGATGACGAAAGAAAAACACCTACAAAGAATAAGTTTGTTTGGGACGAACAAAAAGAACCGAGACTCAAGCTGACCAGCCGGAAAGTCGAGCAGGCGGCAGTGGTGATGGCCTTTCGAGGTATCAGAATGCATGATGAGCGAAGATGGGCTTTGGGACTGACCAATATGATTTTAGGAGACGGCTGGTTATCACGCCTGATGAAAGAAATCCGCGAAGAACGGGGATGGGCCTATGGGATTGGATCGGACGTAGAGATGTTCTCCGATGCGGGTTGCGTATTTATTGGTGCTGGTTTGCCAAAAAACAAATTGAACGAAGCAGTAGAGCTAATTACTGAAATCTCATTGGGTCTCCATGGTGGAAGCAAGTGGCAGATAACGGCTGAAGAAGTGGTAACAGCAAAAGATACCTTTAGAGGGCGATTGGCTCTGGCTTTCGACAGACCAGAAGAAGTGCTGGGATCGGCTTTGGAAAACACGACTTTCCGAGAAAAGATCTACAGTCCTGAAGAAATGATTGAAAAAGTTGAAAAAGTAACCTTGAAAGAAGTCCAAGATATTGCCAAAGAAATATTTAAGAGGGAGAATCTTAGTATATCTGTGGTGGGGAACTACAAAAAGCTGGATTTTAAGATTTAGACTTTAGCTTGGTATTTGATTTTATAGGGTATCTGCGCTAGAATGCGCAGGTACAATAAAAATCTAAAACGGAGGTTTTGATGAAAAACTTATTCCCGCTGGGAGTGGTGTTGGTACTAACGGTTGCCATGGTAGCCGTTGAGATAGGTGAGGGACGTTCCGTGTTGGTTATGCCCTTACCTATGCCCATATCCTATTCTGGTCCTCTGCCTGAGTACTGCGTGCTTAAAGAAGAGAGTTCCGGGCAGGAAAGATTGGCGGCCGGGACGCCGGTACCCATGACTCCGGTAGTGAACGGGCTGGAGCTTGGACAAGTACCGCCCCCGACCGAAGTCTCTGTCGCACCTGCTACTTCAGAGCCACAAATTGTGAGTCCAACGGATTTGCCTGTGACTGTCGAACCGACCGCTACTCCCAACCTGGGTCCACCATTCAAGATACTTCACACCGACGACGATTTTAGTCCGAGGAACTTCCACGTTTTGTTCGTAGGAGTGGGGTATACCAGCGAAGAAAATCCGGTGGAACTGGCGAAGTTGATAGAGGATGTTAGGGGTAACTTTGAAGGGCTCCGAGTGGACTTCGCGTATGTCGACAAGCCTTTTGATCTGGCCTTTGTCCAGCAGAGCACTACCATTTTGTTTGAGAATGATCAAGAGAGAGTGGAGCTTCTGGCGGTATTGCGAAGCCGGTACCCGGTGGACTCGGTGATTATCGCCGTGAAAACTAACGTGCTCGCCGGTACATCACTAAATAACGGCAGTGTGATCATCCTGACTTCGAACAATCCGGCTGCGAACTACATTACCACCCACGAACTTGGTCATCAGCTGGGTTTGGGGGACGCTTACCAAGTGGGTTATTACAAGCCGGCCAAGTTCCCGAACAGCGAGTTTTTCTATCTCGATGATATGCCCAATTATCTTGTCAAGGCGCTCAATCAGCTGGGTACCATGCCGCCGATGTTTGAGGCCGGGACGTGTAATGGTCGTAAGTTGTACACTTTCTACGACAACTTCTACAACCTCATGGGCTTGTATGTGTTTAATGGTCCTAGGCCATGGGGTGACTCCGCCTTTACACCTCTGCAATTGCAGATCATGAAAGATAAGATTGTAAGTTTGAGAGGCGAATAACCTTTATCCCCCGCGAAAGCGGGGGATTTTCTGTATCAAAAGCCCACTGCATTTCCCCATGCTTGTTTGGCTACAGATCCGGAATGGTTTCATCTCTTGCTTTTAGCCTATGATTCCTCTAGACTGAATTATCGGAAGCTTTTTTCGGTACAACCTGCATATGCCTGCCAAGAGTGATTCAAAGTCGCGAAACGACTTTCAGAGGAGTGATGTGAACCATAAAGTTGGTCTGGTTTCTAGGTTTTCAAAAAGGTATTGGAGGCTTGTCTTGATTTCATTTGTGTCCATGATTTTTGTTCTTGGTATTTATGGAGTCGTAAAGTATGGTCCGGGGATAAAATGGTGGGGAGTAAAAATGTCCACTGAGCCAAGCAGTATCCAGTATCGTAGAGATGCTTTGGGAAATGTGATGGTGAGCTGGGAAACGAGTAAACTAAGTATTGGTATGGTGATCTGGGGTAACTCCGCCGAGTATCTATCGAGCCCCGTGATGAGTGCCAACGATACCGAACCGCAGAAGTCCCACATGGCTGTAATTTCGGCGGGACCCATGAGCACGGTTTACTTTAAGATTTTTTCGGAAGGCAAACTTTATGGTTTGGGTGAGAAGCCTTTTCGAGCCGAGATGGTTACTGGAGAACTTGCATTACCACCTAGCCCCATTGCAGTTCCATGAAACGGTACAGAAAGACACTGAGACGCCTCACGAAGAAAACCATTTGGTCGGTTCTTTGTGTGCTGATGATCCTGCCGTGGAACTTACTCTCAATTCGCGATGGAAATATCTCGACGAAACCAGGTGAAGCGCAGGCGGCATCTTCGGTGACCATGTCGAGCAAGACAGACTGGGAAGCGGTGGACTACCGGGAGACCAATAACTTGGATACGGCTACATCTTCCGGTGAGGTAAAGCTAGCTCCTGGTGGAAATGGATTGATGGAGGGGGTCAGCAGTACACCATTTTTGACCAACACGGGTGCCGGAATGGTGGTAGACACAGACAATAACTACATTTGGGCAGTACCAGGGTACGATGGTAGTTATGGTTACTTGCGGAGATTTTGGCGCTATGACATGGATAAGAATGTTTGGACGACCATGGCGGACACGCCTTCATACTGTACTGCCGGCTGTGCCATTACTTATAAAAATGGTTATGTCTATTTGGCCACTGGTGGAACAACGGGATTCTATCGTTACTCTGTGGCGACCAACACATGGTCGACCATGGCCAGCCTCCCAGGAACAACTAGTTATGGAGCGTCACTGACCTATGACACGGTTAACCACAAAATTTTTGCGACAAGGGGTAGTAACAGTATTGATTTTTACAGTTACGACGTGGCAACTAATACTTGGTCAAACATGAATGCAGTTCCCACTGCCGTCTACTACGGCGGTGGTGCTGTCTACCTCGGAGGTTATGTCTACGTAGCAGCGGGGAACAACACAACTACCTTCTATCGTTACACTGTTTCTACTGGTGCTTGGACAACTATGGCTAGTACACCAGGAGGACTACACGCTATTTACCAAAACAATATTACGACGGACGGAACTAACATCTTTGTCATCCGTTATCTTGGTACAGCTACGGTCTACAAGTACACTGTAGCGACTAATACTTGGTCGACGGTGGCGGATGCCCCCGCCGTTTTTTGTGCTAATGGTGGAGGATGTACTTTGACTTCCGATGGTACTTACCTATATGCATTCCAGGGAGGGACAACGGCTTTTTGGAGATACGACATAGCTGGGAATTCGTGGACGACAAGGGCCGTGGCACCAGCCGCTCCTTATACCGGCGCTGGTTTGGTTTATGATGGTGGAAATTATATTTACGCCTTGCCAGGGTATGTATCTGGGGCAGAGCACGTGCGAGGATTTTGGCGTTACGACATCGCAGCTAACACTTGGAGTAGTAACTTAGCGGAGACACCAGACACTAATGCTACAGGGGGATCAATTACTTACCGTAACGGTATTGTATATGCTTCGATGCAAGGAACTACCCAGCTTTATGCCTACAATGTCGCTCTGAACTCCTGGTCGAAGATCTCGACAGTACCTAGTGCATTTAGTTATGGTGCAGCTCTAACCTATGATACAGACAATAATAAGATTTACGCCACCAGAGGTGCAGCTACACCAGACTTTTATCGAATTACGCCAGGTACTACCACTTATCAGTCTTCTGGGTACTTTATCAAGCGACACGACTTTAATTACGTTGCAAGCTTTGGAAGCCTTACCAGTACCACGACGACACCGGCCAACACCAGTATTACTTTTCAAACTAGAAGTAGTACCGACTCGGGAGTATGGAGTGCTTGGCAGACACTATCCAGTGGAAATATTCAGTCCACGGCTCAGAGATTTTTGGAAGTAAAAGCCACTTTGGCTAGTAGTGATGGAGTAAGCTCGCCCACTTTATCGGACTACACTGTAAATTACACGGGAGACACGGGAGCTCCAAGTAGTCCAACAATAAGTGGGTACGACAATAGTAGTTTGGGGACGGCTCTATCATCTGGTAGCTCTTACTTTTACCCCAGCCCGTACTTTAGCTGGCCGGCAGCGATAGACAGTGAAAGCACTGTCTCCGGTTACTTTGTTTATTTTGGGAGCAACGTTAGTGCCGACCCGGCGACAGCGGGGAATCTACAAATGGGAACCTCTTTTCAGGTGACAGAAACGATGACTTCCGGGACGACGTACTACCTGAGAATTAAAACCAAAGACTTTGCCGGGAACACTTCCAGTAGCGCGGCTAGCTTTACTTACGCTTACACTGGTGTGTCGCCGGTATCAACGGTGACAAAAACTTCACAGGCCGACTTTACGGCAGGAACATTATCTAACACAGAGGCGACCAGTTCGGCAGGGTCTCTGAAACTGGCTCGAAATGAGTTGGGGAGATGGAGTTTGCCGGGCGTTCCCACTGCCGTCTACTACGGCGGTGGTGCTGTCTACCTCGGAGGTTATGTCTACGTAGCAGCGGGGAACAACACAACTACCTTCTATCGTTACACTGTTTCTACTGGTGCTTGGACAACTATGGCTAGTACACCAGGAGGACTACACGCTATTTACCAAAACAATATTACGACGGACGGAACTAACATCTTTGTCATCCGTTATCTTGGTACAGCTACGGTCTACAAGTACACTGTAGCGACTAATACTTGGTCGACGGTGGCTAGTGCACCAGGCGTGTTTAATGCAAATGGTGGCGGAGCAACTCTAACTTCAGACGGTACTTATGTCTATGCTTTTCAGGGTGGTGGCACGGCGTTTTGGAGGTACCTACCGGCAACTGACACCTGGTCTTCGAGGACAAGTGCACCGTTCTTGACAAATACAGGAGCTGGACTGGCTTACGACGGTGGGCATTACATTTATGCAACGCCGGGTTATGATCAAAGCTATGGCTATTTACGAAGATTTTGGCGATACGATATTACGACAGATACTTGGTCAACATTAACAGATACACCTTTCTATAACTCAGCCGGTGGAGCTTTGTCGTATAGAAATGGAAAGGTATACGCCTTACCCGGTAACTCAACCACTAGTTTTTATGAGTATGATCCAACCTCAAATGCTTGGACGAAATTAACAAATACTCCGGGGACGCCAAGTTACGGAGCATCATTAACCTATGATGGTATAACGGATAAAATTTATGCGACCAGAGGAGCTAACTCTAACGAGTTTTGGGCATACGACCCGACCTATAACGAGTGGCAAAATGCGGTGGCTCCCTCACCAGTTTATACCACGAATGGAGCTGGTTTGGCCTACGACGGCGACGATACGGTATATGTATTGCCGGTAAACTCAAATGCCGTTTGGATCTATCGATATTTTTATAAATATTCAATTTCAGCCAATACTTGGACGAGAGTGGCTGACTCTCCTAACTATGCGTCTTATGGAACTTCATTGGCATATGATGGTACACGTTATATCTATGCCCTTAGAGGAGGTTCGACGGCCTTTTGGCGTTATGACACAACAACTAATAATTGGACGACACTAACGACTACACCGTCTAGTACTAGTTATGGTAACGGATTGATATACAACGAAGATAACGGAAAACTTTATGCATTAAGGGGTGGAGGAACAACGGACTTCTGGGAGTATGACATAAATAGCAATGCTTGGACAGCCAAGACATCTACGGCAGATACAGTGCATTACAGTTTAGGCTTAGTCTATGACGGTAATGGCTATATCTATACACCAAGAGGGTACAACACAACTACGTTTTATCGCTACAATGTAGCGGCCAATACTTGGTCTACTATGGCTGCGGCACCGGCGACGATTTATACATCTTACGGTGGAAATATTATGACTACCGATGGTACTTCAATCTGGATGCCGAGGAGCTATATTTCGGGGGCGATGTTTAAATACGATATTCCTAGTAATTCTTGGACGACCGTGGCTGCGGCGTCAAACCTGATATCGTACAACGCTATGGTAAAGGCAGGTAACAGAGTTTTCACCACTTTTGGTCAAGGGACTGGTTCGGCCGGATACGGTTGGTACTGGTTCTTGCCACCTGCGAGCGATAAAGCTTATGAAAATAGCGGCACTTACACTAGTGACACTTTGACTCTTGGCAAGCCGTTTGGCTGGGCAGGTTTAGAAGTAAATATGGCTTCGCCATCAGCCACGAGAACGGTGTTTGAGACCAGAAGTTCGACGGATAGCGCTACTTGGAGTAGCTGGAGTTATGCGAACCAAAAATACAATGTGGGGAGTGACTACTCGTATTCTGTCGGCTCTGCAGTAAACAAGTACTTGCAAGTAAGAGCGAAACTTTTTTCTACAGATAACGTCAACACACCGTCTATAAATAGTATTACGTTAAATTATTACAACGACGAGACGGCGCCGAGTAATCCGACGACGATTTCTGGGTACGATACTTCGGCACTGGGAACGGCGATTACCACGGGAGCTTACAGAGGATACGCTAACCCTTACTTTACCTGGTCGGCCGGATCTGATGGAGATGGTGGCAGTGGAGTGGCGGGATACTACCTATTTATGGACACGGATGAGGCGGGTGAGGCGAGTGCTTCGGCTACCTTACAGACGACCACAAACTATACCGCTTCATCGCTAATTAGTGGCACTCCATACTATTTGAGAGTGCAGACTAAAGATAATAACGGAAATTACTCGGCGACCCAAACAAAGTTTACTTATACCTATGATGGGACGGCTCCCTCCGCACCGGCAACGGTGACCAGTACCAGTGTGGGGTACAGCGTTTCTAATTCGTACACTTTCTACTGGCCGGCTACCACCGATACCGGAGGATCCGGTTTGGCCGGCTACCAGTACAAGACAGGGACGGAGTCGGGAGCATTAAGTGATTGGCAGAATACCACTGGAACATCAGTGGCGGACATTCCGGCTTATCAGAGTGGCGAGAACACTTTCTATTTGCGAGCCTATGACAATGCGGGGAATTACTCATCAACAATAAATACGAAATATTATTACAACGCCGAAGCGCCAACTGCACCAACAAGTCTAACCATTACACCAAGCACTACAGCCGACAGTCCATCATCAACCAACTCATTTACGGTGACATGGGGTGAACCGGCGACTTATTCGGGAGCAATTGCCAAGTATTATTACTGCGTTAACTGTACCCCTAGTGCTCTGACAATGTCAGAAACCAGTGCGACACAGACGGTTGATCGGACGATTACAGCGACGGCCCTGGCAACCCAACAAGGAAAAAATACTTTCTATATAGTGGCCGAAGACAATACTATCAATACCTCTACTGGTTTAGGGAACAGAAATTTTGACGCTTATGCGACGGCAGATTTTTATGCGAGCACTACAGCACCCGGAGCTCCGACTTCGCTGACGGTGACTGATGCTTCGGATAAGGATAGTTCGAGTTGGAGATTGACCTTGGCCTGGAAAGTAGCGGCATCGGGAGGAACGCCGGCAAGATATGATGTTTACAAGTCGACAGATAACTCGACTTTTACAAAAGTTGGTTCGACTACCTCAACCGCTTATACCGATGCAGACCTGACCCAGTCTACAAAGTACTACTACAAGGTGCAAGCGGTAGACAATGCCGGAGCTACCTCACTTTATTCAAACACTGTCAATTCTGCTCCCGAGGGAAAATACACCTCACCGCCGACAACTGGCGGAACACCATCGGTAACGGTAGGTGCGGCAACTGCCACGGTGACCTGGACCACGTCCAGAAAATCGTTTGGATCGGTCGATTACGGTAAGACAACCGGCTACGGAAGCAATGCTTCTGAGGCAACGCAAAGTGCCTCTCACTCTGTCAAGATTTCCGGTTTGACTCCGGGAGAAACCTATCACTATAGAGTACAGAACTTGGACGATTCTGGTCTCATGGGTTATAGCCGTACTGACGCTTATTCTGCTGATTATAGCTTTACCACTCAATCAACACCCTCGATCACCGGTGTAGAAGTGACCGACGAAACATTAACTACCGTAGTGATTAATTGGTCCAGCGCCTCGCTGGCTTCATCGGAAATTGAGTATGGTACGACCACTGATTATGGTGCGGAAATCTCGGTGTCGGCCAGCTCCGGAGAAACATTGCATACAGGAAGGATTGCTGATTTGACACACTCCACTACCTACCATTTTAGAATCCGGGGTATCGATCTGGATGGAAACGACGTGATATCTGATGACTACACCTTCTCCACCTTGACTTATCCGAAAGTGACGGCTGTGGTACTAAATACCGATCAGGGTGCCGGCGGGACATCAGTGATCTTGGCTTGGGCGACCAATGTAGCCACCACCGGTCAAGTGGATTATCAGGGTTTGGCGGTAGATCAGAGTCGTTTGGGATCGGAGGTAGACCTGTCGACCTTGTCGAGCATGTCTCAAGCTAGATTATCTCAGTTACCAACGACACCAAAGACTGCGCAAAAACAAACGTATTCCGGAAAACTGGAGACGAAACATCTGATGAGACTCCAAGATCTTGAGGATGGAGCTGTCTATGTTTTTACTATTAGTGGTAGAGATGGAAATGGTAATGAAGTCATCGCTGACCCTATCCGTTATGTCACCGGAGCAGATACCAGACCACCAGTAATAAGCAACGTGGTGATTGAGACACCTATGTCCGGGGTTGGTTCGGAAGCCAAGACAAGTATCATTGTCTCTTGGGATACGGATGAGCCGGCCTTGGGCCAAGTGGTCTGGGGAACCGGTACCGGTACCGAGTATTCTTCGTCAACCGAAAAAGATCAAGAACTGACCACCAAACATGTGATGGTGATTCGTGACCTGCAGCCGACATCGACTTATCACCTAAAAGTTACTTCTACGGATAAGACCGGGAACACGGTGGCGACTAGAGATACGGTGGTGGTGACTCCGACCTCGCAACAGGCGGCTTTTGATGTGATACTCGCCAATTTGGAGGATATATTTGGATTTCTAAAACTATAATGAACAAAGTGTCGAAATTTTTGAAAACTATTTTGAGTGTGGTAATGAGCCTGAGAAAGGTCAGGCTGATGTCACCGAGACAAATGGTTTTGTCTGCCAAAAAATGGTGGAAGACGCCGAGACAGGGGAGTTTGTCAAACAAGGCCGTCTATAACCTGGCTTTAAGAAACCTGCGGAACCAACCATCCAGAACAGCTATGACGGTAACAGCTATCGCTATGGGGACGGCGGCAGTGGTATTTTTGGTTTCGTTTGCCTATGGACTGCAAGATATCGTGACCAAAAGACTGGTATCGCCAAACTCGATGAGGTTAACCGACGTTGTTTCGTCGACGACAAGCTTAGCTCTGACGGACAAAACAATTGACGATATCAAGAAAATAGATGGAGTGGATGATGTGGCCCAGATGATCTCTTTGGCGGGGTCATTAACGCTATCTGATTCGAGACTGGACGTAGTGGTCTTGTCGGTGGGCCAGAACTATTTCAATTATGCTTCACCAAGTTTGGTGAGTGGTGCTTGGATGTCCCCAGAAGCTTTTACTAAATATACAGGAGCTACCGGAGAACTGAGCTCGCTAGTAGGAGAGGTGGCAGGATATAGTACAGATACACAGAACAGTGAGGATCCGGTGAAGGGTGACCTAATCGAGGAAGATGAACAGAGTTTCCTGATTGATGATGATGAATATCTACCGGTGAGAGAACGTCCGGAACGAACCAGTAGACTGCTGGGATATATACGAGGTTCGGTACTGAAAAGCTATAAAGGAAAACTGGTATGGGGAGGAGATTACAATAGCGTGGACTCCAGCGGCAAAACATATCTGTCACAGGAGGGAGAATGGTTTGGAAAATGGATGAGAGCCAAAATACCACTATATAAGGAGCTGGTGTCGACAATTTATGAACCAATGATTGACGAGGCCGGTCAGCAGGTGACCCGTCAAGGATTTTTGACACTGAACTCGGTAAAGATCTTGAACAAGACTCAGGAGTATGTCCAAGAAGGGATGGAGAAAATAGGCGGTCAAGTGTTAGGAGAGGCGACTGAGGCTGGGGTAACCCAGATTTCGGTGGCCGGCATGAACTCCACGGTATCGGCGGAGCTAGTTAAGGTGGCGGTTCAAGAGACGACTGACCATGCCACCGCATCTGCTGAGTTATCGCTTGTGGAAATAAAAAGAGTAGAAGGAAAAGAGGTGGTTGTCACTTCAGCTTTGTTAAATACTTTTAAGTTAAAGCCGGAAGAGGTGATTGGTAAGACAGTAACCTTGCAGTATATCCTGAGCGGAGGACAGATCCCCGGTTCTTCAGGCAGAGTACTGACCAATGTGGTGCAGTACAAAGTCACCGGTGTGGTCAAGGATGACAAAAAGCCGATGGTGTATGTGCCGGTGCAAGATCTCCAGAGTGTCGGCGTAGATAAGTACAGCCAGCTGAAAGTTTTGGCCAAAGATTCGACCTCCTTACCCGGGGTGCGTGAGAAGATTCAAGCCATGGGATTTAGTACCCAAAGCATCATGGACACTTTGGCCCAAGTGGATCGTTTGTTTCGGGTCATGAGATTTCTACTAGGTGCGTTTGGTTTTACGGCTCTCGTGGTTGCTTTGTTTGGCATGTTTAATACTTTGACAATTTCCCTGCTCGAAAGATCCCGAGAGGTAGGGGTGATGAAGACGCTGGGAACTGTGGACAGAGATATCTTCCGTTTGTTTATGGCAGAGTCAGTACTAATAGGAATTATTGGGGGTACCAGTGGGGTGGTGGTTGGTAATTTGGTGGGGAAAACGGTGAACCTGTTGAGCATGCTCTGGCGCGAGGACAAAACCATCAACTTATTTAAGACGCCTACTTTGTTTGCTCTAGGTGTGTTACTTTTGGCTATTGGAGTGGGTTTTGCTACTGGCTTGTACCCGGCGATGAGAGCCAAGAAGATTAGTGCCCTAAATGCTTTACGCTATGAATAAAAAAACAGACAGCGAATCGATCAAGAGGATTATTGACATTGAGGCGGTGGAAAAGAGCTTGGCTCCCAAACGGCCGAGGTCGCATCATGTGGTAGTCAAAGCAGAGAAGGTACAAATAACTTTTTTGGTAGGTGGTAAACATCAGAAGATTCTGAAGAATGTGAGCATTTCTTTATATGCAGGAGAGTTTGTGGTGATTTATGGCCCATCCGGGTGTGGCAAATCAACACTTCTTCACTCAATTTTGGGTCTGGAGAAACCCTCCAAGGGAAAAATCTTTTTGAGAGACCAGGATCTCTACAAACTAGACGATGACAAAAGAACGAACTTCCGTAGAGAAAAGATTGGCATGGTTTTTCAGCAGTCTAACTGGATTAAGTCTCTGAATGTTTGGGAGAATGTAGCTTATCCGTTGTTACTTTCCGGTTACGACGAGGAGTCGGCCAAGTTGCGGTCTATGGAAGTCTTGCGTGAAGTGGCTATGGACTCTGTGGCAACCAAAAAGCCGGCGGAGCTTTCCGGTGGTCAACAGCAAAGAGTAGCTTTGGCCAGAGCTTTGTCCACAGATCCTTGGATAATCATGGCGGATGAACCCACAGGCAACTTAGATACGGCATCGAGCACTGAGATTGTTACAATACTAGCCAGGTTGAACAGAGAACATGGAAGGACAGTCATTATGGTGACACATGACATGAACTTTTTGCCTCTAGCTACGAGACGAGTGGGGATAGTGGATGGGGAGATCGTCGATGACGACCACGATTAAATTACTTTTTTGGTTTGGGAGGGTGTTTTTGCCCGCTGGCCTTGATACTGGCACAAATGGTGTCGTAAATTGGTGTCGGTCGACTGTTCTTAGAGTCCAATTTTTGTTCGTATTCGGAATAGACAAAAGGATTGTGGCAGTTTTGGCAGGTGAGAATTTTGTCCGGCATAGCACCTATTATATCTACAAAAACCCCGCCTGATGGCGGGGAGAGGAACTATTTTGTGAAAATGAGCTTCATTTGACCATGAACGGTGACATGGTCGATAGAGTTAATGTAGCAATTTGTGTCATATGTAAATTTGATGAGTTCCCCTTCGGGATTGTAATCTCCGTTTTGAAATAGCCGCCTGGCAGTGACGTGAAGGGCATCGGGGTAGTCATCGTGACCACTCATGCCGCCGCCGGTGCTACCACCTTCCATTTCGGCTCTTTCGATAACGAACCTGGCAGTGCCACGAGTTTCATCGTAGGCCCCGTAGTTGACGTCGTGCCACCTGGGTAAGATCTTGCCTGTTTTGGCGGCATAGGCCACGCGCTCTTCATCGTCGTACGATTCGGAAACAATGTGATCCTTGTCGGTGCCACCAACCATGATGGCGGGATCACAGTCTTCTCGGTCGTAATCGTGGCGACCAAAGGCAAACTCGGGCGATGAGATGATATCACGAACATTGAGCGAATTCTTGGACATACTGATCTCCTTTTGTGTTTTGTGAATGGGCGAACCGGCTTTATAAGTGTATTGTATACACTAACAACCCATATGTCAAGTATGAGTTTTGTGGACCTGGGGGGAATTGAACCCCCATCTTAGCAATGCGAATGCCATGTTCTACCGTTTAACTACAGGCCCGTGACTAGATTTTAGCAAAAATAGCCATGAAAAACCCGCCATTCGGAATGGCGGGTTTTGGGACTAATCTCTGTGGTTGATTCCGGCCTGATCTTCGGCAGAGATGTAGATGTTGACGATGATCAGAGCGGATGTACCCCACTTGTACGTTTCATCAATGATTTTGTTTAGGTCGAGCTTGTCTTCCGCCGAATATATCGGTGCATATGGATCAGAAGTGGAAATCTGATCCAACCATTCTTGGGCGAAGACAAACTCGATCTCCGGTCCCGGGTGCTCGGCCGTGTAGACCACCGTGTTTGTCACGATTTTTGACCGAGCGACAGTGGTTGTATACGAAACGTTTTCTCTCGGGTACCACTTGATGATGTAATTGGTGGCCGGATTGATTTGTCCCGATGCACCACCGCCGAACAAGAAGAAACCGCCATCAAAGTTCCCCTGATAACCGTTTTCGACGTTGACCCCCTGGATGGGATGACGGCCGATGAGGCCTGTGTCGTCCAGTTCCTGAGCGCGAGTGGGGTGAACTGGGGCAGGGGCGCCGCAAGCAGAAAGAATCATGACCAGGACCAAAGTTGCGAACAGAAGATGTTTTTTCAAAGTGAACTCCTTATGAGAAGAGGATTGAAATACTGGGGCCTATAGTAGCATAACCGTGAGTGATTGTCAACAAAAACCCCGCACTAGGCGGGGTTGACGAACAATGTTTACTTTACGACGCCGGCATGCAGGAAGTTTTCCAGCATTCCTGGAGGAGTAACTAGGTTGTGGGTTGCCCATTCCATGCGGTCCCAGTCAGTGCAACTGCCTTTGAACTCGTAGGCTTTGCCTACAGCTCCCAGAAAAGTGAGAGGTCCAGTAGTGGCAATTTCCACCCAGCTGGTCTCGTGAGCCCACCAGGCATCGTCGCCGGTGACATTGGGGAAGGCAACTTCCACAATGTATGTACCACCGGGTACGAGGGAAAAGTTCTCCGGAGTCTGGCTTTCCCAAATAACTGCGGGGACACAAGCGGGAGGAATTACTCTAACGTTGTAGGCCATTGTAAGCCGATGATCGCCGACGACACAATCCGATCTGACAACAAGATCTTCTCTAAGAGTGAGCGTGGCCTGAAGGGGTGCGCCGGTTTGAGAATCTGTTAGGACACAGGTTCCATCCAAGTCACCGATGTTGGCGTAGGTGGTAATGGAAACCGGTTGTCCCGCCACGACCGGTTCTGGTGAGCCAAAGAGCCCTGCCGTGACGGTTTCGCCGAAGGCGAAGGTGAAGGTAAACTCCTGTGTGTCCAGATTACACCTGAAGTCGGCGGGCTCGCCGGTGGAGAAGCTGGTCCCGGTGTGCAGGCAGACATATGAGGTGACTGTTTGAAGCTTGATCGCCGCTAGGGTTGGAATTGTAGTAGGTTCAGAAGTTGGCGTAGCGATAACCGAGGTGAGGGCTAGTTTTACGGCTGGACTTGGTGTACAAGAGGCCATCAGAATCATGAAAGCGGTCAGCCAAAAAGTGATCTTGCGCATAATTTACCTCCTCCGCCTTAGGCGGAAAAACGATTTAAGGTACAGAATGTGTTGCGGTGATTATACCTATAATAATCTGATTGGGCAAGGAGATGGTTGTTTTGGTCATACACATAATTCGTTTTTTCTTGTATTCCACATAGAATAGTTCTATGGTACGATTATTCTATGAAGAGGTACTCAATGGAAATTAGATCGAGAGCCATTAAGTGGCGTCTGCAGGGAAAGACATATCAGGAAATAAATGCATTGCTAAATTCAACAATTCCCAAGGGTACATTTTCGTATTGGTTTAGGAGTCTCATACTTTCTTTGGAAGTCCAAAAGCAATTATCGGAAAAAATAGCTCAGAAATTGACAATTTCTCGTCGTAAAGCTGTAATGGTCAATAAGAAAAAACGAGATGATTTTTTTCATTCACTTGAGGAGATAAATTTGCCAATAAGCAAGAAAATTAATGACAAATTCACGGCAAAAATAGCCTTGGCGATGTTATGTTTGGGTGAGGCATCGAAATACGGGACTGGTTCAGTATTTAATTTAGGAAACACAAACTATAAAATTGTGAAACTATTTATTCGATTGTTGGAAAAGTGTTTTGATATTGACGAGAGCAAATTTCGATGCACTGTGATGTGCAGAGCTGATCAGAATGTTGAGGAATTAGAGAAATATTGGCAAGAAAAAATCGGTATTCCAAAGAAACAGTTTTATAATACAAGGGTTGATTCTAGATCGATTGGAAAGCCGACGAAAAAGGTGGGGTATAAAGGAGTTCTAAAGGTTGACTATATTGATACGAAAGTTCAGTTAGAGCTGGAATCCTTAGCTAGCTTGGTTTATAATCGGCTTTGTTAAGTTATACCGGGCCCGTAGTTCACCGGTAGAATGTGCCCATGGCATGGGCAAGAAAAGGGTCCAATTCCCTTCGGGTCCACAAAATAAAACCCCGACTTATGGTCGGGGTTTGCGGATTACTGCGTTTCTTGAGGAAGAGTTACTCCTAGGACTTCTGTTAGATAGGTTTCGATGGCGGTTTTAAATATACCGGTCTTGGTGACATCGTGGATGACGACCCAGACACTGCTTTGTGATTGGGCTGGCTCAAACGAGATGCGTCCGAAGTGTTTTCCATACTGATCCAGAATATTGATGTCAGTTTGTTTGTGGGGATCGTGAGTGTCAGCGTGGGACTTGGCTCCGGCCATATGCAGTGCCCAGAAGGCTAGTTCTTCCGGAAATTCATAGACGGCCAGTCTCTGGGCGGGAACCAGATATTTACCGCGAAGTGTATGAGATGCCTTTTTTATGAGCATGCTGGACCACCTTTCGGAGATTATTAAATTACTCCTGTATTCTACACGCTTATGAATAAGTTTATTTCTTCGATGGGGTGGGTGTCGGAGTCGGTGTAGTAGGAGTGGTCAGCAGTTTCTCTATTGATTTGATTTCGTCCTGAACTTTGGCAAAGTCGGTTGATGCTGGGCTGGTATACTGCTGACTTGCTTGGATATATTGCAGAGCGCGTGAATAATCTTTGTTGAGTTTGTAGATTGCCGAAATATTGTAGTAAGGAATTGCCCAGTTTTGTTTTAGTTCGATGGCTTGGTTTAGCAGTTTGATGGCTTGGTCGGAGTCTCCGAGGTTGAAGAACAAAATACCAAGCTTTAGTCGGAGATGGGGATTTGATTGGTCCAGCGCGATGGCTTGGGCCAGATGGGAAATGGCAAAGTTATGGGCACCTTCGGCGAAACCGATGAAAGATTGGTAGATATCGGCCAGATTTTCCCAGACGATAACATTGTAAGGATCGAGAAGTGCTGCCTGTTTGCCGTAGTCGATGGTCTTTTGCATGTAGTCGGTGGCGTTTTTCTTGTCGTCCGCAGTAGCATCCTTTTTGTTGAGAAGAACCAGGGAGAGCGACTTGAAGAATTGTGAAAGAGACAAGGCATAGTTGACATTGTAGGGGTCCAGTTTGGCGGCGTTGATCTCTTTAAGATAGGCGCCGACAGGATTAGTGGTGATGAGTGCTTCTGCTTGCCTGGCGGACATAGACGCAGAGTAGGTAGGCAGGGCATAGTACCAATACACAGACAGGAGAAAGGTTGAGGCGAAAGTCAAGATTACACTGGGCAACATAAGTGTGAATTTAGACGGATCGGTTTTGCGGGAAAGTTTGAGGTCGGTGTTTTGGATATTTTTTAACTCCAGTAAATCAAACTCTGCAGTAAGTGCTATCAATAAGACAATACCGAGAATGAGAGTTACAGTTCCGGCGGGTATAGCGAAAAAGGAGATGAGCACAGAGATGAGAGCCAGTGACAAGAAGACATAAGCAGGGTTATCTGTATTTGCTTTGCAGTGTTTGATGGAAATGCAGACTGGTCTAATGAAGGCGGAAAGAAAAGAGAGAGTGCCGATGATTCCGGTGGTGGTGATAAGAGTAAAGATGTAATTACTGGACTCAGGAAAACGGATAATCCAGGTGAGGTTGTCAGTGTTTAGGTAGCTTGGTCTGAGACGGGTGAAGGTGGTAAGAAAAGTATCCGGACCGGTACCTAGTAGTGCAGTTTGCCAGCTTTTCAAAGTGTCGATAGCGATAGACCATCCTGCCCGAAAGGGAAGTAAGAAAAGAGTGGATTGGCCGTTTTGGGGAAAAATGAGAGTGAGGTTGATGAGGCTGGCGACTATCATAATTATGGAGGCGGCGAAGAGCAGGGATTTGGTCAAACGGTTTCTGTGAATGATTAGGTAGGCCACGGAGGAAACGAGAACCGGAAGAGTGAAAGCCAGTGCGGGGAGAATGCCACCGGTTAAGTTGAAAGACTTATTGGTAAGCAAATCTGAGGAAAATATCCGGGTAAGTAGGTCAAAACGGTGAAGGATAGTGATGAGGCTGAGAGTGGCGGCGGAGGTAACAAGGCCAAAGATAACCGAGTTAATCACCGCGACTGATTTTTGCAAGGAAGTTACCGACACAAAAATAATGAATAGGGAAACAGTTAGGGTAGTTTGACCAAAAAGGGAGGCGTGTTTGGTAGGGCTAAGCCAGACGGATGAGATGACGAAAGCCAGTGCTAGAAATAATAGAGGTAGGAGCGAGGGGGATAAATTGACAGTGAGTTTGCCTCTGACCAAACTGCGTAGACACCAGGCAATCATGGAAAGACTGGCCAGAAAACTGACGAGATATAGTTTGTTGAAGTTGAAAGCGTCTACTGTGATGGGTAAGAAAAAAAGTGGTGTGAGGAAAGCCAAAACCAAAGGAATAAATTGGAGAACCTGAGTGGAAATCTTTTCTAAACTACCGCGCATACAAACATTTTAGGGATTGACGATATGGTAGTCAACGTATCGTACCGTGTCAGAAGGGCTGTTTATAGAAATAACCATTTGACCATCTTGCTTGCTTTTGACCGAGTAAATGGATTTGTCGCCATCCCTCGGGGAAAGATAAATCTGACTGGTGGTCTTGATGTCCGGGTCAGCTACAGAGATTTCGTATAGACCGGCCGATATGGTGGCTGTTTTGTCGGTGATATTACTATTACTCGAGGGAAGAACGCTTGATTCGGTCGAAGCCGGCGTTTCTTGTGGAGCGGCAATGAGGGGGGTGATAGTTGGTGAAGGTTGGGCCGGTGTTTGACTGAGAACGCCCTGAGGTAGGGGGGAGATGAGAGAGCCGGTGGGCTGGGAAGATAAATAACCAAGAATAATTAAGGAAGTAGGAATAAAAAAGAAGGCGCAAGAGGCCACGACAATCGCCACAGATATGGCCGAATGCCCCTTGGGAGGGACAGCGTTGGTAAACTCGATGATCACAGTTTCATTTTAGCACTTTATATACATTTTTTTATTATTTTTTGGGAATAGAAAACGCCCCTGCGGATGCAGGGGCGAAGGAAACTGAAACTAGAGTGGCTTGGTTGGAATTACCAAGACTTCAACCACTCGATGAAGTTGTGCCAATAAAGGCTACCACCGAAGTCGGGTACTCCATCGACAGTGATGTAGCGGACCGATAAATAGGGTTGACCGTTGCGTTGGTACGCGGTAACGGTGACGTGGTGTCCCGGCTGAGCGGCCGCGGCATTTTTCGAAGTGCCGTCAGCGAGGAGCCAGTAGGATACATTGGTGCCATCTTCCACCAGGCTGATCAAGCGAGACCCACCACTTTCGTCGCTAACCCATTCGTTGGAGGACACAGTGCCGATGATTGTAACATCGTGGGCCGTGTTGGTGAGGTTGATTTCCTCCTGAGCGGTGTCGCGAATTTTGCGGTATTCCTGGTAAGCATCTTCGAAGGTTTTGCCAACAGCGTAGTCAGCGTCGTTTTCGGCTCGGTTAAGTCCCACGAAGCCATAGCCTGAGACGTTGGTGTTGCCGTAGGCGTCTGACGAGGTAAAGATGCAGTAGACTACATGTTCGCCATCGATGGCATGGAGTTCGCACTCGTCGACTTTAAGTTCCTGATTGTAGATTTGTTTCGTGAGTCGACCGTAGGCGTCTCTGATTGACTCGACTGATTTGCCAGTCAACGGGAAGATGTAGCCGTGACCAGTGGTCGGATTGACCGCGATCAATTGAGTCATGGAGGGATCGTTACCCATACCGGTCATGGTGATTTGGTATTCGATACCTTCAGGTGTGATCACGTCATCGGCGTTATCAATTTGAACTTGACCGTTCTGGTTCAGGGTGCAGGATTCGTGGTTGGCAAACTTACCCCAGAGAGTGACCTGGTCCTTAACCCAGTCAAGAGGGTAGACGCGGTCGAGGTGGGGGAGTTTTGTGGGTATGTCCGCCAAGGCAACAACCTCGCCCTGTCCAGTTGCTGGGTCGAAATGGTAGACTCCAGTTGGGGCCACACTCTTGTAGCTGAGGACATGGCTCATGATGGTGCCGGTGTAGGTTGGGTACAACGTGTCATCAACCTCCATGCCATCGAGATCTTCTAGGCGGGCGTTAGCGCCGAGCTCGAACTGGAAATAGGCACGGCGATCCAAGTCCAAGCTGAACATGCCTGAGGGAACGTAACGCAGCTGGTAACCACGACGAAATTCTACCGGAGCGTTTGGATCGACTGCGTTGACCAAGAGGTATCCAGGCACGACACGGCCTGCGTTGCGGAAGCCCAGAGCCTGCGTAACCTTCAAATCAATTACGTAGGTGGGGATGCCACGCACACGGGTCAGGTAAGCCTGATTGGGTTGCAAGTAGTTGCCGAGGGCAACGTTCTCGCCGCCACTGAGTTCGTTGCCGGCTTTGGTGAGTGCAGCACTGGCGGGAACTTTGATGAGCTGGTCCAGGGCAGTTTCGTGATAGAGCATTCCTTCCGGGGCGGGTTCCAGCTTGAGCAGGCCGATCTTTTCACTGATTCCTGCGTCATCACACCAGCGAGGTGTGGTACTCATGGGAACGACTATGCCGGTGGAAACGAAAAGCAGGACAACGACGACAATGCCGGTGATGGCACCATTCATGGTTTCGTTGCTGGCACCAGCGATGGCACTGGCGATGATCGGGATGATCAGATTGATGTAGACCATCAACAGATACCCGGTCATGAAGTGGGTGAAGGGCACAGTGATCAGCCAGATAGCGACCCAGTTGATGATCAGGGCGAGAATACCTGTTATCGTAAGGGTTGCCCTTAGGCTGTGGTCGCGGCCGTTCATCATTTCGTAGATGAGGCCGGCCACCATAGCCAAGGCAGTAAAGCCGAGGATAAACAAGGTGAGGTTCATTTAGGTTCTCCTTCTTAATAGGTGAGGCTGAGATCCCCGTTGGGGGTGATGGTGACGGTCAAACGGCTTTGGGCCGTCTGCAGATCAACCAAATTGGCACTGGCCACGCCGACAGACCAGATTTGACCGGTGAGATCAACAATGAAGATGGTCTGGGGTTGGTTGGCGATGACGAACGGCTGAAGGATGTTGAGATGATACTCAGACCCATTGACCGTGATCGTCACGCCGGTACCGGAAGTGGAGAGTTGTGAAACTCCCAGGGGTGTGGTTCGCGACCAACTGTTGGCGTCGAAGATGGCGCTTTGATTGGTATACTTGGCTTCACCTCGGCTGAGGTAGGCCAGATGAATCACCTGCTCCTGGGTACGCAATGCCAGTGCTTCCGAGCTGGATAGCCAGATCGTATTCGACCACGGGTTCTCGATGACGTAGGTGGTGGGCGAGGCAACTGAAGTAGGAATGTAGTCGCGGAAGCTGGGATCGGCATCTTTGGGGGCGCCTAAGTCATAGAAGAACCAGAGATAGGCGAACCAGGCAACAAAGGCAGTCACCGCGAGAGCCGTAAACCCAACGACGAGTTTGTAGCCCAGTGTGCTATAAGCCTGTTGCTTCAAGGTCCGCTGAGGCGGAGTGTAGTACTCGGGAGACCGTGAAGTGGCGGGCATGTAAACATACCGATCCACAATCATGGTGAGAACCTCAGGCTGAAGACATTTTGGCTTGGGTCCGCCACAGGCGGGACAGGCCCCGACATCGGTCAGCTTTTCGAACACGTTGCCACAATAGCGGCATTCGAACATGGGGAATTACCTCCTTTTACGTTCAAAATGTCAATGAACGACAGAATTTCGTACGTTGATGATTATACAGTATTTCATACTATAAGTCAAGAAAGCCTGCCTCGTCTCAGTGGACGCTATGATTAGAGTATGGAGCTTGTAAGAGATAACTGGTGCGAGAGCTTGTTGAAGATAAAGCCGGAGGTGAAAAGCGTGTTTTATAAGGGAAAGATCGATCTGCTGTTGAACGCTAGTCCGAAGCTTGCGATTGTCGGGTCCAGGCGCATGACCGAGTATGGACAGAGAGTAATCGAGAAGTGGATGCCCGTGCTGGTTGAGCGGGGAGTGACGATAGTATCCGGATTCATGTATGGAGTGGATCAGGCCGCACACACAGCCTGTATTGAGAATGGAGGTAAGACGATAGCGGTTTTGGGCTGGGGGATTGATTGGCCAGTAGCCTCCCAAGATGAGGAGTTGTATCAGAAAATACTAGAAGTTGATAGTTTGATGGTGTCAGAGTATGAAGGAAAAACAACACCGCTGCTGTGGTATTTTCCTCAAAGAAATAGGATCGTGGCCGGGATATCGGACGCTGTGCTTGTAGTGGAAGGGTCGACGAAGTCCGGAAGCATGATTACAGCGCGCCTGGCCAATAAATTTGGTAAGAAGCTTCTGGCTTTACCGGGGCAAGTGACGTGCCGGGTGGCAGAAGGAACAAATGGACTCATCCGTGATGGCAAAGCCAAGGCTGTGACGTGTGCGGAGGATATTCTCAAAGAAATGGGGCTTTTACCCGGGCAGTTGAAGCTGGAAATTGAACATAGTGATCCAATGTTGTTGCTTCTGGCCGACGGGGAAAGATCTGTAGACGAACTATCGCGACTACTTAAAATGAACGTGGCCCAAGTGCTGGGGAAGCTGACCGAACTGACGTTGTGTGGAATGGTATCTGAAGCTGGTGGGAGATACAGACTGGAATGAGGTGTTGGGCAAAATGGGTTTATAATGCGTGAGAACAATAATCGGAGGTTCGAGTGATCAATTTTATGGCTGCCCTGTTTATCGTCTTGGGGATTTCGTACGCATTTATACGGATCGTAACGATTATTAATCCGTATACCGAGAAGTTACTTCGCCTGATTTTTGAAAAAAGGAAATAAGTGAGTACGAAAAACGCCCCGCGGATGCGGGGCGTTATTTGAGATGGGATGTGTTGTTGAAATCAATAATTTTCCATCCCTTGCGTGGATGCCACTCGACAGTGGTGATACCACAATGATCCATGAAGTGATGGTTAAAGCAACCAAAGAGGCTTGACGGATGTGGATTGTCGCCATGGATGATGCTAGTGAGGAGCATGGCGAAGAACTGGCTATGCCCGATCACCAGAATACTCTGATTATCTAGCTCCAGAGGTAGCCACTTTTTGAATCTGATTGTTCTTTGAAAGAACTCTCCGAACGATTCATCAGAAGCATGGAATCTTCCCTTCAAATCTCCAGTTCGGATGGCCTCACCTCGCCATTTTTTGTATTTGAGGTTGGTATCGCTGTAGATATTGTGTCCATCGACGATGCGACGGATTTCGCCAAGATCGTCGACGGGATTGGGGAAAAGCGGATATATCTCAGCGGCTTTCTCACCCGTTTCTTTAGCACGACGATACGGACTGACGAGCATAACGTCAGGTTTTAATCTAGCTACCTGGAGTCCGAGTTTCTCCGCCTGTGCGATACCTTTTGGACCGAGAGGAGTAAGTAGGCTTTGCCGACAAACGTCGACATCTTCGTCATTTTCTAGGGCGTCGTAGTTGATCGAGGCCCCATGGCGAGCGAGATAGACTTTAAGAGACATGAGACCTCCTTTGGGGATGGATTGTTCCTGCACTAGGCAGGAGTGTAAACGTTCTGGTGGGGGAATTATATCATGGGTGAGGCTAGAATGCAAGTATATAGGATAGGTTTGTGTTCGTGCTTGTTGACGGCTGCGTTGTTATAAGCTAAACTTCACTAGTTTTAATGATTTCCGATCTTTGACATAGGAGGTCAAGATGAAGAAGATTGTTATCCTGTTGGCCGTATTCATTTTGGCCCTAATACTTGTGAGTTGTGCACCAAGAGAGACTGGTACCATTTCTTTTTCAACGCCCGCTTGGGGTCAAGTCTTTCGGGATGAATATTCGGGAGCGTACCAATATGCTCCTTTGATTGTTAGTTCCACCTATCAGAACGATAAAATTGTCCGGTTTTCAACTGGAGAGCAATCGGAAGCTGTGGTGTGTTTGGTCAAGGCGAATGCTGTAGACCAAAGTTGTCCGGACATGCCTCTTTATGCGCCGGGTGAATATACAATCACGGCTGAGGTCAATCGTTTGGATGGATCCATTGCTACCAGCATGGTGGAATTCAAGTGGGATCCTTTCACCGTGCTGGATAAAACTATGTTTGCCTGGAGTTTGACTTCCAGTCCGGTGGGAGGATATCTGGTAGTTTACGGCCTATTACTGATGGTTTCATCGCTGATAACTGGGTTAATTACCAAGGATTGGATCAAAGTCGCCATAGCCAATGTGGTTCTAACAGCAGTCTTGATAGTGATTTTGTTTTTCTTACCTTCCGCCGGGCCGGCTGTAGCCGCCAACTGTTGGCTGGTTCCTTTCCTTGTACTACTGGGAATGATGACGTTTGGATTGATTCGATTGCGACGTCCTCTTCTTCGCGCTATTCGACCAGATGGAACGGAAATACGATACGAGTCAAGACCAAGTGGCCGATCAGACGAACCTTTGGTGGTGAATCTTCGGGAGATCCATCAAGGCTTGGACGTGAAAGGTACGATATTTGAAAAAAGAGGAGGTAACCTATGAACCTCGATTTGCTCACGAGACCCCTAATCGAAGTGACGGCAGATGAAACCGATCTATTCAGAAGAGTCTTGGGGACCGTAGTGGTGGTACCACAAAACCAAGATCACCGCTGGCTTACCGGAACACTAAAGGCAATTCGGCAAGAGATTAAAGTTGTTCAACGGTATGCCAGTTCGGGGAGACATTTCAAAGTTGAGGGTGTTCAAGAATCCAGCTCTCAGAAACTGGTCGAACTGAGGCGAGCGGAGAAGCATTTTGAGATGGCTCTGGCCGGTTATCCTCAGGTAATTGATCCATCTTTCGTTTCCTGGAGACGGCCGGACGGTTTACCCTCCTTTATTGTTCTGTCATTGGATTCTCAAGACTTCTCACTTTCAGTGACGCCCGATGAAAGCGGAGATACTTTTTCAACAAGACCATACTTACATCCCCAACTAGCGGTCCAATATTTGCCCGTGGCCGATTATCTTTTGGACATTGCCCGGAAGAGTCGCCAGGCGATTAGCATTTCGGCACACTTTTCTGGCAATATCCCACTCTCCACGAACCTGAAAGTTAAGAGAGCAGAGAAGTCCCGCCTTTTCAAGCCCGGTGGTCTAGTACTGGTATCTGAGGCACCGGAAGTATGGGAAGTTCGAAAAACAGCGATCATCCAGCCTGTGCCGGCGGACCCGCTCATAATTGGGTGCGTAGTTGTGGGTAAGGGAATCCCCGATCAATTCTATTTGATCGACAAGTTCAACCTGACAACTCTCGAGGAAGCCGCACTCAGATCACACGCTCTCGACCCTTTTTATCCAGGTTAGTTATTTATACCCCGCTTCGGCGGGGTTTTCTGTGGCCAAGACGAATCCTATAGTTGCAAATCAGGCATGGGTGTGGTATATTTTGGCATAAGTTGTTAGTTCGTGCCGAGTACTTGAAAATTCGAAGGAGGCGTGATGTTGTCTTTAATATGCTTTTTTGTCGGACTAGCGATTCTTGGAGGTACTGAGTACTGGTTTGCAGGTTTGTTGTTGATTATTTGTGCGTTTCGGATGTCAGGTCTGGGGACGCGTATTTTGGACCTGGAAGAAGAGCTCGCCAAGTTAACCCAAAAGCAAGATGACAGATAAAACGGAGGTAATATGATCGGCGAAGGGAAGATACTAAACAGTTTTGGTTTAGTTTTTTTGATTATGGCTTTCTGCTCCTCGATCGGGCTGGTGGCTGGACTTTCGTTTATGGCCTACAGTATCTACTTTGACCTACTGATCGTGGTTCTGTTTGGATTCGATAACAAGTAGATGGAGTGGCTCCGAGCAATCGGGGCCTTTTTTGTGGCTTTTTGATGGTGAAAGTGAAATACTGAGTAATGCTGGCGAGAATTGAAAGTGTCGCTTGTGTGGGTTTGGAAAGTTTTTTGGTGGAGGTGGAGGTGGATGTAGCCGAGAAAGGTTTTCCTGGATTTAGTATTGTGGGTTTGCCGGACAAAGCAGTAGCCGAAGCGAGAGAGAGGGTGAAGACGGCACTGATTAATAGTGGTTTTGCTTTCCCTCAAAAAAAAATAATTGTCAATTTAGCACCGGCTGATTTGCCCAAAGAGGGCTCGGCCTATGATCTGCCGATTGCGGTAGGAATTTTGGTAGCGAATGGGGATATCACCATTGGATCTCAGATCTCAGATGTCAGTTCTCAGAACGTTGATATCGGAGGATTGTATTATGGAGAGCTATCACTTGATGGTGGATTGAGACATACGAAGGGAACTCTTTTGGTGGCTTTATTTGCGAAACGAGAGAACAAAAAGAGAATATTTCTGCCAGTGTTGTCGGCAAATGAGGCTGCTGTCGTCAGGAATATCGAAGTGATTCCGGTCAGAAATTTGAAAGAGTTAATTTTTCACTTAATAGAGGAAAAGAAAATTGAACCCTTGAAGAAAATTGAGATAAAAAGCTTAGTCGAAGCGGCGTCACCGGAGTTTGACATGGCGGACATTGTGGGACAAGAGACGGCCAAAAGGGCCCTGATTATTTCGGCGGCAGGAGGACACAATCTTTTGATGAGTGGTCCACCGGGATCGGGAAAAACAATGCTTTCAAGAGCTCTGCCCGGAATTATGCCCCTTATGAGCGAAGAAGAAAGTATGGAAGTAACGAGAATTTATTCGGCGGCGGGTCTCATGATTGCCGGTGAGGCCGTAGTCAGACGTCGGCCGTTTCGCTCCCCACATCATTCGACCAGCATGGCGGGACTGATTGGTGGGGGAAGCAGGCCGGTACCGGGCGAAGTATCGCTCGCCCATCTGGGCGTTTTATTTCTGGACGAGATGGCGGAGTTTCCGCGAAGTGTATTGGAATCGATGAGGCAACCGATGGAGGACGGTAAGGTAGAGATATCCAGAGTAGCCGGCAGAGTAGAGTATCCGGCATCTTTTCAATTGGTGGCGGCGGTGAATCCTTGCCCTTGCGGATACTTTGGTCACCCCACAAAGGAATGCAAATGCTCAATGAGAGAAATTGAAAAATACAAAAGAAGAATCAGTGGACCGATTTTGGATAGAATTGATTTGCATATAAATGTGCCGGCGGTAGAAACGGAAAAGATTTTGGCGACAGTAGAAAAAGGAGAAAGTTCCAAAAATATCCGCGAGAGTGTCATGAAAGCCAGGGAAAAACAAAGTGAAAGATTGTTAAAGTTTGGGATTTTTTGTAATTCTCAGATGAAAAACAAACAGGTGAAAGAGTTTTGCCGATTGGATATTGATGGTGTTCATATTCTGCGTTTGGCAATGGAGAAGTTCGACCTATCGGCCCGAAGTTATTTCCGAGTTTTGAAAGTGGCAAGAACGATAGCTGACTTGGAAAGAAGTGAAGATATTCTGGCTGGGCATTTGGGAGAGGCCTTGCAGTATCGCGAGAGGGTGTTTTAGGCCCATAATCTTGCAATATTGGTGTTTTCGTGCTATGATAACGGCTGTTTGAAAAATCCTGAACATTGAAAAGAGGTGAATATTATGAAGAAGATTGCAGTATTGCTTCTGGCCATAGTCTTGCTTGGCGTGAGCTTCACTCCCGTGTTGGCCATGCCTCAGGCGGCTTTGGCGCCCCTGAGCCTGTCGGTGGTGGCCCCGACCACTGCTTACCAGGGTGAAACTGTCCAGGTATCCATCGTTGCAAGGAACAACAACCGTCGTCCTGCCCTGGTTAAGGGTTGGAGAATCAGCTTCTCGAAAAGTGTTGTGGCGGCGGTTGAAGTAACCAAGTTCGATGGACGCATCGTCGACCGGTCCAACGAGACCGATTTTGTTTTTGTTTGGAACGGAGTCATCTTGAATGGCGGGGGAGTGGCAAAAATTGATTTTGAGGTAACTCTCCGGTCGGACATCTCCAGATCGCAGACGTTGGTGTCTGCAGAAAACACCTGGACTT
Organism: Candidatus Collierbacteria bacterium RIFOXYD2_FULL_45_13; assembly: GCA_001774685.1. Taxonomy (GTDB): domain Bacteria; phylum Patescibacteriota; class Microgenomatia; order UBA1400; family MFAQ01; genus UBA10133. The sequence continues at coordinate 960,482 of MFAS01000001.1, read as the reverse complement.
TGCACCAGGCGATGATCCAGATCCAGGAACCGCGCCTAACGGTCACCTCGAGCGCGCCTGATGTGGTCAGCAGGGGTGGGGTGATTTTCTTCGTTGACCTCACATTAACCAACGAGACCAACCTGGATCTGCCCTTTGACATGGCGATGACGGTGTTCCACGCGGGAACGGATGGTAGTACAAACTATTCTTTCTCAGGTGGTGAGGTTTATTGGCTTGAGGGAAACCGCACCGGGATCACTCTCTCTTGGCGTGGCACTGTGCCTGCCGGAGAGTCGCTTACCCTGTCGGTTCAAACAGCGTCCGGAAATTATCCGGGCACTTACCCCATCTTTGGGTTGGTGGACCGGCTAGATCCGTCTAATCTCTTTGGCACAAAGCTAATTATCATTATTTAGTCTTGCGCCTGATCGAACCATGCCCCGTTCTCGAAAGAGAGCGGGGTTTTATGTTACAATATGGGGTGTTTTGAACTCTGAAAAACTGAAACAGGGCTTTGTGCTCAAAAAGGAGAATTATGTCATCACAAGTATTTCCGACGATGATTGGTGCCAAGATGTTTGCCACGGCGGCTAGCTTTGTGGGAACGCCTGAAGCACATTGGTTGGCAGGAATTCCTTCGGATGAACAGGTAGGCTTTGTGAGGATGCTTCCCGAGTGGATCGCCGGACTGGAAGCTTTCGCGAAGACACCCGGAATGACTGTAGAGGCCTGGGCTGAGACAACCCTCAAACGCCTGCAGACTATAGTTCCAAGTGACCTACATCTCACTCTGCGTGATTTTGTGGATCTGGGGGTGGTCGCCCGCCAAAAGATAGAGACTGGCTGGAAGCTTAAGGGTCGAAAAACAGATGATCGTTACCAGCCCTACCGAGCGTGTGGTGGTCGTTTGGCCTTCAAACTTATGGCTCGCGAGATGGGTTCCACGGATGAGCCGGCCGTTGTAGGTTTTGACAACGTCGGGGCAGGATTTCAAACCCCGACCTTCATGACCGAAGTGGTGGAAGGCGGACATGTTTACCTGGCTCAACATGATCATCTTCTGACCGGTTGGGCTTTGTATCAAGCGGCCGAGAGAATGCTGAAAGCCAACAAAGTGGTGCCGGTTAGATCTCTCACTGTGCCCATGACGGACATAGAAATCCGCGAAGATCTGCCTTGGATGACTGGTATTCAGGCTCCCGGTATCCATCTGGACTTTGCTCATATCTACGCCCATCTCAAAATGGACGAAAAGGGAAGCCGTGACGTGTCCGAAATGCAAGGCGGTTTTACCTTGGGTATGTCAGAGACCAGACTTGATTGGGTGATCAACGGACCCGCCATCTATTTTCGAGAAGTTGGCGGCCAAATCGTGTCGCTCTATCACCTCGATGTTGACGCGTATCGTTAGTTTTTACTAAGCCCTCGGGGAACCTGGGGCTTTTTTGTGGTGTATAATATAGGGTGAAAGTATATTGACATTTTCGGAGGTTATATGGGAATGCATATGTGTGTATATTGCTTGGAGGATCACGGTTTCACTGAGCATCTGGAGCATATCTACGATCCATCGAGTACCGGTGACATCATATTGGTTTTTCCAAATGGAGACAGGTTTGAGATGCCGGACATGGTACTTCACTATGTCTTTGATCACCAATGGCTGCCACCGCAAGAGTTCATTGTTGACGTTCTGAGCTTTGACGCGGAATCGGTAAAGACAGAACGCTTTCAAACGAAGGGGCTTATGGATCCCAAACCGATCGATATGAAGATTGGGTATTTGCAAGGAGATTTTTCTATCGGAGAAGTGACAGCTGAGTTCAAGGAAAAACTGGTGCGGTTGTGTGAAATCGCCGCTAAGGATTATCCCTGGATGGTGGCGCCGAGAAATAAGGAGAAAAAAGATGGGATGGCATGAATGTACTTACCCTCACGATAAACAATCGATCTTTTGTCATCAGAGCAGTGGTGACGTAACTTTACGGTTTGCGAATGGGCGAGCTTGGGTGATGCCGGACATGATTTTGCACTACGTGGCTGATCACAACTGGCTTCCCCCAACGGCATTTGTGGATGATGTTATGACTGTTGATTGTACAGGTGGTGAGCGACGACAGACACGCGGTGGACCTATGGTTCAGCCTGTATCCGTGGGCTACTTGTCTGGCTCTTTTCAAACGGGGCAAGTATCAGACGGATTTCTTGAGAGGCTTGAAGCTTTGATGCTTAAGTATGATACGAGTGGCAACGTTGCGACTTTGCGGAATAGTAATTTCAGGCACGATGTCACCAGGTAAATTTCTTTTTACTTGCCCCCGGGAAACTGGGGGCTTTTTTGTGGTTATATGTAGGTGGTGTATCATCTTTATATATATGGATAATAAGAAACTTAGCAGTGCTAGGGACAAACAACGTGTTTATGCTTTTATTGATAGTCAGAATCTGAACCTCGGGGTCAGAAACGATATCCGGACCGCAGATGGGAAACATTTTCGCTACAAAGGGTGGAACTTAGACTTTGGTAAGTTTTTTGAGTATCTGAAGAATGAATTGCATGTTGAAAAAGCCTTTATCTTTATCGGCTTTCTGCCGGACAATCAAGAGCTTTACGATGCTCTTGCGAAACACGGGTATGAGCTAGTTTACAAGCCAATTTTGGAAGTGACGAACAAGGAAACCACGGATATTAAGGTGAAAGGCAACATCGATGCCGAGCTTGTCTTGCACGCCATGATCAACTTTTCCAAGTATGATAAGGCGATCATCGTTTCGGGTGATGGGGATTTTTTCTGCCTGGAAGAGTATCTAGAGCGGCAGGGAAAGTTGGCCAAAATTATCGTACCGAATAAATGGAACTACTCCTCGCTGATCGAAAAGTATTCGAGTTACTTCATCAATATGAGCGACCTTCGAAGAAAGCTCAATTATATGCATAATAAGCACAAAGAGGGTGATGAAAATACAAGGATGGAGTCTAAGACTGCGGTGGTGAAGCCGAAATCTAAGTCAAGCAAAGCTATTGTGGTCGGAGACGGTAAGGGGCCAAAGTATTTTGGAATGTAGAGGGTGGAACCATGACGACTAATGTATGAAACAAGATAACAAGAAGACGGGGAATCGGGGAGAGGACTTGGCCGTGGAGTATCTGCAGAAAAAGGGTTACAAGATAGAAGAGAGGAACTTCCGTACCCGTTTTGGTGAGATCGATATTGTCTGCTGGAACGAGCAAACTTTAGTATTTGTGGAAGTAAAGACAAAAATAGGGCATGATTTTGGCGAGCCGGAAGAGATGGTGAATAAGAGGAAGATGTTGCAGGTACAGAGAATCGGAGAGGTGTATGTGGAAATCAAAAAAGTCGAAAACTCAAAAACTCAAAACGGTAAAAAATGGTTCGGTGGGTGTCGGGTGGACGTGGTGGCAGTAGTGTTAAAAGAAAATGGGGAGGTGGAAAAATTGGAGCACTACGAAGCGGTATATTAAGTTAAAATAGGGATATGAAAAAAATGGAGAGATCGCTCGTCTTAATCAAGCCGGATGCTCTACAAAGAGGTCTGATTGGAGATATTATCAGCCGGTTTGAAAAAAAAGGGTTCAAGTTGGTCGCCCTAAAAATGATCCAGATGGACGATGAGATACTGAAAAAATGGTATCACCAGTATGCCGAGGCGCCATTTTTTCCCAAAATAGCCAAGTTTATGAAGTGGACACCGATAGTCGCCATGATCTGGGAGGGTTACAACGCCGTGGATCTCATCAGGAGAATCATTGGGACCCGTAAAGGATACGAGGCTGAGGCGGGTTCTGTACGCGGTGACTGGGGCATGAGCGGAGGGAACAATCTGGTTCACTCATCCGACTCTCTAGAGAATGTGCAGAGGGAAATTGGCATCGTTTTTTCTGAAAAAGAGATTCATGAGTACCAAACCACGATGGATCAACTAGTGTATAGCGAAGAAGAGCTGAGTGGTGAGTTCAGATAGAGGTTGCTTGTCATTATAGGGTCTGCTAGAATAGCCGGGTAGTTTGAAAATTTAGTCGGAGGAGTGCCCATGGACTGGAAAAATTGGTTCAAAATCAAAGTGACACGTCCTTGCAACATCTGGCCGAACACCGACAGCTGCAGGGTCAAGATTTTAATAGACGTGACCTTGATGGATACGGAACGAAAAAATCCGCCTGCCGAGGTTGGGGTGGGTACATCACATACTTTGCATCGTATTCCCAATCCTTTTGGCTTTACCGATCCGTGGATGGTAACCGAGGGAAAAGTGGTGGGGGCGGCAGAACGATGGTGGAAAGATCTGATAGAGTCTGGTCAGGCGGAAGTAGAGCGAGTGTTCGATTAGAAGGAGACGAAATGAAACTGTCAAACGTGAAGAAATGGTTTACCGGAAGAAAATCGGTTGAGCCGCCGGTTCCGGCACCCAGGATTGTGAATCCGTGGCCGGATGGTGCAGAAGAGGTCAACGTATTCGTAGTTATGCCCACAGAGGATCTGCCTCGTGGACGATATACCTTTGTGCGACAGGCTTTTGTCCGGGGTCAAGATGCCAAATATGGCATCTATGGTATTAAGGGTTCCTGGCGTGAGTCCGGTCTAAAAGAAGCGGTTTTGGAGGGGAAGATTGCCATTCTACCAAGTTCGAATCGACCTTCGGTAGTCACAGTAAATTGAGACGCTGGCTCCTCAGCAATGGGGAGCTTTTTTGTGGCCAAAAGTAGTAAAATGTGAAGTTGGCAGCATCTCAGGAGTTAAAATATATTACCGGGGTGTAGTGAATCGGTATCACGCTTCGTTCGGGACGAAGAGACACGGAGTTCAATTCTCCGCACCCCGACTTTAAAAATAAAAACCCCGCCGTTGGCGGGGTGTACAGATTGCTACTTCATAAGGCGAATTGGTCTTGGACGTATTTTTCCAAAGTTGTGGGGTCGAAAGAGGCAATCAGGAACATCTGATCGGTCTCTTCGTCCCAGCCGACGACCAGGGGGTCTCTTAGCGAAGTGCGGCCGGTCTTGTTAACGACCCACTTAGGAGCTTCGCAGATGACAAAGATGTCGTCAAAGATCTCTGCTTCGAGAACCCGTCTGACCTCGGTGCGTACCTCAGACGGCATGACTCCTTGAAACTGGGCCGTGACGGAGATTTCTTCGTCATCGTAATCCCTGTTGGAGAGCCGGGCGATAGCCAGAATCGAATTTTCGTATTGCCACTGGACAGCTTCGGGAAGGTCTGGCTCGATGGACCAGATGACGTCGTTCTCGATATCCATAGCACGGCTGGTATTTGGCTCAACAATAATGGAGAACTCGTTGGAATCAAGGGTGAGTACCATAAAAGCCGGCATTTTGGATTCTTTTTTTTGCCAGGTCAGGAAGGAATAATCCAACTGGGGGTAGCCAAGACTGGCCATTTGCAGACGAACTTTTTCTGCTTTGAGTTTGGCTTCGAGCTCTTCGATTTTTCCCTCGACTGCTTCGAAGGCGAAAAATTCTCCGGTGTTCAGATCCTCAAGACTTCTTTCCAGTAGAGGTAACTTGTTCTGCTGCGTGGCAGTAGGAAGGACGGAGACCATACTTTCAAGGACGCCTTTGATGGAAATACTCGGGGCTTTTGCAGTCATATTTCTCCTGTTTCTTGAAAAAAATGAAAGTGCAAGGCTCTTCGCCTATAGTCGAAGTATATCATACGTAAAATCCCCGCTACAAAGCGGGGATGAAAGTGTTTTGTTTATATCTCTTCTTTTTGGTTCCAGCGGATGGCTCGGTAGCCGGCGCTGCAAGCATGCATGATGATGACCACGAAGAAGAGGGCTAACCATACAATAGGTAAACTGGTAATGATGAAGCCAAAAGCCAGTTTGCTGATCCAGTAGGCGATGAGAAGCATAAGGCCGGAGATAAGAATGTTCTCAATCATCACCAGGATAGTGTTGTACCACGGGTCGTCAGTTCTGGTAAAAAGCTCAGTAGGTTGTCTGGGAGTGCCGATGGTGATGCCGGCCATGCCAGAGGTAATCCACAAAGGAAAGAAGAGAAAATTGGTTGAAACGACACCGTACGCGGTGGTGAAGAAGGTCGGGGCAAAAACGTAGACAATGGTTCCGAGGCCAATTACGTACAAAGTGCCGAAAATAAGACTGGCAATGAGCCAACGAATGAATCCGTTCATTTTTGTCTCCTTCTCAAATATCAAAGATCAGATCAGTCTGGGGAAATTGTAGCTTGGCTTGGGTAAAAAGTCAAGCTATAGGTCAATGTGGTCGGTAGGTTGTGTCGATGCCCAGAGTCGAACTGGGGACCTTCTCGTTAGGAGTGAGATGCTCTATCCGTCTGAGCTACATCGACATAGCTTTATTTTACTATTGTTGGGGGTAAAATACGGGCATGGGAAAAGAGTACGATTTGATGAATGAACTGGGCAGGGGGAACTGGATTGACGCCATTGCCGGAGAAGCGGTAGTTTTGGGCTCGTTTCTTAAGGACTTGGAGCTTGTGGCTCAGGGAACTGAGCTGTCGGAAATGGTACGAGAAATTAGATACGATAGTGACGATTTTTATTTGGTAGAAGCAAAAGCCAAGCAATTGGAGGCGGAAATCGCAAAGTTGAAACTAACGGAAGCGCGATCAGTTTACATTGATGAAGTTTGTCTTGGTAACGAAGCGATGGGCAAAGTGGACGATGAGTGGGAATTCGATTTTATTTTAGCCGAAGCTCGTTACGAGATACGGATGATGTTGCCGACGTATAGAGAGAAAATCAAACTGAACGACCTGACAAAAGCGATTGCCGAGTCAGGGATAATGAGAATATTAACAGATAATGAGGCCAAAACTCTTACTAATGAAGTGATTAGAAAGGTATTTAGCGATCAGGAGTATATTACTACCAGCTATTATGATGGAGATCGACTGGTAAGAAGAACAATCGATCATCAACATGATCCGGCTGATAAATCGGGAAGAGGACATCTGGATATTTTTTACTTTGATGATTTTGAAACGGCAACTAAGGCGTGGAAGACAGTTCGCGAAGTAGTTACTTCAGGTCGAAAGTAATGAGATTAAAAATATCTGGTTTTTGATTTATGTTTGTGAGAAGAACGAGTTTGCCTCCGTCTGGGGAGGTAGCTACAAAGCCATCTAGGGGTTGCACGTAGGTGACGTTGACCATATTTATTCCGTCATAGTCGACCATATTGACCCCATCTGGGTTGGTTACGATGATTTGTCGGCTATTGGAGTACCAGGTTAGGTTGGTGGTTAACCGGCTTTCGGTTTGAGCCTTTAGCTGGCGGATAAGAGAGAGACTGGCAGATGGGGTTGCTGAAACGGAAACGATTAGATCTTTGGTAAGTTCAGACGATTTGGTGGCGAAAGGTAAAAGGTAATTGGTGCCTTCTTTGAGATCAAAAAGGTAAGTTTGATCTTTGGTGAGGTTTCTTGATTCTAGGGTAGAGTTGACATTTGGTAGAGCTTTGGCAATCTCATTTTCTGGGAGTGAGACGTCTAATAGTGCGGTATAGAAGACTTTTTCTTTGTCGGGAGAGAAGTACACATTGCCTGCTTTTTTGGTCAAGATCTCGACCATATACTTGGGGAAGAGGTTTAGGGTAGGCAGATTCAACTTGGCAAATTGATCTTGCCATTCACTAATAATCAACGGAAGTCTGAGAGTAACATCGGACATGGTTCTTGAGTTTATACCTTTGGTGGAAAGTAAATAGGCTGCGGAGACGCGCTCGGTTTGTCTGGTATTTTTTGTGGCAGGAATCTTGTCGATGAAGATGGCCAATATCTGAGAACTGTCTGGCGACCAGATGAGTAGAGCTTGGGAAAAATCTTTGGGAGAGTTTTCGCTAATTTGAACGTTGGAGGAGCCGAGTAAATTGCCGGAGAGTGAATGTATGTAGAGACCATTGGTAATTTCTTGAGGTGAGTCTTTGAGAACGTAGGCTATTTTGGTTCCGTCTGTGTTTAGGGCGGCGTTTTTGACTTGGTAAAAAGTGAGAGGAGAGGTGGCGGTGATAATAGGGAAGAGACGGGCGTCACTGGAGGTCACCAGTTCGTTTTTTATGGGTAGCGTCTTGACCCATGGATGAAAACCATCTTTTTCGATCTTGACGGTGTAGCTGCCGGGTAGGAGATAGAGTTTGTCGTCTGTGACTGTAGTCAGCTTGTCGTTGATGATGACTCTGGCTGACTTTGGGTATGAGGTGACACTTAGTAGACCGGTGCCACTCAAGGAGCGATTCTGTAGATTTGGGCGGTAGCCTTTGGCAAACTGAATAGCCACAAACGTGCCTACGATGAGGAAGAGGACGATGAAGAGATTAACGGTTAAGCGGCGTCCTTTCGGATTTCTGGAAGGAGTTCGGTTCACAGGTATATTATACCAATTCTCGATTACAAATGGGTCTCGTGCGCCGGAGCGTCCTCATGATACTGCATGTTATAGTTTGATAGATTATGTTTGGTTAAAATTACTGATAGAATTGGACACAAAGATGTCATTTTCATTTTATAAAAAAATTGCAATTGATTTGGGGACGGCAAATAGCTTGGTTTATGTCGTGGGTGAAGGAGTGGTGCTTGAGGAGCCGACAGTGGTAGCGGTTTCACTCAATGACGGAAAAGTCTTGGCGGTGGGTCACGAAGCTCAGAAGATGTTGGGCCGAACTCCGGGAAATATCAAGGCCAGTAAACCAATGCGTGACGGGGTGATTGCCGATTACGCGGTGACTGAAGCCATGCTGAAGTATTTTCTCCGTAAAGTAGGGGCGTATGGATTGATGAAGCCGGAGGTCATGATATGTGTCCCAGCCGGAGTAACACAAGTGGAGCGGCGGGCAGTCTTGGGCGCCGCGATGGAAGCTGGCGCGCGAAACGCATATTTGATTGAAGAGCCTTTGGCAGCAGCCATTGGCGCCGGTGTACCCATTTCCGAACCATCTGGAAATATGGTTTTGGACATGGGTGGCGGAGCTTCGGAAGCCGCTGTAATATCCCTAGGAGGGGTGGTGACATTTAAAAGCGTTAGGGTGGCAGGGAACCGAATCGATGAGGCGATTTCTAAGTATGTGAGGAGAAAACACAATTTGGTAATAGGAGAAACTACGGCCGAATCGATAAAGATAAAGATTGGTTCGGCTATGCCATCTTCTAAAGAAGAGGCAATGGAGGTAACCGGTCGGGATAGCATCACCGGTCTGCCAAAACAAATTCATTTGTCCTCAGTGGAGGTCTTTGAAGCCATGAGAGAGCCTCTGGGAAAAATCATCCAAATGCTTAAGACGGTAATGGAAGAAGTTCCTCCGGAGTTATCGTCAGATATCATTGACAAAGGAATCGTGATGACTGGAGGTACGGCACAATTAAAAAGTTTTGACAGATTGATCACTCAGGAAACCGGTGTTCCGGCCTTCGTCGCAGAGGATCCACTAAGGTGTGTAATAAAAGGTATTGGGATAGCAATTGAGAATCTTGATGTCTATGCTAGGAGTATCAAGAAGTAAAGTATAAGGGTCCTTTGCATCAAGCAAAAAATAGTACTCAATCAGTTGATTGAGGAGAGTGATAATTAGATAAACTGGCTCAAAATGTATATTTACTGATATCTTTTATAAGTTTATGAATCTGTTGATTATTCTACAAATAGATTAGACTATATTTACCGAGATAATTGAGGAAATTTTTCTAATTATTTTGGGTGATATTTGTTTCATTTTGGAAATAGTCCGGTGTTCCAAAATGACGGTCGATAAGATTATTGGTAGAAATAATCTACCTGTCGACTCTGCACCCTCGCGAGATTGCTGTTTTAGTTGTAAGGCATTTGTCTGTAGGAGTTCTAGCGATTGATTGTTTTCACGAATGTCTACATACCCGTTATGGTATATCATCAACGGCTCTTATTATTCTTTTACATACCTCATGGCGGTATGGTATGCCAAGTAAAGTTATCATACTAGTATTTCGGTGTACAGGGTATCGTGTGGATATTCACCCAGTCTAATGTTTTTTAGCAAATTTTTTTTGATACCCCATAGACTAGTTCTTAATATTTTTGATGGCTTATATATATTGGTGATATTTTTGAATTTTTACATCTATAACCTAAGTAATAGTGTGTATAGTTTCGTAATTATAATGTTTATTGGGCGTAATTAACTTATATTATGTATGATAAATTACTTATTAGAAATTGTCTTTCAATCTTGTTTTTGATATATTATTGTGATCCTTGTTTTGAATTTTATTGTCCTGTAGTGAGTTTTAGCGGCCCAAATCGATTTTCTAGGAAGTTTTTATCAATATCCTTGAGTAGTGGTCCATTTGTTTGCATACATAATAGGATAATTTTTATATTTTATTTTTTTGTCGGTTTTAGTCGCTGACTTTACAAGCAAATGATTCTTGAGTGTAATGTTTATGATTCCGGATAGAGAGGGAAGGGGAGATGTCGTTTATTAACGCCATTGAGACTATTAAGCACGATTTCTTAACTATGATATGGTTTGATAGATTTAATATTGAGATTTCGTTTTTTTAAAACTTGTAGCACAATACTTTTCGCCTTCGATCATACTATATCAATTGTATCCACTATATGGGGTAAATAACCTCCTTTATATGCCCAAAAGTATGTCTTTAATGAGTTGATTTGAGGGGGTGTAAGAGAGATTGCTACAGGTTATAGAAAACATGAAGTATATTATAATATATTTTATAAATTAGCTATTAATAATGTATATAAATATTGTTCAAATACATATAAATGCAACGCCGCCTCGTCTTCGTCTCCGTGACCGTATAAGAATTTTGAACCGTATTTTTTGACAAATAAATATAAGACGTTCTGTATAAACCCATATAAAGTGTTTTCTTTTGAAAATTTTGACTATTTTTGAGGTTCGGACCTTTTACTGTAGGGTCAAACAATCTCTTTTTGATAGTTTGCTTGGCAATGAACATATAAAAAGGATCGATATATTGAGATAAAGACAGAAAATTGGTGTTTAGCAGAGTAATCGACCGGGTGATAGATTCGTGCCTGAACTGGGGATTGAGTTAGATGGTGGCTCTTCAAGATATCCTACTGATAAAATAGTATCATGAGATCAGAAGTTTTGGGTATACCGGTAGACTTGCTAAGTCGGAAGGAGACTATAGACACCATTAACCGTTGGCTGAAACAGCCGCGCAAGAAACCTAGACTTGTGGTGACTGCCTATAGCGAATTCTTTGTTGCAGCCCAAAACGACAATTTTTTTGCGGACGTGATCAAAAAAGCCGACCTGGTAACACCTGACGGGGTTTCGGTACTGGCGGCAGTGAAGTATCTGAAGAAGGCAAAAGGAAAGAACGTTTTTGGCAAGGTAATCGAAGGGGTAAAAGTCGGAAGGGATATTTTGGCCGGCACAATCGGAGAGACGGTGACAGGAGTTAAGCTGTTTGAAGAACTAAACGCTTTGGCCGAAAAGCGCGGTTGGAAGATATTTCTGCTCGGTGGATGGGGAGATGTGAGCTCACGAACTGCCACAATGCTTCTAAAACGGTTTCCAAAACTGAGAGTGATGTATGACGCTGGAGAAAATCGCGTTGGCACCGACAGGACTACGGATGACCGGGTGGTAAAAAAGATTAATAGTTGGAAACCAGACATTCTGTTTGTTCAGTACAATCCGGTGAAACAGGAAAAATGGATTGCTTCCCGCTTACCTCGACTGAGTGTTGGAATGGCAATGGGAGTGGGCGGTACCTTCAATGAATATTTGGGAGATTTTAAGAAGTCTCCTGTTTGGATGGAACGAATGGGACTCAAGTGGCTTTGGAGGGTGATGGTCGAACCTAAGAGGCTGGGACGGATCATGCGGGCGGTGATTGTGTTTCCATGGTTGGTGTTCAGAGAAAGCCTGAAGTGGAAAGCTTAAGAGTTCGAACTGCCGGGGTTGATACCAAGCATCCAAAGGACCGACTCTTTTTTGTAGCGTCGGTCACCTCGCGAATTGATTCTGATGGCCGGGAGCTTACCTCTTTTTCCCCAGCGTTTGATGGTGAGGGTGGAGACGCGTAGGAGTTGGGCAACTTCAGACACGGTTAAAAGGTCGGGAAGGTTATTCAAATCTAAAGCCTTTTTGGTTTTTAGAGTTTGGGTTGTGTCTTGGTTGTTGTCCATTGATATACAAGTTATCAGAAAGAATATAGTTAGTCAATATGGATAATCGGTCTAATTGTGGTAGAATTTCAGCCAGCACTACCGAAGTACATTAAATCATTTTGGAGGCCTTGAGTGATTAAACAATTAGATGATCGCTATAGCTTGGAACGAGCCAAACTCTCCTCTGGAGAACTTTCACTTTCGACCAAGACGGGTTTGGCCGGTGAGATGGAAGCTTTTATCGGTATTGCCTCATCTTTTTGCAAAGTCCCATTAGAGGTTGTGCACGTTAAACGAGGGGTACAAGGTTCACTGCCGGTATCTAGAATCGGTAAGACGAATATCCGCTATGTTGGCCAGGCCCCTGCGATTTTGGTAGAGCCGGATGCCAATGGAAATTTGAAAATGATTTTTACCGGTGAGGCCGTGATTGAAGTAATTTATAACTCCGAAAAAGTTGGAGCTCACGGGAGAAACCGTGGAGCCCACGGACAGAAGAAGATTTATGTTGTGGAATAAAGTGAATTGCCCCCGCCTTACGGCGGGGAATTTTATGGTTACGGGCGTATTAAATTACAATTAAAAACCCGCCTTACGGCGGGTTTTTCTGTTACTCAATAAATAAATTATTTGAGTTCGACCTTGGCACCTGCCTCTTCGAGTTTCTTCTTAGCGGCTTCGGCGTCTTCTTTCTTGGCTCCCTCCATGATGGTAGCGGGGGCTTTCTCAACCAAGTTTTTGGCTTCGACCAAACCTAGATCGGTTTTGATCTCGCGGACAGCTTTGATAACGGCGATCTTATTGGCGCCTGCGTCAGTGACGACGACGTCAAATTCGGTCTTTTCCTCAGCAGGAGCAGCGGCGGCTGCGGCTACGCCACCGGCGACGGCGACTGGAGCGGCAGAGACACCAAACTTTTCCTCTAAAGCTTTGACAAGCTCAGCAACTTCCAAAACGGAGAGTTCGCTTACTTGATCAACGAGTTTTGTGACTTTCTCGGACATGTTTGTTTATTTAATTTAATAATTTGCGAGACTGATTAAGCAGAGAGTTTGGCACGGAGGGCTTCCAAGCCGTAGACGAAGCTTTGCATAGGGGCTTGGAGCTGTCGGACCAAGGCCTGAGCGGGGGCTTGGAGCTGGGCCAAGAGGGACGCCAGAAGCTGTTCGCGGCTTGGGAGCTTGGACAACGCCGTGATTTCGGCGAAAGTGATTATCTTATCGTCCATGACACCGGTTTTTATCTTAAGCTTTTCGTGATCATCGGTGAACTTCGAAACAATTTTGGCGGCGGAAACTGCGTCGGGACTAAAAAGAACGGCAGTAGGTCCTTCGAGGAAGGAACCTAGATCTTTTGCCAACTCTTTTGATTTTTCTTCGAGAGCCAGACGCATAAGGTTATTCTTGGTGACCAGAAACTTTCCTCCGATTTTGTCAGCCTCGGTGCGGAGCATATTTTGTTCTTTGACGGTCAGGCCGGCGTATTCGGTAAGGATAATGGCTTTAGAGTCGTTTAGGCTTTTAACGATTTCGGCGAGCTGGTGGACTTTTCTTTGGTTTGGCATGTTGTTTTTTTGGTACAAAAATAGCTCCATTTCAAGAGAGCCTTATGAAGGTTCTGCAGAGGGCTTAATGATTGCCTCTGGTCTTGGAACTAAAGGGGATTATAGAGTGATGGGGTAGAAAATGCAAGAGAGCACCCGGAGGTAGCGGGGGATGGTAAAATGTGGAGGTTCGACAACCTTGCACCCTTACAGGAGGAAGATTGACCAAGATCAGCGTACCCCAGCACGCCGCTTCTTTGTGGAGACAGGTGCTTCAGGGACCGGTGTCCGTGCCTCAGTGGGAAATCAACCATCGTGCCGGAGATGTGAGAACACTACTGGATATGGGCCTTATCGTCGCCAAGGCTGAAGCATATCCACAGTTCACGGTGGAGTTGCTTGATCAAAGGCTCCGCTTGAATGAACAACAAATCAAGACCCTGATCGCATTGTCTTTCTGTGGAATGTGCCGTGAAGATTTCCTGGCCTGGGCACGTATCGAACGGATTGATAACCCTCTAACCATCATCAAGTCCTTAACTGATTTGGATGTTGTAGAAGTAACGACCCGAAACGGGCTGATGACCTTCCTTTTGCGATGAATTTATTATGTGCCCCGCCTAACGGCGGGGCTCTTTAGTATCTTATATGGAGGGCAGGTGATGCTTGGTACAGCTTATTATCGGCTTGACGAGTGGAAAAAGTAGTATAATTCAGGACAATGTCGACTCAAATCCTTTGAGGAGATGGGACTTTAACAAATCTGTATTTATTGGAGGTGAAAAATGGCAGTCACTGATAGCGCCAAATTTCGTGAATGGGTGAATGAGAAAGCCAAAATTAGAGGCCAGGCACTGTCGAATATCTATGGACTTTTAAGTGTTCGTGCCGATGCCGACAAGGTGATTGATGATGCCTTGAAGGGAAGCTGGACTGGTCAGGAAATGCTCGAGTATTTGAAGGGATCGGACGATACCCCGGTGCAAAAGCCGGGAGCTGCCATTCCGATGCCCCCACCGGCATCGGCTATTCCTGCCGTGCCTCCTGCTCCAAAGGCTGGTGGCGTGGGCAAACTAACTCGTTCCGAAGCCCTGCGTATGAAACGCGGAGCCCCGTCACCAGCTGCAGAAAACGTTTCTGCTGAGCAACCTGCGATTAAGAAGAGCACCGGTCGGCGCCAGAAGGCTGATCCGGAGTCTACGCCGAAGGGCGGCTTCCTTAAGGGGATTTGGCCCAAAAAAGGCACCCCCTCTGAGGCGGCTGTGGCAGCTGAAAAGCCTGCCGGAGCCAAGAAAAAGGGCCTGACCATCGCGATCATCGCGATCGTCATTCTCCTTTTGGTTGGTGGTGGAGTTGCTTACTTCTCGATCTCTGGTGGAGGTGGTGGTGATTACATTCCCAGAAACACTCCAGCCAGTGGCCAACCCACCCAATCGGTCGTTCCGACTCAACCTGGTGTCGTACCCACCCAGCAGCCTTCTGCAGAACAAAGCCGCTGGCAAGAGTTCTTGTCACTGAATGCGAAAAGCAGCGAAGAGCGCGGCGCTTTCTTGGACAAGCCTGTGATTAACGACCCGAATAGTCCGAACTATCTCTTCAAGCGCTTTCCGACGCGATGGCTGTTGTGGATCATTCCAATCGTTATGCTTTGGACGCTATTGAAACAGGATCGTTTAGCGGCCGAAGAAGTGACGGACGTTAAAGCGGCGAAACGCGGGCTGATAGCCTTGTTTGTCGGTGTGTTGGGCGGGAAGCTGATTGCGACTGTAATTACCGCGGGTCTCGCGGCTGTGGGAAACGCTTACGTGGTGGAGTCTTGGCCATTTGTTTTGATGGGGATCGTGATAAACCTGTGGTCAAACTGGCAAGCCTCAACGGCAGGACGTATCGATTACACCGCCTTGGCTGTAGCCGGCTTGTTTATCACCGGTGTGGTGATTATTTGGTGGTTCACCCCAAGTACCTACCTGGTTGTCCTCGGTGCAATCCTCATGGCGGCCGGAATCTTCTTGGAGGCGAAAGAGATGAGCAGAACTCATCAAGGCCTCCGCGGTCTGCTGACGGCACTCATCATGATTTTGATTCTTGGAGGTATAACCTGGTTGATCTATTTCCTGCTGGGTTTGGTGCCTCCGGCGTCTGCCTCGATGCCGCTGATCCAACAATTCTTTTTCACCGCGCTGTTCACCGGACGTGTTTTTGTTGGTGCTCTGATCGGTTTGGGTATTGCCTATGTGGGTGGAGATTTTATCTCCACGGCCATCATGCCCCCCGAAACAGCCAACGGAACCGCGTTTGTGGGAAAGCAGGAGCCTTCTAACCACGAAGGCCGATCGAGTGGACCTCAAGACGATTTCACCAATCGCTGGAAGGTAAACTCCCGGTACGACGCCATGTCGTTTGCCCTCATGGTACTTTACCCGCTTGTCACCGCGATCTGGTTTATCGCGATGATCTTTTAGTTTTCTGTTTTTGGGGTGCCTTACGGCACCCCATTTTTGTGGTTAGAGTAGTACAAAAAATCCCGTACTTGGTACGGGATTTAGTCGTAATAATCGTCAGAATATGGCTCCTCATCCGGCGTAGTCTGTTCGCAAAGAGGACAGAAAAGCTGCCCGGGGAATCGGTCAACACCGTCGGTATAAGGATGGAATCCAAACCGACATCGAAGATGCTTCGCGGCAGGATTACCGTTTACCATGGCATTGATCGAAAGGATCGTGGTAGTAAGCACAACCCCGAAAATCAGAGTCGCGGTAAGAATGTGCATAGTACCTCCTGAAAAATTAAAGTTTGACGGCTTTCTGTCTTATAGTTGGAATTATAGCATTGCTAGCATCAAAAAATCCTCCATGCGGAGGATTTTTTGTTGGTGTATGTGTGGTGACGAGGGGTTACAGCGCTCCGAGATGGATCTTCATGCTGGGAGTGTGAGTGCAAGAGAGGTAGGCGTTTTTGATTCTGGTGGCTCCGATAGCCTTGAGGGCTTCGGTAATATTTTCGACCAGATCTTTGGCGTCTTGAGTAGATTTACCCAGAGCCAGATGAATAATGGGGAACTTGGCCTCTGTCTTGTAAGGCAAGGTTCCTCCGGCGGCGAGGTCGGCGGCTCTTTTCTCAGGATTGTCGGTGACGGTGCCCGATTTGGGATTAGGCATGAGACCTTTGGGTCCAAGTATTTTTGCCAGTCGAGCCAGTTTGGGCATGTCGGCCGGAGTTGCCAGGAGTATGCTGAAGTTTATTTTTCCTGCTTCTACATCCTTGGCGACTTGGTCCGAGAAAATGGCGATTTTTACTTCTTTACCTGTGCTGTGGGGGAGTTTTAGTTCTCCGCGCAGTCCTGTTTCGCGGGTGTTGATCGTGAGTTCGACGGTTTTAAGTTTGGAGTTCTGAGAAAGTTTTTGAAGTTTGGCTACAGCATCTTCGATGGAGTACATTTCGTCTTTTTTGATTTCTTTGGCCATCATCTTGTACTTCTTACCATGCTTTTTGGGAGCAATGACCTTCTTGGGTTTGACTTCTTCGGTAGCTTCGACTTCGCCAGGGACGGTGGGTGAAGCGGTGACCGCATCAACTTTGACAGTCTCCGCATTGTAGAGAAGGCGAATAGACTCGACATCTTTTTCGGTGATGCCATTGATAGCCATGAGTTCACCGTCTTCTTTGGCAATGATCTGTTCGGGCTTCAAACGAGCCTCGCGAAGCGCTTCGGCAACGTGGGTGGGGAGATCGGAGTAGAGTTCTTTCCAGTTTATTTTTGTCATAGTAGTTATTCGGCAATTGTTATACCCATGGACTTGCATGTGCCTTCAATCATTTTGATGGCGGATTCCACGTTGCTCGTGTTCATGTCGGCCATTTTTTTCTCGGCAATAGCTCGAATTTGGTCCTTGGTAATGGTGCCAACTTTCTTTTTGTTTGGTTCGCCGGAACCAAGCTTAAGGTTTAAAACTTGTTTGATGAGGGCGGAAACCGGAGGGGTCTTGAGCTCGAACTTGAAGGAACGATCTTCGTAAATGGTGACGAGGGCGGGGATGACCTGACCTTTCATGTCGGCTGTCTTGGCGTTGTATTGCTGGATGAACTCCATGATATTGACACCGTGCTGACCTAGTGCTGGACCTACAGGAGGAGCGGGATTGGCGGTACCACCGGGAAGGTTGAGCTTCAGGATGGCTTTGACTTTTTTGGCCATAAGAAAAATATTTTATATTTATAATTTTACATTTTACATTTGCATGTATTATGTGGCTGACGCGAAAAGGGGTTTTGAATAAGTCGGCCGGGTGGCGACGATATAGAAATCAGTGGTTTGACTTAGTTCGCGGACTCTTTTCGAGTAGCTCCCTCATCAATGACGAGGTAGAGAGATTTTAGCACAAAAAATGCCGCGTGGGAACGCGGCAAGGGGAGAGTTGGAGGAAGAGGTGGTTATTTTGGAGTGGTGATGGGCTGGATGAAGGCAGCTGGGGCGTTCATGACCAGGAAGTGATATTCGGGGTCTTTTTGGGCAGCTTCAAGATCCGTGGCAAACATGATTTCGACACAGTCAAATTGGTTGAGCTGGCCGATATCGCTCGCCCGCCTGGACGCATAGTAGACTTCGGTGGCCGGGGTAAGACCCTTTTCGGTCAACAATTCGTGCACAATACGGCCAATTTTTCCTGCCTTGAATGCGCTGTCAACATCGAAAATTAAGCGGTCGAGCTTGACGATCATAATGCCTCGATGTTTGTTCTCGAGGATAATCTCATTATTGTAACGAGCGAGCCAGCGAATGAAAAAAAGAATCAATTTGCGAAGCATGTTGTCTCCTTTGTGAAAGTGAGCAGATGTCCTGTAGTGTACTACAATTGTGCGTGGAAGTCAAACTACGCGTACAAAAATTCCCGCCTTACGGCGAGAAGTTTGAGGTCTATTCGAGGCGCATGACTTCTTTGAATTTATGAATTGCGGACGTTAAATCCGCCTCTGAGTTCATTCCTAGCGCTGCTATTTTCGAAGCTATCTCCACCGCCTTGTAGAAGTTGGCTTTATTGAGCTTGGGTGGCTTCTCGAGTCTACCCGCTACCTTGACGACAAAGTCGGAAATTATTCCCATACTCTGAAAATAGTAATTCATTAGAATTACCGACCCAATATACTCGTCTAGTGACAGTCCGAGCGTTGAAATGGCGTAGTCAGTCTGTGCCTGATGCCAATTGGGGTGATTGGTGCGATAGACGCCAATTACAGCCCTACATTTTTGTAGTTCCATGAGAACCCATCCTTTATCGGGTGTAGAGACTAAAAACCGAAAACCGGTGGCCACGAGCTCGGAAGTGCTCGCAAAAAAGATAACTCTTTATGGGTAGGCTCTGACCGACGTTGGTAGAGATCCAGATGGTTTTCTTGCTGCCTAACCAAGCCAGAAATCTAAGGAACCAGGAGTTGATGGGTTCAACTTCAATGTAGAAATGTCCGGCTTCCTGGCTGACAGTTACCGAAGCGGTTTGTTTGAAGGCCTTGATTACCGGACCAAAATCCCCGGTCAGCACGGCCGTTGAGACTGCGCGGATGGTGTTTGGGCGAAAATCGTAGATGGAAACTGTTCCTACGCCCGGTACTGTAAATACTTGCGCATTGTTATTCGCCACACCCTTATAAAATAATGAGTTTGGTCCTTGAACTTTGAAAGTGCATGGGCCGGAATATCCTTGATAGGACATGAACTGGTCAGACATGGCCACCTCCTTAATGTTAAATTACTTTACTCGATATAGTATTTTACACCCGGTTCGATGAAATATGCTAAATTGTGGGTATGGGTAGGGAAAACGAGAAGTTGGAAAAAAAATGGAGTTTGGGGCGAGTGATGGTTTCGACTTACGACATGGTTCCGAAGGGCAGTTTTTATCTGTGTGTTAAAGAAGGTGGAGTATTGGTCAATTTGTATACTGGTTTACTTACGGTGCTTGGGGACTCGTTTGTGGCAAACGGTGAGGCCAGGACATATGTTCGAGGAGGTAGAGATGTCTACTACGTATTTAATCCAGGTGATATAAACGACGAAGAAATTAGGAAAATGATTTTTCCGGACGGTATCAATCTAAGGGATTTGTCTAGCTAATTGGTGGTGGGTAGATTGTACTGAAGAGCAGGGGTTTTGGTGGTGGTTGGTTTCACACACTTTCCTTCCAAATAGTTCGTGATTCCGGCCAGATTGGCCTCACAGGAGTTGGGGTAGGTAACGCCGTTGGCGCCGCAAACTGGGCTATAGAGAGCACTGCAGACAATTTCAGGAGCCGGTGCGGGTGTGAGTCTCCTTGGGGTAATTATTACTGAGGGAGTGGGCTCGGAAGCTTTGCTACGGATCTCGGTTTGGACACGAGGCAGAAAGATTAGCCCGGCAATGAGAATGAGGATGACAACAAGGATGGGGAAAGCGACCCAAAGTGATTCTTGACCGCTAAGGTTTTTCATAACTAGGTGTGATTTAAATATGGCAGAAATGGGGACGGCCGTCAAGTTTGATGTAAAATACGTCCTGATCTTTAAAAAATTTTTTGGAGGATGGTTGGAATGGATAACAACAAGCTGTTTGCGAATGAGTATATCCAGATCGGGGCTTTGACGGCGATGATCTCCATAGCCAAGAGAATGGGGATCGAACACGGAGTGGCCTTCATTTCGGTCCAGGAGGCCAGAACCAATATTCGGAATTTGCAATTTGCCATTGTCGAGGGTCGTTTTCAGCGCGATTCTCGCGGCGAAGGTGACTTGGGTACCAACCACTTTGGTATCGCTATGGAAAAACTGGCAGTGATGATGGGGACAGGTTATCGGAGTGGGCACCTTCCGGGCAGTCTAAGGAAAGGCGAGTCCGCGTATCGTGGTGGCCTGCTTCGCCAGGAAGGAGACTATTGCGTATATGTTGGCTTTTCCGGAGGAACCGAGGATCAGGATGTGGAAATTGCGGAATCTGGTATGAAAATGCTCTTTCCGGAGAAACAATGGCTGGATTAAAAGCAATCTCTGTATTCTTTGTCATCCCCGCAATGGTAAGTGCCGTTATTTTGTGGCTCCACTTCGCCGGGATGATCAGTTTTGTGCTCGCCTTTATCTTGTTTGTGGCGTTTGTGGCGATTTTCTTCTATTTTGTTTTTCACCGGTAAAGTCGTTCGCTCAGAGGGGGAAGTACCCCCTCTTTTTTGTACCTGGATGCGTGTCTGGCAGCTTGACTTTTGAGCGTGTTTGTGGTATTATAGGGCGTTAGAATGTTTTGTTCGTACCTGAAAAACTGTAAAAAGAGGAGATACCATGGCTGATAATCGATTGCCTTCAAGGATCTACTGGAACCTTGTGTACTGGCTCGCTCGTGGCTACAACCTGCTGGCAAAGGTGTCGCTTGTGGCTGTACCGATCTTGGTCGGAGTGCTGTTTTTCACCGCACATACGGAATGGATCATCACCGTTGTAGTCGCCGGTGGCTTGATCATCGTGACCAATCTGATCTGGAAGTGGTTGGTGCGCCAAAGCTAGAAGGAGGAACAATGGATAAACCTGTAATAAACTGGTTACTGGTCCGCCTTCATCACGCAATCATAATCACTCGGCTTGTTGGCGGTGTTTGGATTGCAACGCTCCTGTTGTTTGCTCCGTATGCACTGGTGGTTGCTGCGGCTTGGCTGATTGCCTACTTGTATTTCACTGCGCAATTCTTGGCCGCCTCGATTAGTTTGCTGGCCTTCGCTATTTGTTTCCTGGCCTATGCACGTCACAAGTAGCAGGTAATGTTTGAGAGGGGGAAGTACCCCCTCTTTTTTGTGGCAAAAAATCCCGCTTTGCAGCGGGATTGTCGAGATGAAGTGAAAGTTAATTGTTCTGGTATTTATCTATCGAGACGTCCCAACATATAGCCAATTACGTTACCGGCGATAGCTGGAATGAGGAGCCAGAGAATATTGATGATTGGCGCGAGAAAGATGATACCCAGTACACCCATGGTGAAGCCGTAGGCAATGTTGACAACAAAACCCAAGAACATGCCGAATGATTTGGTGGTGCTATCGTTGGATTTCGCGATGATGTAGCTGGAAAGAACAAGAACTAAGAAATACAGGACAGCGATCAACAATGCTAATTCTGATACCATTTTTCCTCCGAGAATGTCAAAGGTTGCGATCTGGGGTATTATACCATCAATAACTATGGGACTGCAACTTTGTCTAGGGGAACGGGCGATTCACGAATCGCCCCTACAGAATTAAATCTTTGATACCTGTAAGAAATCCAATTCCACTGGAGTTTCGCGGCCGAAGATGGAGACAAGGACGATGACCTTGCCTTTGGCCTCGTCGATCGCGGAGATGGTCCCCAAAAGGTCGGTGAATGGTCCCTCGATGATTCTGACTGCTTCGGAAATAGTATAGGCAGATTGGAACTTAGGTGCGGCCTGTTCGCCGAAGGCGGTGATGGCTTTGACTTCGTTTTCCGGAAGAGGGGTGGGCTGATCAGCGGTGCCGACAAAGCCGGTAACTCCTTGGGTGGTACGAACAGCGAGCCAAGCATCATCGGTGACGATCATGCGGACCAAGATATAGCCGGGGAAAAGTTTCTCTTTGATGGTAATCTTTTTGCCTTTATTGATTTTGATTTTCTCCTGAGTGGGGATAAGAATTTCATAGATATTGTTGGTCAACCCCATCGATTCGACTCTGGTTTTCAGGGTAATAGCAACGCGATTTTCGTGACCGGACTGGGTGTGAACGACGTACCACCTAGCGGAGTCGGGGACTTCCGGAGTGATGATGATATGATTCGGATCGGCCACCTTGAGAGCGGCGTTAGAATCGATGGCTGGTACTTTGGCTTCTTTTAGCTTCATTTTGTTTTAACGTTTAAGTACTGTTTGTAAGGCAGCGGTAAAGATATAGTCTAGTCCACCGGAATAGAGAGCGACAATGATGGTAGTGACAATTACCAACACAGTCATCTTCATGGCCTCTTTGTGAGAGGGCCATTTTACTTGGGCAAGCTCCAGCTTGACCGAGCGTAAAAATTCAAGTGGTCGAGACATCGAGTTATTTTATCACGCTTGTAATCTTTTGTGCATGGATTGTCTAGGATGGAAGTTGGCTGGGAGCAGTGGTACAATTATGGGGTACGTTAATCTTGGTTAGACGAGGTGAAAAGTGTTCCATCTGACGAGAAGTATTATGTTGTCGGATAATTTGACCATGTCCTTGATGCTGACCAATGTGCACATCTGGAACAGTTTGGGCATGGATCCACTAAATGCTTGCATTACCGTCAGAGATGTTCTGACAGTAATCGGCGAAGAGTTATGGACAGAATTACCCGCAGACGCCCACGGGCAGGTGTTGATTCTCCACCTGAGGGATCTTTATATCGAAAGAGCGGGGGTGGTGGTAGTTGGTGCGTCTGATTACCAGCTCCCTGTGCGTATCGACCCGGCCTGGGAGAAGTTTCCGGAGGGAAGTGTTTGCATTGGATTTGGACAGGGAAACTTGGAAAGTTTTCGAATCCCGCCTCCCGGAGTGCTGGGAATGGAGTAGTGATTTGCCCCGGCTTGCGCCGGGGCTTTTTGTAATTTGACTTGGTTGTGAAAAAAGTATTAAATGAATATGGCCCTAGAAGCTGTGTCAGGACTTGGGAGGTTTTTCCTCCACAAGCTCCGCTTAAGGGGAGCGTAGTGTCAGATATCTGATCAAAAGTCGTGAGTCGTGACCAGTTCACCCAATTTTGTATTAACGGGGAAAGACCCCAATCCTGCCAGCCCTAGTGCCAAGCTATGCTTGGCTGATGTACCGATGATTGCTGTCAGGGATAGACCATTTGTCCGTTCTACGTGACCTTCTCATCAAAACGGACCATATCTCTAACGAAGGCCCACTTTCGAAGGATGTCAAAGTGGAGCAGGGGCAGATTTGAGTAGGGGAAACTGAGCACGAAGTGCTTTTGAAGGACCTTTCGTCAAAAATGTGGATTTTGGCAGGCTTTGTTCTTGGAAGGCATGAAGTGAAACGGATTTGTTTTTTTGGAAGCTGTTAGACGGTTAGTGTATTTTTATCTAGCCGGAAGAATGGTCTTGTTTTTGGTGTAAAATCACTTGATGGAACTCTAACAAAACCGATGGAGGTCTTTACAATGACGGTTATTTTTGGAATTGCCGGAATACCGAATTATTTTACGACCGACCCAGCAGTAGTGCCTGATTCAAGGCATTTGGCTGAAGGTGATTACGTTCGTTTGCCTGACGGTAGGGTTTATAAATTGGTGTCTGATTATCCCACCAAGTTTACCTCGGTTCCTGAAGAGGAGATCCCCTCAGGGGTGGAAATTTTGAGGGCAAGGGAATACGACTCAGTTTCCGGCAGATTGCTCAAGTAAGAACCGGCCCTCTAGTGATAGGGGGCTTTTATTTGATGATTTTTTTGAGAATTTTGGCGAGTTTCGTCGGGTCGTGACGGAGGCGATTGAGCTGTGGTGTGATGGAGATAGTATTGGAAGTTACCACTTTGATGTGGTGTCGGCTAAGACCCCTTAATTTTTTGGATGACCAGCCGAGAAAATGAGAATGTTCACAGGCGTATGAAGCGGCAATCTTGGGGTGTAGCCGGTTGAAACGCATCTTGGATTGTTTCGGAGCCAAAAGGATATTAAATGGCTTTTTGAGGCCGGTGTATTTTTGAAAAATATGGAGATATTTTCTGGGAGTGAAGTGATGAGTTTGATTGCGGTTGCTCACCAGATTGGTGATGAGGATTTTCTTGGCTTTTGAGGCTTTGAGAGCCTTTTTGATGCCATCGGGGAGAAAGTTTGAGAGAATTGAGCCATAGAGACTTCCTGGGCAGTAGATAATATATTTGGCGGTCTTGATAGCCCTAATAGCCTCCGGGGAGGCTTGGACTTTGGGGTCGAGCCAGAGTTTGGTGATGGTGTTTTTGGACATAGACTGTTTATCCAGCTCGTGCTCGCCGCGGAAAATTTGGCCGGCTTTAGTCTTGAAGTAAAGATTGCTGGAGTCGGTGGTAATGGGGATGGCGGTGCCACCGAACCTGATACCCAAAAGTTCTTCCAAGTGTTCCTGAACCCGCAGAAAATTATTTTGATATTTTTCGAGCAGGGCGTAGTAGATGGTGTAACCCAGATTTCTTTGGCGGCCGTCGACAAAAGAAACCATATCGGTGAAGGCCGAGATGTTCTTCTTATGATTGGCTGAGGTGATAAGTGCAAGAAGATTGCGGAGAAGATCGGAAATGGCGATAACCTGATCACGTTCGTCCGAGCGGATAATGCCGGTCTTGCCACCGGAGTCCATACTGGCGCAAATACAGGAAAGATCGGTGAAACCCGCCTGGAGCAGGGCTTGGATTATGACCGGGGCACCGGTGCCTCCGCCTATGGTGACGATTCTGGTTTTCACAATTGATTCCTATTGTACACATACTGATTTTCGGGTGATTGAGGCCAAAAAAACCCCGCTAGAGTGCGGGGGGAAGGACTAAATTTCTTTCTTAACCGGTTTGATGATAGGACACATCATAACACTCGGGAATTGGGTGTTTACTGGGCGAGCCTCGAGGTGTTGTGTATCCTCGTCTCGGAGTTGAGCGGGGAGGATGACGATGTCGACACCGAGTTCTTTGGAAAGTGCGCCGGCAAGGGTTTCGATTTCTGACAAGAGACTGCTTTCAATCAGCTCTATAAAAGCCAAAAGGGTCCACTTATTTCTTTCAGTTCCGGTGGGAGTTTTTCCGGATCGACTTTCAGATTCAACAGAGCCTGAATCTCATACGTAGCCTCTTGGTCGTTGGGGGTTTCATCATCAGGTGAGCCGATGAATCCCATTTCACGGTGTTCCGGAGTCTTCTTGGCTGACAAACCGATATTGGGAATGTCCGGCAGAATGTCTGAAATACGTTTACCTGTTTGCGGGTGAATTGGAAATAGACCCGAACCGTTGGCCGCTTTCCAGGCATTAATAAAATCCTGAACTTTGCAGGATAATGGTTTGAGAGTCAATACGGGCATGGTGTCTCCTTAAGGTACGATTTTTGTTCTGCGGTATTTTATCTCATTCTCTAGGATAAAACAAAACCCCGACTTTTGGTCGGGGGTTGATTTCAGCGAGGTGAACGGCGGAAGAATTCTCGTTTGGATTTCTGTTGTGTGGCGGCGATGGACTTGTCTACCTCTTCGAGTATCTTGGGAAGAGAGTAACCTTTTCTGACTAGTTCGTTAAGATTGTTGATTGCAGTTTTGCGGCTTATGCCGACGTCCGTCATACTCTGAACTATTTCCCAGTAGCGCTCTTGTTCTTCTTGACTGGCTTCTCTGGTAACAAATTCGTTGTAGATGACGAAGGCTATAAAGGCGAATATCACAACCATTATGATGGCGCCGAATGAAGAGGTAGCGAAGAGGCTATACCCCATCAAGGCAATAAGTACCAGTGCAACGATTAATAGCGTTTTCTTAAGCATGGAGACTCTCCTCTCAAATAAATGTGCATACCTCATCAACTCATGGCGAGATTATATCATGACTGGTTTCTATGGGTTGTCAAGACACAAAAATGCCCCGTCTCGGTTGAGACGGGGCGGGGTGGGGGTGACCAACTAGCGGTTGCGGGTGATCAGGTACATGATGCCGTACACGGCGAGTCCGACAGCAAGCCAGAAGGCGGCTTGCGGCAGGGTGATCACATTGGCCAGGACGAGGCCAGCGATAACGGTGAGGTTGGAGATGGTGACGTTATTATTGGCCAGGAATAACAGCATACGATTCTTGAATTCATTCATTGGAATCTCCTCGGGAATAGGTTTTTCGTGTTCTTGACTGTGGGTGATTATATACCATTATGGGTCAAAAGTCAAGCGCTTTGAGCCTATTCACCCTCGTCATCGTCTTCCTCATCGGCAAAATATTGGCTCTCGTCAAATATGAATTGGCCGGAAACGGCGTCGGCATCTTCGAAACCATATCCCTGCCGGCGTCGGAGGACGGCGTTGATGGCTGATTTTGGATCATTGTCGTCGGAAACAGCCAAGGAACCCACCTTGATTGTAACCGAGGGTTTGGGTTGGCCATCGACCTTGGTGACAAACTGAAGGCAGATGGCATAGGCTAGCTCCGCCCACTTATCTATGTCGGCATCCTCCACAACAAGAATGGAGTAGGGTGGTTGGCCCTTCTCGAGGTAATCTTGGTTGACCAGGAGAATTGCATCCACATCAATAAAGTTATAGTCTGGGGGTGCTGGTGCGACAGGGGGGATGAATCCAAGGCCTTTTCTGATTGGATGATTCTTGGTGGTGTCGACAAGGCCGATCTCCGGCAAATCAACAAAACCCTTAATTACCAGTCCGGTCTGCAGATCGACTAGGACTGCGCCTGCAGTGCGTAAGAGTTGCTGAATTTGGAAAAGCTCGATGGGCGTGTCAATACTGACACAGTCTTCAAACGGGGGATCTTTTATTTTTTTTCGGCGTGGTTTGGGGGTCATGGGGGCCCTCCTTTTCAGCTGATTTTAACGTTCAAGACTTGCCGTAAATATAGCACGACGACAGTGTAATATGAAAGTATGCCCGAAAAGACGAAACTGAGTGTTTACTTCGGCGGATGGTATCAGCGAACCACTCTGCACCTGACGGAGATAGCGGATTTCTTTACTGAAGCCAAAAGCGATCTACCTTTATCCAAGGAGAGGCTGAAGAAACTCCACACTGGTTTGGAGTTGGTTAAAGTTAGCCGTAAGGCTGGCTATCTGGAGTATGTGAGAGCCGAAACAAAGGAGGGGATTGAGATTCAGTATTACGAGGATGGGTTGTATATTCTGAAACAATCCTCGAGTGATATTGATGAAGCCAAAGAGAAATTAAAAAGTTATTATGACGATAAGTTTGCTCCTGCAATCGCGTATATTTTCTCGCTTGGTGCCCCGACCCCGAAGGAGCTAGCGAACATAAAAACTGTTCACCCGATTGCGGTGGGGGTGATTGACAAAGACCCGGAGGAATTTGCTCTGGATGCACAGTTTGGGGAAATATACAGCACCATAGACTCACCTGAGCTAACAGTAAAAAAAACACCTGGATTTATATTCTTGATTGCTAAGCCGGAGTACAAGGACTTTGTGGAAGGGCTGGTGGAGATGCAAATATTTTTCCGGGAGTTCAAGGATCAGCTTCAGAAGTACTTGGACATACACCGGAAGCTATGGGAGGAAATTTCCGAGATCAAGGAGCGGAAGCTAATCCGAGGCAGGGAAGTCGAGAAGGTTCGGCTACAGCTGGATGCTTACCAAAAAACCATTAACCTCATCAGTAGCAGAATCAACCAGATGGGTGCGTACGTGCATACCAGAGCTGACATTGCCAAGGAGATGAAGTTGGCTGATCATTTGTCGAACGTATTCCAGTACAAATTTGATGTGCTTACCAACACCCATGGCTATATCAAAGAGATCTGGGTAATGACCAACAATTACTTGGCGGCTGCCATTGGGGTGATTGCTGAGATCAAGGGCCAAGCGACAAACAAGAGTATTCAGAGCCTCCAGCTGATAACCACTTATGGAGTGGTTGGGGGGATCATAGGCTACCTGTCCCGCGACAGCTTGCCGAAGGTAACTAGCCAGGGGATGATCTACTTCGGGCTTTTGATGCTCGTGACTTTTATCGTAAACTTGCTTGTGAAGGCGGCGTATTCTGGGATCAGGTACAAACTGAAGTTCGTGGAGAGAGTGAAGAATATTTGAGATAGGCTTGACATTGACCTATAGCTATGCTATAATTCCGCCTATCACGTCCGAACTTACGGACGAACCCGTAAGGGGGAACATTCAAAACTCTACCCGGAGCCCTTAAAAGCTCCACACCCTAGGAGGTGTTTCCATGACCCAGCCCACCGCACAGCCCGTCCGCAAGCCTCGCCACGAGGATACCGTCGAAGAGATGGTCGGCAAGCTGACCGTCCGCATCAATGGGATCGAAGGTCACAACGACCAAAAGGACATGATGTGGAAAGACATGCAGGTCCTCCAGGACAAGGGCGATCGCATCGGTCTTATCAAACTGTACGGCCGTATCGGCCAGTACATCGGCCGTTTGGCCGACGAGGCCGCCGCCTATCAGCGCTACCTCGCTGCAACCGAGCCCGTGCGCGTCGCCTGGCAGACGGCTCTCGACACATGGACCAACTGGGTCCGGGCCGAGGACGCCAAGGGGCACAAGGGCCAAGAAGCCATGTCCCGCGCCCAGATCCTCGACGAACGTCCCGCCTTCTGCGTCTACGTCTCCATCGAAACTCGAATGGCCAACCTGTGGCCTGAAGGCAAGGACGACATCCAGCCCTTGCTCGCGGATCTCGACAAGCTGACCTTCGCGGTTGGCAATTACGTCCAGGCGGGATGGTGCCACTGTGGCACCCCCGTTGAGATGATCACGCCGAAGGGTGAGGGCAAGAAATCCTTCATTCCGAGCCTGTGCAAGGTCTGCTACACGACCGAGCCCGAGCCGAAGGTCTCTTCCAAGAAGGCATCTGCCCCGCAGAAACCGGCCGCGCCCCAACAGAGCCCGGAGGCCCTCAAGGCTGCGAAGCGCGCCCGTCAGGCGGAGATTGAAAAGAATCGCCAGCGCGAGTTGGACGACCTTCAGAGCCTGCGCCCCGGCCAGCGCCAAGATGGCGCCGCCAAGAAGGCGCGCGATCAGAAGAAAGAAGCCCGCAAGCAGGGTGACGATCCTGATCGCCAGCAGAGCAAGAAAAAGGGTGGAAAGAAGAAGGGCTCCGGCGCCAAGCCGGAATAACCCCGATCCCAGATCGATGATCCCCGCTCCAAGTGAGCGGGGATTTTTTGTGCCTAGTGGCAAGCTCTTGACAGACCTATAACACTGTGGTATACTAGGCACATCCTCACACGCGTGAGGAGCACTTAAAAAGCAGGATCATCACCGGTTGTTGAGGCAATTCCTCGTCAACCCCAAACCATAAAAGGAGAAACCTGAATGGACCGTGAGGTTATACTGCTTTTCCTCCGGGCGTCTTTACGCCCCGATTCATTCGTGCGGAGTGAGGCCGCACTGATCAAATACAAAAAAGCCCCCGTTAAGGGGGCTTTGCTTTGGCAAAAATGCAACTAAAACGTGTAAAATCGAACTTATGGAAATCGAATATTCCCTCCGAGTTGATCCTGATGACTTTGATGATTTTGAGCAAGGTAGGGCCGGGGGTGGTGGGGGAGGAAAAAAGGGTGAAAAACGACAGGGTGACCTGACTTTGCGAGAGCATGCTAAAGAAGTGCGACAAAATCAGGCTGAAAATACGGTCAATCGGGCTGAAAATTCGGATAAATCACCGGCAGCAGAGGTTCAGGACGTGCTGGAATATATAAAGTCCCAGGATGCCGGTTCGGTAGAAATGAAATGCACAACACAGTATTTAGGCTGGTTGAAGGAAAATATACACGATCCAGATGATTTGGTAATAAATGAAGGCGAAATGAGCAACTGGGAGAAGCTGACGGCTAGTGTCAAGGCGGGTGGTGGAGGTAGGCAAACCAGCCGAAACGCGCGTGCGAGAACTCATCTATTGACCGGTATTCGAGCTTCCGCGGAGGAGTCCCGCCAAGCCTACCCCAACGAAACTATTGTCATGAACAAGATCCGAGAGAGACTTCAAAAACACTTAAAAAATTGGAAGGTAATATTATCAGCCTCGCAAACGGATGAAGACCGCCTCAAGCAGGCACCGGTAGATACTGGGATGCTGGAGGAAGAAGTGCTTAAGAGGCTGGCCACTTGAGCATCTTGGGGTTTGGCATGTTTTTTGCCAAAAAATATCCCCCCGACACTGTCGGGGGGACGTTTGCGCGGGTGCGCGGGATTACTTGCGGAGCAGGGTACGCGCCGCGGTGGCTTTTTCCAGGGCGAGTTCTTCGCGGAGGGCGAGGGCCTTGCGGGCGTTCTCGACTGCGTCGAGTTCATTCGCGGCTTCCTTGAGCCCGGTGCGGGCGATGCCCTTCAGTTCGGGCGCGAAGAGGAGGGCGGCGTCGATGGCATCCTTGCGACCCTGATTGGACGCGGCGGCATTCTCGGTGGCCATCTTGGCTTCGTAGTCGCGCGATACGGCCAGTTCTTCGCGGGCTTCGGTCAGTTCCGCCATGGCGGCATCGTAGGCCGCACGGGCGGTTGCGATCTTGCCCTTGCGGTTCCAGGTCAGGAAGGGCAGGTTGGAGGCATCTCCCATGGCCGTTTCGGCCTTGGCGGCTGCTTTTTGCAGTTCTTCGACCTTGGCCATGACGAACATGGAAGGCTGGGGGGCAACGAATGCGGTTGTGGTCATTTGCGTTCTCCTTGGGAATCTGAATCTGAGGGTGGAGAGTTGGGCGGGTGCCCACTCAATGTACTTACAGTGCTAGAGTATATCACCTAAACCACATTTTGTCAACTATGGGATATTATTTAGCCTATGGTGACTACTTTGTTTTGTGGGTGCTGGGAGGGGGAGCCTCGGTGGTTGAACGAGATTGACCCTGGGTCATAAGGAAGAGCAGGAAGGACCCCACGAAGAAAAGAGCAATGGCGGCCATGAACAGGTTGGGAAAGGTGGCCAGCAAGTAGAGACCACCGGCAAATGAACCGATCGCGAAAAGAATGAGGATCATGAGGTCTCCTTGATGTCAAAGAATGAGGAATTTTAGCAGATTTGCGCTGTGGTGGCCGATGCACGGATCGTATAGCTGAGATAAAAAAAGAAAGCCTCGCACACAATGTCGGGGCTTTATCGGGGAGAAAGTTACATCGTGCGTATGATGAAGAACACCAACGCACCAAGAAGTATTGCAGTGAGGAACATAGTGGCCTCCTTCCTGTAGTTAGAATGGCATATCAGGATCGTCAGCCGGATCATCGGCTTCGATGGCGATTCTTGCCTCCAAACGGGCTTCATCGTCGTGGGTCACGATGGTGGTATCCGCTCGAAGCGGTTGCCACCTTCGAAAAAGAAGAGCATTTTCTCCGTCAGACACAACTTCGTCTCCAATGTGGAAACTGGAGGGAAGTTTGCTATCAGGTAAGAACATGACTTCCGGCCTAAGCTCGGTTGGAGAAATTCTGAGGCTCATCTTGCCCTCTAGGATAAGAACGGTCTCTCCCTCTTCAACGAGGGACAGACGTCCACCGTCCAGAACTTGTAGGCGCATGGCGCACCTCCTGTCTTTTTTAATGTTTGACCGTGGCTATCACGGTTGATATCTAACCCATAATATACCACAAATGTGGGTAAAATGCAAGAGTGGTGGGTGAGTGTATTATTAATGTGAGATTCCTCGTCTACGCTTGGGATGACATCTTGGGAAGGGAGGATGTGATTGCTTTGGAAAGAAGTGAGGAAATGTCGAGAATTGTGATATTTGGAAATTGTTTGGAGTGGTTTGACAGAGAATTGGTGATGACTACTTTACTAAAAAGTGATGTCTTGGTTAATAGATTGATACCATTGGCCGGACAGACACAGTACAAAAAAGAGGCACTTATGTGCCTCTAGAGTCGTTATTATTCGAAGACTTCTTGTTCTTTGGAGATGTATTGGCTTACTTGTCCACGGAGGAGCCTGGTGTGTGGATCATTACGGTTGTGTACTTCGTAAATGGCAAAGATATATTGCCCGGTATAGCTTTCGAAGCCTGCATAGTCAGCCCATGTTTCGCCATTCAGCCAGTATCTCTGACCGACGACTAATTCTTCGGGGATGACGGAGTGGTCAACCTTGCGATTGAGAATAGTTCCCCAGCGAACAATGAGGATTGCATCAAGGAAAAGGAGGACAAGATACATCCCCAACATCGCGATGCCTTTGAGAAGGCTCATGGGTGTGGCGCCGTTGCTGATCCAGGCTAGAAACAGGACGAAAACGGCACTAATGAGCATAAGTGAAGGAAAAGACTTCCAGGCGTACTTAACGGGATTTTTCATTGTGCTCCTTATGAGAGGAAATGTATTTACTCACTTGGTCGAAGGTTAACGCCTTGGCGTCAAGGAGATCGTGCCTTTTGTTGAGTCCGTGAATGTGGAACAAATATGTGCCTGGATGATCAAGCCTGCCAATAAAGACAGCAGCGGTCTCTCCATTTAACCAATAGGTTTGCAGGATTTGAAGATCCGAAGGTTCTATAGGGCGGTCAACCTGACGATGGAATATAGTGCCGGTAAACTTGATAGCAAT
The DNA here is from genome assembly GCA_001774685.1 of Candidatus Collierbacteria bacterium RIFOXYD2_FULL_45_13. Classification (GTDB taxonomy): domain Bacteria; phylum Patescibacteriota; class Microgenomatia; order UBA1400; family MFAQ01; genus UBA10133. The sequence continues at coordinate 927,566 of MFAS01000001.1, read as the reverse complement.
CCACCAGCCGGCAAGCATAGAGGTTCCCACTCCGACTATAAGCCAGAAGATTCTCTCAAGTGTAATAACTCCTCCGGATAGATAATACGAATTAAGAGTTAAGCCAAAGAGAATAAGACTTCCAAGGCCATAAAGAACAATTGGCCACTTGGAGTATTTGAGAGGGGACTTCATGTTCAGCCTCCGTAGTTGGTTTAAGGTACTATGGGGTTTATTTTATCACTAAAATCCCCGCCGGATGGCGGGGAGATGGCTCTAGCTAAAAACTTCCTGTGAGAGGGAGAAATAGGCTTTGACTTTCCAAGGCGGGATCAGTTCGTAGTCATTTGGATCGGTAAGATCGTTTCTTCCCCAAATCCCGAACTTGAATTGACCAGAGTCTTCATCGTGCCCGTAGTATCTGGCCCAGGTCTCCCCGTTAAGCCAGTATCGAACTTCGGGAGACAACTTCTCCAGAACGACCGGATTGGCGACTTTACGGTGAAAATTAGTGCTGTTCATGAGAGATACCCCGTATCCCATGAAGGCAAATAGAAGCACCACAGTCACGCCTGCGATGACTCGCCCAACTCCAATGATTTCCCCCGCTTGGTGAAGAGTGAAAAAGACGAAGATGATCGTGAGAATACCGCCAAGGGTGAATGTATAAAGCGGGAACATACTCAGCTTAAGAGAAGATTTCATGATTGCTCCTTAGTTGTTAGGGTGTGTTTCGGTGAATTATAGAGCAGTATCAAAGAAATGTCAACTATAGGCTTTATGAAAACCCCCGCCGGATGGCGGGGAATAATTGAGATGGCAGTTACTCGCGGGGGAAGGTGAAATCCTGGAGATCCAAGACCACCTGACCCTGTTGGTTTTGGAGAAAAATCATAGCTCCCTGCATGGAGGCGGTTTTGAACGTCGGTCTACTTGCCAACAGTTTTCTAGCCGCCTGGATGTATCTGTGGCCGTTGTGGCGAACCAAGTGGCGTTCGGAGATCCGTTGTCTGTCCGCGGCGATGGCGTATTTAGCGTTGGACATATGGAACGAGATCATCTCTTTCGATGGCCTGATCTCGTCCTGAAAGGCTTGTTCAACCGCGCACATCAGGCGGCAGATCTCCGGAGTCAGGCTGGTAAGATCCAAGGCCTCTTCGTCGGAAACACCTTGAGCGATGATCTTTTCATTGGTTCTGACTTTGGTCATAGCCTCGGCTTCGGCTTGGTCGCGGTAGGAAGTCCAAGTGCGAACTCCGTAAGCCCCTCCGGTAGTTTCGTCGTACTCAAAAACAACGTTGAAAGTATTCTCAGGCATGGTTTACCTCCGTAAAAGATAAAAATAAGGTTTAAGAGTGCTTACAGTTTTGAATTATATCAAGTCGGTGAGTATACCCATGTGGTAAAACAAAACCCCCGCCAACGGCAGGGGTTGAACGGAAATTTATTTAACGATTTTTCTGATGGCCGAGAGGTACTCGATGCATTTTTCGCGTCCCCAAGCGTGAATCTCATGAGTGCTCTTGGTGGTCTCTTCGTTGGGAAACATTTTGTCGAAGATTATTCGGGGATCGGTTGATTGAATGCTGATGACTCTTTTGCGCCAGCCGATGGTGAAATGAATGCTGTTGACGACGACTTCAAACCAGGGAGCGCAACTGTTACAGGGGCAATATTTGTTTTCGATCGGTGAGAGCCAGATTTCCTGGAACCCGGCTTCGGTGAAGATTTTTTGGAAGTATTCCTGTTCTCGTTTGAGTTGGTTCTGGCGATGGCATTTGTGGTGCCGGTAAGTCCAGATATTGGCCAGGGCTTCGTCACCGGGATTGATGAAATACTCACCTTCCGGCTCGATCCAACCCAACTTATTTGAGGAATCGATGTAAATGTCATTGCGAATGGATTTGCCCGGTTGTAGTCTCCAGACGGCATAGCCGTTCATTTTCCAGCGTCCGACGACGTCAACTAATCTCTGGCCGGCTTTTTTGTTCAGGTCTACAGTTCTCGTCTCGTGTTCTATCACGGTATCGTGACAGTTTTGAACCGTCCAGTGGGTGCCGCATTCCGGACAGAATAAATCGGCAGGAGGTATATCATCACCAATCGAACACGTAAACGAAGATGTTTTGCTGGGAAGAGATGACCTCTTGATAAACGCTGAAAACTCAGTCTGTCTCATAACTTTGGGGAGGTCGGGAAAGACTTCAGCCGGTATCGAGCCGCCGGTATATTTCCAGCAGTTGCCACAGGAATCGAAGTAGAAGCGTCCCAGGACGACCCACTCTTGGAGCCGTTCTTTTCGGACATATCCTGCCTGGTGACGTTCCCGGATCAAGGCGTTGAGATTTCGGAGTGAAGTAATGGCATCTCTAATTGCTTCGTGCGAATCGTAGAGCATGGTTATCTCCTTTTAAATTTCAAGTTGCTACAACCTATATTGTATACCAATATGGAATATTAGGAGGCTTGTTAGTTAACCAGTTCTTCGTTGGAGTACTTTTTGTGGAGTATGGGGCGCCAGGCATCATTTTTGGGATTGAGATTCCAGGGGCAAACGGACCTCATCCAGGTAAATTTTTCGGAGATCTCGTGCGTTTGGGGATTGATCCTGGTGTATTGAAAGATCTGACAGTTGTTGATCTTGTCTAGGGGGTCCTTTTTCTTTTTGAGGGCCAGGTATTCGTCGGGCAGTAAGCCTTCCATGATAATGCGGATGGGCCACATCATGTTGCCATGAGTGACCACAATACCGCGTTTATTGGGAAGCTTTCGATAAAGGGTAGCCATAATGCCGACCCGGGCGCGGATGAGTACCTCTGCCAAAGATTCGCCACCGGGAGCAGAAAAGTAAAAGGGGTTGATTTCGCGCTTGTCCATAACATCCGGATACTTGGTTTGTCTTTCTTCATCGGTCATCACGTCCAGATTACCCCAGTCATGTTCGCGGATATAGTCACGAAGGTTCCATTTGGCACCGGGAAGATTGAGGAAACCGGCGGTGCGTTTGGCACGGCGGTAGGTGGAGGCGTAGTAGCCGTCAAAAACTCCACCGTGGATATTTGCGCGGATCCATTTGCCGGCGGCGATGGCCTGTTCGACGCCTCTAAGAGTAAGATCCCAAGTGGAGCTGTGACGTTTTTTGAAATCGTCGGTGAAGAAGCTGTCGTCTCCGTTCTCGGCGGCTTTGACAGCCACATTACCCTCGGACTCTCCATGTCGGACAAAAACCAGTTCAAGCGGGCGGTGATTGGATTTTAATTTGGGCACTGAGTAATATTGTAAATCAAGTGTGATAGAATTTGGAGTATGAGCCAGTATCGTCTTACTACCATTAAACACCGCTCCTTTTGGGGTATGGATTGATGTGGTGAGAGATAATATCGTAATTAGAAGTTACAACTCTCACCTCAAAAGGAGAGTTTTTTGTTTATTAAACATATGACCAACAAATTTGAGGAGTACAAGAAGTTATTAGCCGAGTTCGTAAAGCTGAAAAGTGTTTCAACGGATCCGAAATATCAACCAGAGATCAGGAAAACAGTGGCTTGGTTGAAAAAGAAACTGGAGAAGGCGGAATTCGAAGTGGAAGTTTGGAACGGAAAGACGACTAATCCGGTGGTGTTTGCCAGTTACCATGTGTCAGACGATCTGGACACAGTCATGATTTACGGGCACTACGATGTTCAGCCGGCGGCCAAGAAGGACGGTTGGAAAAATGAACCATTTGATCTTATTCAAGCAAACAATAAACTTTTTGGACGGGGAGTGGTAGACAACAAAGGCCAGATCTTGGCCCACGTTTTCACGGCTAGTGAACTGATCAAAGAGGGGAAGCTTGGTCACAATTTGAAGTTTCTGATTGAGGGCAACGAGGAGACCGGCAACGATGATTTGGCAGACCTCATGAAACAAAATAAAGCTAAGTTGGCCTGCAACGTATTGGTGGTTTCCGATGGTGAATTGACCAACAACAAACCAACCATTGAGGTGTCGCTGAGAGGTGGTTTTAACAGTACCTTGGTTTATAAAACGGGAAGAAACAATCTTCACTCGGGTATCTTCGGCGGAGGTGTACCAAATGCCGGAGCCGAGATGATCAAGTTTCTGGCGAAAGTTTTTAATGCAGACAACTCTATTAAATACGCCGAGTTTTATAGAAGAGCGGATATTATTTCCAAACCCCAGCTTTTAAACAATAAGAGACTGATCAGGGAGGCAAACGATCTCACTGAGTTGGCTGGTGTCAAAATACTCTTGGGTGAAAAAGGAGTCGATTTTTATACCCAAACCGGTTTGAGACCGACAATTCAAATTACGGGTTTGAAAGTCGGCTACACGGATCACGGATATGCCAATATCGTGCCGGCAGAGGCAGAGGTAAGGCTGAATTTTAGAATCGTAGCTTCCCAAAAAGCAGAAGCCATAGCCAAAAGTTTTGAAAAGTTTGTGAAGAAGGTAACGCCCAAGTTTGTTGAGTACGAGTTGAAGTTTAGCGGCCTACATGACCCGGTGAAGATTGATACAGAAAACCAATACTTTGATGCGGTTGAAAAGCTTTTGAAGAAAATTTATGGCAGCAAGGTGAACCGGAAAAATGTTGGAGGAGCGATTCCTTTTGTGGGAGAGGTGAAGAAAATTTTGGGAGTCGATACTCTGATGATTCCTCTTTGTAATGAGGATTGTAATATGCACGGTGCCAACGAAAACTTCGACGTCGATCTGGCTATGAAAGCCTTAGATTTTAGTCAAGAGTTTTTGGGACATACCACCTCAGTTCGTTATAGCTCAATTCTCTGGAAGAAAAAGACAAAAGCAAAGAAAGGAAAAACGTAGACAAATAAACCAATCGTAGATAAGTAAAAAAGCCTTTCTTTGCGAAAGGCTTTTTTGTTGTCGAAAGGGGGTGAGATATATGCCAAGAGAAATATTGAATTCATACGATACGAGTAAGATTCTGTCTCAGGAAAAGTTGCGCTACATTGATGCGGTGACCGAGATGGGGCACAGCGAAATTGTTTACGAAATAACGTGTAGTGGAGAAAGTTCATTGTTGTGTGATTTCTGCGGGAAGGGTGCTAAGTATATTCAACATACCAGGGATCATATGGGTCAGAACTTTGTGGCTTTAACCTGCTCCGACTGTGCACCAAGAGGATATGAGAAATTGTCACAACGGAGAGGGGGAGGGTAGAGTTAAGTGGCAGGGGTGGAAGGTGTCGGACCTTCGTCACAGGTTTTGGAGACCCGGATTCTACCGTTGAACTACACCCCTTTAGCTTCGCTTTGACAGGGACCCAAGCAAGGTAATTTTAGCAGAAATATTGGTGGAGGGAGGTTGCCACGCCTTGTCTACAAGGCTCGCAATGACGGAAGGTTAAGATGGTTTTCGATACGGCTGACGCGTTTTTTCTATACGAGTATCTTGGTCGTCGACATATTTCAGAATTATATTTTGACCCCTTTGGAGCTTGTTGATTTTTTTGTCCATCGACTTGACCTGAATTTCCACTGATTTGACCCGAGTTTCTACCGATTCGAGCTGGGTTTTGATAGGTTTTAACTTGTCCTCAAGCTTTTCTTCGAGAACGTCTTCGACAACCTTCTTGACCTCTTGTTGGATTTCTTCTTTGAAAACGGCTCTGATTTGAGAAAGATCGTTCTGAGTCATAATTCATGATACAGAAAAGACATAAAAGTAAACAAAGAAAAACCCCCAGTAAGAGGGGTTTTCCTTTTTACTTGGGGGTTGTGTCAGTCTTCTGCAACCACGTAGGTGCAGAGGACGATGGTGCGGGGGTTCTTGGCCCGGAGTTCGAGCACCTTTCCCGCGATTTCGGGATTGCAGCGCTTGACTTCGGGCAAGGTGCCCATCCATTTACCTGCGGTGTTGCGCAGGTGGCGGGTGAAGTGGCCGCGGCCGCCGACGATCTGCAAGGTGGCCATGCTGGTTCCCTTGCGGCTCTTGGGTCCGGCGTTGAACGGGCGGACCGAGATGGTCAGGTCGCTGTTGATTGTGGTGGGCTTGCGATCGGTCGTGCTGGTAATGTGCTTACCGTCAGACATGTCATCCTCCTGGATGTAGAGCAGAATTAGGGTTTACGTGTCTTGAGACTGGTATATATTATCATAACTACCCCATAATGTCAAGTGGTAGTTTGATGTTGAGGCTGGTTAGCCTCAAATGGAGCGTGAACGGGGACGGGGTGGGTATCCAAAATGCTTTGATAATTGGTATAGTTAATTATGGTTCCAGAGGGAAAAACGTTTGATAAAGATGGACAGACTTATGAGGTCAGATTTTTTGACTCGAACTCTTTTTTTGATTTGAGAGACTTGCGGGAAATAGTTCAGAGCCCGGGAGTGCAGTCGTGGATGACTAGTGTACGAAATATGAGCCACAAGCACTATGGCAAGTGGATGAATGAGAAGGGGGAGGGTAACAACTTCTTACTGGCGATTGCCGGTGCCGACGCAGAAAGACCCGAGATTCAACGAGTACATGGATTCATTTATGTCTATCCATCGGAGCTGGTGCGTGGGGCATTGGAAGTTAGCTATGCAAAAAGACCGGGGGCTCCGGGCGGTCTAATCACACCCGCCTTGCAGGACACATGTAGGATTGTTCGCGAAAAAATGGGGCTGGTGGTAACGATCGTGGCTGAGATTGAGAGGGGGAACGTCGCTTCGATTGTCGCCATCGAAAAAGCCGGATTTGTAAAGACCCGTGACTTTGATAGGTATGGGAACGGTGTCTGGACTTTGGACTGGGCGAGGATATAAAAAAATCCCGTCTGAAAGACGGGATCGAATAATCAGTCGGCGGTGGCATTGTGGAAATCGGCGATTACTCGCATCTCAATACCTGAGGGGATTTTACCGCGCGCCTTGATTCTGGATTCACAGACAGGACAGACGATTTTGACCTCGTAACTTGGATGATCTCCACCGTAGTTGGCACTGTCCGCGGTGGTTCCCGGGGTCAGATTGCGACGGGTGATCTCAGAGGTTCGGTTACATTCGGGACAAGTGAAACTCAGAGACCATTGGGTGGATTTAGAAGCTTGACCGGTTTTCTGCCATACCTTGTAAGCCTTGATGAGAGCTTGCCTTTTCTTTTCCGGAGGGAAAGCATAGTCGCCACAGATTTGGCAAGTGATCACAATCTCTTCTGAACCGGTTGGGGATTCACGGTCGGCACCGTATAGAGTCTTGACTGTGAAATCGGAAATCTCAGTGACTTGATGGCCCTGTTTGCATTTGTGGCCTTGACAGGTACAAATGACAGGGAGCAGGTCCTCATCGGGTGGGGAAATCAGAGTGACGGTCATATTAACTCCTTTGGGAGAGGGGAATAGAAAATCAACGTGCAAGGCATTATAGCTTATCTTAATCAAAGTGTCAATAATACACGAAGGTAGCGCGGGCACGGTGCCTTTAAATTAGCTATTGTCCAAGAGGGCAAGAGAGTGCTATTCTGAATGTATGGGAATAAAAGAACTGCTTGGACTAAAAAAGAAGAAGGATTTTGGTGAAGAAACAAAGACCGATGAGTCTAAGACAGATCAAATGGAAGTTAAAACCGTGGCCGGAGAAGCTTCTGTGACGGGAAAAGACATAAAAACGGAGACTGCTGTTCCCACCGTACGGGTTCCAAAAATTCGAAAAAACATAAAGGTGAGGATCGATAAGGCGGCTTTGAAGAACTTAAATTTGGTAATTGTGGCCTATTCTCACGTAGAAAGAGATTTCTTCCCGACAAAAGATTCATACGAGGCGGAGGTCGAAGTCGAGGAGAGGGCCGCCGAGGTGGTGGAAAGAGTGAAGTCGCTAGGGATTCCTGTCAAAGCCCTGACCGGAGACCAGTACTTTTTGACGAATCTTTTGGTAGACAAGCCGGATGTGGTGATCAACTTGGTTGACACCTTGAGAGGTAAAGATAAATTGCAGACGTCTGTGCCGGCCGCTTTGGAGCTTTCCAATGTTTTGTATACAGGAGCGGGCATGGAAGGCTTGGTGATTGGCAACAACCGTAACCTGACCAAGAGACTTTTGATGGCCTATGGGATTCCGACACCGGCCTTCCAGTTTATTCGCCGGGCGGGGACGGCAGTCAATGAAGATCTTGGCTTACCTTTGATTGTTAAGCTGAACGAGAGCGGGGGAAGTGTGGGAATTGACAACAAGGCGGTGAAGGAGACCATTAAGGACGCTCAGAGGAAGGTAAACAACATGATCTCTACCTATAAAATCCCGGTAATAGTGGAACAGTTTATTGATGGGCCGGAGGTTACAGTAGTAGTCTTTGATGATGGTACCAAAAAGAGAGTGTACATGGGGCAAAAGGTGTTTCGAAAGAAGCCGGATGGTAAACATTTCTTTACTAGCTTTGAGTCTTACGACGACGAGCGGGCATATACCTATAAACACGTGGAGGAGCCTTTGGCAACCAAAATTCAACAGCTAGCTGTACGGGCATTTACAGGTTTGCAGCACAAGGACTATGCCAAGTTTGATGTTCGCGTTGACGATGACACAAATATTCCCTACTTTACCGACTCAAATCCAAATACCGCCTTTGGCCCGGATATGGGTCTGCCCATGACTGAGGTTTTGGCCATGCATGGAGTGAGCTTCGACGAAGTACTGGCAGCTCTGTTGAGCAAATACGCTAGACAACTGGGGTAAGACATGGTTTCAGATCTCGGATGTCAGGTTTTGGGATCTCGATGATAGAATAGCTTGATGAAGTCGAATATTACATTATCTCGTGCTAGGCAAGAGACGGGGTCCTACTGTGGTCCCGCGGTGATGCAGATGCTGGTTTCCAGCCTCGGGTTGAGCTTGGATCAGGAGGCTATTGTGGACGCGTGTAAAGCCAGAGATACAGTCCAAAGACTGGGCCTCCCCTTGGTCGATCTGGCAAAAGGGTTAAGAAAGATCTATCCGGAGTTGATGGTGTGGCAAAAAGAAGACTCCTCCGTGGAGGACATTCATAAGCTGTTGGAGGCTGGTTACATTGTGGGCGTGGATTGGCAGGGGATCTTTAACTCGGATGAGTATGGAGATGACGCGGTTAATAAATGGAGTGATTTTTGGAACAAGATTACCGGCGTTCCTGAGATTAAAGGGGAACAGGGGCATTATTGTGTGGCTTTGGAGGTCAATAAGAAAAAGGGGTATTTGAGGTTTGCCGATCCTTATGGCCATTACGCCGGCAAAGACCGTTTTGTGGCCTTGTGGGAGTTCGAGGAGCGGTGGTGGGATGACCGGATTGGCAAAGACGCCAGGGGGAAAAAGATTTATGTATTGGAGAAACGACTAATATTTGTTGTGGCGAAAAAAGGTGACCAGAAGCCTGCAAAGTTTGGGATGGTAGAGATATAAAAACCCCGTCTGGATAGACGGGGTATTGAGCTAGTATGGGTCGACGTGGACTCCCGGGCCGGCGAGGTTGCTGATGGAGCCAATGAAGGAGGCGTCGCCTCCGGCCACAAAGACAGAACCTTCGTTCCCGTACCCGTCTGTACCATAGGCCTGGAAGTAGATAAGTTTTCCAGGTAATTTTGCCAGTTGTTCGATAAATGCGATAGAGACGTCCGCTCGGTCCGTGGTGATGCGGAGGATGGCGTCTTCACAATTCATTTTGTCCGCATACGATGAACGGGTGACTCCAATAAGGTTGGCCACGACCGTGCGAACTTGGCCTTGAGTTTGTTGCATCTCAGTCTCCTTAGTTGTGGCTCTGGCTTAGTCAAAAATATGATTGTCGGTCTCAATGTGGATCGTAAGACCTCCGGTTTGCAGAAAACGACAGTTCCGGATGAACTCGGCGTCTCCGCCGATAATAAAGGTGGAGCCAACTCCGCTGTCAGGGTGTTCCGGTTGGGGGACCATTCGGAAGAAGTCAAACTGGCCTGGTACGCGAAAGAGGTTGCCGAGAAAGAGGATAGACGCGTCGGCGTCGTGGGTGCAAACCCGGAGAAAGCCTAGGCACTTCTCTGCAGCGGCTGGGGTTTGTTGTTCGGGCTTGATGAGGTGGTCAGCCTCATGTCTGACCATATACAAACTGCTGATAGGATCGACTTGCATTTGGGCCTCCAAAAGTCAAAGTATAGTTAACCTATATTGTATCACGACCAACCATCGGATGCCTCATTTTGGTTTGGAAAGGTTTTACTTCAGCTTACTAGCCTCTTTGTGGTCGGTATGATCTCTGCAAGTGCGGCAATATTTACTGATGGTCAGTTTCTCGGGAGTGTTTGTTTTGTTTCGCTCGGAGATGTAGTTGAAGTGACCGCATTTACTGCACTTCAAACCCATGTGTTGTCGGGGACCTTTTTTTGCCATAATCTTTTGATTTATTTTGGTTACGATCTATAACAGAGGATATTTTACCACGAAAGGAGGACGCAGGCGTGTGTGGTCAGATCAAAAACTGTTTTGGTTAAACGAATGTAACATTACGCACAGATTGAGGTTTGACATAGGTTGGTTTTTCCTATACAGTGAATTGTAGATACTTGTAATTATTGTTACATATTGTAAAAAATGGAAAAAACTTACTCGGTCAAAGAAGCCTCGAAGCTGCTGGGTTATTCAATGAACAGCATCTATTCATTTTTGAAGGACGGTGATATCAAATCCGTCCGTATCGGCAAGGGAAAGTTTAGAATCCCGCAGTCGGAAATAGATAAGTTTTTAGGCGCAGGTGCCTCCAAAGAAAAGTTGGAGGATAAAAAGATGGTAGAGAAAATGGTGGCGGAGGTCAAAGAAGAAGTAGCTCCGACAGAGCCGGGCCCGGTCATCTTGCCCTTACCGCGACCAGGAAAGAGTCTGGAGGAGCTGGGGGGTGAAAAACCGCTGACGGTAATCAAATTATGGTTTGAGGAGCGGGTAACTATTCCCAAATTGTTTGATTGGTTCATCAGTTTGAGCTCGATTATTTTGGGTGCTTCCATGTACCTGCACACCAAACAAGTGGATGCGTTGACCGTTGGTCGGTTTTCTATCTGGTTTACACCCATCAGAATTTCACTGATGCTGTCCGGTCTGGGTCTCATCATAGCGGACATGATTCAAGAGGAGTTCGTTCGTTATCGGAATCTCTCGAATTATTTCAGGGTGGTTCTCTTTGTCACTTACCTTGGTTTGTCGTGGATATTGCTTCAGGGGAGCGATATTGACGGTTTTATGATCTATGGGCTTTTTGCAGTGACGATTTTGATCGAGGCCGCCTTTGCGGTTAAGTCTTCGACCGCCTACATGCTCTTTATTCAAGGTCTGCTCATCAGTACTGCCTTGATCTTTGTGCTTTTCCCGGCAGACCCGTCACTTTCACAGATTTCGGGCGGACTGTTGTTGATGTTGGACGGTTTTAAGTGGATCTGGACGATGGTGGTAGTTTCTTTAATTATGATTACGCTTTATGGCTTTTTTTGGGAAAAGAAAGTACTCAAAACCTTTTCGGCGTTTTGTGGGATACTGCTGATCTTTTTGGCTCTGTATTTCGCTAATAACAACTATTGGGACAGAGCGTTTTTTATTTTGATTGCCGGGATGATCGGACTGATAGAGCCGATTTGGGAACTGTTCAAATTGAAGTTTCAGACCGATCGGCCTATGGTATTCAGGATGTTTGGTACAGTCTTGATGTTTTTCTCGCTCGTGATTATCTTAATCGCTATTGTTCAGTCGATTCTTTTGCAGGACGCCAATCGGAATCTCGCCGAGAAAGCAGATTTTGGGAGATTGACAGCCGAGAACGTGGTCAATTCCGGTTTTTCGGCCCTGGATGGTATAGCTCAGAATCCTCTCTTTCAAAAGGCCTTTAAGGCAGGCGACACGGCCGGGATGGATAGTTTTACCAAGGCAATATTCAAAAGCAACGCGGACTTGGGAATAGTTTTGGTGCTGGACAATAGCGGAAAGGCAATCTCTTCATATCCATTTTCCTCCGATGTGGTTGGCAGATACTATATGAGTGAAATATTTTTCCGATCGGTGAGTGCGGAAAATAAGTATTTTTCCCGGACGGTTGAGCCCTTGGCAGGAGTCTCCAACACGGCGATTATTATTGGGACCCCAATTACAGAAAAAGGCTTGGTGATTGGAGCCATGGTGGCTACAGTGAACCTCAACGCCATGGGCGACCGGTTGGAAGAAATCGCCACGAGCTCTTTGGATCAAAAAGTGACACTCATTGATGGCGGAGGCCGGTGGCTCTTTGTACCCCAAACAGGAGTAGTGGGAGAAAGGGTGGCTGAGTCCGATACTACGAATTTGTTATGGTCGAGAACGACGGGAGCGGAAATCGGGTATGACTCGGCCGGAAAATATTCTTTGTTTAGTTCGGGTAAGGCAAAAGATCTGAACTGGACAGTAGTAGTTTCTCAACCGATTTTTTCTATTTTGGATGTTAGCCGGTCCGGTCTGATGATTGTTTTGTTTTTACTCTCGGTGGCAGTGTTAACCGTGTCTTTTTCATTTGTATTTTCAAAAAAAAGAATGGAGTAATCAAGCCAATAATCTAAATGGAGCAAGTATTACCAGTCACCGGAAATAAATACAATCGAACCATCAAAGGAGTTTTGATAACTTTTTTGGTGATCACCGGTGTCTCTTTTGCAGTGGTCGCCAGCAAGTTTAACTATATTTATCCGGTCTCCAAGGAAGTGGTTGGCACAGAAGAAATCAACGATGTAACGCCTGAAGTGTTACAGAAGAGCACTTTTGACAAACCGTATTTGATGACGGTACTGAGGACGAATGGCTCGTTCTCTTTTGCCAGAATTGAAAACGCGGTTGTCTCCAATGAAAGATTTCCCAATGAGGTGGAACTCACCTATCAAAATGGCGATTCCGGACTAATTACGGAAGCTGATAGTAAAGTAGACATTTTTATTTCCAAGAAGGGTGGTAAGGAAAGTGCCCAGCTTGTCGAAAGAGGGGCGACCACCATTACACTTCCGGACAATACTTTATTGCCGGTGAAGTTGGTAACCGGCAAAATTGTAAGAGGAAAACTGGCGGGGGATTTTGAACTGCAAACTTTGACGACTAATAAAAGGATACTGGGTAATTTTGATACCCGGGGAAAACTAACTTCGGTCAGGGTGGAGAACGCCATACGTGAACCTGACGCCACTCAGGCCATGATAGCGAAAGAGATATTGAAATTGGCGGAGTCTATCGACAGAAAACCGGACAGTCGTGTGTTAGCCGTGACAACAGATAATGTTTCCCCGTTACCGGCGGTGGTGCCACTCAATTTGGGAATGGTTGCCTCATTCTTTCAGGTAAAACAAGACGTCGGCGATGGCTCGCTCACGATTTTGACTCAGTCCGGCCCCGGATTCCCCTCCACAGGCATAACTGTCGTCCCTGGCCCGCCCGGTCCTCCTGGGCCAGCAGGTGGACCGAAGGGGGATAAGGGAGACAAGGGGGACAAGGGAGATCAGGGAATAGCGGGAGCGCAGGGCCCTGCTGGGGCAGATGGTACTTCCGGAACCGGTGGAGCGTCTTCGTTCGACACTCTAACAAGCGGAACTAATACGTCGGCAACCATGACTGTGGGAACGGGGGCAACATTAACTTTCTCCGGAAGCGGAGTCTTGAACTCGTCTACACTACTTGGTGGGACTTGGGCAATACCAGGAACAATCGGCTCAACAACACCTAATTCGGGTGCATTTACAGGTTTAACCCTTTCTGGAGATATCGCCATCAATGGTGGTGATATTACTTCCACGGCCTCTACGCTATCAATTAATACCAATGGAGCAGCATCAGGCTTTATTCAAATAGGTGGTGGCGGAGGCGGTTCGTCAACTCCCGATATACTAGTGATTGATCAAGATACAACATCGCTAGCGGCCGGAACGAATGGGGCAATACTACTAGATTCGACCGGAAAATTTAATATTTATGAAGGTGGAGCGTGGAAAGTATTATGTAATAAAACCGATGCTGCCTGCGGTGCCGGTTCTGGGGCCGCTCTTTCGGCGGTCATAGCCGCGACAGGAGGAAACACTATCAGTAACGGTGACCATGCGCAAATCTGGAATTGGTCACTAACGACTGCAAATAATACGGCTTTTAGTTTTGGTGAAAGTGCGGCGTCAACAAACGGAGCCGGGTTACAGTATATTTTAGAAGCCTCCACGGAAGTAGGTTCTACGGCGGCTCCCTTTAGAGTGATAGCTGAAGGCAATACCATAATAAATACAACTAATACCGGTGGTTTGACCTTTGGAAATACGACGGCTAACACGCCAATTACTTTACAGTCAGGGACGGGTAATATATTAATCGGTAACGATGCGAACGCGAAAGCAATTACAATCGGATCAAGTACGGTGGGTACAACTTTAGCGTTAACGGGTGGAGCTACTTGGTCTGTTTCTACTGCAGGATTGGCGACACTTACAGATATTATTGACACCGGTTTATCTGCCTCATCGGCAGTATATACAGACGGCAGTAAGCAACTAACTTCAACCGCTCCAACATCGGGAACTATTGGCTACTGGAGTAGAACGGGAACTACTTTGTCACCAAGTACTGCTGGAGATGCTGTGACTACCTCAGGAAATATTTCTACATCAGGAACAGGAACAATTACTTCAGCCGGAGCTTTTGTGGGTCCGACTACAACCAATACGATTAATGGATTGATTATTAACTCCGGAGTCTTAACCGGAGTCTCTTCAATCGACACAATCGGTGTTTCAGCCACAGCTCTTACATTTGCAGGCGCGGGAACAGTAACCTCTACGGGAGCTAACGCCATGAATATTGACGGAGGAGCATCTGGAGTATTAAACCTCAATGGAACTTCTACGGGAGATATATTAATTGGTGGAGGTTCGGTTTCGACGGGATGCACCATTGTAAATGCTACAGGGGCTCTAAGTTGTGCCGGGGGATTATCCGGATCGAATTTTACTGGATCCAGCTCGGGAACTAACACCGGAGATGTCACCTTGGCAGCAATTGGATCTACACCGAACGCCAATGGAGCCACACTTACAGGACAGGTACTGAATCTTCAGCCGGCAGATGGGTCAAATGGGGGTGTAGTATCGACCGGCACACAAACACTGGCCGGAGCCAAGACTTTCTCCAGTTTACTAACGGGTACTGCGGGTCTGGCCATCACAGGAGCCACTGTTTCATTAAACGATTCTTCAAATTTTGATGTTTCGATTGCCGGAGGAACTTCAACCGGAACCATCAATATCGGTACCGGAACAGGGGTACAAGCTCTAAACTTCGGCACCGGTGGAACAGGGGCAAAGACCCTTACGATTGGCTCGACCGCCTCGACAGGAACTGTGAATATAAACGCGGGGACAGGTGGAATTAATTTTGATTCTAATACGATGTTTGTAGATGCGACGAATAACAAAGTGGGAATTGGAACGACGACTCCCGGACGTAAATTTACGGTAGTCGATAACCAAGCAGCAACGGCTAGTGCGAGTGTGACAAACTTAAATCAGACTAGTTCTGTTGCAAATTCTGTGATGACTCTAAGTACCGGGACGATGACTGGGAACCTTACTAGATTTATGCAGTTTTATAGATCTGCAACAGCAAGTACTATTGGTGAAGGGGTAGGTAGAATTGTACTAAATAACGCCGGTGTTCAGTTTACCTCAGGAGGTGCTGATTTGGCCGAGTGGACGGAAGTAATAACAGGATCGTATGCGGCCGGAGATATTATTGCTTCAAAAACTTCAGGAAATCAAAAAGCGGTGACGGGTGACCTTATCTTGGGAGTGGTTTCGGACACAGCAGCTTTTGTGGGTAATGACTCTTTTGGGACTGACGGCAACGCCGGTAAAGAGATTGTGGGTATGCTTGGTAGGGTTAATACAAAAGTGGATATAACAAATGGTGAAATCGCCATTGGTGATCCGATCGCTCCTAGCTCGGTAGCTGGAGTTGGCATGAAGCAGACCAAAGCTGGACCGACTATTGGAAAAGCATTGGCAGCAAAAAGTACTGCCGGTGTGACCAGAATTGCGGTGCAGGTAGTACCCGGCTGGTATGATCCCGATGTCTTACTTGCGTTCCCTGCCTTTTCTGTGGCCGGTTCGACCGATATTTTAGATCAACAATCAGACGTAGTTACTAGAGTTGGAGGATTCCAAGGTTTGATCAGTCGAGATGCAACTTTCTCATCTACCCTAAAACTTAGAAGTGATTTGTTTACCGACTTAACAGGCAACGGATTAACAAATTCTTCAAATGCTTTGGGTATAAATCTAACGACATCCGGCACAACCGGATTGGCATCGTCAGATTCTGGTCTAGAAGTTTCCTTATCAGGACTGACTTTATTAAAAGGATGCGCTGACGGAGAACTTTTGAAATGGACTGATGCTGGTGGATGGGCTTGTGCGTCTGATCAAACCGGTGGAGGAACAGCGACATTGCAGGTCGCATACGATAACGGTAATACGCTTACCACAACTGATGCTCGGAATATTGAGTTCACGCTAGGAGAGGTGACAACTCCCACATCATTTACTTTGGAAAATCAAGATACCGCCGGAGTTTCCTCTCAAAGAATATTTAATTCTATCGCGAGCGGGACATTAACCAATGGATTATTGATCGAGCAAACTGGGGCAGGGACAATGACAAGTGGTTTGAATATCACGAGAACAGCCGGAACAGTGACCAATGGGATAATGTTTAACGGAACTATCGGGACAGACATCACTTCTACGGCTGCTCGCGCTTTAACTATTGATTCGGGTACAACCGGGGGAATAAGTATTGGGACAGGGGCAAACGCAAAGACCATAACTTTTGGAAATACCACTGGAGCAACCGCTTTGAACTTTGATACAGGTACCGGAGGGATAAACTTTGGAGACAATGCCAACACCAAGACAATAGACATTGGAGGAGTGACCAATTCAGGAACAGACACTATCAATATAGCTACCAATGGTACAGCAGCAGATGTAGTCTCGATTGGAAACAGTAATGCGGCGACAACTCTGGCTATGACTGGAGGCAACGATTGGTCAATAAGTGCGGCTGGACAAGCAAACTTTACGACAACCCAGGGCAGTGGACTAACAAGCTGTACCGGAACCAATCAAAAACTACAATGGAACTCTTCGACCAATTTATTTAGCTGTGCCAATGAGAATGTGCTGCAAACCAGAAGTTTCAATGATCCGGCGGATGTGGCATGGAGCGATGATAATGTGACTGAGTTCTTTACAACACCGACTACCAGAGCCAATATTACCCCAACTTCGGCGTCAAACTCTGTATTGGTAATGGTTGAGGTGGTAATAGCGGCCGGGGGTGCGGGCGATACCGATGCCGTAGGAACTATTCGAAGAGGTATCGGAGCTACACCAACGTGTGTAAATCCACCATCAAATCAGGTGGATGGTTCATTTGGGAAATTCTTTTCGAGTGCGGGTGCAGAAGGGACAGCTACCTTGGCATTTCTAGACTCACCGGCATCGACCAGCAATGTCCGATACACGCTTTGTTCAAGTGTCAATTCTACTTTGGGTAGTATCCCAACAAAGACAGACGCGACCATTACTTTGATTGAAGTGACAAATAGCACGGCCGACTTGGCGGAGATATATTCTACCAATGATAAGTCTATCGCAATGGGAGATGTGGTGAGTCTGGATTCATCCCTGAGAGCCGGAGTGAAGAAATCTGAGGGAAGATACGATCCTTCAGTACTGGGAATTGTTTCAACCGCACCAGCATTAACAATTGGTGGAACAGATGGTGAAGGTGCCTCAGCTGTACCGGTGGCTTTGTCGGGTAGAGTTCCGGTGAAGGTAAATACGGAAAACGGTGCCATCAAGGCGGGGGATTTGCTGACTACCTCATCAGTACCTGGTATCGCTATGAAAGCGACCAAAGCGGGAGCGATTATCGGTAATGCGATGTCGGACTTTAACGGACAGGGTGTGGGTTTGGTGCTAGCCTTTGTCAAAAACGGTGAGAGTAGCGGCAGTAAATTGGCTAGTGTCATGAAAGGACTGGATGAAACTAGCGGTGACTACAAATCTCAAGTGCTAAACAACTTGGTGCTGGAAAAAGAACAGATTGCTTCAACTTCGGCCAATATTTCGGAAATCATGACCGATAGAGTGGTAGCGGGACTGGAAGTGATTACTCCTAAAGTAATCACACAAGATATATTGGCTACCGGCATGTTTGTGATGCAGGACAAAGAGGGGAATGAGAATGTAAAGATCACCTCCGACGGAAACGCTATCTTTATGGGAACAATCAAGGCCGACAAGATAGAAGCTAATGAGATCAAGGGCTTCAAACTAATGGCGGATAGTATTACGACGCTTTCTGACAAGGTGGCGGGTATTGCGACTTCAAGTGCCACGGCAACACCGAGCGCAGAGAATAAATCTTTATCCATGTCCGATATTGTCAACAACCTGTTCAGAAATGTGGCCGAGTTCTTTGACAAAGTAATTTTCCACGGCGATGTTTTCTTTGTCGGTAGACCAACCTTTAACAAAGACACGGCCGGGTTTGCCATCATCAAAGGAGACAGTAATGAAGTGGAAGTAAAGTTTGAGAAAGAATATGCAAACGAGCCGGTGGTAAATGTGACTCTACAGATTGTCGGAGCCGTGGATATGAATAATCTGCCGACCCATGCAGTCGCTGATGTGAACACTAAAGGATTCAAGATCCGAATGAACAAAGTAGCAGGTATGGACCTTAGATTCGCCTGGATAGCCATAGCCGTTAAAGATGCCAAGTCAATAGAGTCGCAAGGTGCCGTGAGCACTCAAGGGCCGTCTTCTCAGGCGACTCCCGTTCCTACACCAACTGTGGAAATAACGCCGGAGGTCACCCCGACTACTACCCCAGCATTGATAATCACGACGACGCCTACACCGACACCGACTGTGGAAATAACGCCGGAGGTTACACCAATGGCTTCATCAAGCGCTCAATTGTGAAAAAACTTGTAAATTTATTAATTATTTGTTAAATTTAGTACAAATGATCAAACTGTCAAAAGCTCAGCTTTTAGCAATTGGAGTAGTCGTAGTAATTGGAGGGCTAACACTAAACTCCTTTCGGCTATCAAAGCAGAATAAAAGATTGGGTATAGAGATTGAAACTTTGAAGAAAGATCCGAACAGCGTAGCTAGGGAGGAAATAAAGATGCTGACAGAGAAACTTGCAAAATTAGTAGTTTTACCTGCTGATGAAGAGCCGGTGGTGGCGACGGTGACGGACAAAGAAAAGCTGAAAGACCAACCCGTATTTGCTAGGGCCGAGAATGGTGACAAGATCCTGATATATTCGAAGGCGCAAAAGGCTTACATTTATCGGCCGTCGACAAACCTTTTGGTAGATGTTGTTCCGGTGAATATCGGGAATCAACAGATATCTATAAGTGGAGTAGATGAAAGAAATCCCTTGAAAATAGCACTGGTAAATGGTTCAAAAAACTCGGGTATAACTAATGAGTTGGAGAAAAGAATTGTAGAGAAGAACATTCCCGGTGTCTCGATAGTTTCCAAGGCGACGGCGAAGTCCGATGCTTATGAAAAAACGCTAGTTGTGGATTTGACTGGGAAGTTGGGTAAACAGGCGGCTGAGATGGCTCAGCTGGTAGGCGGTGAAGTCGCCACACAGTCTGCAGAAACTTATCCGAAGGCGGATTTGATGATTATGGTCGGCGCGGATTTTAAGTAAATATTAATAAAAAAACCCACCTTAGGGCGGGTGGAGGATCACTTACGGTACAGTTTGAGTAGGTTGTATGTGGCTATGGTGGGGAGAGACAGCCAACAGATGGCAACGAATGGGCTGTTTAAGGCAAAAAGTAGGCTACTGATAGCTATTCCAATGATCAAAACAATAGAGGTGAGTGGTTTGCTCTTGAGTGCGTCAGTGAATAGAGTGATGGTGATTTCGATGGCGATCAGAACGTACAAGACGACAGGAAGTAAGGTGGTGATACTCACAGGCAATCTCCTTATTTCAAAGTGTATGTTATGGATTATACAGTGGGGAAGTCAGGGTATATTTTATATGAAAAAGCCCCGCATCTCCTGAACAATTGTTTGAGCAGAATAAATGGCTTGTCTAGGATCAATTTCTTTGGACATATATAGTAGTTAGAGGGTGGTTTTGGTCGCTACTTATTTTTAAGATATTTTTTTGTTCGCCAGGACCTGCCTCGACCTTTGTTTAAGTTTCTAAAATTTGGGCTTAGGGAATGGCAATTGGGGCAGATTATTCTGAGGTTTTCCTCGCGATTATCCTCTGCTATTCCGTTGATGTGGTCAATTTCAAGTGGAACCTTACCGGTTTTGACATTTTTCTCCTTCCAGCCACACAAGCTACATTTATTACCAGACTTTTCTTCCAAATAATGCTTTAAATACCTTGAAATATTTTTTGTGGCTAGACCACTTGAGCCATCAGCATTACCTTTTTGCCATTTTTCGATGTACTCTAACTGTCTTTTTTTGGATTGACACAAGTTTGAACAATATTTAAATTGATGTCTGTTTAAATTTTGTCCGCAATTAAGACACATATCCATAATTGAGCCACCTCTGAGATTCGAACTCAGGACTTCCAATTTACAAAATTGGCGCTCTAGCCAACTGAGCTAAGGTGGCCTTACGAAGCTAATTTTACCATTTTTTGGAAATTTAGATACAAAAAAAGCCGCGTTTACGCGGCTTTAGAATGAATGCTGTCCCTGCCCACGAGTGGCGAGGTTGGTGATTAGCGAGGGGTGACCATTTTTTCTTGCAGGAAGCGGTAAAGAGGTTTGTACTTGGCTTGGAACTCGGAAAGAAGCATAACTTCAATGCCTGAGTTACGAGCTTTAAGTTCTTCCGGAAGAACCACGATCTCTTCCTGGAGGGAGAAGACAATCTCGGACTTAAACCCAATATTGGGCAAAAACGAGGCAAGGTGCTTTAGCATCTCGTCCAGCAGTTGATGATTTTTACCGCGGGAATATAACGGCTGCAACGTAGGATAGTAGGCCAGACCGCGGTGGTCCGGAAGGACGTGCCAGATGATATAGAGGCCATTGTCCAGACCGTGTTTGCCATCATGATGAAAGATGGTGAACATGGTTTCGTTCACCTTAGATAAACGATAACCGGCTAGCTTACATAGCTCGGTGATTTCGGCAAAGGAAAGGGTGGTCACCGGGGGACGATTGGCTGTGGCAATGATATTGAGACGTTCCGAAAAACCACGGGCGAAAATTAACATACAGTTCTCCTTTATTGAGTGTCTAGACCAGCTTGGCCAAGAGATAGTCGGTGTCTTCTTTTGCTTGTGGCCAGCCCTCGTAGATATCCCAACTGGCGATGGTCTGGCTATCGACCTCGTAAATATCATTCCGCTTGGTAATTCGGACGGTCTGATAACGGCTGATCTCTGTGGTGATTTTGGCTGACCCGACTAGCATGATCATGCCTTCGGCTTTAAAAACAGCATATTCAGCCACATAACCTGATTGGCCGGAGGTCATATCAGCGATGGTTGGCTCTCGGTTTGCTACGCTGGGCACGCTTGGGGTACAACTCTGACAAAGAATGCCTGTGGATATTGGCGAATCGCAGTTCACGCATCTACCGCTTTGAAAAGTCATTTTGAGGCTCCTTGTTGTTACCTGGCGCACCATGCGTAACAAGCAGAGATGAATAGGCACCCCAGTGCGATTAGAAAGAGGTTGAAGGCCAGCTCACTGATGAAGACCATTAGGCCGAAATTAACGATACCCATAAGCAGAAAGATCAGGGAAATGGTCTGATAATAAGAAGGAACAAGATGTCTGCCTTGGTGGACAAAAAGAACGAAATCACTGATCATGGAAGCTCCGAATATAGCTAAAAGAACCACGTCTGTGACGAGAAGAAAGGTGTTCATAGATACCTCCGATGTTAAGATGCAAACAAAGATTGGTGAATTTTACCACCTGTGCCTTGGTGCCGAGAGCAGGGTTTTCCGAGGTTCGGTCGACGGATACATCGCCTCACCCCGCCTCGCGGGAAACGTTACGTGTTCGGCTCCGGCAGTTCGAACCCCGCTTAATGTCAAAATAAAACATCCTTCCGCAAGGGGAGGATGTTTATTTAGTGCCGAGAGCAGGGTTCGAACCTGCGTAGGCTTGCGCCGCGGGTTTTACAGACCCGAGTATTTGACCACTCTACCATCTCGGCAGGAGATGATTAATTGTACCAGTGAGCCGGGACCGAGAATCGGACTCGAGTTTGGTCATTACCAATGACCTGTTCTGCCACTGAACTATCCCGGCGTGTTTAGCAACACTGTATTTTACCTTATCTCATGCCCAATTTGCTGAGTTGACTCATTATGTATGATTTAAGATGGGTGTTTGAAAGGTCAATGGACATTACTCCAAAAGTGCTGATTTTCTTGTAGGTACCATGACCCATCGAATGGACGGGTTTACCGGTATTAATTCTGTTGGGGTTGACTGACAACTGTTTGGACCAAAAGCCCCTCGCTTTGCTAATGTCGTTATCCTTGAATGTTTGAAGGTAATAATGAATTTTGTTATCTTGTACTTGGCACAACTTAAGTAAATATTTTTGGAAATTTTAATTACTCCAGGATCGGAGTTTGTGACACGGTTTTTATGGTTCGTAGCTTTATTCCCTTCACCCCAATACAATCCTAAGGCCAGATATTTTAATTTAATTTCACGTTTTGTTAGCTTTGACTTGATCTTGAATGGTTCCCCGTTGGGATTTGCTTTAAGGTAATTAGCTTCACTTTTATGTCTTCTTTTTATACCGTATTTGTCCATCCAATAGAGAATCTTGTGAATCTTGAGGTTGGTGGTGTATGCCATTTCCGACAGAGAGAGTTTTTTGTCGCAGTAAAGTATAGTCAATTCCTGGGCAGAAGGAACGCATTTCATGTTTCAAGTATTACCGAAAATAATACGAAAGTCAAGAGTTTGATATGATGATTGTATATTGACAAAGACTGAGATGATTAAGTAATAAGTCAGTAATTATTTATGAAGATATGTCTAAGAAACTAATATTGGGTGGTGTTTTAGTAAGTAGTGTCTTTTTTGGCGGTTGCAGTTTGGTAGCTCAGCCTGCAGATGTGGTGACCGAAACGCCAACGAAAACTTTTACAGGCATGGTGGTCGTATCTGGTAGTCTAATTACGATCTCTGACGGAACAAAGAATACTGAAATTACCAGTCGTAAGGTAGATTTAAAACAATATGCCGGAAAAACAGTTACGGTGACAGGAGAGTTTAGTGGAACAACATTGTATGTGGACAGCGTGGAGTGAGATTGCCACGGTTCGGAATACCGAAACTCGCAATGACAGAAGATTAGAAGCCAGCAGATTTGAAGAGGACTGCTTTGGTCTGAGCGTTCAGTTGAACAATAAGGGTATCCTTGGTGGTGTCGGCGGGAGTGAAGGAGAGCTGCCAGATGACATTTGCCCCGGATTTGATGTACTGAGCTTTGACATAGGCGGTTTTGCAGAGACCACTTAGACAGAGACTGTTGGCCAAACCGACCGCTTCGTTGAGGTCGATGCCCAGAGTGTTCCCTAAGACGAGATCGTTTAAAGAAGGAATATTATTGTCCGGAGTAACGTAAATGGCCTTATCGACGATCTCGGGTTCTTGGTTATCGGTAATCAGGACATAAAAATATTTTTTGGTGGTGAGATCTTGGCGGAAAAAATATTTGGTGCTGGCTGTTTGAGGGACGGTCGCGTTTTCGGTCTTAATAAGTATGAGTTGTGCGTTTGGCTGATGATTAACAGCGATTTTAAGTGCTTTGGTGGCATTGGCCAGAGAAAGAGCTGTCTCTGCAGAAATGGTGGAGAGGGGTGTGGGCGTAAGCGTTATGGTAGGTGTGGCACTCAAGGTGGATTCTGGAGTTGGGGTAAGAAACTCGATGATCGTTGGTGTGGGAGAAGGGGTTACGGTTGTTTTTTGTTTCTCCAAAGTTTGGGTAATTTCCAGAATCTGTTGTTTTAGCTGTTGGGATTGGGAGAATAGAAAAACAGCGGCAACAATGGCCACTCCGGCGATAAGTAGAATAATAATGGTGATGAATGCACCAAAGGAGGAACCGCCCTTGGGAACGATTGTGGCAGGCATTTCTACCGGTGCCGGGGGGAGATCGGGTAGTTCGGGGGATTGGACCACAGTTTCTTGGACCGGGGAGGACGCGGTTTCTTGAGGTAAGGCATCCGTCTGTAACTCCTGAGTGGGAGGATTAAAAGAAGGAATGACCTCCGGGGTTTCTTCAAAGGCGGGTGGAGCGATATTAGATTTTAGGTCTCGGTTCTCAGATGTCAGGCTTGGATTTATGATGGGTGGGGTGGTGAACGGTTCGGAAGAGATTTGGTTTGTCACTGGCGCATTGATGTCTTCGATGATTGAGGTAGAGGTTGGCGGTTGTTGGTCCGCAGGTGGAGGAGCTGAGGATGCTGGGGTGGGGAACTGGCCGAGGTCGTCGTTTGGCATGGTAATTTAAGTATGTCAAAAATGAAACAAGGTGTCAACTTCCTTAAGAGTGTGTTAAAAAAAAGAACCCCGCCTGATGGCAGGGGGGGTAATTATTTTAAATTAATAAAGGAACAGAAAGCGATAGCTTCTTGGCCATCAATGCGAACGGTTTCGAATTTTTCCCAGACAACACTTACCGCTGGAAACGTGTGGTCCCAGATGACTCCCAAGTAGAGAGTATGTTCTGGAATTGGGAGCTTTGGATCCTCTATATAGATATCAATGTGGACCTCGTTAGCTGGTAACCGGAGGTAAACACGGATAAGCCCTGGTTGGTTAAAGGCGTTGGCAAAAGAGTTCTGATCTGCCTGTCCGCTGAGAATATTATTGAGTTGAGAAATCGTGTTTGGACGATGGTCTGTAATCGCAATTTTTGAATCCGGTGTACCCACAGCTAGATCCACACTCTCACCTTTGATTTCAAATTTTCCGATGGCGAACTTACCCTGTAGGTAAATCCTGACATTCTCTACGTTGACCAGAACACCTTTCGAGTCTTCATTTGGCGTATTCATATATTCCTCCTAACGGAACATGATTTTAAAAAGAAAAATATAGGCAAATTAGTGGTGCCTAAGTTGTCGAGACATGGTTCCAGGTCGATAAATACGATACCCGAGATAGTCCGCAGCCGCTACGAGGGCTACGACACCTTTTTCAGACATAACTTTCCAGTTCATATGGCTCATCGAAGTACCTCGTTTTTTAACGAACAAGTTATGAAACAGAAGTATTATCTCATAATAGGCAAATGATGTCAACTAGAAGGCGTTTAGTTATGGAGAAGATAGTTTCGGGACGTCTTGGTCACGTTCAAATTTAAGCCAGCCTCCCGCAGAAGGCCTTCCAGGTAGGGTTTGGTGTGAGCGAAATGGAAGCGTGGTTTTCCCTGGAAGGGAATGTAGACATGGTGGCGGTTCTGGACTTTGGTTTTTAGATCTAGGTGGTGTCTGAGGAGCTTTGGTTGCCATAGGTTCCAAGCAGTGATAAGACACCTACCGCCAGGCTTGAGATGTTTTTTGATTTGAGTGAGAACATAGAGCTGGTCTTTGCGGGTGGCTAGATGATGAATGACAGCGATGCAGAAAATAAAATCGAATTTTGGCAAATGATTCCAGACATCGGGTTTGGTGATGTCTGTTTCGATAAAATGGGCGTTGGGATGCAGGCCGACTGCTTTTTCCAATAATACAGTCGAAAAATCAATACCGGTGTATTTAACTTTTTCCGGTAATCCTAGTAGTAGTCTGCCGTTACCACAGCCAACGTCAAGGACAGAATTGTTTTCCGTTACATCTACAAGAAATGGCTTGAGGTCTGGCCAGATATAGCCACGTGAGGCGCTAAAATTGATCCCAATTTCGTTGTAAGTAGCTCTCAGATCTTGAATTTTTCCGGGAATTTCGGGCATGGGAATATTTTACACTAGATCCTATAGCTTGCGTTTACACAATGATTGAACTAAAATAATCAAAATCGTACGTTTGAAATTTGGAGGTAGAAATGGCCAATACCGCACCCAGGAAGCGAGCACCCCTGAAGGCCGAGAATGCACCAATCCGAGTCTGGATGGTGGATGTTCCCGGTGGATATATCGAGGTGTCGAATCTGTATATGTGGATCAAGTTTCCAAGAAGTAGGGGAAAGATGGAGTTCCGGATAGATGGAAAAAAGTTGGAAATGGCACTAAAACAGCTGAGTACAATACAGACCGTCGGGAAATTGGATTTTTGGGGGTTAGATGTAAATGGCGAAAAGCTGGTAGTTATCTCACCGAACGAAGATGACGCGGGGTTCCCCTTCGAATTCGAAGTTAACCAGCGTGAGTTGAGCGAAGCCCTTTTCTACTTCTTGAATTAGTTTTCGTGGCCCGGGTGACCGGGCCTTTTGTCATAGAAAACGCCCCGCAAATTGCGGGGCGCTTGAAACCTAATCATGACTGCCGTGAGCGTGCTGGATATTTCCTCCAGAACTGTGGGTGGTGCGATCGCCAGAGATAAGCAATAGGGTAATCGCAATTAGCTGGCCAATTAGGGGAAGAAAACCCCAAACAAAACCAACTTGGAACTTTCCCAAGTTCCTGTTTTTGAAAATTACTCCGGTCAGTAGTCCGCTCAAAGACATGACCGCAAAGGCAACGCCGTACCAGACGCTGGTGTAGAGTGACAAGCAGACTAATATCCCCAGAGTAGGGAGGGGGACGATCCACCAGAATGAACCACGGTTTACTTTGTTGGATAGGAGTCCAAAAAAGATGCCTAGAGCCAGAGGCCAGGCAAAACTGAGGAAGTAGAAAGAAAATGTTGCCATTTTTGGCCTCCTTGGGCTGTTTTTTAAGTTGGAAGTGTACGTACGAACAGCCTATATAATATCACAGTTGTGGCTAAAAGTCAAGTTCTGTGAGGTACAATATAGAGATGTCAATTGAAGAAATGGTGCGAAGGGATGCGGAAAAACTCACTCCTGAGAATTTGGAGGACTATCGACGGGTATGGGCCAAGGTGCTTGGGAGGATGCCTAAGAACTCGGAAATATGGCCTTTTGTGGGGGATGAGGAAATCAGAGAGTTGTATAAGACCAGAAGTGTGCGGACGGAGTCAGGGGTTGCGCCATTTGCCGTGATGATGAAACCGCACTACTGCCCCGGGGAGTGTGTTTATTGTCCCTTAGAGGCCGGTATGCCGAAGTCTTATCTATCGGACGAGCCGGCCGCCCAGAGGGCCAAGAAGCTTAAGTTTGATCCATATCTACAAGTAGAAATGAGACTGAAACAGCTGGAAGAGACCGGACACATTACCAATAAAATTGATTTGATTGTGATTGGAGGAACCTTTTCGGCTTATCCCGATGAGTACAAACTGGAGTTTTTCAAGGGCATGTACGATGGGGTAAATGGCTTTGAGGCTGGCAGTCTAGTGGAAGCGCAGAAATACAACGAGACGGGAGAAAGACGAATCGTGGGTATCTCGGTAGAAACCAGACCCGACTGGGTGACCGAAGAAGAAATAGTGCTCTGGAGAAAGATGGGGGTAACCAAAGTTCAACTGGGAGTGCAGGCATTTGATGAGCAAATATTGCAAAAAATAAACAGGGGACATTCTTTGGACGAAGTAGCCGAAGCCACGAGGATGTGCCGGAATGCAGGAATCAAGATTTGCTACCACTTTATGCCCAATCTCCCGGGAAGCACACCGGAAAAAGATATCGAGATGGCAAAGATTATGTTTACGGATCCTCGTTTTCAGCCGGATTACCTGAAAGTTTATCCTGCTATGGTGATCCCAGGGACGGAGCTGTTCAATATGTGGAAGCGGGGGGAGTATAAAAGTTACAACGACACGGATTTGATACGAGTTTTGAAAGAGATAAAAAAGATGACGCCCCGCTGGTGCCGGATTGACCGGTTGGTTCGGGATATCAGTAAACAGTGGGTAAGTTCCGGGACTTTGAGAACGAATCTGAGGCAGATGCTCCAAGAAGAGCTTAAAAAGGAAGGAAAGAAGTGCCGATGTATCCGCTGTCGTGAAGTCCGCGCCGGTGTTTATAATGCTGAAATACAACTCGCGATTGATGAAAGGGAAACCTTGGGTGGAAAAGAAATATTTTTATCGTTTGAGAGTGGAGATATGTTGTTTTCAATGCTGAGATTGAGGTTGCCTGATGCCGGAGAGAATATGCTGTTTAAAGAGCTGGAGGGCTCGGCCATAATTCGTGAAGTGCATACATATGGACAAGTGAAGGAGATAGAAAGAGAACTCAAGGAATCAAGAACTCAAGAACTCAAGTCAGGAGGAAGTGAGAGTCAGCATAGGGGTTTAGGGAAGAGGTTGATGGTGGAGGCGGAGGGGATTGCTCTAGATCGGGGTTTCAAGAAAATGGCGGTAATTTCGGCTATCGGCACCAGGGAGTATTACAAGAAGCTGGGGTATGATCTTGAGGAGGAGTATATGACCAAAAGTCTGGGTTGAGAACTGATGGAACTGGGGTATAATATAGGTTGAAACACCTTGAAATTCTCAAGTAGAAAGGACTGGATATGAAACTTTTGAGCACCGTAACAGTCACATTTGATCGTGAGATTGCAATGGAGTGTGGCCATTGTGACCAGCGTTTTACACCGGAACATCCTGACGAAATCAAAATCTCGGAAGGCTATTCTCAGGGTGAGATGGGTGGATATAAAAGTCTCTGGTGCGATTGTCCGAAGTGCAAGCGGACGGTAGACGTGCCTGATCGTCACCGTGCATACGTTCTGACTTTCGAGACGAAGCTCGTTCATGTAAGCGAGAAGCGATAGTAGGAGGTTCACATGGAACTTACTTTTGGTATTACGGCAGTCATTTTGTGCATACTCTATGTGATTATGCTCGTGATCTTGCGGGACGTGCAGACTCTTGATTACGTAATCTTCAAGATATTCTTTGTTCTCGCGATCACCCTTTTTTGTGTGCTGGGTGGCTTGTACTTCTCAGCCATCATCTGGATCGTCAACCTGGCAATCCAATTCTTGCTCCTTTACATGATCCTTGATGACTAAACCTGGTTTCCACAATTTCCCGTACATTATGTGCGGGATTTTTAACGCCAGGCTTGACATGTAGCCTATAGGGTATTATAATTATGGCGAAGTTCGCAAAATTGAAATTCTGAATGACTCAAGAGGAGAAAAATGATCCTTGAAGCTACGTTTATTGTCCTTGGAACCTTGATGACCGTGTTGTATTTGGCCATGATTTTCACCATGGACAGGTCTTTTGAATCCAGACTGCTTCAGCTTCTCGTTACGATCTTGGTTGTGGCCTTTGATCTGGCAGGTGGTCTGTATGCACCAGCCGTGTTTTGGGGAATTTTTGGATTCGTTCAGCTGGGAGTTTTGATCTCCCGACGCATCAATCCCCGTACCTAAACTGGATTTGAGTATTGGAGGCTTAAATGTTTATGGAGTTACCTTTTGGTCTGATTGTTGTTTGGTTGGGGTTGCTGTACTTGATGATGTTGCTTCTCATGTGGAAGGTGCGCACCGTCGAATACGTGATTTTCAAAATCCTCTTTTTGCTCGTGATCATTCTGTTCGCGGCTCTGTCCGGTTCAACGATCGTAGTCCTGGTGTGGATCGTCAACCTGGGAGTTCAGTTCGTGATTCTGGGCGGAACTCTGCTCGACGAGTAGTCCGATTTTCTTATTAATCCCGTACATTGTGTACGGGATTTTTTGTGCAAAAAATCCCGCCAGGGAGGCGGGGAGGGAGCTTGATTAAAAGATGAGGAAAGCCCAGAGTACAATGGGGATGATTTGCATGGTTGTGGCCAGGAAATAGAGCCTTTTCTCCCACTTAGTGCCAACAACGAAGTAATCTCCAGTGAACGAGCAGCCCATGGCGAGGATCATGATGATGATACTCAAAATGGGGGTTTGCCAAAAGAAGAAAGCGACCAGATAGAGGAGCATGGTTGCCATAAAGAAGAGAACAGGTTTCAGCTTTGTCAAGGTTGCCTCCGGAAGTAGATTTGTGCACAATTATAGCATAACTGTCCTATATATTCGGAGGTGTATAATACTTGAAGTTCGCAAATTGAAATTTTTAAAGGAGTATAGAGATGGAAGCATCGTTTGGTCTGTTTGTGGTTGTCCTGGGTCTGCTGTACTTTGCGTTTCTCTTGATTATGTGGAACGTTCGCAGCTTTGAAAACCAGTTTTTCAAAATCATGCTGCTCTTGACGATCATGGGTTTTTGTCTGATGGCAGGATCTTATGGTCTGCTCGCCCTGTGGGGCCTCAACCTCATGATTCAATTGGTGACGCTAGGCTCACTCACATAGGTAGTGCAATAGTCTCAATCCCGCACATTACGTGCGGGATTTTTTGTCCCCGATGGAGCACGAAAGAGTGATTTTGGGTAAAATAGACAATCTCAATATGAAAATATATTTGATTGGGGTAGGTGGAGTTGGAGGATTTTACGGCGGTTTATTGGCCGAAAGTGGGGCCGATGTTACTCTGGTGAGTCGTGGAGAGAGTTTTGTGGCCATAAGGAAGAGTGGGTTAGTTTTGAACTGCTCGGATGGAGAGCGCCGGGTATTTCCCGTTAAGGTGATTGAGCATGTTTCTGAGATTATTGATCCTGATCTAATCATCTTAGCGGTAAAGTCATATAATTTGGAGGAAGTATCAAGGGGGCTGGAACGGGTGATTAACGATGACACGATAGTAATAACTATTCAAAACGGGTTGGAAAACGACATGGTGGTATCACGGCACATCCATTGTCAGGTTTTGCCCGGATTGGTCTTGGTAGCCGCATCTAAAACCGCTCCAAACAAAGTAAACCAGAGGGGAAGTCAGAGAAAACTGGTTTTTGGAGCCCGGAGTGGAGAAATCACCACAAAAATGCGAGAGGTAGAGTCGGTTTTGAAAAGTGCCGGGATCGATGCACACGTTTCTGAGTCGATTACCCAAGAGCTGTGGAAAAAATTTCTTTTCGTACTCTCTTTTGCTTCGGCCACAGTTGTACAGATGGGACCGATCGGAGAGGCGTTAAATAACCCTCAAAGCCTAAAAGTCTACAAAGATGTCCTTCGCGAGACGATAACGGTGGGGAAAGGCGAGGGGATTGAGTTCGAGCCAGATATTTTTGATGTCACGCTCAAGGGTGCTTTAGACTTTGACCCCCTAACGAAGTCTTCTCTACTGGTGGACATCCAAAACCACCGCCAGACTGAGGTGGAAGCCTTACACGGAGTCTTGGTGAGGCTAGCCGAGAGGTACAATCTACCTGTTCCTGTGACGTACTCGATCTACAAGCGAATTCTCAAACTGCGAGGATAATCCTTGCAGGTAATGTGTGCCTAATCATTGACGATCGGCCCATAGTGTTGTATGATATGAATCACGTTAAGTACTCTGAAAAGAGAAGTCTGAAAGGAGAGAATTATGGACGTAGTTTCTTTGTGGGAGAAGGTGGGTAAGTTCTATTGGATCGGTTTGGGGATAACTATTTTATTAACACTTGCCGGCTTATTTGGCGGTCTCCAAACCGTGTTGTTCACAACCATTTTCCCTGGTGTAACGTTTGGATTGGCGTTTCTGGGGCTAGGTTATGCCAATGGGTATATGTTGGCCGCCTTAATTACCTCCACAAGCCACTGGGAAGACAATCTCTTGATTTGTGTATACATGGCTGTGGTATCTTTTCTGACCTCTGTGGCAGGAGCAATTGCTCTGGAAATATTCAGCGCCGTTGTCGTCTTTGTTCCTGGGACTCTTTTCGCCTTGTTGATTGGCTTTACCCTGATTTTTGCCTATATTGCGTGGGTGGTACACAAGGCAGAAAACTAAGATGACATGCCTGGTGTAATAGCCAGGCTTTTTGTGCCTAATTATTGACATTTGGCCCATAGTGTGGTACAATTCGTGCGTAAGTCAGCAAATTTGAAATCAGCCTACCTCACCGGTAGGTACAAATTCCCTGAAGGAGGTAAGAATGACCAAGTCTCAAAAGAGGCGTTTTGCGTCATCAAGGAGTGCCCTAAGACGATTCCTTACCGCGGCCATTGAAATTCTTTGGTCCCGTGATCTGGAATCAATCAGTGGAATGCTCCAAAACATTTGGAGCAAAGGGCCGGTTGATGTGCGCCGCCAAGAACGTCACATGACTGAGGGTCACCATATGGGTTCAGGTGCTCCTGGAGTCTCATCCATGGTTCACGAAGCCCGCCTCAACGACGCCGGATTCAAGCTTTTTTGGGGTCTGGACGGATCGGGGAGAATTTGGGCCTATGTCGGTGGCGACCAGGCAGAAAGTCATCCGGAAGCGTACCTCGTCCTTACGATGATCCTTCGTCGTGAAGGCTTGCTCCCCGAGGACCATCTGGATATGGCTCCACTCACCAAAGAATGGTGGCTTGGTCACCGTACCAAGCTAGACGCGTGGGCCATGAAGTGGATCAGAGAGAATAAGATTAAGGGAGAGTTTGGTAAGTAGTAAGTGAACCGAGGGTGAAAGCCCCCGGTTTTTTGTTGTAAAATGACATTATGAAAAAGAATCTATTGGGTGGTTTGGTGTCAGTGTTTATCTTTGGGCTCGTGATGTTTTTCCCGAAGGGGGCTGTTGCAAATGAAGGCGTTATCAACCTGAGGGGAACGGGTACCAGTGGAGCCTGTTACGCCTCTTCAGTGTTTATAGATGGCACCTACAAGATCCTGATGACCTGTCGGGAGCTGAAGATCGCTCTGTCTCCGGAGAAGAACCGTTACGTGGCATGGGTAGAAGACGATCTGGGAAAGCAGAAAAGATTGGGAGAGATCGCCAATGGGAAAATGTCTTCGTTGACCGATATTAAGTTTGTCAGGATCTTTGTAACCGTGGAGTCAGACGGCTATGGAAATACTCCTTCGGAAGACGTATTGCTGACCGGCTTTGTCGAGCCGATCAACTTTGGACCAGGAATCGCCTCTCCACCCATTGTGACTCCTACGCCTACCCCTACAAAGTCAGCAGCTATTTCACCCACAGGAGTCTCGCAGACACCGGGTGAGTCTGGTTTGGGCAGTGCTTTGGGCACCATCTTCAAAATTGCCTTGCTTGGGTTTGGAGTTTTGCTTCTGGTGGTTGGGGTCTTTAGTTTCCTCTCGCGAAAGAGAAGCCTATAAAGGTTGACTTCTGATTCCCGGTTTGATATCATATGGGTCATCTGAACGTTCACATTTGATCTGTATGGAGGTTAGCCATGGTTCTTCAAATAATTCTTCTCTTCGTGCTGTCCGTGATCTTACATGAGGCAGGACATGCCTTGGTGGCTATTGCGCAAGGGTACAAACTAAAGAAGTTCTACATTGGAATTCCGGTAGAGTTTCGGATGTTTGGCCGAAATCTTTCGACCATAGTCTTTAAGAAACAGATGGGCAGTGTCGAGTTTGGTATTTCCGCTTTGATTTTGGGTGGAGCTGTTGACTTCTATGACTTGGATGATGCACCCTTTTGGCACAAATTCTGGATAATTATTGCTGGACCACTGACAAATCTGATGTTGGGGTTCTTGCCCTTGTTGTTTTTTTACGACCTTGGTACTTCACTACACATCACCTATGTTATTTGTTCAGTGGTACTGAGTGCGTTGGGATCGTTGTTTGGTGGTTCGATTCCTCTTTCCCAAATCGCTGGTCCGGTTGGTGCAATGAATTCCATGGTTGGATTCGCAAGTGGCTACTCAAATGGGCTCTTGCTCCTTTGGGTGGTGCTTAACCTGGCCTTCTTCGTTACCAACATGCTTCCAATTCCAGCAATTGATGGTGGACAACTGTTAACGTCGAGCGTGGTTGCCATTCTGGGAAAAAAGTGGAAGAAGCCAATGGATACTATCACTTTGGTTTTCTTCTACATTTTGATGATCATTATGGCGATCATCTTGACAAAAGATTTGTGGTAGTAAAATACAAAGCTCCTCGAACGAGGGGCTTTTTTGTGCCTAAAAACGTTAAGGAATCAGGAGGTGTGATAAGAATTTGATAGCGGGGGTCATGATGGAACTAATGGGGGCTTCGTTGCCAAAGATAGGGAAGATCAAGAAAATTAGGATAAGGACACCGTAACGGTTCATGATGGCTTGAAACTCGTAGGCCAGGTCGCGCGGGAGGATACCGAAAAGAATTTTTTGACCGTCCAGAGGACCCACGGGGATCAAGTTGAAGATAGCGAGACCGATATTGGTGGTAATGAGAGGTATTAAAAAAACGGAGAAAACATACGGGGTAAAACGGACGAGAATAGAGACGGCGATGGCAAGTAAAATATTACTGATTGGCCCGGCAATAGAGATGATTGCTGCGTCCCGACGGGGGTTTTTGAGATTGTAAGGATCAAAAGGAGTGGGTTTTCCCCAGCCAAAGACGAAATTTACTCCGGAAACGGCGGAAAAAAGCAAGAGACCGAGAGGAAGGATGACGGAACCGATGGGGTCAATGTGGGCAAGAGGATTCAAGGTGAGCCGTCCGGCGACTCGGGCGGTGGGATCTCCCAGGCGGTCTGCCGCAAAAGCGTGGGCAAACTCATGAATGCCAATGGAAATTATAAGATAAGTGACAAGTAGAAGGACATAGATAAGCATGTGAGGTTCATTATACGGGAAATTGTGGTAAAATTTCAGTCATGGAAAAAGAAAAATATGGCTGTGTCATTTGTGGCAAGGGAATCCAAAATGCCAACTTGGTGAGCTTTTCAAAACGCAAAATTAAGCATATTCGAAGACCCAATTTACACACTCACCATTTAGTGATTGACGGCCAGAGAGTGAAAATCAAAGTTTGTACCACTTGCAAGAGATCTCTTCGTGTAGAAGATAGAAAATCTCAAGCAGTTGCTCATGCCTAATCGTCAGGAGTGGTCGAGACGCTGGCATGGTTCAATAAGACATGGCGGCGGCGGTTCCACATACGGCGAAGGCTATGATGGTGGACGAGTGGGATATTCAAGATTTGGAGAGTTTGCCTGCCGGATAGGAGATCAGGGAGAGATGACGGCTACTTTTCCCGATGTTGGGGTGATGTGTGGCTATGATGACGAAGAGAGATTGATCTTTATTTGTGTGGACGTGGCTTGTTTTTTGGGGAATTTGGGGGAGGAGAGTTTGGACAAAATGGCTGACAAAGGTGAGAATATCTTGGACCTATCAAGAGATTTGGAGGCAAAAGACCAAGTGTTGTTTTTGACCGTATTTCCAGCTATATCCAGATTGGCTGTGGAAACTAGAGACGATGTCGGTCTGGTAAGTGAGGACGTGATAACGAACATAGATTTGGCCAAAGGTTTCGATGGCTTAATTAGATATTGTGGATCAGAGATTGCCTACCACACTAGGAAACTTGGAGATGAGATGTTAGTGTCGATAGGCGAACAAGACGAGACTAGGCGGACTTTAGTACCCGTATCGGTAAGCAATACAGTGGATTACATGACGGAACTTGAGACGGGAACCCCCAAGAGATATTGGAAGTTGGCAGATAAAATTATTTTAAACCGTAAGTGAGTGGCCGGAGAGGAACTGCTTCCAGGAAATAGGGTTTTTGCCGGAGATTTGAACCGTGTCGATGATTAACTTTCCTGAGACAAGAGAGGTTTTGACCAGTTTGATTTCGAGATTGTCAATTTTTGTCCAGGCCCCCGGCTCGGGGTTTAGGGAACGAATCAATGCATGGATCAAATCGGCATCATTACCTTTTTGAGCGTCGATGATTTTTGAGAAGGGGATAAGTGCCGATTCCCGGGAAACTGTTCGATGGCTTGGCGTGAAAACAGCAAGAGACTCATCTTGAACGGTTTTTGAGTAATTCTGAGCACAGATTTCGGGTAATTTTTGTCTCAATATTTCTTTAGCAGCCTGAGTAAGTTTTGTGGTCAATATGGCTACGTTGTCATCTAGTTCTATCGCGATGGGGACTTGAAAAATGATAGGACCATGATCCAATTGCTCATCCATCTCCATCAAAGTAACGCCGGTGTTGGTGTCCTGGTTTTTGATGGCCTCGGAGATGCAAAGAGCCCCGCGATACTTGGGAAGCAAGGAAAAATGGACGTTGAAGGTGCCGATATTTGGTGTTTCTATCCATGAGCGGGGGATAATCTTGCCGTAAGAGACCGCCAAGAAAATGTCAGGTTTAAGGAGTCTGATGTGAGCAAGGTTAACGTCATCTAATTTGGTCGGCTTGAAGACGGGTAAGTCGTATTTCTGAGCGGTCAGGCAAACCGGGGATGGTGTAAGGATTTGTTTTCTGCCCTGGGGCATGTCCGGCGTGGTGACCACCCCGACCACATTTACGATCCCCGAATCAATAACGGATTCCAGTATTTGGGCCGAGAAGTCAGGGGAGCCGAAGTAAACAAGGTTTTTGGACATAGCTAATTATATCGAAGCTTCGAGAATAGAGTAAAATACTAAGGTAGAAAAGCTGAACCTTGAAAGGGAGAGTAAAAATGCGAAAGAACTTTGATTCTAGATCGTTCGTTTTGGTCTGTGCCCTTTTTGTATTCGTCTTGGCTGTGGTGTTAGCAGTGGCCATGTTTACTCGAGCCGGTTGGCTCACAAAAGAGAAGTTCTCAGTGCCTGGCGAGCCGGATAATGCTTATATGGTTCATATGTTCGAACAATCGAGCTATCGGGAACAATTTATGTGCAACTCTTATGGTGCCTGCGTCCTATACCGGACTCCGCCCATGGGCATGATGTATCAAGTAACCAGTGTCGAAATTGACGATGAGGTTTATTACGAAACGGCTCGAGGGAACGAGCAATACGTAGTGACAGCCAGAGGAATATACTGCGCCGGCGGAATTGACACTCATTCTTGTCTTGAGCTGGTTGTTCTCTTTCCGCAACCAACCTGTCCATCCGAAGTAGTCTACTTTAGGTTCACGGCACTTTTGGTACCGGATTCCTGTTTGCAGAAGTGAGTGAAACTTTTATACCCGGTTATAGCCCGGGTATTTTGTTATATCTGATCGATGGGGGTGAGTCCGTTTGGAGTTTCCTTGAAGATCTGGCCACCTTGTTTGAGGATGTGGTCGGTGAAAAGTATGCCGTCCAAGTGATCGTTTTCGTGTTGGACATAAGCAGACTCGACGTCCTCAAACTTTCGACGTCGGGTAGTCAACTTGCCCTCGACTGGTGTCAGATATTCCATCTCAATTGAGTAAGGACGGTCGACAAAACCCCAGATACCGGGTAAGGAGAGGCAACCTTCGAGCCAGCGGTCCTTCTTCTTTTGGTGCACGGTGGAGAGCGTGGCGGGGGAAGAGGAGGTGATAATTGGGTTGATAAAGATTTCCGGTTGGCCATTCAAGATAACGATAAACATCCTGCGATCGATACCGACCTGAGTAGCAGCCAGACCGACTCCCTCGGGGTCTCTGGAGGCCTTGAGAGTCTTGATCATGTCAGCGATTTGTTTTTCCAGCTTCTTATCAAGCTCTGCCACGGGTTTGGCCTTGCGTCGGAGGAATTTGTCTGGAGTAAGGAGAACTTTCATATGACTATTTTACCACACAAGATAGTCTTATAGTATATGAGAGGTTGCATTCTCTATTTTAGGGCACTCAGACGGTCTTTGGCGGCCTCGTAGTCTGGTTTTAGCTCAATGGCTTTTTGAAAAGCCAGCTTGGCTTCATCATTTTGGTTGAGCTGTGAATAGAGAATGCCAATGTTTAAATAATTGGCGGCATCGGTGGGTGAAAGCTCTGAGATTTTGAGGAGAGTTTGAGC
This sequence comes from Candidatus Collierbacteria bacterium RIFOXYD2_FULL_45_13, assembly GCA_001774685.1. Lineage (GTDB taxonomy): Bacteria > Patescibacteriota > Microgenomatia > UBA1400 > MFAQ01 > UBA10133. The sequence continues at coordinate 889,760 of MFAS01000001.1, read as the reverse complement.
CGCCTCCAGGTTGTATTTTGGATCAAGAGTGCCCAAAATTAGTTCGGTTCTGGCCTTGGTCTTGAAGAGGTTTAGATTGTATTTGTTCATCGACACGGCCTTGTTGGTATTGGCCACAGCATCGGAAATATATTGTTGGAGATAATAGTTGGCTTTTTGCCGGATATCGGCAGGGGTTGAGGCAGACATTTCGGCGATCTGCGGTGAGATAATTTGCGTCGCCACCAAAGCTTGAACGTTTCCTAGCTGGGCATAGTACATAGGCTCTCGAGAATTAAGTTTGATAGCGTTTAGGTCTTTGGTGAGATTAGACCGTCCTGCGGTATAAGCGAGGTCCGCCATCCACATCCGGCGGACTCCAAGGAGAAGCCAGAGGGCGACGATGACAATCAAAACAGTGCCGATGGTTGTATCCAGAGAAATTGGGCGAGAGTGTGTTTTTGTTTTGTCTGTAGTAGCTAGAAATATGGCGGGGAACAAGAAAAAGAAAAGCGCCACGTTGACGACGGAGAAACCAAAGTAGTTGGTGATAAGAATCGAGATAAAGCCGAGGAGGAGAGGTTGAGAGACTTCAGATTTGTCAGTGAGTATTTTGAGGATCGAGAAGACGAGGAAGAGATAGGCGAGCAGGCCGAAGAAGCCCGTGTTGGCGAGGAAGTTTAGATACTCGTTGTGGGCTTTGTTGTAAAGAAAATCAGATTCTGAAGTGAGATTATGTACTGACGGCCGAACCCAGTAGTAGGAGTAGCCAAAAGTTTCGACTCCGGTGCCAAAAAAGGGATATTTTTTGCCCAGCTCGATGGCTCCTTGCCAGACTACACGACGAATGGACATAGAGTCCGAGCCGCCGACGCGGGTCTTGTTTTCTTCGGTGATAATGGCGACCGAATTGGAGTAAAAAGGATTAATTTTGTTGAGAGAACCAAGAGTTCTTTGGACAGCTTCGCCTTTGACAAACAGTAGAGCCAAGATGAGAACCGCTAATCCTATCAATAGTTTTGGTTGTTTCTTTTGAAGAATAACGGTAATGACGAAGATCAGCAGGATAATAGCTGTAGCTCCGATACCGGATTGAGAACGGGTAAAGAGGATGGCGGCCAAAAATAATAGTGAGAGAGCAGAGTGAATTAGTCGCACAACCGTTTTGTCGGTCCTGATTAAAGTGAAAAGGGAAAGAGGCAGTAGGGCAATCAAGTAGGCAGAGAGCCAGTTGGGCTGACCCAGGGTGGAGAAGACACGGCTCTGGACGTCTTGGACCCAGATGTTTTTGTCGATACCCATTTTTTCCAGAACGGCATAAAAAGCGGTCAGAGCTGCGGTGGCGAGAATCGTAGTTTTGAGATTGTTGATCGCTTTTACATGTCCGGAGAAATGGGTAACTAGGGCATAAAACAGGACGATGTAGCAAATGGTGGAAACCAGACCACCGTGAAACCTGGAGTAATAGCCCCAAAGACTGGTGTGGCGGTCGATAGAGACCATCGTAGAGATGACCTGCGAAGACAGAAATAAAATTATCGGGAGGTCGAGGGGTGTTTGGACGATTTCAAATCTTTTATTTTGAAATGACCTAATGCCCCAGGCGGCCGTGATGACAATGGTCATGGCATAGACAAACATCATCTTGTTGAATTCAAAGACTTCGGAGGTGAAGGGCCAGAGTAGTAAGGGAGTGACAAAGAAGAGAGTATAGAAACAATACTGAATGAAAGTGGCGGGTTTGGGGGCGGCTGCAATGACAGCCTTTTCTTTCGAGGACATGGAGATAGTTTAGCAGAGTGATATGATTTGTATATGGAAAAAATACTTATAGATGAAAATCAGGCGAGACAGTTTTTTCAGACGACAGTGGATAAGATTCAAAAATATTCTTCGGCTGTAGTGCCGGTGGTACCTGGGGTTGAAAATCAAGAAGAAATTGAGGAATTTGCCTTACCGGCTAATGGCTTAATTAATTTGGCAACTCTGCCTGTTGCCGGTGAGTCGTCAGAAGCACTTCCGAGTGAAGAAGCGATGAGTGAGGATTTTGCGATGCTAGCCAAGTCTGTGAGAGACATCCGAATGCATGATGCTATACCTGGTTCTTACTGGCCACTGGTGATTCAGGTATTGGAGAAATTTTTATCTAGCAGTGCAGCGCCCAGATCGCCTGAGGCCAGATTGGATACGATAAAGCCGGTGATTGACTTGATGAAGAAAAATGAACCAGAATTGGTGGATGGTGGTTTCTTGGATAATGGTGTTATAGCTTGGCTTGGTAATATCGATGTGGCCGTTCATGGTCTGTTGGAACAAGGAGGAATATAGAAATAAAAAAACACGACCCGTTGAGGGTCGTGTTGTGTAACTTATTCTAACGTCGGGCGAAGGCAAGGAGACCGCCTCCACCGAAGAGCACAAGAGTGGCAAGTCCCAACACCATCGCCGCGGAAGTTGAGGTTGCGGCGGGGTTAGGCGCGGGGACAGATACCGGCTCTTGGGCCGGAACTGAGACAAGACTTTGGGCATAACTGCGTTGGCAGTTGCCGAGGCCCTGCTTGACTGCATCAAATCCCTTCTGGCTCGTGACTTTCGTGAGTCCTGATGTTTGCTCGCGGATATAGTCGATACCGCGGCTGGAGATAAACATCGTAGGATTACCTTGACCGTAGGACAGGAATCCGACGAGGCCGTTGTAGCTGAATTGGACGATCACTCGTCCGCTTGTTCCGCTCCAGGCGTTGAACTGGCCAGACTGGATCAGCCAGTCCAGAACACGGTTGACCCCGCTTGGGCCGCCGAAGTCTGCTTCGTGGGGGTGGAAGCTCGAGCACTCTCCCTGAGTCGGAATCCGAGGGGCGAAACCCCCGAGAAGGACACAGGCGAACAAGCCGACGATGGTGATAAAGCCGATTAGTTTTTTCACTTGGGGCCTCCTTGGCCTATACCCTGGATCACAGGGCCTGGGAAAAACCGCTTGGACCGGCCTGAGGACCGGTGCTTGGGGAAAAACATTTTAGAGAGCAGAAGTAGCCTCTCGAAGATGGTGGGAAGTATAACACACTTATGCCTAAATGTCAAGTTATGGGATAAAAGGCGCCCCTCGCTTAAATGGCTATACTTTGATATTATTTAGCCATATTATGATGGCCTTTTTAATTAACAATGTTTGAAAAGCTTTGGAGGCTTGCCACCCTGGATGTGGGCATTGATTTGGGTACGGCTAATGTGGTGGTTCATGTTCGAGGCAAGGGTGTAGTAATTCGTCAGCCGTCGGTAGTAGCTAGGCACATGAAGACCAAAGAGATTTTGGCTATGGGGGACGAGGCTAAAAAGATGCTTGGGAAGAACCCGGCCAATATCGAAGTGGTGAGGCCCCTGCGGGATGGCGTGATAGCGGATTTTGATGCGGCAGAGGCCATGCTCAAGCATTATATTGTGGAAGTACACGAATTCTATAAAGGTCTTGGGTTCAAAATTCCCCGCCCCAGAGTGGCTATCGGGATTCCTAGCGGAGTCACGGAAGTGGAAAGACGAGCAGTGCAAGAAGCGGCGCTTGAAGCCGGAGCGAGAGCGGTATTTCTTATCGAAGAGCCGATGGCTGCAGCGATTGGTTCCGGGCTCCCCGTAGAGAAAGCCGAAGGCCAGCTGATTTGTGATATTGGCGGAGGCACTAGTGAGATTGGAGTGATTTCTTTGGGTGGTCTGGTACTGAATCGGAGTTTGCGGGTGGCAGGTGACGAATTGACCGAATCGATCCAAAACTTTGTTCGATTGAAGTACAACTTGCTTCTGGGTGAGAGTACGGCCGAAGAAGTCAAAATTGCCGTTGGATCGGCATATCCACAAAAAAGAGAAAAAGAGGGAAACCCTTTGCAAATAGTAGTTCGCGGTCGCAGTTTGGAGGATGGTCTTCCAAAATCGTTGAAACTAGATAGTGTGGAAATTCGGGAATCCATGATGCCAATTTGTAACCAGATTTTGGGTGAAATAGCCTTGATTATCGAGGAGACGCCGCCGGATTTGGTGGCCGACATTTTGGAAAAAGGCATGGTTATGGCCGGAGGGGGTTCACTTATACGAGGCTTTGACAAGCTGATCAGTGAGCAGATAGGGATGCCGGTGTGGGTAACAGATACACCTCTGGAGGCGGTGGTGCGTGGGTGTGCGAAGGTATTGGAAAATGACAAACTGCTGGGTAAGGTGCGTGTTGTCGGAGGACTGAGGTAGAGCCAGCTTGAAGCGATATATAATGAGGTTATGTCTGAAATGGATGATTCGATCGAAACTACACCACAGTCGGCCGGTTCGGCGTCTGCCAAGAAATTTCAACTAAGAGAGGTAGTCGAGATGGGAGAATATGATCCTGAATATCTGGGAACCTTTGCCGAATGGCATACTTTGAGCAGGTAGGTTCAGTGGAGTTTGATTAAGAAGGCCTTAGACATTCGGGAGCGTCAATTAGTACAGCAGTGGGCGGAGATAAACAATATCCTCGACTTCCGTCTTAAGCCGGAACTAAAGATAGCTCTAAAAAATATCGAAAAGCAGAGACATCAGGTGATGAGAGATAGGGAAGTTTTGCTGATGGAGTATTTTGGTTAGTTTTTAGGGGGAGGTGATGATGGCCAGATTTTCCGGATTGTTTCCCAGATTGTCGTAGAGAGCGACGTCGGCTTTTTGGAGTGGTTCTTGGTTGATGGTAGTGATGCGGATGGTTTTGCCGATGATGAGGTTGCCTGGGAAAAGTTCACCGGGTTCGCTAAAGATAAAGTCTCCCAGCACAAGGGGATACTGGCTGGGGACGTCGATGATTTGGGAATGATTATCGATAAACTTATAAAAACCCTTTTGCCCTGAGGCCGTTCTTACAGGGAACGAGGGAGATTTTTCACTATCGAGTGGGGTGATGGTGACGGCTGAACCCTTGACCTCCAGAACAGTACCCATAAGAACATTACCGGAAACCAGCGGTTGTCCGGGACGGACTTGATCGAGAGAGGAGCTGGAAGAGACGATGAACTTACCGGTTGAACCGGAAATCCTGACCGGTAAAATGGCCTTGAAAGAGTTTTTGAGATTTTCGGAGACCTTGTTATCAACAATGGCTTGTTTGAGGAACTCGTTTTCGGATAAGAGTCTGGCAATCTGGGTTTTTTGTTCGCGGGCTTGTTTTTCTAAGCCGGAAATGTTTTTTAACCAACTATATTTATTCTCGGTAAATAAACGAAGCTTGGAGGTGGGTGTGGTGATGGGAGATAGAATGATATAAAAAACGTTGTTTAATCCTTTTCCAATCCTGAGATTGCTCGCAATAGCGAGTAGCAGAGCAAATAAGAAGGGGAGCAATAGCTGGTTTATTTTTGTACTGATCATTGATTGAGTTATACTTTGAGGAGAAATGTTTAATTTCCACCAATCCAAGAATATCATAAACACAGTCTTGATAATTTCTTTGTCGGTGCTTTTGGGTGAAGGAGTTATGGGTTTGGGATTCTTTTGGCCTTTTCTTCTAATACTTTTGGACTGGCGGTGGATATACTGGCTCTCAATATCGGTGGGAGTTTTGATTTCAGCTATTTATCGTTTGCCTGTGGGTCTTCCATCTTTGTTTTTGGTGGTGGTGACAGGAGGACTGTCTTTTGTCATCGGAAAAGAAAGGGAGGCGGGTTGGATAATATTGATCGTGGCATTGCTGGCCAACTTTGTCTTTGATAAGGTTTTTGGTTTTAATTGGAATATCTGGGATGTGGTGTCGGTTGTGGTTGCTTGGCTTGTGGCCGTGCGCTGGTTTGACAGGGCAGAAACAATTAAAATCAACTACTAACTAATGGGGAAAAGTAATGCTTATTCTTGGTCTCAAATACTCTTAATTCTGATAATGGCGATCTTTTTTTCGAGAGTGATTTTTTTGACGGTAATTATGGGAGATCATTTTGGGGATCTGGCCCAAGGGAATATGATAGGGAAACAAAAACTGGATCCGATACGTGGAGTGATAAGTGATAAAAACGGAAAGCCACTCGCCATGAACATCGATTACTTGGGAAGAACTATCCGGTTTTATCCCGGTGGGGAGACTGTCGCCGCCATTGTTGGCTACCTGGGCAAACCAACTGAAAGTGATTTAGAAGATTGTGCTTTCTGTAATCCGGAAATGCCGGTCGGTAAGGCGGGTATCGAAAAAAGTTTTCAAAACGACTTGGTCGGTCAGTCGGGAGAGGCGATTGTTCAAGAAACAGCCGATGGGAAAAGTAAGACGGAAATAAAAAGAACAGAGTCGGTCCCCGGAAAGAATATTCAAACCAATATTGACATCGAACTGCAGAAAACAGCCTTTATGGCTATTAAAAACAAACTGCAGGAAGTAGGGAAAAGTGGCGTGGTCATAGTTGCCAGAGTCAGCGGCGAAGTACTGGCTCTGGCCAGTGTACCGTCTTTTGATCCAAATTTGTTTATTCAAAATGGAAAGCGAAGTGAATTCGGTGGAGATTTCAAAGATGTGGACAGTCTGCTGAATGATTCTGCGGCTAAACCCTTGTTTAATCGGGCGATATCGGGGAACTTTGCTCCAGGATCGGTGTATAAACTCGTTCCCGCTATCGGTGCTCTGGAGGAGGGCAAGATATCCCGAGCGACAGAGATAATGGATACCGGAGAAATAAAAATAGGTGAGTATCGGTTTGGGAATTGGTACTTGGATAAGTACGGTCAGACCGAGGGCTTGGTAAACGTAGTGAAAGCGATTACCAGAAGTAACGATATCTTTTTTTACAAAACAGGTGAAGCACTGGGAGCCGACTCGCTCATTTCTTGGACCAAGAGATTTGGTTTGGGAGAGAAGACGGGAATTGACTTACCGGGGGAGTCCGAAGGTTTTGTACCGACACCTTACTGGAGAGAAAAGACGCTCGGGGAGAGATGGTTTCTGGGAAATACCTATCACTTGGCGATTGGTCAGGGAGACTTGATGACTACACCCTTACAAATAAACAGGATGACGGCTGAGGCGGTAAGCGGCTTGAGTTGTAATCCGGTCTTGGTCGGTGGCGGGGTTTGTACCGATCAAAAGTTCAATCCGAAGAACATTGCCACGGTATTGGAGGGGATGAAGGGAGCCTGCAGCCCCGGAGGAACAGGTTTCCCGCTGTTTGAATATGCCGGAAAGATTTTCTGCAAGACGGGAACAGCCCAAAAAGGTGGGAAAGAGTCTTTGTCAAACGCTTGGATAAGCGTAGTGGTGCCAAAAGGTGCGGATGTACGGAGCTGGGTAGTGATGACTGTTCTGATCGAAGAGGGGGGAGAGGGAAGCGCGGTAGCCGGACCTGTCGCCAAGGAGATTGTGCCCTATATACTTGACAAGATGTAGCTATGATGCTAAACTATTGCTGTTGCTTGATTTGGTGTGCATAGCACTACATAAGCCACACTAATCCAGCATTATTTTGGCCCCTTGCGGTTTGCATGGGGCCTATTCTTTTTCGGAAGGAGTAGATTCAACCCATAACACTTGACAAAGGGTGGAAGTTGTGGTAAACTACTGCCTATTCTCGAATGGTTCGGTGATACTCACCACCAGTGAGTCTTGTTCTTTTAATTTTAAAATATGCATTTTTTCGGCCGCTAAGTCCCTCTTCAGGGAACTGAGGGGGGACTCGGCGGCCGAAGAGGCCCCGACTTGGTCGTTATGCGTGTGGAACGGTCGAGCACCCATCCGGTGTCCGGCCATGCGGGTACTACCCCCCACGACGGCGACCAGCCCGAGAGAGCGGCCATACGCCACGCACGATGCCGATGGGGTTGCTACCCCACCTGGGATCCGGCGCGCGCAGGCCCCTCACCACAAGCCCGCAGATCAGCGGGCACCTATGGCCAAGGCAAATAGCCACTTTGGCGTCCGCGGGCCAATCGCCCCGCGCAAACCTCGAGAATCCGGTAGGCGAGCCGGTGCAGAAGGTGCTTGTACAGGCGTCTACTCAGACGCTATGGCATCTTCGAAGGGAAGGGTTTTGGCTTCTCCTGAGTTCTTGTTGAGCCGACCGTCGCGACGGTGAGCTCCAAGAGGAGGACTCTTCCAAGATGGTCGGCCCGAGGGGAAGTGGGAAAGTGGTGACACAATGTTACCTTTTTACCACTCCCGGGCCGGCCAGATGCATATTACCCCCATAGTTTTGGGGAAATTGAAGACTCCGTGAGTTTATTTTATTGATCCTCACGGAGTCACAGAATATCCGAGCCCGGCCAAGTGCCGGGCTTTTGCTTTTTTGTCCCTCACGAGTGAATAGTTGACATCTCAATGGTTATGGGTTATCATGCTGATGAGTGATTTCGTGCCTGTGAGGGCCTTGACTGCGGAGTTACTCCATTTGAAATTCCTAGACCGTCATCAAATATGGCATCACCCAGCCGCTGGATTGCGGTGTTGATTGTCTAGGAAAACAAAATCTATCCCGCCTCCAGTAGGCGGGTTTTCTTTGCTTTTTTGCGCATGTTGTACAATTGCCGGTTGTTTTTAATGTATATTTTAAAGAAGGCTACGGGCGGGTCACGCCCCGCCCCTACAGAAAAAATGAAATTGGTTATTGTGGAGTCACCAACGAAGACGAAAAGCCTCTCAAAGTATTTGGGAGGCGATTTTGAGATCCTGGCCAGTATGGGTCATGTACGCGATTTACCCAAAAGTAAGTTTGGGATTGAAATCAAAGAACTCAAAAACTCAAAAACTCAAAAACTCAAAACTGAGCAGTATGAGTTTGTGCCGGTCTATGAGCTGATGGATAGAAAAGAAGACACGGTTAAAAAATTAAAGATCGTCGCCGCCAAAGCGGATGAGATCATCCTGGCTTCCGATCCAGACCGCGAGGGAGAGGCCATTGCTTGGCATGTGAACGAGATATTGAAAGAATCTTTAAAGGGTAAAAAGAAGCAACCGATTTTTAAACGAGTGGCCTACAATTCCATTACCAAAGAGGCCATTTTGGAAGCTATGGAGCATCCGAGGGAAATTGACATGAACATGGTGAACTCGCAACAAGCCAGGAGATTCTTGGACCGTTTGGTAGGTTACAAACTTTCACCGATATTGTGGAAGAAAGTGAGACGCGGCCTATCGGCCGGACGGGTGCAGAGCGTGGCGGTGAGATTGATTGTTGAAAGGGAAAGAGAAATCGAAAAGTTTGTACCGGTGGAGTATTGGCAGATAAGAGCGCTTATAAAAACTCAAAAACTCGAAAACTCAAAATCTGAGGAGGAGTTTTGGGTGGAGCTCGCTAAATATAAAACAAATAAGGCTGACATTCATAGTGGTGAGGAGGCCAAAAAAATATTAGAGATACTGGAATCTGCCGAGTATGTAGTCTCGGAGATAAAAAAAGCAGAACGGAGAACTCAACCACATGCTCCGTTTAAGACTTCAACACTACAACAGGCCGCGGCTAATGTACTCGGGTGGTCAGCAAAGAGGACCATGAATATTGCTCAGAAACTCTATGAACAAGGAGACATTACCTACCATCGAACCGATTCGTTTAATCTGGCACCCGTAGCCATAGACTCTGTTAGAAAGTTTATTGGTGAGGAGTACGGAGAAAAATATTTACCAAAGTCGCCAAGAATGTATAAAGCATCCGGAAAGGTGGTGGCTCAAGAAGCCCACGAAGCGGTTCGGCCGACACATATAGAGATGACTCCCGAGAAGTACACCGGTCAAGAAATGGCCATGGACGAAAAGAAGTTGTATTCGTTGATCTGGCGCCGGACAGTAGCTTGTCAGATGGCCGAAGCGGTTTTTGACGATACCAAAGTAGTGGTTCAAGCCAACGAATGTGAGCTGACGGCCAATGGGATTGTGGTGAAGTTTGATGGTTGGAAAAAACTGTTTACAAAAGACCTGCCGACAGCTGCTCAGTCTGGGCAGACAGGTGAATTTCAGGCTTTGCCGGAACTTTCGGTGGGGGAAGTCTTATCGAAAAAGAAAGTCGAAAGTCTGCAGAAGTTTACTCAACCACCAGCCAGATTTAATGACGCGTCTCTTATAAAAGAACTGGAGAAAAAGGGGATTGGTAGACCATCGACCTATGCGGCCATTATTTCGACTATTATCGACCGCAGATATGTGGAGCAAAAAGACAAAAAGTTTTTTTCCACCTCCATCGGAATGGCGGTGGTGGACTTTTTGATGGAGAATTTTCCCAGAGAAATGCAGTATGAGTTTACGGCTAAGATGGAAGATTCACTCGATGATATTGCCAATGGGAAACTGCCTTGGATGGAGATGCTAAGTAAGTTTTGGGGAGACTTTTCGCGAAAACTTTTTAAAGTTGATAAAGAAAGTGCTCGTGTGGGTGTTCCGACAACCGGAACCGGGGTCAAGTGCCCATTGTGTGGAATCGGGGAAGTGGTTATCCGCGACGGCAAGTTTGGCAAGTTTCTTAGCTGTAATCGTTACCCGGAATGCACTTATAAGGCGCCTTATATCCAGTATGTTGATGGAGCGGTATGTGAGAAATGTGGAAAACGGGTAGTGTCAAAAAAAACAAGAACGGGAAGAGATTTCTTCGGCTGTGAAGATTATCCAAACTGCACCTGGGCGAGTTGGAAGAAACCACAACCTAAGGATGGTTCTGGGGGAGCTACTGATACAGAGGCCTCAGAGGGTGGCGTTGATGAGGTAGAGTGAGGATCAAGGATCATTTATTGCCTTTATGGATCCGTATCCGTCTGGTACAATATAGGTTGTTCTCTACCAAGTAAATAACTGTTTCCATGAGGAGGTTTGTTTTGAACCAGATCCGAAAAGTTGATTTCGAGCAAGGGGATGCGAGGCCTTTGTGGTACCCTAGGGTTAGTTTTAAGACCTTCGTGCTGGGCAGATGTCCAGAGGCGACGGAGGTTTTTGAGATAAACGAAGCCGTACATTGGAAAATCCCCGGATTACCACGCTTCTTTTCGCGACGAATCTTAGGACTGTTTTGTTGTTCGTCCGGAAACCTCTGTGTGGTGCGACTGACTTCAAAGAACTCGGTAATGGTTTCACCCAGCCGTAACACCCGCCGTGGAATTACCTTGAAGCCGCAAGTGCCATTTATGATTCCCAAATCATGGCTGTACAACATGACAATCAGTATTCAAGGTTTGCTGACTTTCTCAACCCAGACGGTGGGACAGTTTGGTTCGCAATCCCCTAGAATTCTATCTATTTCTAGAAGCATGTAGCTTATCTTAGATATTTTTGTGCACTCTAACAATTTTGTGATCAGGAGAAGATAATGAATCAGTTCCGAATTCCCGTGTCGATGGTTGTTCACTCCGATGTTTCTGTAATTCAAGCCTCCCTGCCCGAAGGGTACGAAGTGGTTACCGGTAGTGGTGGGCTGTACAGCATCAGCTCTCTTCATTTTGGGGTGATTTGCGCCCTGGCGACTGTCAAGGATGGCCGCGTGTCCATCAGCTTTCTGGAAGGCGGCTATGCCGAATACCGCGCCAAGGAGCTGAAAGCTGCTTTGGCCGAAAAATATCCGACGGAAGACCCAGATCGTGTTGTTTGGCAGATCTTTAAGCCATGGCATAGCGGCTTTACATACTGCGGTCCTCGTTGGTACGAGAGTATGGACGTGGCTCTGGTAAACGCATTCAGATTCGAGAATCCGCATGGAGCATTTCTGTGTTCCTTCCGGGCTGGTGATCTGCTGACTGGCGACACTTTCCAGACCTTGTCCAGCCACCGGCTGGCGGCATCTGGAGACATGTTACATCCAGGCCGGAATGAGGGCCCGATGCTCATTAATATCACGAACGAAGAATAGTTGTATTGGATAATTCGCCTCTTGCCTAATAGGTGGGGGGCTTTTTTTGTACCGTAAGAATAGGTATCATGGACTATGGCTATTTGGAAGGTGATTAGAAATAAGATAGGGGGGTTTTTGAAAAAGGTTGGACCCGGCTTTGTTACTGGTGCGGCGGATGATGACCCCAGTGGGGTAGCGACATATTCGATAGCCGGAGCTCAGTATGGCTACCGGATGAGCTGGATGAGTTTGTTTCTCCTACCGGCCATGATTTCGATTCAGGAAATGTGCGGGAGAATCGGGCTGGTAACGGGAAGAGGGTTGGCCGCGGTGATTAAGCAGTTCTATTCGGTAAGACTGATGTGGTTCGCAGTTTCTTTACTGGCGATAGCGAATATCATCAACATCGGGGCGGATTTGGGAATTATGGCTGAGTCTTTACGGATGTTGTTCGGACTCCCTTTTTATTTTTGGCTGGTGGTAACATCGACTTTGATTGTTTGGCTGGAGATATCGATAAAGTACAAAAAATACGCCAGAGTGCTGAAATGGTTGGGTTTGTCACTGCTCGTCTATGTAATTACGGCGTTTATGGTGAAACAAAATTGGGGAGAAGTCTTGTATATGACACTGGTGCCCCACATTGATTTGACATCAGGGTACTTATTAACCATGGTCGGATTTTTGGGAACGACTATTTCACCTTATCTATTTTTTTGGCAGGCGTCCGAAGAAGTAGAAGAGAAAATTTCAGATGCCAGATCGGATATCTCAGATTTTGGACAGAAGTCTGTTACATGGCCAAGTGCAATAGGAAAAATGAGATGGGATACGAAAATGGGGATGCTTTTTTCCAACACGATGACCTTTTTTATAGTTTTGACGACAGCGGCGACTTTGCATAAGAATGGCATCTTTAATATTACGACTCCTCAAGAAGCGGCGATGGCTCTACGTCCGCTTGTCGGGAACTTCGCCTACGTACTTTTTGCTTTGGGGATGATCGGAATTGGATTACAGTCCATCCCGGTACTGGCCGGATCTCTGGCCTATGCGGTGGCTGATGGCTTGGGGATTCCGGAAGGTTTATCCAAGAAGTTTAGCCAAGCCAAAGGCTTCTATATTGCGATCCTCTTGGCGACAGTCATTGGGGCAGTTATCAATCTTATAGGGATCAATACCATGCAGGCTTTGTATTATGCTGCGATTATTAATGGCATTGCCGCAGTACCCTTAATCTTTATTATCATCAAGTTGGCAGATGACGGTCGGGTGGTGGAGGGTTACAAGACTCAAAAGAAGTATCGAATAATTGCTTGGATAACCTTCATATTTATGGGTTTGTCTGTGTTGATGATGTTGGGCAGTTTGCTTGGGAAATAGAGAGGAAAATTGGGGGTGGACAACATCGGGTTTTTGCTCTAACTTGGATTGATGTCTGAAAAATTCGATAGTAAGTTTCACAAAATGTATGTCCGTGGGGATGGAGAAGTGGTCGAACGACCAAATAGTCCAGTAACAACTGATATGATTTCAGGATTAAGTTACGAAGAAATCTTGGCCGAGTATCGGTGGTATGTAGGCGACTCCACAGCTCAGCTACCCCAAGAGATACTGGAAAGGTTAATAATTACTGGAAAGGTCTAAACAGATGGGGAGATTTATAGTTATCTATGGCTCAAATAATTTAGGAAAATCTACTCAACTGGACTTACTGGAGAAAACATTACAAGAAGTTGGTCGACCATACACTCGGATAAAATATCCAATTTATGACTCCCCTACAGGAGAGCTGATCAACCGGATTTTGAGACCTGGTGAGAACGAGACAAAAATCGAGATAACTGAGGCGGAGTTTCAAGCCTTGTACGCAGAGAATAGGAGACAGTATGAACCGATATTAAGAGAGCTTTTGGCAAGTGGTGACGTAATCGCCGAGGACTATATAGGGACCGGCTTGGCATGGGGGATTACTAAAGGAGTGGATCGCCAGTATTTGGATGAAGTTAACAGAGAGCTGTTGAAGCCGGATCTGGAAATCATGCTCGATGGCTACCGGTTTGGGGGTGGCATAGAGAGAAGGCATAGGCATGAGGATGTAGAGAAAGGGGTATGGGAGAGAAGCAGGGAGGTACACCTTCAACTGGCTCAGGAGTTTGGTTGGAAAGTAGTCAATGCGAACGAAAGCTCGGAACAAGTCCACGAGAGAGTCTTACAGATATTGGCTGGCATATAGCGTAAAGCCGACTAGATACCCCCAAAAGACGTCCTATAGTGAATAATGAAACAAACTCAGTGACTGTCTTGGTGGGGACACTAAGGTAAGTCTGGGGCTTTTTTGGTCGTTTAGTTCTGATACAAAAAAACCGCCCCCTCGGGGGCGGTCGCGTATCTAAGGAACCACTTGGACATTGGTAATCGAGGGACCTGAAATGGTCACCAACCAACTTGAACCAATGTTGTAGTATGGGAATTGAAGCTGACAGTCGGGAGAGTATGGATAAGTTTTGTCGCCGACCACGAATGAGGTAGCACAAGTGATAATGGGGTTGCCTGACTGACGGATGGTTGAGGTTTCTGTGATGACTGGGCAGGAAATAACATTGTCTGTGTTCGAGGTCGAAACGGGGTCGATCTGTACCCATTCCCAGATGTTGTATTCGTACCAAACCTGGTTCACAGGCACATCTTTGTACTGCATTTTGTCTTCACAGCGATTGACCCAGCCGTAGTCGTTAACCGTCTCTGATCCGTCGGGTACATCCTCACAGGTATCCGGCGCGTAGATGTCATCGTAGGTGCAGACATTTGTTTCTTCGTCACACGTTTCGATGGTTTCGATATACTCGCCTGGGGTACAGACCAGTTTGGTTTTTGGTTCTTCATGGGAATCGACAACTTCCCACTTATCCTCGCAGACTTCCTTGTACCCGTCTTCAACCTGATTATTGTGATGGAACTTTTCATAGGAGTTCACCAGGTCGGCTCCGGGAGGTAGTGTCCAGTCACCGTAGAAGTTGTACTGGTTTTCCTGTCTTGCAGCAGAACAGGTCCAGTTGTTGGCGCTTACCGTAGCAATCTCGTCGTGCGGACGGAAGATCATGAATAGACCCACTACAAAAAGGACGACGATAAGCCCTATCCCCACATACAGAAGGTTGGGATTAAGGCCACTACTCTTTTGTTTCTGAGTCTGAGCCGGTCGGTTTGTGGTGGGTGAAGAGAGGTTTGTTTTGGATACGGTTTCTACTCCGCACGACTCACAGACACGAGTATTTGATTCCCGTTTACAATTGGGGCAGATTCGTGAGGTTTTGTAAACATTTTCGATATTGCCGTTACAGTTTGGACAAACTTCGGATTTAGACGTCAAGTTTGATCCACAGAACGGACAAATCTCGTCTTTCTGGCGCTCTCGATCTATACCTCTCTCGACCATATCTTGATTGGTCAGAAAAGGTCTTTTGGTGGAAGGAGAGTGGTAGCCTTCACTTTTATCTTTGGGGTTACCACAGTCCGGACAGACCTTGGTGGTTGCGGGAATTTCCCTTCCATTATTGCAACTGTTGCACTGCCAATCTGCGTCTTTCATCCCGGCATAAACTCTAGTTTCGGTACTTCCGGTGGGACGATGCGTGCCGACCTTACTGGGGTCCACGAACCTTCTTACGGTTTTTTTAGCCACAGTTGGCCTCCTTATTGAGAATTTTCTATCTGATGTTTTGAGTAAAGGGCCCAGAGAATGATCATGGCGGAAAGTAGAACTTGCCAGAATGGGCCGGCGATAACGTACAGAATGGCTTTAAAGAACTCGAGGGCGATGATCCAAGAGAAAAGGGGTTTTAAGTCCTTCTTCTTGTCTGATATGGTGTAGGTGATCACAAGAAAGAAGATGGGGAGCAGGGTAAGATCAAGAATCACTTGGGTAAGAGCGATATACATGTGGGGCCTCCGTTTGAATTGAAATTGTTAGCGTACTGGGAAAGCGAGCTTTCCAGGATGGTGAATGATATCACGTTTGAGCCTGTAAGTCAAGTTATAGGGCTATGGTAGGCATGGAGGTTGGTGGGGGGAGCTTGATTTTTTGACTCTTATGGGGTATAATACGTAACAGAATTGAACGTGCCTAGTTGGCACAAGCCGAGGTTCGGACATTGAATGAAAGGAGTTCCTTGTGTTACCGATGATCTCGCAGGTATTGGGTGGACTTGCTTTGTATGGTCTGGTTGTATGGGGTTTAGTCTCGATCGTGATGAACAAAATGGATGGTGATGAACCTTGGATGCGCTGGGTGGTTGGCACCTTCCTCGTGGTGATCGCGTTGGCGCTTTTTGCTTTCGTCACGTTCATGTTTTTCGCGATATAAAGCATGGCCTCTCTAGAAATAGGGAGGCTTTTTTGTGACAAAAAAACCTCCCCAATTAAGAGGAGGTTGTTTGTTTATCAATTACAAACGATTTGGGTAGGACTACCGTCAACTGATCTGAACGTTATCGTAGTGACGGGACCGTATTGGTTGAAGAGGCGGTAGGTGCGAACGGTCTCCTGGTTTGATCTGGACGTTGGCAAGATGTTGAACCGACTGATTGTCTCCTGACCATCACAGGAATCTTGGTAGACAGTGGTCAACGTCTGCCTGAACGCAAGATAAGTGTCGAACGATATATCGAGGGATTCTGCCGGTGTTTCAACCGAAACGGATTCAATGATCTGGCTGTCGCGCGCCCACATTTGGGCAGTCTCTGCCTTTTTTTTCTCGGCCGAGAAGTAAGCCACGAACAAAAGTAGTGTGGTTAGAAGTATCGCCGGAATGATAGTACGCAAAGCGTCTTTTTTCATTGTGAATGTCCTTTCCGGGATGAGCCCGAGTGAGTTGGGTTAGAAGATCCCATAGTATACCACACTTGAGGCTGATTGTCAATTGAGATAGATGGCTTGGTATACTAGAACATCATGGCTAAAGTGGTATATGACGGGAAAAAAGAAGCGGAGAGAATGGCGAGCTTTCTCGAGGAAAGTGAGCGTGTTTTGGGTAAGAGCTTGGTGATACTGCAATGCGATGGCCGGAGCGAAGAGAGTACCTACGTTCGTCTTAAACGAGAGATGGGTGAGAGGTTAGGGGCAATGGTTTCGGTACAATTTTCCCCGAGTAAGGACGGATTGAAAGAAATGCTGGCTGAGGCAAATGCCGATGAAACAGTAGACGGGATTTTGGTCCAATTGCCGGTAATTGGGGCCAGTAGAGAAGATCTTGATCAAATTTTGTCCTCAATTTATCCCAGTAAGGATGTGGACGGATTAAACCCGAAAAGTAGGTTCATTCCGGCGGCAATTAGAGCCGTAGAACGATTGATTGATATTTTTAAAATATCGGAAGATGACAAGGTGGCCGTGATAGGTGCCAAAGGGACTTTGGGGAGTCGGCTAATCAAACGTTTGAAGGATATAAATGTCTTGGCTGAAGGGTTTGACAGGGGGGACAATCTGAATAAATTGAAGAATTTCGATGTGGTTATCAGTGCTACAGGCGAGAGTGGACTGATTAAGGGTGAGATGGTCATGGAAGGCTTTACAGGGATCGACCTGGGATTTCCTAGGGGAGATTTTTCAACTGAGGCTGTCGCGAAAGGTTCTCTGATCACCCCCGTGCCCGGTGGAGTAGGTCCAATGACGATAGTAGCCCTGTACGAGAACCTTGCGGATGCCTAAGAATATTAAAAAGACCTCACGTGTGTGAGGTCTTTTGTAATTATTCCTGAATGTCGATTTCGGGGATGATCGAGTCGACAGGCAGGTGGAAATCGTACACGGTGGGTCCGGTATTGCTGGGGAAGAAGGCAATCCAGCGGAACCATTCCTGCTTAAATTCCGACCGGTAGACGACTACATAGGCAGTCCCGTCGGTTTGGTCGCGAATCAGATTAATGAGCGCGACGTCATCGTTGTAACGGATGACCTTACCATCTCTGAGGATGTTGGTGTCTCCCACATAGTAGCGATACTTATAGTACTCATCGCTTCCAATGTATCCTGTGCCAAGGAAGAAGCTACCGGAGACTTCGGGCATGCTCAAGTTCATTGTCTCAAGACGGATGGTCTCATCAGGAACATCGCGAGTGGGAAGCCCGAGGCCGAAGAAGAGAACGAAAACGAGAGAAAGCACCGAAATCCCGAGTGTATAGAAGAGAGCAGACTCCCGGTCAACACCCTTGTCAGAGATGAAGTTCTTGCGGGTGAGGAATAGAGCAACGAGCACGATCGTGATCGTGAGTAACATGTGTAACTCCTTTTCGAGCGATAGATATTAAGGTGTAAGATCTTGGAACTCTCCGTATTATAAGTCATAAGACTCAAGAAGTCAAGCCTCAAATCTTAACGTGCGTAGGGAGGGGATCTGTTGTAGAATAAGCAAGTTAAATATTAATAGTTTGTCCTGTGGCGAATCTCTGAAATGCCACAAGGATTAAAAGAGATGAAAATATATGGCTAAAAAAGCCGATCAAATCGCGGAGGTAAAAACTCCAAAAATCAAAAAACCAAAAACTCAAAATATTGAGTTGACTGCTAAGGAAACAGTAAAGAAAGTTGTTAAAAAGGCAGTGGTCAAGAAAGAACTCAAGGCAGTAAAAGTCAAGGCTGAAAAGAAAGTGGTGGAGAAGAAAACTCCTGTAAAGAAAGTTGCTAAAAAAGCTCCTAAAGTAACCGAAAAAGCGGAGAAGCCGGAAACTGTTGTGGTTGATGGAGTAAAAAATGAAGCGGTTGAGAATACCATAGAAATAAAAGCCGAGAAAGGTAAGAAGGAGACCCCCAATGCCGCCACCACGGTCGAAGAACTATTTGAAGCCGGGGCACATTTTGGCCATGTGGTCAAAAAGTGGAATCCGAAGATGAAGAAATATCTGTGGGGTGAGAAGAACGGCATTCACATCTTCGATTTGGAAAAAACAGTAGCGGGGATTTCGGAAGCCACTAAAGCTGTGGCAGATCTGGCTGCGGCCGGAAAGAGAATCGTTCTGGTAGGAACCAAGAGACAGGTCAAGTTGATGGTGGAAGAGGAAGGCAAAAGGTTAGGCATTCCTTACATCAATCAGCGTTGGATGGGTGGCTTGATCACCAACTGGAAACAGTTGAAGCAAACCTTGGACAGACTAAACTCTCTAAAACAGAAGCGTGAAGCCGGTCAGCTCAAGAAATATACCAAGAAAGAACAGCTTCTTTTTGATAAGGAGATTATCAAGCTAGAAAGAATTGTGGGTGGAATTGCGTCTCTCAAGGAAGCACCCGAAGTGGTGGTAGTCTTTGACACTCACAAAGAGAAGTTAGCTGTCAAAGAGGCTTCAAATCGTGGTGTAACTGTGGTCGGCCTGGTGGACTCAAACGCAAACCCGGACAAAGTTGATTACTTAATCCCCATGAACGATGATTCTGCCAAAGCCTTGGAAATTATGGTGCGGGTACTGGGACAAGCTATCGAGAATGGACTAAAAAAACTCAAAGAATCAAAAAATCAAAACGAAAATAAATAAAGAATATGATGGACAAGATAAAAGAATTAAGAGAGCAGACCGGAGCCGGAGTGATGGATGCCAAGAAGGCGTTGGAAGAAGCCGGTGGGGATATTGCAAAAGCGGTTGAGATTATTCGGGCCAAGGGTCTGGCCAAAGCCGCTAGCAAGTCCGACCGGGAGGTAAACAGCGGCAGAGTATATTGCTACACACACGGAGGAGGCTCGTCCGCTTCGATGGTGGAAGTGGCCTGCGAAACTGATTTTGTGGCTAAAACGCCTGAGTTTGAAGTGCTCTGTAAAGAAATTGCTTTACAGATAGTGTCCATGAGTCCTGTCGACGTTGAGGAGTTGCTAAAACAGGAATATATTCGAGACGGTGGCAAGACCATTGATGATTTGGTGAAAGAACTTATTGCCAAGACCGGTGAAAACATCCGAGTGATAAGATTTGCCAGATTCAAACTGGGCGAAGAGTAAGTCAAAGAACGGTTTTCGTAACAAAAAAATCTCCCCGATTTTGGGGAGATTTTTGTTTGTGCCTGGCTGGAAAGGCCTACTCCTGCGAATCCAGACGGCGTTGGCGCGCGTAGTTAATGAGGATGACGACACAGCCACAGCCAGTAGGCCGCGGCAACGAGGCCGGTAGAATAAGCGAGCCAGCCTTGGAGACCGGTTAGGACGGCCAAGGGGAGGGAGCCTTGAGCGCGTAAGCGATATGAACCCTCTCGACCGGTATCAATAAAGAATTCGGCGTACAAGTATCGAACAATGTATAGCGAAATGGCTAAGGCAAAAGCTAGCATTAACATGGCTACTCCTCATGAATTGAAATGTTCCTGTGGAAATTTACTAGCCTATAATAGCATGTTCTTGTTTATGAGTCAAGTATGAGAGTGGTTTCGTGCCTAATTCGTGACCTATAGCTTGACATTCTCGAATAAAGTGCTATAATGTATATTACGTTTTTTCGATGGACATTAAATGAAAAGGAGATTCACATGGCCAAGGCTCTGTCAATTTTTCTGATTCTGTTTGCCTTTTGTGCTGGCTACATCTTTCCTGCTCTTGCCGTCTGGGCGTATTTCGGCTGGATCTGGGGAGTGGTGGCGTTTGTGCTTCCGGTGTTGTCGTTTTTCAGCTCCGGGTGCCTGCGTGTCATTTTCACCATCGGCTGGTATATTCTGGGGGCTATAGCCGTTGTTAGTCTCTTTGGCTGGTGGTTTGTTCTGGTCCTCCTGGCCTGGGTGGCGTGGTGGATCATTATCCTGGCCATTTTGGCTAGCTGACCGAGACCGTGCTTGGACCCTTGCTTCACAGCAGGGGTCTTTTTTGTGCCAAAAATGATTTGAGTGTGGTAAATTTAGGGATATGAAACAACAGAGTTTACCGATATCTGCAGAAGAAAGGGCAAGGTTGGATCGCGGACTGTCTGCGTCAATTCACGCAAAGGAGGAAGATAAAAAGTTACAAGAAAAAGAGAGACGCGATATTCAAGTTGCTCGAGAAGAAGAGGAAAGACGCAGAAAAGAAACCGTCGTTCCCCCAAAAGAGGAGTCTGCTTGGGAAAAAGAGACGAAAGATTTGGAGGCTGAGGGCATGGAGGGTCTTGGAAGAAGTGCTGAGGAAGTGGCCCTGCGAGAAAAGCGAACGGATTTTAGGCCACTAGGGTAATGGTGTTAGAATAAAAACATATGTTAGAACATGAATTGATTCAGTTATTGAGGCAGAAATTTGCCAAGGTCATCGAGGTAGTCGATGAAGATTTTGGGACTGTTAGGGTTGGTAGGGCTAAGCCGGATATGGTGGAAGGCGTGTCCGTGCCGGCGTATGGCACTCGCATGAGACTGGTAGAAGTAGCAACTATTGCCGCTCCGGACACAAACATGTTGATTGTGACTCCGTTTGATAGGAGTCTTATGGGGGCGATAGAAAAGGCGATAAGTGATAGTGAACTGCAATTGTCTCCTGCCGTTTCCGGAGACATGATCCGAATAGTGGTTCCGTCGCTGACTCAAGAAAGAAGACTGGATTTTGTCAAACTATTGAAACAAAAAACAGAGTCGGGTAAGGTAATGTTGCGGCAGGCAAGGCAAGACGTCAAAGAAAAGATCGATGCCCTTAAAGAGAGGAAAGAAGTTTCCGAAGATGATATTTTTATGCTCCTTGCCGACTTGGACAAAATTACCGGAGAATTCAATGAGAAGATCGAGGCCATGTGTCGTGCCAAAGAGGACGAGATCATGGCGGTTTAGACCTTTTTTATTTGTTAAGATAAGAGAATGCAAATTGTTGTTTTTGTCTTGATGCTTTCCATTTTGGTTTTGGTGCATGAGTTTGGACACTTTATTATGGCTCGCTTATTTAAGATGCGAGTGGAGGAGTTTGGTATAGGATTGCCTCCTAGAGCCAAAAAACTTTTTACCAACAAGGGAACGCTTTTCAGCTTAAATTGGTTGCCTATTGGAGGATTCGTCAGACTCTTCGGAGAAGATATGAACGATCCAGCCCAGGCAAGTTCTCCCGAAGCTTTTTTTAATAAGCCGATTTGGCAAAGGGCCGGAGTGCTGACGGCAGGAGTTATTATGAACTTTGTTTTGGGAGTTTTTGCCTTTGGGATTGTATATACATATTTAGGAATCCCAACAAAAACAGACAAGGTGATAGTGGTTGAGGTGGGAAAGAACACTCCCGCAGAGGCGGCGGGGATCATGGTTGATAGCCAGATAAAAAAGATTACTCTTGAAAATAAAGAGGTGTATTTTTCCGGAGTCAATGGATTTATTCAGCAGATTGATCCTCTTAAGGGAAAAGAAATAGATCTAACTTTTATGACGAAAGAGGGCAAAGAGAAAACGGTGAAGGTCGTACCGAGGATTGCCCCACCACAAGGTGAGGGAGCGTTGGGTGTGGCGTTATCCGATGTGGAGATGAAGATGTACCCTGTTTGGCAGAGACCTTTTAGGGGAATGGTGGTGGGAATATCAGAAGCGTGGGCCTGGGGAAAAGAAATTACCGTAAGCTTAGGAAAGTTGCTTTGGGGAATTGTGACGGGTAAGGGTGTGCCAAAAGACGTAGCCGGGCCTATCGGAATCTATCAGGTTAGCAAACAGGTCTACAAAGTTGGCTGGATTGCGACCTTACAGTTTATGGCGATTCTTTCGATCAATTTGGCTATCTTAAACATTATGCCTTTTCCTGCGCTGGATGGGGGACGAGTATTTTTCCTCGGTATAGAGAAGATAATTGGAAAGAGACTCAAGAACCGAATCGAAGGCTACGTGCATACTGTAGGTATGTTCTTCCTCATTGGTCTAATGGTTCTTATTACAGTAAGAGATGTCGTTAAATTGTTTCAGAAATGACGGTAAACCATGCTGTGGAGCTGGGTGAGGAAGTGGTTTTGAAAAAAGATGGAAAGCCGACTGTTAAGATGAGGGCGCAAGGGGTGAGTGTAGTTGGACTCACTGGGGCTTTTGACAAATCTAGAGTGGCATTTGAGCCTTTACGGGCGGAAGGGGGTGAGTCTGGTCATCGGTATGCAACAGTGGTGAAGGAGGCGGATTTGAGCTATCAAGGAGATTTGTTTGGAGATGAAAGCGTGGACCAATCACGGGCTGAGAGGTACTACGAGAGATGGAAATATTTGAAGTCTATTGGTATTCCCGTGGTATCGAGTATGAGAGTGGTAGATAGTGAAAGAGTTTTGATGGGGGATATGTTAGCTGATGGGGGGCAGTTCATTGGCAAGGATACATATTGGTGGAGTGAGTTTGGCGTGTTAGAGAGGCACAGAACCGGACAGTTGACCGATGAGGAAAAGGCATTTTTGCAGATTGATCCACTCTTGGTGAAACAGGAAATAGCTAGAATATTCGATATTGCCTGGATGAATGGTGTGTTGTTACCAGATTCCGATGAAGAATTTACCGTATTGGTTAAACCTAATGGTGTATGGCGGCAGGTGATGGTAAAGGACTACGGAACACTGAGGTGGGTACCACAAGATATGATGAATAATGATACGAGGGGTGATTTGAGGAAGGAACTTGTTGATAGGGTGGACGAAATACGAAATGAATTGACTAGGCATGACAAACATTTAAAATAATGACTATATGAAAGATCCGAGCTGTTTATTTTGCAAGATCGTGGCGGGGGAGGAGGCGGGTGAGAAGGTTTGGGAAAATGACGAGTTTCTTTGTATACAGAATAAGTATCCGGTGGCGCCGAAGCATGTCCTAGTGGTGCCTAAATCCCATATTAGGAAACAAGAGGTTGCCACTAGCGGAAATGGGGAGTTTTGGGGTAAAATGATGGCAGCTGTTTTTGAGGTGGTACGCCAGCTGGGACTCGATAAAACAGGGTACAAGCTGGTGAATAATGGGGCAGGTTACAACCATTTTGAGCATGAACACGTTCATGTGATGGGTGGAAGTAAGACCGAACCAGGTGGTACGACTTAAAGACGGCGTTTAATAAAGTAGTCAAATTTTTAGAAAGAGAGGTGCATTTTTCGTGGCACTAGTAGCAAAAAGAAAACAAGGACAAAGTACACAACAGCTTATAAGTGAGTTCAAAAAGCTAACATATGAAGATCAAGGACTGGATAAAGTCCGGGCGGTTGGGATGTCCGGATTCCTCAAACCATCCAAAGTCAAAAATATTAAGATGACCGAGTTGCGCAAGGCTTCCGCTCGTATTCGAAGACGAAACAAGCGTAATGCTGGTATAACTAAGTAGTTATGCTGTACTCAAAGATCAGGTCTGATTTAACCACTGCTCAAAAGGCGGGAGATACTCATTTGGTGGGAGTTTTGAAGTTAATTGTTTCAGAATTGTCGTATGCCCAGGTAGATTTTAAGAGTGGTGAGTTACCTGATGGAGAGGTGATTCGGGTACTTATGAAAGAAGCCAAGAAGCGCAAGGACTCGATTGAGATTTACACCAAGGTTGATTCGCCGGAGAGAGCCGAGGAAGAGAAGTACGAATTAGGCGTGATCGAGGGGTATTTGCCTCAGATGATGAGCGAGGATGAGGTGGTGGCTGAAGTGAGTAAGATTTCCAATGAGACTGGTTTAACGGGTGGAAAATTGATGGGAGCCGTCATGGGGAAACTGAGGGGTAAAGCCGATGGTTCGGTGGTTCAGAAAGTGGTCAGCGAAAAGTTCTCATAATTACCTCTATAATGTATCTATTGTCGGACGTTTATAGATAATTTTCCTTGGAGGTTGAGATGGATAAAAAATGGGTATGGATTGGTGTGGGATCTCTTGTCTTATTGATCGTGCTGGGAGTTTTGTATTTTAGTTGGCGCAACCAGAATCGGGCCGGAGAGCCGGCGTTTGCGGTTTCCACACCCGTAATGCTTGCTACCCCCACTCCCTTGCCGGTTATGACGGCAACCTTAGTCCCGACGGCCATGCCAGGGAACATTTGGGTCGTGATGTCGATTGAGGAGAGTGCTCTTTATTCAAATGGCTTCTACTATGATGTAGCCACTTTTTACAATTTGGCTCAACCAACCTTGACGGTCAGAGCACAATGTATGATCCCAAGTTGGCCATCTCCGGAAATAGGACACCAATTTGTCTTGATTTATGAGACAGTGCTGGTTCCGGTTGAAGGAGTGGAGAGTGAGATTCAGAGATTTTTGATTCTCGATGACGGCCTCTAACGAGGCCGTTTTTTGTGGTTTGCTGGCAATGAAGTAGAATAGCAGTATGTTAAAACTGGATTTGAGTATTAGCGCAGATAGCCGGTATAGCTTTGACCGGAAAAGAGTCAAGGCCGCTTTGAGTAAGGTTTTGATGGAACAGGGGTTAGATGGTAAGGTCATGATTTCTTTTAGTGTAGTGGGGGAAAGGAAGATAAGAGAGTTGGAGCAAAAATATTTTAATCTGGACGAAGTAACTGACGTTTTGTCTTTTCCATTACAAGAAGGAGAAGAGATGCCGGCCGATTTTGACGGCCTGAATTTGGGTGATATAGTGGTCTGTTATCCTCAAGCAAAGAGACAAGCCATGCAGTGGAACCGTCTAGTGGATGAAGAGATCGAGTTCCTGGCATGTCACGGTCTGCTTCATCTATTGGGAATTCATCACGACTAACAGGTTAATTGTTGGTAGAATATGGGTGTTCTCTGTTCCTTAAAACATTGTGGAGGTGAATAAGATGGATGAGGTAATCCTGGTTACCGACGATAACTGTATCAGTGTGGCAAGAGAGATAGTTGCTAGACTACAAAAAAAGACCTTTTCGATTCAAAGTGTTGAAACAAACATTAAACCAAGACCGAAGTTTAAAAAGATCTCTGGTTTGAGGCTCTACGACGATGGTCCTATTCCTGGTTTTGATCCCCAGCTTGGATATCACTTTGAGTCGGGTAATTTGACTATTCCGATCTCCCCAAAACGAAAAATCCAGTGGAATATGATTACCGAGAGAGTGTTTGTAACTTTTCATGAAGACGGCAGAATCACGATCGAAAAGTCTTTTCTAAACGCCATTTTCTATTCGATGATAATAAGTGTTGATATAGTGTGAGAAGAAGGAGTGTTTATGAGAAAAATAATTGTCACGATGGATAACTGTGAAGCGGTGGCGACGGAGTTGGTGGAAGAGCTTTTCGACAAGCCTCTGAGGGTCGTGTCCTTTTTCCGGGGCAAGGGCTTGAGCGCTGAACCCAAGGCTATTCCTGCGGTGGTTAAGCTGCTATCAGGTTTCACCTTCGATAATGGTCGTCTGGTAATTCCCCTGAAGCCGATCCGTAACATTACTTGGGATCTGAACAAAGAGAAAGTTACAATTACCTATCTCGATGACGGTATGGTGGTCATTGAGCGTGATTTGGGTGCAGAAAAAACGATATTTCGTGTAATTGTGGAATCATAGATATTTCCCCCGCTGTTAACGGGGGATTTTTTATGCCTTTTCTTCGGTAGACTTATATGTTGGTAGCGTGAAAAGTTATTTAGGCATGATAATTTCGGAAAAACTGGCTACAGCGGTCAAAGACAGAGGAATGAGCAAGTTTTTTCCAGTTGACATAGCCTGTGAAAAGCCATAAGGTGTTAGTGTGAGTTTTTACCAGACATACAGACCCAAAAAAATTGCCGAATTAGACTTGGCGTCGGTTCGCGATGTATTACTTTCGACATTGGCTTCCGGGAAAATCTCCCACGCTTACTTGTTTGTAGGCCCTAGAGGTTCTGGTAAAACCAGTACCGCCAGGATTTTGGCTCAGATAGTTAATTGCGAGAAGAATCAGAACAAAACGGAAGATTTTTCCGAGCCTTGTGGAGAGTGCGAGGCCTGTCGGGTAATTGGTGGAGGTAGTAGTGTTGACGTAATTGAGATTGACGCTGCCAGTAACGGACTGGTGGATGATATCCGTGATCTCCGGGAGAAAGTTAGGCTGTCGCCGGTCCAATTACAAAAGAAAATCTATATCATTGATGAGGTTCATATGGTGTCCACGGCCGGTTTTAACGCACTGCTCAAAACACTCGAGGAACCTCCGACGCACGCTTTATTTATCCTGTGTACTACTGAGTCTCAGAAGGTTCCAGAAACCATTTCAAGCCGTTGCGCAAGAGTAAATTTCACAAAAGCTACGGTGGATGAAGTAGTCGAGTCTCTCCTTAAGGCAGTGAAAGGGGAAAAATTGAATATCGCAGGTGAAGTTCTTCGGCAAATTGCCGAGGCAACTGACGGCAGTTTCCGTGAAGGCCACAAGATACTGGAGCAGCTGTCTTCGTACGATAAGAAAATTAATGAGGATACACTGACGAAAGTGTTGGGTGTGGTGGGCAGACATTCCGTGAAGAAGCTGTTAGTCTCAGTGTCTAATGCAAACACAGAGGAGATTACGGACACGTTCGCGAGTATGGAGAAGACTGGCGTAAAAGCAACAATATTAGTTTCCTCGCTACTAGAAGAAGCAAAAGCATTAATGGAAAATAAGATACGATCCGGCGAAAGCGCAGGACTGTATCTAGAAATTATTGATGGTTTGATAACAGCAGCCGACCGGATCAAGATTTCACCTCTTCCTCTCTTGCCGATAGAGATAGCCCTTTTGTCGGTCGCTTTGGGCGAGAAGGGAGGAATAACCCGCCCAAAAGTGGAGACGCCTGCCCAGGAAAAGTTACTACCTAAAGATTCGATAGTTAGGTCAAGTTCGGAAACCTTGATAAAGAGGCGAGAAGAGACTGATTCGAGCACCGGAAGTGCGCAAAATAACCAAGCCGTTTTGGTGAATATCGAAAGCGTCAAAACCGGATGGGGGGATTTTTTAAGCTCCATGGCAGAGAGTAATGGGTCGCTCGCCGGGATGCTTCGGTTGGTTTCGCCTGTGGACGTCCAAGGTAAGTCACTCACCATTTCCGTAACCTCAAGATTTCAACAAGATATGCTGGAGAGAGATGTAAAGAGAAAGTTGATAGAGGAGCAAATGTCCAAAGTCTGGGGGCCGATGACTTTTAAGTGTGTCTTGATAGATAAAGTGGTGAGGACTGATGCCATCCAAGAGGATGAGAACTTGACCGCTCCTAAAGATGAGATGGTTTCGGCGGGGAGTGGGGTGATGTCGGCAGCAGAGAAGATTTTTGGGAGCAAAAACGGGATTTGACGAGTGGTAAAATACCCCATATGGAACCACATTCATTGAAGGACGAAGTCGTCCGGATTGTCAGACATACTGTTGAAGAACTAAAGGGGAGTAACAACTTGACATCCGAGAGGGAGAGGGAGATCTTAGAGTTTTTGGATAGCCGTTTTGACGGCAACTATTCAAACGATCTGCTTGAGAGACGGTTAAATGAGATGATATCAAAGTTTGAAGAACTATATCTACCTTTGGCAGAAATAGAAATTAGTAAATACAAATCAGCATGATCGAGAGCTTTTTTAGACGTGTATTGGGAATCGACCTGGAATCAGAGGGGGAGAAACAACGGAAATTGGCTCAATTGGAGGCTGCCAGAGCTAGGGTAGAACTGTCCAGACAAAGACTCAAAAATGGAATGGCGGGTGGAGCCGATGAATACGCTATGGCGTTACAGCTTGGTGAGCAAATGGCTAAAGAAAAGGGGGTTGATTTTAATAACTATTCCACCGATATCGTCCGCCCACTACAAGAAAATACCCCGGTGGCTGAGATAGCTTTGATCCTCGGTGCTTATATTTCCCAAGCGCCGATTGAAAGAATGGCCGCCATTCCCGACAATGTGATTTCGATGCTTTACTCCATTGCCCGGTCTGAAGAGAAACTCGGAAGATTTGATGGTGAAAACCCTCAGGATAACCTAGCAGTAAGAACCGTATTTGAAGCAATGAGGCTAAGGATGTCCGAGGTTCGTGCCGGTGATCAAGATTTTGCGGGCAAGGTTTGCGCTAATATAGAAAATGGTTTTGAGAAAGGACCGGATTTGGCTAGA
The DNA here is from genome assembly GCA_001774685.1 of Candidatus Collierbacteria bacterium RIFOXYD2_FULL_45_13. Classification (GTDB taxonomy): domain Bacteria; phylum Patescibacteriota; class Microgenomatia; order UBA1400; family MFAQ01; genus UBA10133. The sequence goes on along the minus strand of MFAS01000001.1, from coordinate 861,051 downwards.
TTCTCGATTGATTTGATTTCGGATATGTCATGTTCGACATCCCTTACCGAAAGGGTTATAAGTTGGAGAGTTTTGAGGAAGCATTCTCAACTTGATACCGCTCTCGAAGTTATTAAGAGAGATTTTCAAATTGACCCTGGGTGGAGTGCACCCTTTACTAGGAAATATGTTTCGATACTCTGTGACGTAAATGAGCGTGTGGGGCAAGGGGGGGCGAATAGTGGGAAGGTGGGAGAGTTGATGGATACAATATATAAACATAAAAAAGAACTGGAGGATCCGAGGGATCCTAGAGGCAGTTTGTGGACAGTGGTTCTGGATAGCTTGACAGAAAATGCTGAATTTTACGAACAGATGAAGCAGCAAATGCCACCGGAAATGAGAAAGGAGGCAGCCAGATATAAAAGAGAAGCCGATAAAAGAAAAGAAATTGAACAAGGTAGTACCAGAATGGAAGATGCGATCAAGCTAATGGACAAACCGGATAGGGATGCTCTGGTTGACTACTTGGAAAATGTAGACGATGAAGAAAGAGACGGAATGCTCGCAACCATATTTGACATCGACGATACAAACGAGATGGACACTGAGTATTTATTTACAGCCCGTGGTAGATTACGGATTAGTTCCAAAGAGGTTCTTTTGGACCCAAGAGTAGTGAAACTTTTTGAAACAATTGCCAGGGAGGAAAACAGAGACCGATTCGCGCTGGAGCTTGCCGTAGTTACCTCTTTGATGCCGATCCAAAACTTTCCGAGAGAGTTAAAACTAGCACTCAAAGCATATCATTTGGACACAGATCAACATTTGGTGGCATTAAGAGGGGACTGGTATCTGTGTAGTGCGTCTGAGGGAAGGATGTTGGAAGATATCCTGGCTGGGAACGCAATTTTGGTCGACGAAAACATGTTGTTAAAATTTACCGGAAAGAAGGCAGCCCTTTGTCTGAGAACATTTACCGCTGATCCTTCTGGGGTCACATTTGTGAAGGGGGTCTGGTATGCCCTAACGGACACCAAATCTAAGGACCTTCTTAAATCGGCTTTTCAGCGAGGTGAGGTGAAAGTAAGTGCTGGAGCTAAGTGGGCAGTCATGAGAGCCGCGTCCGATGAAGGCGATTATGATGCCATGAACGCAAGGGACTTACTGGCAATAGGGAATTATTACAAAAAGTGGTGTGCCCAGCAAGGGTTTGGGAGAAACAAAATTGATAGAACCGGTTCCCATCACACCAAAATGGGGGAAACGTTTTAAAACCTTGCGTATCTACCCTGGAAGCGGGTTTCTGGTAGAATTGAACCGTTACAAGTTAATTTTAAAGAAATGTTCAACGGAATAAAACAGTTTGGTTCACAGGGCGCGGCGCTAGCAAAGTTGGCTCTGCTTCAGAGGAAAATCGCCGGTCACAAAACGGAGATTGAAGAGGGTGGAGTCAAGGCGGTAGTGACTGGTGACGGTAAGCTGAAAGAGCTTTATATTGGTGGTGAGAACATGAATACGGCAGTTAAGGTGATCAATGAGGCCATTACCAAGGCTCAGAAGTACGCAGCGGAAGAGATGAAGGACTCCATGGGAGATCTTTCTAAGGTGCTGGGAAACTTGCCAAAGGGGGTTTAAATAATGCGTAGTATCCGTCCGGTTCAAAAAGTTATCGATGCGTTTGAGGCGTTGCCCGGTATTGGGCCGAAGTCGGCTGCCAGACTCGCCTATTATCTTCTGAATGTTCCGCAGGAGAAGCTGAGCAAATTTGCCCAATCTTTGGAGAATCTAAAGAAGGACACTAAGCTTTGCGCCTTATGCTTTAACGTCGGTGAAGAGGAATTTTGTCCTGTCTGCGAGGACGAAAGTAGGGATAAGAGTTTGGTGTGTGTGGTGGAGACTTCACTAGACCTATTGGCTTTCGAGCGTGCCGATGGCTACAAAGGCGTTTATCATGTATTAGGTGGTTCGGTAAACCCTTTGGCGGGCATTGGCCCAAATGACCTGCGCATCCCTCAGCTAATGGCACGATTAAAGACGGGCGAGATTAAGGAATTGATTTTGGCTACCAACCCAAATATGGAAGGGGAGGCGACGGCGATGTATATAATGGAGAGAATTAAGGAGCTGGGTTTGAAAGAGACGGTGAAAGTAACCAGGATTGGGCGCGGTTTGCCTACTGGCGCCGATATCGAGTATGCGGACGGGCAGACGCTGACGAGGGCTCTTGAGGGCAGGGGTGAGATGTAAGACTCACAGTTTATGCTAAAATAGCGTATTCTTTGAAATGAGGTGAAAAATGACATTCAGTTTCCCGGTGGATGATAGTGCGTCTAACGACCAGCTCTTGAAAGGTGGATGTGAAGCCACGGAATACTATACCGTCCAGACTGTTGTGATGCTCTCCGATGGGGAAGATCCGGACTTTAGTGCCTACAACGAATTGTTGAAGAGGCTGGCGGCCGGTGGTGTAACATTCTTTCTGTTTGACCAGACCGCCAGGCCTGTCGGCTTTGATCCAGACAGAGCCATCTCGGGAAAACAGCTTAGAGAAATATTGACTCGTTTAGAGGATAAGTGGGCACCTCATGATCAATTGGATTAGTTTGACTCCCTGCTATTTTTAGCAGGGTATTTTGTGGTAAAAATTTAACTAGTGATATCATAGAACCATCGGGAGGAGTTCTTTAAACAGTGTTCTATAAAAAAGGAGAAGAGATGCCCCAAGACGAAATTCATGACAAGTCACCCAATGAGAGCGTTGGTCAATTTTTTTCTTGGATGTACAAAAAAGCCGTTTATGAGAATCGGCCAATTTCAGGTAAGATGGGTGGGGTTCTATACCAATTAACACCAGATCCTTATAGTATTGGTCGAGCCTTTGACAAGTATCTTGAAAATTGTGGTGTGAAATAAATAAGTTCTCTGTATGCCCCTGGAGTTAATTCTCTAAGGGGCTTTTTTGTTTCGCCAAGGGTAGACATGAGATAGAATAAATTAATGCCAGCACCATTGGGAGGAATTGGCCAGCAAGTGGCCGACAATTTATTTGAACTAGGGAAAAGTTCGGTTCAGTCCGTCGCTAAAGCTGGTGGAGATATTGTGGGGGACACCATTGAACAGCTTACCGGAGCACCGAGTGGCGTGGGAGCGCCTCAAACTGACAAGCCGAAAGATCCGGAACAACAAAGAAGAGACCAAGAAGCAGCCGCGGCCAAACAGAAAGATAAGCAGAGATATAACCAGGTCTTGGGGGAGTTGGAACAGTATCGACAGAGGAAGCAACAACTCGATGCGCAAATTGCGAAGGAAAATAATCAGAAGGAACAGGAGAGGGCGCAAAAAGAAGCTGGAGAGAAACAAAAAAAGGAAAGTTTTGTACAGAGTCTCTTGAAGAAGGTGGGGGCTGGGGCGCATGGGGAAACAGCGAAGCAGAAGGAGTAAATGATCTCAGACCCACCCGCTGGACGGGCAGGTTTCAGATGTCAGATTTCAGATCGGAAAGCGTGTTGTTTTGGATGATATGGGTGACGCCGAATGAACTAAGAGCTTCGACGATTTGCAATGTCAATCCGTAAGCGTTTATTTCTTGAACCATCTGAATCCAGCGATTGGTGGCGAAGCCGGAGAAACCACCAAAGCGACGGTGTTTGTGAAACAGAGTATAAAGTGAGCGAACCGACTCGATTTCATGATCCGGCATGTTCCAGAGTTTGATGGGAAGTTCCAAAATGACTGCATCGATTGGAAGTCTGGTGACCTCCTGATAAACGGGGTGCATATTGATATTCACCGGATAACTCTTGAGAGGCAGATCTGCCTCTACAAATAACAGAGAGAGGACTAGAAGAATAAGAATCAATTTAGTTTTGGTTTTAAGTTTTCCAAAAAATGGTTTAAGCTGGAACCCTATGATGACGACAGCGGACAGAAGAGCTAGGACAATAAAGCGGCTAGGAGTACGGAAGCCCGTAAAGCCGGGGAAAAGGTAATAGAAAAGGGTGTAAGGAAGGGGAATGGGGAAACCAAAAATGCGCAAGTTCTGGCCAAAGATTTTGAGGACAGGACCGAGGGACATAATAAAGGAAAAGAAAAACACTATCCACCAAATATCAAAAACAAAACGTTTCGAACTGCGCAAAAAGCTGTGCTCGACCTCCGTCCCCGGATTACCGGTGCGGATCCGCTCCGCGCGGCTTTTTGCTGGCACTTCTGCAGCGTTTTGTTTTTTGACTAGCTCTCCTGCAGAGCCAAGTATTTTTGATATGAACAGCGATGTGAAGAAAATGAGGATGATTGTCCCGCTGTGATAAAAGGTGAAGATTTGGTCCAGACCGAGAGAGAAGTGGGCAGCATCGCGGATGGGGCGGGTGGCTTCGGGGAGAGAAGTGTGGAGTTGATAGTAGGGAAGTAACAGGAAGATCCAGAGGGGGATAAAAAGAAGAGAGTAGATAGTGAACTTTTTGACCAGCACTTCTGCAACGCCTGTGACATTTTTTAGGTATCTTTTAGACATATGACCAATTGCCAAGATCGTACAGGTGAAGAAAATGAGATAAACGGGGAAGATGCTTTCGGCAATTTGCGCAGTAACGGTCAGGAAAAATAATGGTAAATAGATCGATCTGTTTTCCTGTAAATATCTGGTAGCAAAATAGACAGAGAGACATAGCGGCCAGAGGGAAAATATCTGTAGATGAGGGAGGTAGGAGAGGTGAAACCCAGAAAAGTTGAACAGGATGACTGTCAGTGTAGTGATCCAATGATCCTTGAAAAAATAACTGAACAGCAGATACGAAGAAATGATTGTAAGGATAAAGTTCAGAGTTAGGGTTAGATTAAAGATGACAATTGGGTGGTCTGTGAAGAAGCGAGCCGGCAGAGTAACGATGGCGGATGTTAGAAAAAGGTCCGAGTAGGCTAGGGTATTCTTGTCAGGGGCGAAGAAGGTGCCAAAATGTAGTGGCTTGTGCTCTAGAATGTTATTTTGGACTTGGCCGATGATGTAGGCAATAAGGCGGGTGTCGTTGGTGTCAGGAAGGGTGTCTTTGGGGTAAATAAAGGCTGAGGGATAGATAAAAAGGAGCGACAGAATAGAGAGAAAAATTATCGTGAGCCAGCGCTTCATGGCTAAGAGTATATAATACATCTCTAAACTAGGTCCGGAGGCGTGCGCCGGGCTGATAAAGGCGGAAGGAAAGCGAAAGCCAGTAAAATCCGACGAGACTCCTGCGTAAAGGGAATAATTGAGTATTGTTGAGGTGGAATCTATCGCCATAGGCGATCCGCAACACAAATAATAATTGTGTTGCAATGAAATCAATCGACCCATATTTAGACAAAATAGCCAACAAAAAAATGCTAGTGGTTTTTCCGCATCCGGACGATGAGTCGGTGATGGCCGGGGGAATTATTCAGCGAGCGATGGCGTGGGGTTTTGAAGTCACGGTCCTGACTTTGACAGAAGGTAATCGAGGAAAAATCTTTGTGAATGGGAGAGGGCGAAGTGTATCCGAAATCCGCCGCCAGGAGATGGCGGAAGCCATGAGCCGACTGGCAGTGATGGACTGGGTGATGTGGAAGTTTGACGATGGTAAGTTGAGAAGAACGAAAAAATGGCAGGAGAGATTGGCAACATTTATTAAGGATACTCAGCCAGGAGTGGTAGTAACTTACGATTTATCGGGGGTCACCAGCCATCCGGATCATATCAGTGCATCGCTCGTCGTGCTGAGGGTTCTGAGAAAAATGACGGGTGTGAATTTGTTGTGGGTGAGTTTTGAAGGCCGGATGAAAGAAAAAATTGTAGACAAGCGGACAGCCAAATATTTACATAAGCCTACGTTGGAACTAAATATGACAATTTTTGAGGCGAGGAGAAAATGGAGGGCGGTCTTTGCCCACCGGAGCCAGGCATTGGGTGGTTTTTTGCGGTCTAGTTGGTGGCTGTTGATGTTTTTTGCCAGAAAGGAATGGTACTCAGAGGCCAAGTTCAAGGCTAAGCAGAGATACAAATTCGTTCCGTTCAGAATCTAGCCTATAGCTTGATTTGGAAATGATTGTGTGGTAGCATAGGCAAGCAATACACCTTGAAAAGTTGGAGGCAAAATGAGTGATGTTTATGATCTAACTGTTCGGGCCAAAATTCGTTTGGAGCAGATGAGAGCGGATTCGTGCCATCCGGCTGATATGAATGCCTTGGTCTATGGCATCATGACAGGGATGAATCTGGCTGAGGATAGATTAAAGGTGGGTTTAACTGAAATGTCCGAACAAGCGATGAATTGTTTGGCAGATTGGAGCCGAGATTTAACTCAGGTTCTTGAAATGGCCAATCTCTACATGCCGGCAGATAAATTTTTCGACGCAGACTCGTTTGTTCACTTGAGCTATCGGCGATCTGGCTCAGCTGAGTTCTATGCCGAAGGGTTAAAGTTGGGCTTCCGATTTGTATATGACCTCTATGCCGTCTTTGCGGACATGGACGATCCCAGAGCTTTGACCAAAAGACACTTGAAAACGGTACGTACGGCGTTTATGAATGACTTTTGATGTTGGAGCACCCCTTCGGGGGTGTTTTTGTGTTTGGGGGCAAAAGTGAGATAAAATCAGTCTTGATGCTAAAAATCTATAACTCTCTTACGAAGCAAGTTGAAGAAATTCGGCCACTTCAGCCCGGGAAAGTGGAAATGTATACTTGCGGCCCAACGGTGTACAGCTATCCCACCATCGGCAACTGGAGGACCTATGTCTTATCTGATTTGGTTTTGCGTGCATTGCGTATAGAGGGATTTGAGGTTGATTCTGTGATGAATATGACGGATGTGGGACATTTGACTGGGGATAATCTGGGAGATGCCGATACCGGAGAAGATCGACTGGAAAAAGCCGCAGCAAAGGAGAAAAAAACGGCTTGGGGTATTGCAAAATACTATGGAGAGGATTTTGTCGACAGTTTTGGAAAGTTGAATTTGGTTAAACCATTACTCTTTTCAAAAGCGACAGATCATATCAAAGAGCAAATAGATTTGGTTCAAAGGATAGAGAAAGCCGGTTTTGCATATCGGATAGCGGATGGTATTTACTTCGATGTGGCAGAATATGAGAAAAAAGGCAATATCTACGGGAAGTTAAGTAATTTGGAAGAGATTAAACCTGGAGCTAGGGTGGAGATAAATACTGAGAAGCGAGATCAGAGAGACTTTGCTCTATGGAAATTTTCACCGGCAGGAGCGAAGAGGGACATGGAATGGGAAAGTCCATGGGGAATGGGTTTCCCGGGATGGCATATTGAGTGTAGTGCTATGAGTATGAAATATTTGGGAGATCAGCTAGATATTCATGTCGGCGGTGAGGATCTGAAGAGCACACATCACCCGAACGAAATAGCTCAAAGTGAATCTGTAACAGGCAAGAAACCCTTTGTTAGGTATTGGATGCACGGGGCTTTTCTGTTAGTTGACGGTGGTAGAATGGGCAAAAGCTTGGGGAACGCCTACACCTTGCACGACATCATAGAAAAAGGATACTCACCTATGGCTCTGCGGTATTACTATCTATCTGCTCACTACCGTAAACAGATGAACTTTTCCTGGGAGGGGATGGAGGGGGTTTCCAACTCGTACAAGAAATTGAAAAAAGAGTTTTTGGCGCTTCGAGTGGAGGGAGGGCAGGATAAAAACATCTTTGGGAATAAGGCTGAGGTGGAGTTGTCCGGCAGAGAAGCTTTTTTCCGAGACGAGTTTGTGAGTGCTGTCGAGGACGATTTAAATATGTCGGCGGCTTTGGCTGTCGCACGCACAGTGTTAAAAGACGAGAAACTTAATTCCTTTGAAAAAAGAAGACTGGTGGAGAATTTTGACAAAGTTTTTGGTCTCAAACTTGCTGAACGAGACGAAGTTCCGGCTGATATACCTGCTGAAGTAATGGAGATGGTAAATAAACGAGAAGAGATGAGAAAAACCAAGCAGTGGGCCGAGTCCGATGCGCTTAGAAAAGAGATAGAAGCGAAAGGGTACAAGATATCCGACTTTTTTGATGGAGTAAAGGTGGAGAAGATCTAACCAAAAAAGACCCGCCTTGCGGCGGGGTGGGTGAGATAAGCTATTTCTTTCTGAGAAGCTCGCAGATATCTCTGAGCTGGTCAGTTGCGACGTCAAGAAACATCGATTAAGATCAGGACAAGCAGGATCAAGAACAGAAGAAGATATCCGATGAAGTCCATATCAGCTCCTTGAGTAGGATAGTTCGGCGTAGATGATTGAGCCAAGCTGCCAGGCGATAACAAGAATCACGTTGGAAACGACCCAGGGGCCGAACATTAGAAACCCAATGCTTCCAAAATTGACAAGGGTCGCGATGCAGAGGTTGATCAGCACCAGAGTTTGTCGTTCGCCTTTGTGGTTGAAGCCGGCGAAGATACAGGCGGCCACAAACATCAGGCCATTCAGAATGGCTCCGCCAGTGGTAATCTGCAGGCCGGCCAATGGAGCCAGGAGAGAACAGATGACAAGTGTCAGGGTGACGGTGAAGCAAAAGTTAGAAATGGATTTCATGTCGTTACTCCTTGTTTAGTTGGCGGCTAGGTAGACACTGAGTCCGTGGTCAAAGATGAGCATGGCGAGCACGATAGCCCAGATGGGGCTGACGACGAGCCCTGCAAAGCCCCACATAACCATGAGGATCAACGAGACGATGAGGGACATGGTGAAAGCCGACAGCATCCAGATACCAAAGAATGAGGTTCGGTTTGACCACAGAAGTTCACCTTTGTGCATGTCGCCGATGAAAAGACAACTCATGAGAAAGAGCAGGCCGGCAATCACGGTGTTCGGGACCGTTGGCATGCCTAAACCAAGCTCAGAGGAAGCTCCGAAGAGAATGAGAACACCGAGCATGGCAACATAAAAGACGATTGAAAGTGGTTTCATGTTTTCTCCAAAGGGGATAGATTGTGAAAGAACGTGCGTAAGAGAACGCCCTATAGTACCACAAAACGCCGGAAAAGTCAATTTTCCGGTGCTATACTTGAGCTATGGAAATACCAGTAATCGTAGCTATTTTGGTGGTGTTATTTGCCAGTTTGAAGATCGTTCAGGAGTACGAGCGAGGAGTGATCTTTTTCTTGGGCAGGTGTACCGGTGTTCGTGGTCCCGGCCTCATAATCTTGATTCCTTTTTTGGAGGTCATGCGCAAGGTCCAGCTCCGTACTATTACCATGGGTATTCCTTCACAGAAGATTATTACGAAAGATAACGTCTCTATCGATATCGCGGCGGTGGCCTATTACCATCTGGTTGATCCGCAGAAATCTGTAGTGGCGATCGATGACGTCTATTCTGCGGTAAATCAGATTTCTCAGACGACCGTCAGAAATGTCGTTGGGCAGTTTACCCTTGACCAGCTTTTGTCCCAAACTACGGAAATAAATAAGCAGATTCAAAAAGTGATCGACACACACACTGAGCCGTGGGGCGCTCAAGTAACGGCGGTAGAGATCAAAGATATTGCATTACCGGATAACATGCAAAGAGCGATGGCTAAAGAAGCCGAAGCGGAGCGTGAGAGAAGAGCCAAGGTCGTGGCGGCGGAGGGAGAGTTTCAGTCAGCGAAAAGATTGGCCGAAGCCGCCGATGTAATTGCGGCTCATCCCGTGGCGTTGCAACTGAGAACTTTGCAGACGATGGCAGAGATATCGGTAGAAAAGAATTCGACGATTATTTTCCCGGCTCAGTTCATGACGACAGTTCAAGAAGCGATGAAGATGATTGCTGGAGACAATAAGAAATAGTTCCATATTAAAAGAAAACCCCGCTGTGAGGCGGGGTGGTATGTTGAAGATTTAGTGCAGACTGTCTATGAAAGGGTACAGCGCATGTTAATTCCGCCGCGACAGGTCCAGTTGAGCTTTTGTCCACAATTGGGACACGAGCTGGCGTGAGCTCCATGATCCAGGGGCTGGTGGCAGTTAGGGCAAGGACCGCTGCCTATGACGTCTACGGAGTTGGCTGGATTTTGGAACGGTTTGGGTTTGTCGGGAACGAAGGGCAGGACAACCTCTTTCACTTCCAGACGGGAGCCGCAGTTGGAGCAGAAGGTTCCGGTTTGATTCATACAGCCTTGTGGGCAAGTCTTCACCAGGGTGACGGTGACGGCTTTGGCCAGAACGGCGTCCAGCTGATCCGCGACCACTGAAAGATTGGATCCTGGTCCAACTTCGATGTGGAAGTTGAACTCGCGAAGTTCCCTGAGCTGAGGTGGAAAACTTTCGAGAAAGCCGTTGAAGGTCAGAAGCCGGCCGCTGGGGAGTAGGATCTTGCGTTTTTCGGTGTCCGCCGGGATGGTGTAAGTACCATGATTCCAGGTAAACCTTAACAAATCTTGGGTCATATAAAAGTACCTCCTTTGAAAGTTGATCCTCAATATTTTATCACCACTACTTGATGGCGATCATGCGGCGGATAGGGAGCTCGGCACTTTTCCGAAGATCTTCTGGCACGGTAATTTCAAACTGCATTTTTTCTAAAGCTTCGATAACTGTCTCCAGATTGTTTTGAGCCATATGTGGACAGCGTTTCTGAATTGAGCAGACCTGTAAAACATTTGTGTGTTGGGCGGCTAGTATTTCGACCATGGCGCATTCGGTAAAGAAGGCCACTTGTTTGTCTTGTATGTCCGGAGAGGTGACTTTTTTGATCATTTCTCCGGTGGACCCGGCAAAATCTACTTTTTTAACTACCTCCGGAGGACACTCCGGGTGAGCCATGATATAGACTCCAGGGAAGTCGTGGCGAAGGTTGTCAACGTCATGGGGGGTAAACTTCTCATGAACTTCACATTTTCCTTCCCAGCCGATGAAAATAGGTGTGTTTGGTACGGAGTTGTTGACGCGAAGTGCGAAATCTTTTTGTACTTCTTTGGGATCGACAGTCATGTTGGGGAAATATATATCGGCGTTCATTTCATTGGCGACATTTTGGGCCAAGAACTTATCCGGGAGGAAAATAACTTTATTGGTTTTCCATTCTTTCATGGCCCACCTGACCACTTTGGCGGCATTACCGGAAGCACAGCAGACGTCCACTTCCGATTTGGTATCGGCGTCAGTGTTTACATAGGCAACCACGGGAATACCCGGAAATATTTGTTTTAACTTGCGAACATCGGCGCCGGTAATGCTGGCGGCCAACGAACAGCCAGCCTTGAGTGAGGGGATAAGCACGGTTTTCTTGGGGTTGAGAACTTTGGCGGTTTCGGCCATGAATTTCACACCCAAAAAGAGGATAGTGTCGGCGTCAGTTTCTGTGGCTTTGCGAGAAAGCTCTAGGGAGTCTCCTCGTATCCCCAACACCTCATCGCATTGGAGATCCCAGCTCATATAGTTGTGTTTGAGAATCACGGCGTTTTTTTCTTTGACCAAACGGTTGAGTTTGGCCATTTGTCCAGCTTTGATTTGAAGTTCAAAATCTGGAGAGTACTGAGAATACTTGGTCTTAAGTGAGTTGTAGATTTCTTCCTGAGTGAGTAATTTAGTCATGTCACTTGTTAAAACTAATATGTAAGGAAATGTCGAAGGCTTCGACTGAGTGGGTGAGTGACCCTACGGAAATATACTCGACACCGGTTTCGGCGACACTTCTAACTCTATCCAGAGTCATATTTCCGGAGGCTTCGAGGGGTATCTTGGTGCCGTGTATATTTGTAAATTCATCTCTGATTCCAACAGCCATTCCCGTATATTCGTTATCCATGTTGTCCAGTAAGATTCTATCCGGAGTGTTGACCAGTGCCGTTATCAGTTCGGCTTCATTGCGGACTTCAACCTCGAGGGGTACGTTTGGGTAGGCTGCTCGGAATAATTGAATCGCCTTGGCAATATCTCCTTCCAAGACATCGATGTGGTTGTTTTTAATTAAACCCATCTCACTGAGGTTGGTGCGATGATTGCTTCCGCCACCATTCCTAACCGCTTGCTTGTCTAGTTCTCCATAGCCCGGAAGAACCTTGCGGGTATCGAGAATGGTGGCTCCTGTACCCTCAACCGCTGTAACAAATTGCTGAGTTTTGGTGGCGATGCCACTCATACGGCGAAGAAACTCGAGGGCGATTCTTTCTCCGGCAAGGACACTTCTAGCCGGTCCGGTGACAGTGGCAAAGACATCGTCTTTTTTGACAGAGTCTCCGTCTTTGAGCAGGGGAGAAAACTCTATCTTTGGATCGACTAGTTCAAAGACGACTTTGACTACTTCAATACCCGAGACTATTCCTCCGTCTGCTTTTACAACAAACTCTGCCGTAGCCAGTCGCTCTTTCTCGATGAGAGCAAGGGAGGTGACATCTCCGAGAGGGCCTTGGTCCAGATGTAGTGCATCGTAGATACGCTTTCTTAGACCCATGGAGTATTCCGGTACTTGCATTTTCTCAATCATAGTGTTATTATAACACTATCTAGCAGGATGTCAAGAGGTTGATCAGCAAAAAAATGACGCTCCTGTTAAAATATAGGATAGTACTCTGAAATTACATTCAAAACTTATCGGAGGAACGATGAAAAAATCGATTGCCCTTAGGAAACCAACAACATTGATAGTCTATGAGTTGGCTGATATTTTGGTGGGGTCAGCAGGACCTCTTAAGTTCCTGAAGCGACACATTAGGCACGAGGGGTTTGACGGCAAAGAGGTGACCTACCCGTTTGATTGGGGGGTTTTGGAGCGAGGCTATTCTGTAGCGGTTCTGATCCATGATCCCGTTGTGGATAAGATCGCGCTTGTGGAGCAATTCCGGCCGGCCATTAAAGGGACGATTTTCGAGTTGGTAGCCGGGACCTTGACCCCAGGTGAGGATCCGATTGCTTGCTTGAAGCATGAAATTTTTGAAGAGGCAGCACTGACTGTGAAGCTTGGTCAGTTTCAGCTGATATCCTCCGTCTATCTTTCCCCTGGAGGGACTTCCGAGAAGATGTGGGTGTACTACACCACAGTTTCCGGTCTCGGTGACGATGGTGCTTTGTCTGGGCTTGTGAATGAGGGGGAGTGTACGAAGAAACACATCATTCCCGTGGAAGAAGCTTTCGAAATGGTGAGACTGGGCATAATTTGCGATGCGAAGACTGTACTTGCGTTGCTTTGGCTCAAAGATCAAAGTAAGAAATAGCCCTGTTTTCCAGGCCAAGACGAAAGTCAAGGGCCTGGTTTTTTGTGTAGTCTGGTGCGTGTGAGTGGAATAGAGTAAAATTGGAGTGGTAATTATTCACTTATTATGAAAGACGATCTAGTTTCAGATATAGATCCTTTTGGTGATGAGATGAGTCGAAGTGGCGATGGTGTGATGCTGACTGATAATCAGGGGAAAGTCTTGATGATAAACGAGATTGCAAAGAAAATGTGGCTTTTGCCTGAGAGAGTGTTAAAGACCAGGAACTTTGGAGCAATTATGAAGTACACGGCTAAGCTGCTTCGCAACTCGGAAATATTCTTATCGGTGGGAAAAAAATTGACAAAAGCCAGCAACAAAGTGGTCCGAGACGAGGTGTATTTAAAAGACGGTCGATCTTTTGACCTGCACACCTTTCCTATGATCGGAGCGGACTGTTTGGTTTATGGCAGGATTTGGTATACCAGAGATGTGACGGAGAAAAAGAAAGCAGAAGATCTACAACAATTGCATAGTATGTTGTTGGAAAATTTGGGTGAAGGGGTGGTGGTGACAAAGATGGACCGTTCGATTGTCTATGCAAATAGGCGATTTGAGGAAATTTTTGGGTACGACAAAAACGAGTTGCTGGGTAGAGAGATTAGCATTCTCAACAATCCGGCCTTAGGTCATACACAGGCAGAAACGAGCCAAATGATTATTAAGGAAATCGAGAAGAATGGTAGATGGACCGGTTTGGTGGAAAACATTAGGAAGGACGGAACCCAGATTTTGACCGATGCTACAGCTGTGAAATCGTTCAACTCAGAATATGGTGATGTCTGTGTCACGATTCAGTCTGACGTCACTGGAGAACGAAGGGCGACCAGGAGATTGGTTGAAAGTGAGCAAAGGCATAGACTTTTTTTGAAAATAGTTTGGAGGCAATCTTATTTGTGACAGCAGATGGAGGTATTATCGATGCCAATCCTGAGGCGTGCCGTCTTTTGGAAAGGACTGTGGAGGAGCTGAGAAAAATCGGTCGAGAGGGGGTGGTGGACAAATCGGACAAACGTTTCCCTAAATTATTGCGGGAGAGAGATGAGAGGAGAAAATATCGGGGAAAATTTTGTGTTATTTCAAAGTCGGGTAAAAAAATAGAATGTGACGCATCCAGTGTTCAGTGGAAGGACAGCGATGGTAAAGAGTTCACTCATGTAGTTCTTAGACCAACCAAAAAATAGTTTCCGCCAAAATAGGAGTAAAATTGGAGCACGATCCTTGAAAATGGAGGTGTAATGTTTGAAGCAGCCGGATGATGTTGATTCTGATGCGAGAGGCAAGGAGTCGTGTGATACCGTAAGCCGGGTATTCAAAAAGAGACCATGGGTTATTGAAATACGGGAAACTGTGCAAAATGGTGACGAAGACGAAGATGGTTATGACATGTTTGTCCAGGTTAACCCCTCATTCTTGAAAGCAATCAAGATGAATGGACACCGGAAAGAGTTACCCGTGCAAATAAAATCCTCGAGAAGGAGAATAAAGTCTTTTATCCGTAAGTACGCAAAACAACTACGCTTTTTTAATGTTTCCAGAAGAAGTCACCTTTTTGTTTTATGCGGAACATATGCCGAAGAGCTAATCTTGGCTGATATTGTGGGACAATTGGTGGTACATGCCTCAGGGTTTGGTATGAGTGAGAAGGAAGTCTTGAATTGTCTGAACAGTTTTGGGGATAAAGCGGCTGTAGAGGCCTACAAACAAAAAAAGTCGTTGTTGTCCGATCTCTGGTATGGAGAAAAGTTGCCCACGTAACGATTGCGTTATCGAGTAATCTGATCCCGTCTCATTAGACGGGATTTTGTTTTTAGTGAAGAGGACGAAGGCTTAAAGTATACTGATATTAGTGAAACAGAATCTCAAATCAACATTCCGTACAATGCTGGGAATATTTCTCATTGTTTTTGGGGTTGCCGGGATGATTCTTCCGGTTCTGCCCGGATGGTGGGTGGCACTAATTGGGTTGCAAATTTTGGGTTGGACGCTTGTCGTCGACCGACACAAACCGTGGCGCCAGATATTTAGTTTCAAACATAAGTTGCGAGATCGAGATTGAGGTGGGGTAAAATAGGTTCATGGGATTAAAGATTGGAATCGTGGGGTTACCAAATGTGGGGAAGTCGACGCTTTTTAATGCGCTGTTAAAGCGTCAACAGGCTTTGGTGGCAAACTATCCTTTTGCAACCATTGAGCCAAATGTGGGTATTGTGGAAGTTCCAGATGAAAGGCTGAAGGTGTTGGCGGAAATATCCAAGAGTGTCAAAATAGTCCCGGCGACGGTGGAGTTTGTAGATATTGCCGGATTGGTGGCTGGGGCGGCTACCGGTGCCGGTTTGGGCAATAAGTTTCTGACTCATATACGAGATGTAGATGTGATCCTGCAGGTTTTAAGGGATTTTAAAGATTCAGAAATTGTCAAAGAGGGTAGTGTTGATCCAAAAACCGATTATGAAGTTATCGAAACCGAACTAATCTTAAAGGATCTGGAGACCGTAGAAAGAATTAAAAACTCAAAAGATCTAAAGATCAAAGGTGAAGAGAAGAAAAGGGGAGTGATAGAGAAACTTTTTGAAGGACTCAATGCTGGCAAACCTGCAAGGAGTATCCTCGCAGGAGAAGAGATTGAGCTGGCGAGGGATTTGTTTTTGTTGACGATGAAGAAGGAGATCAAGGTTTTTAATGTTAGTGAGGATGATCCAAGACTAACTGTAGCTTCCGATGAGTTATATATATGCGCGAAGGTGGAGTCGGAACTCTCAAGTTTGTCCGAAGAGGATGCACGGGCATACATGATTGATCTGGGAATTAAGGAGTCGGGATTGGACAAACTGATAAGAAATGCCTACGAAACTCTAGGACTAATTAGCTTCCTAACTACCGGAATTACGGAGAGCCGGGCGTGGACAATTCCGTTGGGAACAAAAGCTCCTCAAGCTGCCGCCGTGATCCATACCGATTTTGAGAAAAAGTTTATTAAGGCTAAGGTGTGTGACTATGACGAGTTTGTGGTTCATGGCGGTTGGAGAGAGGCTTCGGAAAAAGGAAAGGTCAGGTTCGAAGGTAAGGAGTATCCAATGAGAGACGGAGATGTGGTTGAGTTCATGATCGGAACCTAAATAACACCCCATAGCTTGACTTCGAGGTGGATTTGTGGTAGTATCCAAGCACGTAAGAATGGGCTGCTAAGTACCCTAAAATTTGGTTCTGAGGAGAGTAAATGAACAAAGATATAGTGATTGCTTCGGTGGTTTGTTTCGTACTGAATATTTTGATTCTAATTTTCGGTGTGATCATCTCCGGACTTCCTTCATTTCTGATGGGAGCGGTCTCTGCAATGTTGATTATTGCCACTTCCCTCTATCAAAGCAAGAAAAAGTACGACCAGGACGGAGATGCAAGTATTTTGGGGTTTATAGGCTTGAATCTTTCCCTAATGATGCTTGGCTCAGGATTGGTTCTGGGTGGAATATTCCTGTTGGCCGTTTAGTAACAACCCAATACCAGTTTTGGAGGATCACATGTCAAGTGAAAACAAGAAGACTTATGTGGCATTAAGTGTCCAGTTGGTGGTTTTTGTGCTCATGACCTGGCTGGCAGTTTTTGTAGGTATAGTGCCCTGGCTGATGGGTGCCCTGTGTTATCTGGTGGTGTTTGCCTCGGCCGTCTATATTTGGAATCAATACCACCCGGCCTACAAGGAATGGAGCAAGATCATGGGCTATGCCTTGATTATTGTTTGCGGAGACATCATTTTTGTACTCCTGTTGGCGATTTTGTCCGGTGGTGCAATATTCGGCTTCTGACGATTTTCTTATCTCTGCGCTTCCTTATGGAGGCGCATTTTTGTGGCAATAAAAAGCCCCGCCTCTTTCGAAGCGGGGAAGTGGGTCAGTCCGAATTGGTTCGGTCAACTGAGAGCATCGCACTCCCCGCAGCAAAAATGGCAAATGGGGCGATGAAGTAGGCAATTTGGTACATGCTGTTGGCTACGAGTGTATAGCCCAGTGCCATCGGAATGATGGAACCCAAACCCGTCACCAAGATGGCGGCGATCATGATAATGAACAAGATCAGGGAAATATTGTTGATAGTCTTTTGTAAAGTGGATGGGGGCAAAACCGGTGTCAAGCTGAGAAGGATGACACTAATCGCTAAGGCCACTACGCCAGCGAGAAATATCGGTTTTGACTGAACGATTGCCGCTACTACAGATAGGACAACAAACAACACAACTGCTGAGTTCCTTAGAAAGTAAATAGCCTTCATGTTTCCTCTTTTCAGGTGCAAGATTTGAACTTGGGTGATTCTATAGGTTGTTTGGTGAATTGTCAAGCTGTTGTGCGGGGAAGGCGCTCGGGCAGAGGGCACCTGTTTGTAGTAAAATAGCCAAGTTCCGCCCAAAGGCGGACAAGTAATAATTATAAAAAATTTGTGAAAAAGACAAAGACAACCGAAACCAAACCGTCCATGGGCGTCGTAAACAAGTACGAGCTCGTTGTCATCTATCCTTCCTCCGAGAACGATCTTGGGGCAGACAAACAAATCGCTGAGAAGTGCAAGAAGCGTGCTCTCAAGGTGATTAGTGTGGATAAATGGGGAACGAAGACTATGGCTTACGAGATTAAAAAGCAGAGCCGAGGGTATTACCTAAAGCTGACTATCGAAGGCACTTCCGAAGCAGCCCAGCTCCTGGAGAAAGATTTGCAGATGGATGACAAAATGTTAAGATTTTTATTGATTAGGATTTAATAAAGCGATATGAGCACACGAAGTCTAAATAGAGTTACGTTGATTGGAAATCTTACCCGAGATCCAGAACTAAAATATACCCCTCAGGGTACAGCAGTTTGCACCTTCGGATTGGCAACCAATCGTGAATGGACCGACTCTTCAGGTCAAAAGCAAGAGGGTGCTGAGTTCCACCGTATTGTGGCGTGGGGTAAATTGGGAGAGATTTGCAGTCAACTACTGATTAAGGGTCAGAAGGCTTTTGTGGAAGGAAGACTGCAGACCAGACAGTGGAAGACACAAGACGGTAATGATCGCCAGATTACCGAAGTAGTAATAGAGGAAATGATTGCTTTGAACACTCCTAAAGGTATCTCCGAAGGGTACGAACCGAATTATACGCCTGTCGAACCAAAGGCAGAGCAGGTATCTCCAGCCGAAGAAGTGTTCTCAGCTGACGATAAAGGTGCTTCGAAAGACGTTTCGGACGAAATACCATTCTAAACCACCAAAGGCGGATTGAATACAAAAATATATAAAAATAAAGAAAATGATTCAAAAAAAGAAAATTAGAAAATCCAGTAAACCTTGCCCGTTTTGTGTGAAGAAGGCGGAGCCGGTTTACTTTGATCTAGAGTCTCTAGCGGTAGGTATTTCTCCAAAAAAGAGAATTGTTTCCCGCTGGACAACCGGTGTTTGTGAAAAACACCAATTGAGATTGGCCCGTGCCATTAAACGTGCAAGACACCTAGCCTTATTGCCGTTTACCGACAAGGCGTAATATGAAAATTATCGTCGTAAGACAGTACTTGCTTGGAGTTATTTTATTGGCCGCAATCGGGTTTGCGGGATACAGATTGGGTGTGTATGAAACTTCACGTCAATATCAGGGTAATGAAGCGGTAGATACGAGGATCATGAATGAAGTTTTGGTCCAATTAAAGAAAAACTACTTAAAGCCGGAAGACATCGATAGTAAAAAGCTGATGTATGGGGCGGCTGAAGGAATGACGGCCTCACTGGGTGACCCTTATACCTCCTTTTTTCCTCCGGTAGAAAACGCACGAAGCAAAGAGGACTTACAAGGTGAGTTTGGTGGGGTAGGGATACAGCTAGGCTTTATTGATAACACCTTGGCGGTGATGACACCGCTTAAGGATACGCCGGCATTCAAGGCGGGTATCAAGGCCGGAGACTTTATCCTCAAAATAACCGATGAAAAGAAGAAAATATCAAAAGATACCAGTGGAATGAAAGTGGAGGATGCCGTTGATCTAATTCGAGGTGAGAAAGGAACTTCGGTCACGCTAACCATCTTTAGGGAATCAGAGAAAAAATCGAGAGATGTGACTTTGGTTAGAGATGTGATTAACGTACCATCGACTGAGTTGGAGTGGCTGGATAGCGGGAGAGTAGCTTTGATACGGGTAAACAAGTTCGGTGAGAAAACTCTTCCGGAATGGGAGAAAATCGTTTCAGAGGTTAAGAGTAAGAACATAAGGGGAGTGGTTTTGGATTTGAGAAATAACCCGGGTGGTTATTTGCAAAGGGCGATAGATTTGGGAAGTGAGTTTATCGCCGATGGAGTGATTGTTAAACAAAGGGACAGAAACAGAACCGAGGTTTCCAGCGTGGATAGAGAGGGCAAACTTATCGGAATGCCTTTGGTGGTCTTGGTAAACGGAGGATCAGCCAGTGCGGCGGAGATATTAGCGGGTGCTCTTAGAGAAAGATTGGGAACAAAATTGGTGGGCGAAAAAAGCTTTGGGAAGGGCACGGTACAGGAGCCGGAAGATTTTAGTGACGGGTCATCTCTTCACGTCACCATTGCCGAATGGCTTTTACCATCCGGAAAAAATATTCACAAGATTGGTTTGGAGCCCGATGTCAAAATCGAGTATATACAAAATGAGAAAGACCCATTGGCAGACAACCAGATAGACAAGGCTCTGGAGGTTTTGAAGGAAGAGATTCTCAAAAGTACTAAGGCGGGTATTTGATCTGGCCTAATGGCGTCAATGTCAAAAAAATCCCCGCCTGGCGGCGGGGAAGTGTGTCTATTTGAGGTGTTTGACGATTCTTGATATTCGGGACACCCGTTTTGACCGTGACTCATGGTTATCAAATAGCCAAACAAGAAAGTCTTGTTCGTTGGGTGTGTGGGAGAAAAAATCCTGCAAACCGGGACCATATCCCAGTAAGGTGGCGCCTGTGTCAGCCGTGATCTCGCTAATCTTATTTGTCCAGGAGGTAAGGAACCGCAGTGATATGGCTAGGCCTAATACGATAATGTACCAAGGGACTTGGGACATGGTCAGGAGCAGGATTGGAATAACCATAACGGAATAGATGACAAGTAATATAGAAATTGTGTTCAGAAAGATAGCTCTCAATCCGTCCGAGAAGACAACGTGGGTCAGTTCGTGGGCTAAGACAGATTGAAGTTCGTGATCCGGTCTATCTAGTATGTCCTCTTCGATTGCCAGATAAGCCGAGCCTTGATGCATAATGACCCCCGTATCGTCTCCATCATCGGCCAGAAAGTAAAAAAAGGAGTGCCGAAGTAGGTGGCATTTCTTCAAAAGTGGTTGCATTAAGTTTTTAACTCGACTGAGTTGAGGTTCTGCCAGAGGCTCAATTTCGTATTCAGTATGTCGAAAATATATCTTTAGATCGAAAACTATATCTTTACCAAAGATAAAGAAAGGTGCAAAGATCAGAAACCAGATCAGATTGGCTCCTAACGTTTCCATGACAAACTGATAAATGAAAATAGCTAACCCCAGCAGGACGACGATGGAAACCAGCATGGAGAATAGGGAGTAGAGATTCCGGAAAAATAGATAAGACCGAAGATTGGTGTCCAGAATAGCCTCCGACTGCGTGATTTAAAAGTTCTTGTCCTATATTGTATCAAACTGTAACACAAATGGGTTTTAGGCACAAAATTCCCCGCCAGGTGGCGGGGGGGGGTGGAAACTCTATGGGTACATGGCTTTCTTAAGCTGAGACACGCGTGAATCAACGTGACTATGAATACCGTCGGGAATTTTAAATTCCGCAGGGAGATTTTCAAGGTAGTCTATTTGGCCCCAGCCGTACCCCAATTTGACAGATAAAAGATCAGCAGAGATTTCATCGATCTTGGCAGGTAGACCCACGATAAACATATGGATAAGCCCAAGAACGATTAAAGCTGGGATAAACAACCACCAACTATAAAAACCAATCGACACCGCTATAAAAAGAATGAGTGTGTTTGCCGGAATCATCAGGGCACCCATGATAATCCCGATGACTACGTACCAATTTCTGGTTATAGTATGGCTCATCTCATGAGACAAAACACCGAGTATGGTTCTCTCGGAGCATTCCTCAAGTGTTATTTGCGAAATCATGAGGCCAAAACCACCCTCTTTTTTGAAAATGGCTGCGTTATGGTGGCCGTTCTTCCCTTTTCCCCTGCGAGGATAAACATAGAAGGTCAGATGAGGGTTGATGTTGATTTGAGAAGTGATAAGCTGGGTTAAACGAGTGAGTTTGGCGTACGCCGTTTCATCTCCGCCGTAGATACCAGCTAACATGAGATCGTTTTCCGGGCTGATTTTTTGATATCCCGACAAAAACGTCTGTCGGATTATTTTTACTGTCCCAAGAACTGTCTGGAAGAGTATCCAGAACAGGGGATAAATTAGGACAGAGGCGGGCCAACTATGATATGCAAGGAAAAACAAGCTGAGTTGGTACAAAACGTAGATATAGGGGATGGTGGGAAGAATCAAGAAGAAAGAGAGAAGCACTTGTTTTACGTAGTAGGATCGAAGCTTGGCGTCCAAAACGGCCTCCTGGTGAAAATGAAGTTAAAGATGGACTCTGTAAGTCTAACGTATTATATCAAATTAGATCAATATAAGATTTAGGCACAAAATTCCCCGCCAGGTGGCGGGGGGTAGAATAGGCTATTTCTTGGGGGCTTTGAAGCCGTGGGCCTGGGCGAACCCATACAAGGTGGTGATGATGAACATGGCGATATACTCATCGAGAATGCCGGGGATGATCATACCGACCAGAAGGGCGAGTCCAATGGAGATGATCATTACTACGAAGGCCACCCAGCTGAACTGTGGTTGCTTTTCCGGCTTGGTTTCGGGGGTAGGTTCGGTTTCGATGGGTTTTGGTTTGGAAGAGTTGTGACCTAGCAGTTCATGGGAAAAATCTTCATGGTGAGTAAAGTCTTCGTCGCGTCGTCCGGGCCAGTTGAAGGGCATTTGAAAGTACCTCCGTTGAATAGGATATCAAGATTTTAGCACGAATTGCGCGTAGTCAAGTTCTTTGGAAATAATAAACCCGCCTTTGTTGGCGGGTTTAAAGAGAGACTTACTTTGAAGAAGAGTTGGAGCTCCGGCGTTGGCTCAGGCCGAGGACACCAAACAGGACTGCCACCAGGCAAGCGTGCCAGTAGGTGAGAGCGGCTGGGATGAGACCAGCAGCAACAGCACCCGCGAAGACGTCGGTGATAACCCAGGTCCACATGAGCCAGACGAAAAAGCCAGAAATGGCGACCATAATTGCCCAGACGATGGCAAAGATAATGATATAAATGATGACCGCGGCGATGGTGCTAACCACGTCTCCGCTGAAAAGGGAGCTTTTCGACAAAGAGGAGGCGGAGTACGCTGTGGTGATACCAAGCGCCCAGAAAAGAAGGCTCAGCTTGAGTGCTTGGACCAGGGTCAAGCTGGCCGGAACCAGATCTGCAGTGACGGCGGAGTAAAACACGGTTGGTACAATGAACCCCCAGACTATGGTAGTGATCCATGCGGAAAAGAGAATTAGTACGACGAGCAACAATAATGCCCCTAGACAGCCCAAAAGGTTTTCTTCCCAAGACGTCGAAGAATTCATTTTTCGCTTCTCCTGTAATAAAGTGGATGTAAAAGGGCGTAACAACGGTGATTATAACAGCGATCTAGGGTGAGGCAAGAGCATCACCTACAAAAAACCCTCCGCGTGGTGCGGAGGGTGAGGTACCTAATTATGCGAATCAATGAATTCGGTTGCGTGTGAGGTGATCCCGGCAATAGCGAAGATCAGGACGCACTGCCAAAAACCGAAGGTTATAGCGATGAACACCTCAACAAAAGTTACCGGGATATCCGTAAACCAGAGGTTGGCCATGGCAGAACCGGATTTTGGCGTTACGAATAAGGTTATCAGTGCGGCGACAACTACCGCCCGCAAGGCTATGTTGGTTGCGAAAATTGAGAACAATCCCAGAAACCAATTGAAGCCCAGAATTATTCCGGCAGTGACAACTCCAGCGAGTAAGTATAGAACTATCGTCAGCCCCAAAGTCCACTTACTCACACTTTCAGCAACCGGTGAAGTTCTGTCGAGGGCTAGCATGTGAGTGATAATGTTTGAGATTGATTTGAAATTGATCAACACCGCAGCCATTAACCACATACTTACGCCGGGGGCGACAAAGTTTTCCATGACAAACCATTGACTTAGAATCTGCACTAGTAAAATGCCGTTAGCATTAAGAATCCACCAACTAATTAGGAAAACAATCACCCAATAGATGGTATTGACGATGCTTTGGGCGAGATTGTTCTGCTTTTTGTCCGCGATGAGAGCAATGAAGTCGTAAGTCAGGTGGACGAGTAGGGCAACGATAAAGCCATATCTGAGGTAGATATACCCCAAGACAAGACCGCCAACAAACTGTGGTAAGACCACAAGGAGTTTCCGATCGGTTTTGTCCTTATAGTTATAATAGTGCAGGGCAGCCCATAGACAGTTTCCGACGAGTAGCAAGATAATCATGGTTGGATAACCGGCGTGGAAAATCCAGGTACCAATCACGGTAATAAACAAAAACCTTGCAAATATTTCTTCAACAAGGATAAGAAAGTAAAACGGAAGCGGACCCTTTTGAAATATCTTGGACAGGAATTCTCGATTATAGCTTTTGGTTTTCGGTGTGAACAGAGCGGATAAGATAGCCAAGCCGAACATGACCGTGGAGAGATTGATTACCAAACTGATATATGCCCAAATGGTCATGGGTGCTTGTAATACGGCGATCCCAGAGTAAATGCTGATAAAACTTTGAATCTCGGTCAAAAAATTGAAATGGCTGATAAATGCAAAGCAGATGAGTAATATCAGTGCACCGACCATCGACCAGCTACTAAGCGTTGAATGAGTTTCAACGGCACCAGAATTGCTTATAGTTGTATTCAAGACTGCCTCCGTGGGGGAAATTTAGAGTCTTTCTGTTAATTTCAGCGTGCGTAAAGTTTACGTCCTATATATTATCACAGGTGAGGTAAAAAACAAATAGGTGGAGTTATTTGGCTAGGGAGTTGAAGCCAGAGAGGGTGAATTCGATGACTTCTTCGAGGCGACCCTCCATGATTTCTTTGAGGTTATGCCAGGATTTATTCAGCCGGTGATCAGTGAGGCGGTTTTGGGGGAAGTTGTAGGTTTTGACCTTTTCGGCGCGCATGCCGGAACCTACAGCTTGGGAGCGCTTGTCGGACTGAGTGCTAAGGCGTTTTTCTTCCTCTTGTTGCCAGATTTTGGAGCGGATCATATTTAGGGCGATTTCCTTGTTTCTGGCTTGGTAACGTTCTTCGTGCACGAAGACGGTCAATCCGGTGGGTTTGTGAGTCAGCCGGACGGCGGTATTTACCTTGTTGACGTTTTGGCCTCCTGGGCCGCCAGCACGGGTAAATTGCCATTCCAGATCCTGATCCTTGACTTCGAGCTGGTTAGGCTTGACTTCAGGTAATACAGCCACCGTAGCGGTGCTGGTGTGTATTCGACCTGCGGCTTCTGTCTCCGGCACCCTTTGAACCCGGTGGACGCCTGATTCGTACTGGAAGGTTTCGTAAGCTCCATGATTCCAAACAGAACGGTTTGGGCGGCTGACACGGATTATTCCCTCATCGATATTTTCGATACTAAAACCATGATCTTGGGCAAAACGGGAATACATACGAATAAGATCCCCGGCGAATATTTTGGACTCATCCCCTCCGGCGGCACCGCGTATTTCGATAATAGCTGGGGAGTCGTTGAAGTTTTCGCTAATTTCCTCCACTTGAGACTCGGTAACCTGGATGGAGAGGAGATTTTCGAGCTGGGACTTGAGCCTGGCCACTTCCGTAGTGGCAAGAGAACCGAGTTCCGGGTCGGTGGCAAGAGCTTCGTTCTCTTTAATCTCAGTCTCAATCCGCTCAATTTCTGCTTGAATATAAGGATTATCCATTTACTTTGATTCTATATTTGATGGAGTGAGATTGCCACGTCGAGTAGTTCCCCCGCCTGCAGAAGCTAGCACTTCAGCATTTGCGGGCAGGTCGCAATGACGATGTAGGGGAGTTAGATGGATCTATACAGAGGCAACGGAAGATTCGACCTCTTTGGCTTCGGCTTTCTTTTTGACTTCGAGCATTTCTTTGAGGGATTTGGGTGTTCTGTCGATCTCGTCCTTCTTCTTATTTTTGGCCACATAACCGGAAGCGGCCTTACGTTTGGCGATAAATTTGTCGACTCTACCCATAGCATCTATGAATTTTTGAGTACCGGTGATGAAGGGATGGCATTTGTCACAAACATCAATGTGGAGGGTTTTTCTAGATCCGCCAACGTTAAAAGAGTTTCCGCAGGCGCAGGAAACGGCCATTTCTTCGTAAATTGGATGAATATTCTGTTTCATAGCTTTGATATTGTATCATAGAAAGCTGATTTGAGCACAAAAAAGAGGGGCACATGTTGTGCCCCTCCATCTATCGCTCCAGGTGTAACGCGAGGGTAACTCCTAGAGAGATTTCCCAAAGGATCCAGGAGAATCCCGTGATCGACACGAATGTGACAGGCAGGTACATCGAGCCCATTGAGACAAATAGAATGAGTAGCGTCATTATCAAGGACAGATCTTTTGTTGACTTTGGATAGCCAACCCTTCTCTTGATCTTGGTAAAATTGAGCCATGCAAAGCAAGGGCGGGCTAGGGATATCCAGAAGATCACAAACGCTACACCGGTAACAAGGCCATTTAAAAACGATCCAATTGGCATCAGGGCGAGGCAAGCGATAAAGACTCCAAGAGTGATAGACGAGAACATTATCCAACATATAAGGTCGATGTATCCATATCTTTTGTTCATGAATTTTTTCTCCTCTCTTAAGGTGCCTGTGGAATTGGTCTGATGTAACCTATAATAGCATATTGATGCCGAAAAATCAAACTACACAAATAACGATCAAACAAGCCACTTAGCGGTTTTCGGAGAGGTAGACACCGGTAATGATAATAGCGGTGGCGATCATGGTGACCGAGGAGAAAGGCTCATGTAGCCAGATCAGAGCAAGAGGGATGGCAAAAGCCGGTTTGAGGTAAGTAAACACAGCCGCCTCGGAGGCTTCGATAAGTTTTTGGCCTTCCTGATAAGCCCAAAACGCAATGATAGAACCACCAATAGCCATGTAAATAATTCCCGGAATGGCTTGAGGATGTATATAAAAAGAAGAGCCTTCGAGGGCGACCATAATCAGGAAGAAAGGGATACAAATGACAAAGGATACGAAAGAAAGAGAGATGGGGTCTACATGGTCTTTTTTGGAATAGATAAGGAAGTAGGCCCAAATAAGATCGGAAATTATAATTAGAACATTCCCCTTAACGGATAAGGCGCTGAAGCCACTGCTGGATAGAAGTGGCTCGACGGCGAGAAGTAGAGTTCCAAAGATGGCAAAAGCAATGCCGATAATTTCTTTACGTCTGAGTGTCTCCCTTAGAATTAAAATTCCGCCGAGCACGGTGAAGATGGGGCTGATGGATTCTAGCAGTGAAGCCTCGATGGATGAGGTGACATCGATACCATAATAGAAAGGAATTAGGGTCAGAGGTCCACCCAGAAGCCCTAGTATCAGAAGATGCTTGAGATTCATCCTTTGCTTGATTTGATGGCGGTGGATTAGAAAGACAGGTAGGAAAATTAGACTAGCGGTAATGAAACGATAGAGCAAAAATAGGGCAGGGGTGGTGAAACCAAGGGCGTGTTTGATTATGGGAGCACCAAAACCCCAGAGTGCGGCGTTTATGAGTAAAAAAGTATACGCCTTGACACGGCGGGAAGATATGGCAGGCATATTCTAATCATAAAGCAAAAAACTCAAAAAATCGAAAACTCAAAGTATGAAATTATAGAATCTTGGCGCGGGAGAGAAGGTCTTTACCATCGTATTTTTTGGTTATGGCGAAAATGGTCATACCAGCTTTGATCTCCTCAATTTTGATAGTCGATTTCTTGGTAAGCCCAAAGAGAACCTCTTGGTTGTTGACTGTTAATCCAATAAGCTTTTTCTTGATATCTACGGAAGAAACCTTGCTCACGATAGTGCCGGAAACTATTTGAATGGGTTCGTCGGGAACGACGACAATTCTTTTAGCTAAAACGATATCTTCTTTCAAAAGGGTGCCAATGACGATAATTTTATCGGAGATGGCCAGAGAAGAGATTTTGATTCCGGTTCCAGCTTTGTTATAGACGCTTTTTTCGTCTGTGGTAATTTGCAGTATAGTGCCGTCTTTGGTATTGATTGTGATGTTGCCGGAGTTGATTGACTGTATTAATCCGACAAACCCGACCAAGGTTCGCTGATTGATCTTTTCCTTCAGAGTAGACTCGGTAGCACTGAGGTTTTCTTTGACGAGCGTCTTTATTTTTTCTTGAATATCCTGAGTTTGGGATGGAGTGATAGTGATCACTGTTGGAGTGGCCGATGGGGTGGCTGAAGGAGTTGCTACTGTGGTGGCGGCTAAGACGCGGATGGAGTGAGATTTACCCCTGCGGGTATCAGCGAGCCACGGTTCGAGTACGAAACTCGCAATGACGAATATAGCAATTGAAGTAATGTAGGGGAGTGTTTTATTCATTCGGGGAGGTTAATTGTTTGAATGATAGTAATGGCTTCGGTAATAGTTGTGTTATCGCTTTTTAATTCGGTGACGGCAATGGTGTTTTCTCCACCAATTAAATTAATTTGAGCGGAGAAGGTTCCTTCGGGACTGGCTTTGAGAATCAGGTCGTCCGTTTCGGAAACAACAGCCAGGTTTGCCGCCGGAGTAGCTCTACCGGTTAGGGTAATGGTTTTGTCGGAGGTAACCGAATGATTTTGAGGACTGACAATAAAAAGAAGATTGTTGGTTGGGGTGGGTGTGGGTGTGGCTGGGGAGTTTTGAACAATTTCTTCTTTAAGACTGGTGACAGATTTATTGGCTAAATTCATACCATAAAGAATGACTCCTCCCAGAATTATTCCAAAAATGATGGCAAATAGTACTTCTTTACGCATTGCTCCTCGATTATATACCCTTATATTAAGATATCAGGCCTCAGTTCTCAGATGTCAGTTGGGGGATAAAAGACTTGGACGTTGTCTGTGGTAATATTGTTTCATGGAAATTACCTATTTGGGACACTCATGTTTTAAGTTAAAAAGTAAAGAGGGACTGGTAGTTTACCTCGATCCGTTTAAGAGTGATATGGTGGGTATGCCGTTGGCGAAGGACGTGGCCGATGTGGTAACCATCTCCCACTCTCATGATGATCACAGCGCGGTCGAAGTAATCACGGGTCCAATAAGCAGAAAAGAGACATTTGTAATAGATAGAGAAGGGGAGTACGAAATCGCGGGAGTGCAGATATCGGCGATGAAAACATTTCATGATAAAAACAATGGCACTGAACGAGGAAAAAATCTAATTATGTTTATTGTGATGGATGGTTTACACATTCTTCATCTGGGGGATATCTGTCATAAACTTTCAGAGTCTCAGATCGAGAAGGTGGGGTCGGTGGATACCTTAATGGTTCCGGTGGGTGGGACCTTTACGTTGGATGCCAATGAAGCCATGGAGATGATCAAAGAAATCCAGCCTTCATATGCCATTCCGATGCACTTCAGGACAAGTGCTTCCAAGACTCAGGAGTTGACTACTTTGGAGAGTTTTTTGGAAAAAAACAAATTTCCGGTGTCAGGAGAATCGGTACACAAAATTAAATTAGACGAAGGTAGTCTGCCCGACGACACCCAAATTTTATTAATGAATGGTTAGAACCCACTTCCGAATCTCCATTCTGCTGCAACCACGTCTTTTCGGCTGCAAAGCCCTCAGCGCTTCTAGATGTAATTCCTTTGTATTACACCTTCGTCGCGCTTCAAGCTTTTCGCTCGAAAACACATGCTTTCGTTACGAAAGGAGATCCGGAAATGAGTTCTATTCTTAGGCTCCCACCTCATGCGGATGAAGCAGAAAAATCAATACTCGGATCGGTTTTAATTGATAAGGACGCCATTGTTGATATCGCGGTTGTTTTGCAACCGGAGATGTTTTACAACGACAACAACGGCAAGATTTTTGAAGCGATGGTGACCTTGTATGAAAACCGAGACCCTATTGACGTTCTGACGGTTTCAGATTGGCTGAAAAAGAACAAGCTTTTGGATAGAGTCGGGGGTAGAGCGTATTTGTCTGAGCTGTCAAACGAGGTGCCGGTAGCCTCTCATGTTCAAAAGTATGCTCAGATTGTTAGAGATTGTCATATCAAAAGATTATTAATTTCGGCGGGAGCTCAGATGGGGGAGATGGGGTTTGATGAAGGGAAACCTCTTGGGGAGATCCTGGATAAAGCCGAGCAATCGATATATGCTTTGTCTCAAAGCCACGTGCGAAAGTCTTTTGTGCCGATTAAGGATGCCTTGGCCGAAAGCTTTGACCGTTTGGACTCATTGCACAACTCTCCTGACGGGTTGAGAGGTGTGCCCACCGGATTTTCGGATCTCGACAATATGCTTGCCGGCATGCAGGATAGCAACTTAATTATCTTGGCGGCTCGTCCGGGTATAGGAAAAACAACTCTAGCAACCAATATCGCACAATTCGCCGCAGTAGAGAGAAAAATGCCTGTCGGTTATTTTGCTCTGGAAATGAGTAATCTGGAAATGGTCGACCGTATGCTGGTGGGCCAGGCCAATATCGATGCCTGGAAACTAAAAACGGGTAATCTCAAGGAAGACGACTTTGCTCGTCTTTCGGAAGCCATGGGAGTCTTGGCCGATTGTCCTCTATATATTGATGACACCCCAGGACAATCAATTTTGGAGCTCCGTACCAAAGCAAGAAAGTTACACTCTCAGGTTGGTTTGAAACTATTGGTAGTTGATTATTTACAGCTTGTGGTTGGGGACAAAAGCTACGAAAGTCGCGTTCAAGAAGTGGGTGCCATCTCTCAGGGTCTTAAAAACTTGGCCCGTGAGCTGAAGATTCCCGTACTGGCTTTATCTCAGTTAAATCGGGGAATAGAAAGCCGAACCGAAAAGATTCCCCAGCTGGCCGATCTGCGTGAGTCAGGAAGCATTGAGCAAGATGCCGATGTGGTGATGTTTATGTACCGGACTGACGATAATAATTTGGAGGACATGAAACTTTCAATCGCTAAACACCGAAACGGGGGACTTGGGTCTATCGATCTGAAGTTCAGAGGAGATCGGGTTAAGTTTTATGGCGTGGATCGGGGACACCAGAAGTAGACACCTGCTATATTTAATTATGATAAAAACCTATCCTTACTTGTTAGATCCCTTACCTTATGCTTATGATGCTCTAGAGCCGGTGATTGACAAAGAGACAATGACGATACACCACGATAAGCATCATCAGGCTTACGTTGACAATTTGAACAAAGCCTTGGCAGAAAACGAACCCCTTCAGGTAAAGACATTAACCGAACTGTTTTTTTCCGAATTACCAGTGGTGAAAAATAACGCCGGTGGTGTGTGGAATCATGATTTTTTTTGGGAGGAGTTGACGACACCGGGCATTGGTCATATCGGGGAATCGCTCATGAAAGAACTGGAGAAATCTTTTGAGACTGTAGATGAGTTTATGAAGATTTTTGAGGCGACCGCTTTGGGTAGATTTGGAAGCGGTTGGGGATGGCTGGTGCAAAATAAAGATGGGGTTCTAGAAGTATTGTCGACTGCTAACCAGGACAATCCGATGGTTGACGGGTTTAAGCCACTTTTGGCTATCGATGTTTGGGAGCATGCGTACTATTTAAAATACAAGAATAAACGAGCTGATTATGTCAAAGCATTTTGGGAGGTAATTAACTGGGATAAGGTGGAGCAGAGGTTGGGGTGAAAGTTAGGCCGGTGATAAAATATACAGTATGCTGACTAAAGACAAAATAACAACAGAGAATTTTGAGAGTCTGAAGGTGGAGACGGCCAGGTTGAGGGAAGATACGCAGAAGCAGGAGGAGGCCTTGGAGGATATCAGGGTGTTGAGGGAGTACGCTCTGGATAGAGGGATGCCGGATGAGGTGGTTCAGCTATATCTTGAGGAGTCTCTGATACATCAGCATTCGTATATGGAAAAGGCCGAACCGGAAGCTTTGGCAAATATGAAAAGGGCGGTGGAAATGGCCGGAGACTATGTGGCTAAGAACAAGATGGTGGAATGGGAATCCAGAATACATAGATTTTTGGGTCGGGTGGCGGACTATGAAAAAAAATATCAGGAGGCGGCTGATTACTACAAAAAGGCAATCGCTGAAGTAGCTCTCGACCCAAAGTTTGGTGAGAATCGGGCTCTTGCTTTTGAATATCGTGGTTTTCTGATCCTGGATGATCTGAGATTGGGAGACACAAAGGCTGCGGTCGCGGCGGCCGAGAAACTCTATGACGATTATGAATCAACCGCTGAAGGAGCAGAGCTAAAGGCCCGGGATTTTACGACTTGGGCTGTTTGGAGGTCCGGTGTGTACATCAATTTGTGCAGAGCCCTTATAGATATGGGACTGTTGGAAGAGTATCGGGATGCAATTGTGAAGTGGCTGGATCTAGCAGAGTCAAATTTCCAAGCTCCGGATGGTGCTGTAACGTGGTCGGACTTTGGGTTTAGAAAAAATGAAATTATAAAGGTCAGGGATGTGGTTGGTGGAGTGAAACAATAAAAAGACCCCTTGCGGGGTCTGGGAGTATTAGTGATACATGATGTACCACTTGCCTCCGAAAAGCGGATGGTCTTGCCAATAACCGATTTCTTGGGCCGCGTCATAGTAGACCGTCCAGCGTCCAAAAAAGCGTTTTGAAGGCATTTTGAGCTTGGGGTCTGGGGTGAAACTCTGATCTTCCATCAGATGTACCATCAGATATTTTTTGTAATGAATCTTGACGTATTCAAAATCTGCTACTGAGAACAGATAGAGCCAGGCATAGAGGGCAATACCGAAGCCACCAGCAACGAACATGGGTAGGGGTGAAATGTCGGCCGGCTGGTTGAAATATAGGAAGATCATTGCGAGCAGAATCAGCGCGATAACAGCAAGCGAAAAGGTTTTAAGCTTCACGGTTTCTCCTTTTTTCAAATTGCGTACTCGGTGAATTGTAGATTATAGGGCTCCATATGTCAAGAAAAAGACGCCCTCATGAGCGTCTTGCGAGAATTTACTTGACTGAATAGCCTCTGATTGTCAAAACAAAATATCTCCCCGCGAGTGGAGGATATTTGTTTAGTGCCGGGAGAGGGGATCGCTTTCGGTCACCTTCGGTGCCTCAAGGCCTGCCTCACCAGGTTCGTTACGAAACTGGTTCCGGCGTGTTCGATCCCCATCTTGACATTAAAAAAAGCGCACACGAGGCGCGCATTTTTCAATGTGCCGGGAGAGGGGATCGAACCCTCACGGCCTTGCGACCACAGGTTTTTGAGACCTGAGCGTATACCATTCCGCCATCCCGGCAATAGAGATATTTTACTATACCCAGACCAATGAAAAACCCGCCAATTAGCGGGTTCGGTTGGATCACTGTGAGTGAAGATTCTTGTTCGCGAAGTACAGGTGAATTCTGAGAAGGACTGTGGCAAGAATAACCATGCCAACTAAGTAAAGGGCCCAACCAAAAGTGAATCCCTTACTCGCGATAAGTAGAAAGACGACGAGCAGTGCGATGGTAACCATATGTCTCCTTTTTAGCGTGCTTACTGAGGCTATAACCCATATTGTATCAAATACGTGAGAGCTAAAAGAACCCGCCTTTTGACGGGTTCGTGTGGATCGAGGCATTTAGTGATGGTCGTCTGGGTCGACGTGGAAAGCCACCAGGCCGAAGACGATCATTCCGCCTATGGCGAGCGAGAGACCGGCTCCCAGAGAGGCGATCGGACCACCGAAGAAGACAAAGCCGAGGATGGCGATGATCATGATCACGCCTACGACAATTGCTAGCTTACCGCGGGTTTCAGAGTTCATTCTAGCTCCTTTTCAGATTGTACAGAGATGGCCTATATTATCATACGAGGCTGGTTTTGTCAATCTGGGGTTGCTTGGAGTGGCCTCTGAGGCGTAAAATATAGGCATGATAGATGTAAACAAGCTTAAAGTAGGCGTGACTTTTACTGAAGAAGGACAGCCATTCAGGGTGATGAAATACGACTTTACCAAGATGGGGAGGGGGAACGCCACGATCAAAGTAAAGGCTAAAAACCTTTTTAATGGGACAATTGTAACTAAGGGTTTTATCTCCGGTAATATGGTGGAGGATATTCTGCTGGACAAGAAACACTTGCAGTACTTGTATAAGGATGACGAGAAAGGCTATTTTATGGACCCGGTATCCTTTGACCAGTTCGAGATCCCGCTGAAAGTACTGGGGGATGATGTCAGTTACTTGGTGGAAGGAGAAAAAGCTTGGGTGCTATTTTGGGATGAGAAAATTTTAGGCGTGGAGGTTCCTTCTTCGGTGATTATGAAAATCACAGAGAGTGACCCGGGTGCCAGAGGAAATACCGTCAGTAATGTTTTGAAACCTGCCAAGACAGCATCCGGCTTGACGGTCATGGTGCCCCTTTTTATCAACCCTGGAGACTCAATAAAGATTAACACAGAAACGGGAGAGTATACCGGACGGGCGAATTAAGAAAAACCCCGCCAAATAAGCAGGGTGCGATGATAACAAATCAGGATTAGGCCAGGGTGGGTAGCTGTTGGTAGTGATTTTGGAGTACTCGAAGACCAAACTCCGCCATCGCGCGCCAGTTGATCAAAAAGGCCGGTGGTACCTGAGAGTCAAATTCTTTGGCCATTTGGAAAAAGAAGACTGGCCGATCGGGAAGCATTTTTTCCAAACTCCGTTTGAACATGTCAAAGGCCGCGACTTCCAGTAACAAGAATTTTGCGCGTTCCAGGCAGCCCAATGACAGATTCAATCTGCGGGCGAGAACTTCTGCGCCTTCCATCTGTTCGGGAGCCGGATCGGTTAAGAATTGGTGCTTATCATTTTTAAAGACAAGGTAAAGATCCATCTCGTTTCTCCTTTAAGGTGCAAGATGTCCAGATTATAGCCCCTTTTTCCGAAGCTGGTTATTTTAGAAGGAGGACGAGTAGCAGAATCAGAACTTGGGGGAGAATGCCCCAAAACCGATCGGGGGTTGACCGATGACACCAAGTATGAAAAGTAGCAAACTTTTTGATCATAGAGCCGCGATGGTTTAGAAAAAGATAGGGGAACTCGATAAAGTCAGGAAGCAGCCCGATAAACCAACCAAGCCATGGTCGCCAATCAAAAGGACGTCCCATTTGAAAAAACAAATAAACGATAAGGATCGAGATAGGAAAGTCGAAGAACAGCTCTTGAAAAAAAGCGGTCTGCTTACTTTTTTTTTGACTGGATAACCCTTGACCTACGTCCCAGTGAGGAACCCGATCTTCGAGGAAATGTGAGGCTAAGACTAGAGGTATGCTAAGAATCGGATTGGGTATCTTGGAAGCTATAAGGGCACCGGTTAATCCATGAGCGATCGAAAGCATGTGTTTTTTTAGTATACTCTATTTACCATGAATGATGCCATCTACAGAATCGGGGATATTGCTATATATGGGTTTGGCCTACTGGCTACACTCTCATTTCTCTGGGGATCCTTTGTCTTTTACAAAAAAGCGGTTGAATCTCACCTTGAGGAGTTTCACATTTTGGATGGCGTAGTAATGTCGGCTTTTTGGGCTTTTATTGTAGGCAGGCTCACCTTTGTGATCCTGAATTTACCCACCTTTTGGGGACATTTTTCAAGGGTTTTTTTATTTTCTAATTATCCGGGTATCGACAGGTGGGGAGTAATGGCCGGGGTCTATTTGGGAGTATTTTTGACAGTACGAAGATATAAAGCCAAGGCTATGGATTGGTTCGACTTTGTGTCTCTAGGCATCTTGTCCGGCGTGGCGATCTTTCATGCAGGGTTATCATTGCTTACCTATTCTTGGCAGTATGGGGTGCTGGGAGTGATTTATTTAGTAATCTTTGGGGTAGGTTGGGACGCCGAGCTTAAATACAGGACATATAGCTGGTACAAAAGTAACAAGACTTCCGCAAAGTCCGGCCTTATTACTGGGTTTTCTCTATCAGCTGGTGGTGTGCTTTATCTGGTAGAAAGACTAATGTTTAGAGGCTTTGACCTGACCGTATGTTTATGGAGCACCTTCTTGTTTGTCGGTGGAATGGTTTTAGTGTATATTAGGTCTGGCAGGACAGCGTCTGAAGATATAAAAATAATTTTGAAACATGGAAGAAAATAAAAAAATCAAGTTTCCGATCTCGGTATTACGTCCGTTGATTTCTTACCTTAAAGGTGAGAAAAAAAGGCTAATTGAGACTAAGAGGGAGCTAAAGAAAGTAGATCCGTATATTGTTGGGAATAGGGATGATGACAACTCAGTCGATTCCGATGTGGCGGAAAATGTTGAGCATGATCGATCGTTTGCCATGAGATCCCAAGTAAGCAGGTCAATTATTGCCATTCGCAAGACACTTACCAGGATCAAATTGGGTAAGTATGGAATATGCGCTAATTGTGGAAAAATGATTGACACCGACAGGTTGGCGGTAAACCCAACAGCGGAGTATTGCATGAGCTGTGAGAGGGAGATGGAAAAGAAGCAGAAGTAGTGAACGTACAGACAATGACACCATTTCTAATTGGTGTTTTAATTCTCGATTTTCTTTTACAATTACTGTCAAAAACGGTGTTGTTTGGAAAGTTCAACACGGGTGTTTCGTTTGGTTTAGTTCCTGGATTGGGTCGAATAATCGCTGTTGTTTTCTACGTTCTTTTTCTGGTGACAGTTTTTAAACTCCCGAAACGTAACTTAGGCGTGTTGTTTCTGGTCATAGGTGGAATGGGTAACCTATTGGCTCGTGTACTCTGGGGAGGCGTCTGGGACTATCTGACTCTACCTGGATTGCCTTTTTGGTTCAATCTTTCAGACGTAATGATTTCGACAGGGGTGATATTGTATTTAACCTCATATTCTTTCGTATCCACCCGCAGACACTAGAGCAACAACCCGAGCGGGCGGGTATACTTAGGGTAATGGAAATTCCGATATTGTATGAGGATGAGGACAGCCTGGTGATTAATAAACCTGTGGGCTTGGTGGTAAACAGAGCCGACTCTATTACCGGCCAGACTGTTCAAGACTGGGTGGAGGAGCAGGGGTGGTATGAAAGAACTCAAGAACTCCAGAACTCTAGAACTCAAGATAAGGATAGTACTTTGTACTGGGGGAGGAGCGGGGTGTGCCATCGGCTGGATAAGGAAACGAGCGGGTGTTTGCTAATAGCCAAGAGTCCCGAGGCACTTCATTATTATCTAAAGCTTTTTAAGGAGAGGAAGTTAACCAAGAGTTATTTGGCTTTGGTTCACGGGCGAGTAGAGCCGGATATGGGTGAAACAGTTTTGCCGTTGAAGAGAAGCCTGTACGACAGGGAAAAATGGCAGGTGCATTATGAAGGTAAGAGGGCGGTTACGGGTTGGAAAGTGATCAAGCGCTATGTCTTCCGTGGGCACGAACACTGGAAAGACGCTTTGACTCTGTTGAAATTAGATCTTAAAACAGGAAGAACCCATCAGATCAGGGTACACCTTTCGTTTTTGGGCTGGCCGATATTTGCAGACGATAAGTACCTGAACAGAAAATTCGGAAGAGAAGACAGAAAATGTTTATCTCATCATTTTCTTCATGCAGCAAGTTTGGGGTTTGAAGCGTACAACGGCAAGAGGGTCGTGGTGGAAGCTCCCTTGCCTATGGATTGTGAAAAGTTTCTATCTTCGTTAGAATGATTTATGGACGTATTTTTGGTTAACTTGATGTCGGTATTTACCGCGGCGGTTATTTTAGGAATAGTCTTCAGATATATGGGTTTGCCTTCCATCGTTGGGCAGGTGTTGGCAGGCTTCCTTTTTGGACTGTCTGGATTAGTTAGCTCTCAGAGTGTGGACACCTTGCGCTATTTAGGATCTTTGGGAGTGACGCTTTTATTGTTTTTGGTCGGTTTGGAAATGAATGTAAGGGAGATAAAGAATACGGGAAAAACCGTGATTAAGATTTTTCTAATCCAGACTGTTTTGCTGAGCTTTGTCTTTTTGGGATTCTCTAGTTTGTTACTTCACCTCGGTATGTTGTCTTCCTTGTTACTTGCTTTCGCTCTAACCTTTAGTAGCACCATCGTTGTGGTCAAGACTTTATCTGAAAAAAAGGATTTGGGTAGCTATAGTGGAAAAATAAGTTTAGGTATACTTTTGCTTCAGGATCTGGTGGCCATTTTTGTGTTGGTTTTAATGCCGGGTTTGGGTACTGGGCTCAACCTTTCCGCACTATTGGGATTAGTTGTTAAAATAGCGGTTCTGTTCTTGAGCATTAATGTTTTCGGACATTACATAATTTCTCAAGTCGAAAAATATTTGATTAAATCATCGGAGGATCTGGTACTAATCAGTTTGGTCTGGTTCTTTATGTCAGTTTTCTTTTCGGTCAAGGTACTGGGTTTAACGCCTGAAATTGGTGGAATCCTGGCCGGTATTTCTCTTTCTAACAGCTGGGGGCATTTTCAGATCGTGAGTAAGGTAAAGACGCTCCGTGATATCTTCCTGA
The DNA here is from genome assembly GCA_001774685.1 of Candidatus Collierbacteria bacterium RIFOXYD2_FULL_45_13. Lineage (GTDB taxonomy): Bacteria > Patescibacteriota > Microgenomatia > UBA1400 > MFAQ01 > UBA10133. Next base: position 823,141 of record MFAS01000001.1, on the reverse strand, counting down.
CATTATTTTTTGTACTTCTTGGGCTAGAGATAGGTGCCGGAAAGGTGGACTGGGTGTTAGTTTCTGGTTTAGTGATTTTATCCTTAGCCGTTAAATTTATTGCGGCGGAACTAAGCTGTCTATGGAGCGGTCTTTCCGGTAAAGTTGCTTTTTCGGTAAGTGTGAATATGACTCAGTTGTCGGAATTCAGCTTGATTGTTTTATCCTTTGGATCGGTTTCCGGCTTTTGGGGTAGCAATCTGGTGACAGCAGTCACCGTAGCCGGCCTGATTTCGATGGTTTTGTCCACCATTATAATATACAGGTCGTCTTTCCTTTATAAATTTTTATCAGAGAGATTTCCAAGAATTTTCAAGTTTAATGGAATAAATAAGGGTTCGGTAATGTCGATGAAGCAGCATGTAGTTTTGTTGGGTGGTGACCGAACGGGCAGAAGCATATTATCATCTCTAAAAAAGAATGGGGAAAAAGTTTTAGTGGTAGATTTCAATCCGGATATTGTTAATAAACTTAAGAGTAGGGGAGAAGAGGCTATCTTTGCGGATGCTTCCGATCCTGATGTGTTGGAGCTTACCAATATGTCTGAGGCTAAAATGATTATTTCGACAGTTAAAGATATAGATGATTCACTATCTCTCCTGACTCTAATAAAGCAAAGGGGGATTGCTGTACCTACGATCGTCGATGCCGAAACGGTGGCTCAGGCGACGTTACTGTACGATGCTGGAGCCTCATATGTGATCTTTCCTCATTTTGTCAGCGGACTTCATCTTGGACTGGTTATGAAAAAGTTTGGAAAGGATGCCGACACCTTGAAGAAATACCGTTCACGACAAAACGAGACATTAAAGGAGATCTATGAAGGTGAATATTAAGGGCAGGCCATTTAGGTCGATCGGGTTATTCTTTCTAACGATACTGGTATTTATGATCGGTTTTAGAGTTTATAAAGAAGGAATTTTATCCAGTCAGTCCGGAATTAATTTGGTAGTAGTGGGGGATACCGGCTGTTCCTTGTTGGTTTTGCGGCCGGACGAGGACATTGTGGGGTGGGTTGATTTCCCAGATAAACTAAAGATCAAGATCTACAATTCCTTGGCTCAATATCCGATTGTCTCTCTTTGGGATTATGGTGTTGCCGAAAGACGACCGATTGAAATTATTGAGAGATCGTTGGGGTTATCGATGGGGGTGGTCATTTCAAGAGCGATTAAAGTAGACGGAACTCCTTCTGTTGAAACGGTTTTGGGAAGCCTACATAAGGTTAATTTGAAAACAGACTTAAGCTTTAGAGACAGATTTTTAATTAGAAAATATTTGTCGGATGCGGTTGATTCAAAGAAAATACTAGAAATGGAAATTCCAGGCAACGTGTTGGATAAAATAACCGAGCCGGACGGAAAAGAGTTTTTGGTTTTTAATAATGTGACTGCTTTGTGGACAAAAAATAAATTTTTACTAGAGACTATTTTGAATGAAAACGTAGACGCCTCGATAAATAATTTATCCGGTCTTGCCGGTCTCGGTATTTCGGTCTCCAAGCAGCTTGAGTCAGCCGGTATCAGGGTGGTGGAGGTTAAAACCGATCCAGGTGAAGATGTTGAGGGTTCCGGATGTATTTTTGTTTCTCACGGGAACTATCCGATTACTGAAAATTTTTTGTTGAGACAGATGAATTGTGAAAAGCGCCGTTCGGTGAAGGAGCTAAATAAGAAGGGAATAGATATCTGGTTAAAATGAGGGTTTCTCAGGCTTCGTCTCCCAGTAACGGATCATAGATTTCCAGTGGTGGGGTCTCACTCGACTCTCCAGCCGAAAGAGACGGTAAGTGTTCTTTGTCATCAAGGGGAAAGGAGGGGATGCCTCTTAAACGCTTGGATGATTTGGCTTCCAAAATAAACACCTGAGGATTTTTGGCATTGACGGATTTCATGATGGTTTTGTATTTGTACCCGGCACCGATAAGTTTAACCAAGCGGTGGGATAGATTGTCGGGCAGGTAGCCAATAAAGTCTTTTCCTCTGGTGACTTTTACTTTGTGTTTGGAAAGTGATAGCTCCACGGGCTCTCCGATATTTAAAGTCGAAAACACTTTGGGTTCTCCTTGGCTAACAAGTGGGACGACCTTAGACTTTCCGGGTTCTTCAATAAAACTTACGGTTTGAAAGAATGGATTGGCCAAGCCTTGTTTTTTGTTTGCTTTGAGTCTGGTTAGATTGTTTTTGGCAATTTGGTTATGTGGATCAATGGCCAAAACCTGGCCAAAACTCGCAATAGCCTTTTTGTTTTCGCCATTCATAGAAAAGGCGATTCCTAAACGATTGAGGGTGGGTAGATCATCAGGGGTTAATTCAAGAATCTTTTCGTTAAGTGAGATGGCCTCACTCCATTTTTTGGCGATGGCGGATTTAATCGACTCTTGCTGTAAATCGTTTATGTTGTCATTGTTCATGCTGAGAAATGATATAGATGATTTAACTGCCTGTCAAGTTGTTTTGGGTCTTGGCTCCTGATAGAATTCAAACTATGTCCGGTCACTCCAAGTGGTCAACCATAAAACATCAGAAGGCGATTGAGGATAACAAGAGAAGTTCTGTGTTTACTAAAATAGCTAAAAAGATCCATATAGCCGTAAAAAAAGGTTGCTCTGGTGACATCGAAGCCAATCCTTATCTCAGAGCCTGCGTGGAAGAAGCCCGGTCGGTAAACATGCCAATGGAGAATATCAAAAGAGCGGTCGAAAAAGCTTCGGGGGTAGGTGGGGGAGCCGCTGCTGAAGAAATAACATATGAGGCATACGGACCGTTTGGTGTAGGTATCTTAATCACGGCTGTGACCGATAATAGGAATAGGACAGCAGGTGAAGTTAAGAATATCTTAGATAAGCATGGAGCTAAGCTGGGCGGACCGGGATCTGTATCGTATATGAAGTCTATCATTCCTGTTCCGACAGTCATGGTGTCCGACATTGATAAGCGTCAACTTACGGAACTTACCGACTTGCTATCTGATTTAGACGACGTAGTTGATGTGTGGAGTAACTTGGCATAATATGTCTAAAAGATCAAGATTTATATTTATCAGTGGCATCATTTCGGTGGCACTGTGGCTAACGACCACGGCGCCTGTTGATTACCGTTTTGGACTATACCTCGTAGTTTCGGCGGTTTCCTATGTATTATCGGTGTGGGTGTTGTTTGACGATTTGAAGGGCATTGAATGGCTCACGTTGATGGTATTGCCGGTGATGTTTACTTTGGGTAGTGGCTTGTTTGCCAATTTTTTGCCAACGGCTGTTCCTAGTATGTTTGGCAGAGCTTTCCAGTTGGAAACATCGATGCTCTTAGCTGGACTTTTTAGAATCTTGTATTTTGTCTTCTATGCTTTGGCTATGTATGGAATCCTACTAATTGAGAATATTTTTTCGGTAGCTTCGATTAGAACCATCCAGCTTTTTCGGGCAGCCAGATCGGTAAACTTTATTCTGACGCTCGTAGCTTCGTTATTTTTCTATACGGTAGCTTTAAGCCTGAAATTGCCTTTCTGGTGGGTCGCACCGATGGTTTTTATAGTTTCAGTGATTTTATCTTTCCCCAGTTTTTGGAGCGTGGACCTTAAGGGAGATATTCTTCATGATGCCGGGCGGTACTCTTTGGTAGTAAGCTGGGTCATTGCAATCTGCGGAATGGCCTTATCTTTTTGGCCGGTAAAGCCATTTATGGGTGGTTTAATGCTTACGTCGATTCTGTATGCTCTGTTGGGAATTTTAGAGCAGAGATTGTCCAGCCGGGTATATCTGGAGAGTCTGTTGGAGTATGGGGTGACAGTTATTATTATTTTTATTATTGGATTCCTAACAACTTCTTGGGTGGGATAAATAAAAAAACTCAAAAATTCAAGAACTCAAAAAAAATACGGGGACGGGTTGGAAGGGGAGAGGGCCTATAACTATGAGACCTATAATAAACCCATAACGTTATGGGGCCTATAATAGTTTTCACGAAACCCCATAGTTTTCACGAAAATTGGCACCGTTTGTGGATAACTGCCAGGTGATAGGGATTGATATGGTTGTTTGGTACGGCGCGTAAGGCGGGCGAGATAAGACCGACGAGGAAGCGAATAATAATATTTTATTAGAATTTGCCGGCGACGATGAGTTGGAGTTAGTGTAACGAGGGGATGAAAGAATGCGGACACTATTCTATAGTTCCCTATTTATCCAAAACATGGAGACAGAGAAGAATGATTTCTAATACGTCGCACAATAACACTTTTGCGACGTATCTCGATAAGGCAGGCACCGGAGTAGTATCTATTATGTTCCGTGATTATTTGTAGATAATCCCGAAACTTGCAGTAAATCTGTTCTCCGGTCTTTGTCTGTGGCCAATTCTTTCGTATTCGAGCCTAATAGCCTCAGATTGTGCCTAATTGTAGATAAACCCGAAAGTTTTTCCGCAATTATCTCGATTTTAGCTTTGGGTGGATATATCAAGGTATTTGGTCAATGATTAACTAGCCATAAAAAGTTCCAGAAGCCGTTTTAGGGGCATTCTACGAGCCCGATTTTTGCAGGCTTAGAGGTGGGTTTTTATGGAATCTTGCGACATGATTACAAACAATTTTATCTATGTTTCCTATTTAAAAATCTTTAATAATTTTTGAATATTTTTGAGCCGAGATATTTTTATTAAAATATTGATAAAGAAGATCTTCACCCATTTATATAATCATATTTATTAAATTTTTTTTAGATAGGTAACCAGGTTTTGCCGGTCTATACATTATGGGTTATCTTAGACATTTTGCTTTTCTTTCCCCTCTCCCCTACCTGTCTGTCCCTTGTTTTTTTTCACGATGTGAAAAACCCGCCACTAAGGACGGGTGAAGAGAAATATTAACCGACACTGACTGAGGCACCACTGCTTTTACTGATACGGGGTGGCTTGATGCAGTGTCTTAGATGTATGTTTGCTCCACTGGAGCCCGATAGGTCTGCAATTTCTGAGGCTATATCAAGACTGGCCGTCGCCCCCGATGAGCCCGAGACTTTCGTCGAGATGGCAATACCGCCGGAAATTGAAACGTGGGCGTGCGAAGAGAGATCCAGTTTGATAGAAGGACTTGACACCTCGCCAATTTGCACCTTGGCGCTGCTGGATCCATTCACCATTAAGTTTCCGACAACCCTTTCAACACTTGCTTTAAAACTGGATGAAGCGCCGATCTCGCAGTTTCCGACAGCACCGGTGAAGTTCTCGAACCCCATGAAACCTTGGAGGGTGAGGTCGCCTTGAAAGTTTCCGATGTGCGAGTTCCCTATTAGTTTTTTGACATCCAGGTTAGTGTTGCCGGGAATGTGTATGACCACCTGAATCTTGCGCGAAAGATCAACTGGTTCGAAGTCTACACAAAGAGTGCCGTTGATCTGCTGTGGACTCCCGGTTGAAGTGTACCGACCGTTTAGTAGAGGGACAGGAAAGGAAACGGTGAGAGTTTGATCGACAATTTTGGAAATCAGATGACTACAAACATAGTCATCACCTACGGCCTCGACCATAATCTCCGGTTGATCGTATGCGACCACGAACAGGTCGGCAAACATCAAGGATACTTTGATATTCGGGGCCAAAAAGGTGTACTTATGCGTCACAATAACCTCCATTTAAAGTACAAGGATATTCGTCGAGTATATGACACGTTATGGGTTGTGTCAACTATAAAGGATATCCAAAAGACAGGCTCGGTCTTTGCTAGAGTATAGATGATAGAATTTGGTATGAGTATCGAAGGAGAGCTGACTTCCGAGAGCCTTGATCTGCCCCAAGTCAGAATTAATAGAGTTAAGAATCAGAGGGAATGGGAGGAAACGCACGAAGTAACTTTTGGCCTGGCTTTTGAAGTCAGAGTATCTCAGATAAGGAATCAGATTTATAAGGGTTATTCAAAACTTGTTGGTCAAGCACCCGATGAGGTTCGAGCATACAGGGAAAAATCTCAGGTGCGTTTTGGAGACAAAGTAGTAGAGTTTGAATATGTCGGTAAAGAAATGGTGGCTGAACGCACCGATCAGTATTTTCAACTGATGGATGAACTTTATTACGAGCTACGAAGTTGTCCAGAGGATAAAATTGAAGCTGCAACTTTCAGATTCATTGCCGTAATGAACACTCTGGGGATGTTAATTCACCCGTATTCCGATGGCAACGGGCAAACCCTTAGGCTGTTGTCGCTCTCGTACTTGCATGAATTGGTCCCAGAAACATCAAAGTTGTTCTTTCCGTACAAATCTATGGCCTCTGCAGAAGGGTTTGCCTTTCGTTTGGGGTTTGTGTGGATTGATAATAGTTCCGATCCTGTGGCAATAGGCAGATCACTTACTGATATGGTAGACAAAAAAACTACTTTTCTATTAACACCAGAGGGAAAGAAACTACTTACGGACTATGTTATGGATCACGATACGGAAGAGATGGGGCTGATAGTTGGGAGATCTGATAAACGCCTGTATTTATTGGATACGTTAAGAGACTTGGACTGTTTAGTAGAAGACATAAAAAATAACCTAAAAAACTGGATCTCGCTGGATTCCAGCTTTTATGCTGCGTTGGAACTTAAGAACCAATCGAAAGGGGTGAGAGTATAGATTGACTCCTGTTTCGGGATATGTTAGGGTAACTCTATGGAATTAAAGAAGGTAAGAGAAGTATTCGTCACCCCCCTGGCGCCATTTGATTTTGATTCGACTTTCCACAAGCCGGACCACTTTACGACGGGTGATAATCTGTGGGAACCAGGTACCTGGTGGCAAACGTGGAACCATGAAGGAAGGAATCTAGGCCTAAAGTTCGTGAACGTGGGAAAGGTCGACAATCCCCGACTGCAAATTATCGTCTATGCCGATTTTGAGCCGAGTGAGGAGTTTGTCACATCCTTGACCAAGGAAATTGAGTATAGATACAATCTGCAGCTCGATTTGTCCGATTTCTATGCCACTTTTGAAAAAGATGTGACCCTCTCCCCTATCATTACTAAATGGCGGGGGATGAAACCCGGACACCCCAGTTCTTTATATGAATATTTAATTATCGGGATAGTCCTGCAGAACGCGACAGTAAGAAGGTCGATGCAAATGTTTAAAGCGTTAATCGAAAAGTATGGGAAGAAGCTTTCGTTTGAGGGGATAGAATTGTTTTGCTTCTGGGCACCGGGTGACTTGAAAAACGCGAGCGTTGAAAGTCTGAGAGACTTAAAAGTCGGATACAGGGCGAAATCTATTAAGATGTTAGATGACCAGTTTGCTGCGGGTCTGATTGATGAAAATTATCTTAGAAAGAAGGACTTGGAGCCGCAAAGAACGGAACTGCTAAGACTCTATGGAGTTGGCCCGGCTACGGTCTGGTATTTGCTCTTTGATGTGTTTCATCACCTGGATTTTTTCAACCACATTTCTCCATGGGAGCAGAAAATTTATTCCAAAATTTTTTTTGAGGCAGATCCGGAGAACCCGGTAGCGGTGGCAGACCTGCTAAAGTATTTTGAAAAATACGGGAAGTATAAACAACTAGCTGTCCACTATATCTGGGAAGATTTGTGGTGGAAAAGGAAAAACGAAAATTTGCCGTGGCTGGAGAAATTGATTAGGGTGTAATGAAAAACCCGCCATTGAGGCGGGTTTGTTGAGGGTTCTAGTAAGAATATCTCGTAATAGGCAAAAACGGTCGCCGTCCAAGAGCCTCACTCCACTTACCCTTGACGCGCTGGAACCAACAGCCAACTTTCTGATTTCCCCAGGCATAGCTTCGCATTAAATCCTGGATCTCTGCGACGGCTTTTTCTGCGAAGGTGGCGTATGCATCAGAGTTATCCGTCACCCAAGCAGTAACATATAGGTCTGGCATGCCTCTGGTGTGGCCAAACTCCCTGACTTCATAAGAAACATCCCAACCAAAAAAGTTAGAACTGATGATTTGTTGGATACGATCAGCCATTTCGCACATTCGATTGACAAACACTTCTTCTTCTGTGGCCGTGTCAAGGTCTTCTGGTAATTTGTATCGAAGCAGGAACTCAGGCATAGAAACCTCCGGAATGAGAATGTTAAGAATACCTGTGAATTATAACAGGGGTACTATGAGCCTCGGATTAGGACGTAATGGCAAGGGAAAGTACACCGGCGAGGGTGATGGCAATGCCGAGAATTTGTTGCTTATTAAGTCTGTCTTTAAAAACAAAATAGGCGATGATGGCGAAGAGCGCCGGATAGGAGCTAGAGATGGGAGAAACTACAGAGCTTTGTCCTAGGGTCAGGGCGTAGTTGATGGCGAAGAGCGCGATTGTAAGGAGAACTCCGTTGATTAACAGGAATACGATGTTCTTTTTCTCTTTGGGCAAGACTAATTTGATACCCTTAATTTTCATGAATATTAAAACTAAAGGAAATCCCCAATATGATAGATACGTTGGCCAGAACCAGCCGATGTTTTGCAGAGGGATCTTAACAAAAGTGTAATATATCCCCCAGGCAAGTAATGATACAAGGGCGAAAGGAATGCCTTTGTCGGATAATATTTGCTTTGTATTGAGGTTCTTAAGGTCGAGTGAAGAAACGATGAGACCTAGTATTATGGCAAAAATTGAAATAACTTGGGCAACGTTTAATTTTTCTCCAAGGAATACAACTGAGAGGATGGCAACTAAACCACCAAAGGCGCTGGCGATGGTACCGACAAGCGAGGGGTTGCCGACTTTGAACCCTTCGTATAACGAAATGAGTGGGGCAATCCCGATAGGGGTGAGGATCAATAACCAAGCGATAGTGGTGGGTGTAATGCCACTTAGTTCGTGCCAGGCAAAGGGGATGTAAAAAGAAGTAAGAAGAATGCTAATAATGTATGACAAAATCGCCGATGAATATCCGCCTATTTTGCGGGCAACTAAACCACCAAAGATGTCGGCTGTTGCCCAACCGATGGCGGTGATAATGGCGAAAACAATTGGTGTCATTTATATATTGTAGCAATGTAAAAAACTTACGTGAAGGGGGGAAAGGATAAATATTCTAGAGATTTGATTTGATATACGTATGCTAAATATGGATGATGACAGAGGGAATATACTATCTATGAACATTTTATTTCATCATCAATTTGTTAGCACATATCTACCATCATGGGAAGAACTTCGATGCAGGGTGTACCCCAGCTGTGATTTTTGAGGATAAATTCGTGAATTTTTTCAAGATTTATTTTGGTAGTTTTTATACTAAGAAGAACAATGTCTGATCCTTGAACACCTTCCTCGACGTACATGAGATGAACACCTTCTTGGATCTTGGTTGTACCACAGAGCTCCTGTTTGAGCATTTCTGTACAAAGCCTAATCCCCTCTTCTTTGGTGGGACAGGGAATGTTGATAATGATTGGATCGAGTTCGGACATGTGTCTATTTTAGACAACAAACCAGCTTTTGGGTAGTGGTATGTGATGTGGTTTGATATACTTACCGGATGAGTATCTATCCGGAGGGGAGATTGTCTCCCCTTTCGCTTCAGGAGACATATTACCGCGAGATCGGAATTCACCGGTATTCTCTGATGGATAGAACGGAAATTGTCGGAGTGTCGGCAAATACTTGGGAGGAGTTCCGGAGAATGATTGACTTTGTGTCACCCGATACTCCTATCGTGGCCGGACCGGAGCTAATTACTTGTGCAGGTGATGCCTTTACTGATTTAGTAACAAACCGCAACTTGATCAATGAGCGGTTGGATGAAATGTTGGAGTTTTCGGCCACGAGAATCAAGACCCTATTTGTTATTGGCACTCCCCTATTTGTAGATTCTGGCAGGCCAAGAAATAGTGCGCTATTAATTAAAGGCGGGAAAATTGTGGATGTAACAAACAAAAGATCAGGAGCATCCATAGAAGAAAATAACAGTTTTGACCTGGTGGCTGATGAGAGATCCCTATTACTACCGGGGACCAAGACTGCAATCTTAATTTGCGCGGATTTACCGACGGCGGCGATGTTTGCATATCCCAAGAACGACTTCTTTGATAGAACCTTGGAGCTGTCTAACAGACAACGTTTGACAGGGAGAGATGTACAACTAATTCCTCCGTCGGCGACTAGCCTTCTGGTAATTGCCTGTTGGGGCACTGGAGGCTCTTGGGTTCAGGAAGGAAATGCAGATGAATATTATCGAATGCAGCTCAGGAATATTGTGTGGAGGCTTACCGTGGCGACGAAAATTAAAGAAGTCGTCGTTGTTGATCGAGTTCCTTGCGGTCTGACGGAAGAGCAAAAGAAGATTACTCCGGAACAACCATACAATGGAATAATTAAAAACCCTCTCGTGTGAGAGGGTTTATTTGAGGGAATTATTCGTAAGGGTATTTGTCGATTTTATTCCATAGACGGTTAATGGCGACTCCGAGACCTACCAATATTAGACCACCAACCAGTATGATTCCTATGACAGTGCCCCAAGTGACGGGCAGGGATAGCAAGAGGGTGACAATTGGCTCATACCACATGGACACAGCCATGATGACAATAGCTGCCAGGAGGACGATGAGGGCAAATTCTGCCAGACCTTGTCCTTTTTCGGTCTTATCGGTTGTCTTTTCCTTGCCTTCGTCTTGGTACGAATCGGAGAACTTTTCGAATCTGGCGAGCACGTAGTAGGCTGCACCAAGAATCAGGGTGATTACACCACCACCGATTACCAGCCAGATGATGCTTGTTTGGTCACCAGCCAGAGCTGCGGAAACTACGGGACCAAGAAACTGGAGAATGACAATGACGGAAATGCCAACCAACACTAAGATCAAAGCGTATTCGACCAGACCTTGACCATGTTCGTGCTCGAGTTTCATGTTCTACCTCCTAAATAGCATATGGAATCAAAGAGCTTTGATATATTATAGTTAGGTTTTGCGGCCTGTCAAGGCTATGGGATATTCCCCTGCCCGAATCGGTGTCGCACAATAATTTGGTATGATGGATTGTGGTTAAAAAACCGGTAAACGATTTAGGGCTTAGAATCTTGATTAAGCGATATCTGAGCTTTATTGAGGTAGAGAAAAACTACTCCAAGTTCACGATACGGAACTACTCTCACTATCTGGGAATGTTCCGCAAATGGTTCGAGAAGCATTACGAGCAGGAATATATAGAAAAACTAACTAGCGAGATGGTTCGTAAATATCGATTGTTTTTGGCCAGATATGAGACAAAAGAGGGTAAGAGACTCTCCCCTACCACGCAGAGTTATTACGTCATCGCTCTGAGAGCGTTTTTGAAATATTGCGCAAAAAAAGGGGTAAAAACTTTATCGGCGGAAAAAGTGGACCTACCGAAGCCGGGAGAACATCAAATAAAATTTCTAGATCGGGAGCAGGTGGAGAGACTTCTCGTGGCTCCGGATACTTCAAATATCAGCGGTCTGCGTGATAGAACTATTTTGGAAGTGCTGTTTAGTACAGGGTTGCGTGTTTCGGAACTCGCCAAGCTGGATATTGATAAAATTGATTTGAAGGAGAGAGAGTTCGGGATCTTGGGGAAGGGTCGAAGAATGAGACTGGTTTTCTTGTCGGAGAGGGCCACTCAATGGTTGGGTCGATATCTATCGGCCCGGACAGATCCATTTAGAGCTTTGTGGGTGCGGGTTCCCAAAAGCGGTGACTGGGATCCAACTATGGGCAATGAGAAGGCCAGGCTGTCGATAAGAGGGATCCAGAGAATTGTGGAGAAATATCGGCGATCAGCGGGTTTGCCGATTAAGGTGAGCCCACACGTGCTTCGCCATAGCTTTGCCACTACCCTACTCCAGCAAGGAGCGGACCTGCGCAGCGTGCAAGAAATGTTGGGTCACAAAAACGTAGCAACGACCCAAATCTATACTCACGTGACCAATCCCCAACTGAAGCAAATCCATGATAAATTCTTGAAATAGGGCTTGACTATGAGGGCGGTTGTGGTATTATAGGATTTGTAATTTACAATTTTTCCCCGCTGGAGGCAATATGTTTAAGTCTGAATTGGGATACGTCTTGGCTGTTTTGGGCGGTTTGGCCGCTGTCGGAGTGGCACTCTATTTTACCCAAACGGCCGGTTCGCTTTGGGGCTTGCTTGCAGTAGCTGTTGTGGTCCAGAATGTTCGTGGTTGCAACAACAAACTGCCGGCTGGGTTTGTAGCCTGTCTATGCAGTTTAGCTGTAGCCGCCGCTATATATATGACCCTAAACGCAGCCTGTCTGTGGGCTTTGCTCTTGGTTGCTGTTGTGGTAGAGCAGATCGATTAATTCACCTCTCCGGTCTTTGGGCCGGAGTTTTTTTGGGCAAAAAAATCCACCCATATGGGTGGATTTCGAGGTAGAAATCATTCAGGAGTGTTGCTTCTGAATTGACGATTACGGTAGATGAAAAGACCAATGAGAGTGAGGAGTAAAAAGGAGCTCAAGATTAACAAGCCCACTACTCCACCATAGTGCATGGCGACAACTCCAACCAAAAAGACACATCCGGCAAAGAGCATGGCCTTTGTGGCTTCTCGCTTGCCATCCTTTTTGGCACGGTGATTCCATTCGATCCAGACAAATCCGGCAACGACGATCCACAATACAATATTTGTCAAGGTAACCTCCAAAATAGATTTTGGGGAATTTTATCCCCTCAGGGTCGTCTTGTCAATGTTATGGGGTTTTCTTGTGCCTGCAGGCGGAGATGAAGGCGAGAAATAATGGATGTGGGGTGAGAGGGCGGGCGATGTATTCCGGGTGGAATTGAGTGCCGACAAAGAAAGGGTGGTTGGAAAGCTCAATGGACTCTACCAGCTGTCCATCGGGAGAAAGCCCGCTAATAATCAGCCCAGTTTTTTCCAGCTGTTCTCGATACTCATTATTAAACTCGTAGCGGTGGCGATGCCTTTCGTAGATGGTAGATTTGTTTTGGAAATCTTTTCCTTTGAGCCACGGTGAAGATTTGTCCGTTGTATATTTTTTGTAAGCGACTTTGATCGTAGATCCATTTTTTAGAACGGCTGGCCACGAGCCAAGTCGAATGGTCCCACCATACTGTTTTTTGGCCAGATACTCGGCTTGTTCAGGCATAACATGGATGACTGGGTGTGCAGTTTGCGAATCGGCTTCGGTAGAGTTTGCTCCTTTGAGATTTGCGACGTTGCGGGCAAACTCGATAACAGCCATTTGCATACCAAAGCAAAGCCCTAAGTATGGAATCCTTTTCTCTCTGGCTTGCCTAACTGCGAGAAGTTTCCCTTCGGTACCCCTACCCCCCCATCCTTGAGGGACAATAATTCCGTGATAGATGCCTAAATCAATGATTTTATTTTCCATGTCTTCACTGTCGATCCAGTCTAGAATCGGCTTGACTCCCTGAGTCCAGGAAGCTTGCTTAATTGCTTCAATGACGGAGATATAGGAATCTGAAAGTTTGTAATCACCAGTGGTGAAGTACTTGCCGACCATGGCGATTTTGACCTCCTGTTTTGTTCGGTGACTAAGAAGGCTGAATTTTTTCCAAGCGGATAATAGATGGTCTTTTTTGATTCTTATTTTAAGTTTCTTGGCTATTTTTTCCCCAAAGCTTTGTTTAGCCATATATTCAGGTACGTCATAAACACTTTCAAGGTCTGGAGCGCCAATAATGTCTGCGTCTTGTAGGTTACAAAATATAGCCAATTTTTCCTTTCGTTTTTGGTCGATTTCTTTTTCACTTCTGGCCACCAAGAAGTCAGGCTGAATCCCCATGGCGTTTAAGAGGTGGGTGGATTGCTGGGCAGGTTTGCTTTTGAGCTCACCTATGTTTTTGAGAAAGGGTAAATAAGTAACGTGAATTTGCACAACGTCTTTTGGTTGACGGAGTTTAAGAATTCGGCTTGCTTCGAAGAAGATGCCGTTTTGATACTCTCCTACTGTTCCCCCGAGTTCGACAATGACCACTTTAGCGTGCGTGTTTTTACCGGCACTTTCCAGTCGGCGGAGAATTTCGTCAGTTACGTGGGGAACGGCTTCGACATCTTCTCCCTCATAGCCAAACGCTCTTTCTCGATCGATGACCGTTTTATATATTTGGCCCGTAGTGAGGTAATTATCTCGTAGTAAGGATTCCCCGGTAAAACGCTCATAATTACCTAAATCCTGGTCTGTTTCCACACCGTCTTCTGTGACAAAAACCTCACCGTGTTCTTGTGGGCGGATGGTACCGGCGTCTACATTGAGATACATATCGATCTTGACATTGGTAACCGAAACGCCGAGATTTTTTAGCAAGAGACCAATGCTGGCTGAAGTAATCCCCTTCCCTAAACCACTAACCACTCCACCGGAAACAAAAATATATTTCATGAAGTAATAATGGATGGTGATATCCACAAAAACAAGGCCTATCTTTTTTTCTGTTACAATTTATATTGGTCTTTGCCCCTCGAAATACTCGGGATTTCGCAAGTATACTCAACCCCTCAAAAATTTTCTCGTTCTTCAACTACTTGGTCGATAATTTTTTCGTTTTCGTCAAACATAAATCCTGCCAATATTTTTTTCCCGGATAGCACCAAAGGCAACCAAATTTCGTCATCCCACCACATTTCCGAGTAGGGAATGTTATCAAGGGGAAACCAGGCGGGTTTCATTTCTTCCGTTTCTTGTGGTGTACCCTGCCACTTCCTTGAAAGATAAACACAGACTTGTTGGTTCCAGTTTTTATCCTTGGGCACAAAGGGAAAATAGAAATTGATGATCGCCACCAACTCTAATTTCTCCGGAGTGACGTTAACCTCTTCTTGTGTTTCTCTGATAGCGGCGGACAAAACATCCTCCGCCTCTTTGGGTTTGCCCCCGGTACCGTTCCACTTTCCCTGACCAAATCCCCTCTTTTTGAGGGCTAATAAAATCTGTTTTTCGGTCAACAAAAAGGTGATAGTGGCTTGTCTCAGAGGCTCTCCGAGAGTTGACTCGTACTCTTTGATATTCATCTGCTGTTACTCTTCTTCGGATTCGGAAACGACGGTGACAGCAACGATACTGTCCCCTTCTTTGGCGAAGCGCATGAGAATAACACCTTGGGTAGCGCGTCCGAGTCTCGGGATGTTTCTGACCGGCAGTTTGATGGCCTGGCCTTGGGACGTGGTGATAAGAACAACTTCCGAATCCTGGTCGACGAGTAGAGCCCCGGCGATTTTTCCGGTTTTGTCGGCAGTTTCGCTAACCTTGAGCCCCTGTCCCGATCGATTCTGGACCGGGTACTCAGGAATCGGAGTCCGTTTACCCATGCCTTTTTCGGTGACTACCAGAAGATCTCGAAATAGCTTGATTCTTTTATCGGTTGATACTGGTTCGGCTTCAGCAAATGACTCCATGGAGATTATGTAGTCATCACCCTTGAGCAGGATGCCGCGAACACCCATGGTATCTCTGTCTGTTGGGCGAACGTCACTTTCTTTGAAGCGAATGGATTTGCCGTCGCGGCTGACCAGAAGAATGTGGTCGCTACCGGATGTTTTATTCACCCAGACAAGACTATCTTGATCGGTCAGCTTGATAGCGATCAGTCCGTTGCTTTTAATATTTTCGTACTTACTGAGGACGGTTCGTTTGACGATACCTTTTTTGGTGGTAAAGAAGAGACAGTCGTTTTTGTTGATTTGTGCAGTAAGGGGCAAAATCGACTGAATGGTTTCATCCGTATCGATATTGATGAGATTGATAATGGCCTGACCCTTGCTGATGCGACTGCCTTCTGGCAGTTCCCAAACTTTAAGCGAGAATACCTTGCCTTTACTGGAGAACACCAATAACCGATCGTGGGTGTTGGCGTTGGTTAACAGATGAATCTCGTCGGTGTCTTTGATGGTCATGCCGGAAACTCCTTTGCCTCCCCTCTTTTGGGTTTTGAAGGTAGCGAGTGGCATGCGCTTGATGTAGCCGGATTTTGTAAGAGCGACAATGGTTTCCTCGGCCGGTATAAGATCTTCTTCGGAGAAAGTACCCGGGGCATTGGCGACGATCTTGGTTTTTCTTTTTTCCGGATAGTCGACAGCCAGTTTGGTGATCTCATCTTTGATAATTTGAAGAACTTGCTTGGGATCTTTGAGAATGGAGACCAGTTTCTCAATTTGTTTCTTAAGTTCCTGATATTCGGCTTCGATTTTTTGTCTTTCGAGGGCGGCCAGTTTTCGGAGTTGCATGTCCAAAATGGCGATGGATTGGATCTCCGATAATCCAAACTTGGACATAAGATTGGTTTTGGCGGTTTCGCTGTCAGGACTTTTCTTGATGGTCTCAATAACATCATCGATGTTTTTGAGAGCAATCAATAGCCCTTCTAAAATATGGGCGCGGTCTTGGGCTGTTTTGAGCTCAAATTGACTACGACGGACGATCACCCCCTGTCGGTGGGCAGTGTACTCCATCAAAATTTGTTTAAGGTTCAAGAGATGAGGAGTTCCGTCTGAAGTCAGAGCCACGACGTTGGCTGGGAAACTGGTTTGAAGCTCTGTGAACTTATAAAGGTTGTTGAGAACACTTTTCGGTTTGGCGTCCTTTTTGAGATCGATAGCGACAGTCATACCCTGACGGTCGGATTCATCTCTGAGATCGGCAATGCCTTCCAGTCTTTTCTTTTTGACTAATTCAGCGATATTGGTAATGAGTTTAGCCTTATTGACTTGATATGGGAGTTCGGTAATCAGAATCTGGAAACGGCCACTCTTCTTTTCGACAATTTCAGCGACGCCTCTGACAATAATGCTTGCCTTGCCGGTAGCGTAGAGTTTCTTGATTTCGTTTGTATCGTAGATAATGCCGGCAGTGGGGAAATCCGGTCCCTTGATGTGTTTACAAAGTTCCTCTATCTCCACAATGGATTCCAAATTGCCGATGAGGTCACGGTAAGGCGCTGAAACAAGTTCTACATCCGGGTATTGTTTGGTAACAGTAGCGGTGCTTTTGTCGATCAAGTTTTTGATCGCGTCGACAACTTCGAGTAGATTGTGTGGAGGAATCTTAGTAGCCATACCAACCGCAATACCGTCCGAACCCATGAGCAGAAGGTTGGGCAACTTGGCCGGTAAAACCGTGGGCTCTTGCTGAGAACCATCGAAATTGTCGATTAAATCTACAGTTCTCTTGTCGATATCTTCAAGAGCTTCACCCGCAATTTTGCTTAAGCGTGCTTCGGTGTAACGCATGGCGGCGGCGGAGTCACCGTCAATAGAGCCAAAGTTTCCTTGACCGTCAATGAGTGGATAACGCATGGAAAAAGTTTGAGCCAGGCGGACCATGGTCTGATAAACAGCCTGATCACCGTGAGGATGATATTTTCCCAGAACTTCTCCCACGATACGTGCTGACTTCTTGTAAGCGCTTTTGTGAGTGAGCCCCATCTCTTTCATGGCGAAAAGAATACGACGGTGAACTGGCTTTAGACCATCTCGGACGTCTGGTAGAGCGCGAGCCACGATAACTGACATAGCGTAGTCCAAATAGGACCGCTCCATTTCTTCAATAATGGGAGTGATTCTGATGAGACCCCATTGTGTCTGTTCATTCGGTACGGAAACTGAGGCTGTGATTTCTTGTTCCGGGTCTAGGTTTTGATTTTCGTCCATGGTTGTTTATTTATTGTATTAAGGCTTTTTCGATCGCGGGAGCAATATCTTTTTTGCGGGACATTTTGGGACCGATGTCAAGAATATTTTCTTGAACGGTACCATCGAAGGCTTTTTGAATCAAGTCTATCTCTCCCGCTCCACTGACTAATAACTTGGTATTAACTTTTAGAATATCCGTAACAGCCAGGATTAGAAAGTCAACCCCTTCACGGTCTTTAATTAATTGAAGAGCTTGAATAAGTCCCTGTTTTCTGTTACTCAGTAGTACATCCTGCTCCACGGTTTCCAGCTGACCGATGAGGACTTTTTTGCCGAAGTCAAAAATTTTGTAATCATTTAAAACTACTTGTTCATCCGAAAGAGCGGAGACATTGGATTTGGCTTTAAAAATGTCGAGAGTTAGACTGTTTATATCTGAAATGTTTGATACAGCCGACAAATCTGCGACGGCTAATTTATCTGTTTCGGTAGTGGTGGACGACTTAAGGCCGACCGTGTCAGACAAAATGGCACAGAGCATTAGGGCAGCAATGTTTTGAGGAATAACTAAGTTATTTTGTTTGAATAATTTCCAAGCTATCGTATTTGAGGAACCCAAAGGCAGAACAATGATCTCAATTGGATGGGTGAGATTGAGGTAAACAGTGTGGTGATCGTAAATCGCAATAATCTGCTCCTGATTAAGGTTTTCGATTCTTTGGTCGGTTTCGTTGTGATCAACTAAAACGATATGGTCATCGGGAAGAATCTCCGCCGAGGTAATTTGTTGTGGCAGAGATTGCTGGAATTTATTAAAGACAAATGCCGTTTCGGGGTTGGCTACTCCACTCATGGCGGGAATAACGTCTACATCCCCCATTTGTTTTCTGTATTCCGCAAAGGAAAGGGCGGCGACGGCGGAGTCCAAGTCCGGTTTGATGTGTCCAAAAACGTAGGTTTTCATAGGTTAAATATCCAGGTTAGCGCTGGTGGCGTGCAATTGAATAAACTTTTTGCGGGGGGCGACTTCTTGGCCCATGAGGGTCGTGAAGACTTCATCGGCCTTTTCGGCATCCTCAATACTGATCTTTTTCAGTGTACGAGTAGCCGGATTCATGGTGGTTTCCCAGAGCTGTTCTGGATTCATTTCTCCAAGTCCTTTATAGCGTTGGATACCGGCTTTTTGTTTCTGAGTTGGAGTAAGAGTGGCTAGATACGCTTCTTTTTCCTGATCAGAGTAGACATATTTTTTGATAGAGTCGTGAGAAATTAGATAGAGAGGTGGCATGGCAAGATAGATGTGGCCACCGGTTACCAGAGGATTGGTGTGGCGATAGAAAAAAGTCAAAAGCAAAGTGGCGATATGAGCACCATCGACGTCGGCGTCGGTCATAATAATAATGCGATGATAGCGTAGTTTTTGGGCGTCCAACGTCTCCCCTATTCCCATACCCATGGCAATAATGAGATCTTTCAGTTCCTCAAACTCGACAATTTTATCCAGACGTGCGCGTTCGGTATTAAGAATTTTTCCACCGAGAGGTAAAATCGCCTGATGTTTGCGGTCCCGACCCTGTTTGGCTGAGCCTCCGGCCGAATCTCCCTCAACAATAAACAGTTCCGACATTGCAGGGTCTCTTTCCTGACAGTCCGCTAGTTTTCCGGGAAGCGTCATACCTTCCAGAGCGCCTTTTCTGACCACAGCGTCTCTCGCTGCCCTTGCAGCCATACGGGCTTTGGCGGCCAAAAAGACTTTACCAATAATGATTTGGGCGGTTTGGGGGTGCTCTTCCAAATATTCTTCAAGCCCTTTTTTAACAATTTGATAAACCGCCGATTGGACTTCGGCGTTGTTGACCTTGGTTTTAGTTTGGGACTCAAATTGAATCTCCGAAGAACTCATTTTGATCCAGACAACTCCGGTGAGACCCTCCTTGAGGTCCTCCGGTGTCAGCTCCATGTCTTTGTTTTTTCCCTTTTTGTCCTTTTCTTTATCGGTTTCTCCGGCGGTAATATAGTTCTTGAGGACTTTAGAGAGAGCGGTCTTGAAACCGGTTAAGTGAGTGCCGCCATCGTAGGTATTAATGGTATTTGCGAAAGATTCGAGATTGTCGTTGTAAGTATCGGTGTACTGCATAACCACTTCGACGCCGATAGGAATATTGGCTTCGGTGGCAGTCCCGGCAATATATATTTGTTCGTGGAGCGATTTTTTGTGCCGGTTCATGTGGGAAAGGAGCGACTTTATGCCCGACTCAAAATAAAAGTTAGCCTCCTTGTCTGTGCGCTCGTCGAGAAGGTGAATAAAAACGCCGGCTACCAGGTAGGCCCTCTCTTGAAGTTTGGCCTTGATATTGGCGTAGTTGAAATCGGTGGTGATTTTAAAAATAGTTGGATCCGGCCAGAAATGGGTAAAAGTTCCGGACTGAGCTTTGAGTAGATGTCGATGGTATTCGGGTAGCAGTTCACCGATCTTTTCGTGGGAGAGTTCTTTGACAGGGAAGTCTGGAGTGCCCACCTTGTATGATTGCAGGAAGAACTTGGGTGAATGATTAACAATCACATCCATGCGAGTGGAGAGGGCGTTAACGGCAGAGGCGCCGACACCGTGCAGACCACCGGAAGCTTTGTAAGCCGATTCGGTAAACTTTCCACCGGCATGGAGTTTGGTCATGGCTACTTCTAGGGCCGAGACACCGCTGGGATGCATGTCTGTAGGAACTCCCCTTCCGTCGTCGGAGACGGAAACAGAACCATCTTTGTGTAGACAAACAAATATATTCTTGGCATGACCGCCAATGGCTTCATCCAGTGAGTTATCTACAATTTCGATTAGAAGGTGATGCAGTCCTTTCTCGTCGGTACTGCCGATATACATTCCTGGTCTTTTGCGGACAGGTTCCAATCCTTCCAAAACAGTGATATCTTTGGCTGTATATGATTGATCGGGCATATGATTATTTTATATATAAGATTCTACTTTGTACATTTCGTGGAGCACGCGCGGGTTCATTTTAACTCATGCTTTAGAATATGTATATGTTACCAAAAATAGCAGTGGGTTTCTTTGACGAAAGAAAGAAACTACTAACCAAATTGTCACTTGTCGAAAGTATGGTGATGAGTTATGAGGGTACGACGGCGAAACTGGACGATCTTAGATCGTGGCTATCTTCAGGAATAAACATCATGACCTCCTCACCCAAATACTCGATAATTATTTGGGATGCGGAGGAGATGAGTCCTGAGTGTCAAGCGGTACTTCTTAAACCAATGGAAGAGTTGGGTGACCAAATGAATTTGGTGTTGGCGGTGGAAAACGAAAACTTGTTATTACCAACCATTTTATCCAGAGGAGTTGTAATTTATCTAAACCAAGATTCGTCTCCGGTGGATGAAAGTTGGGATGAGATAAGAAAATGTTGGAGTAGTGGACCGTCCGCCTGCATTGCCTTTGTTGACAAGTTGGAGAAAGAAAGAGCCATTCCGGTTATGGAAGAAGTTATAAGAAAGCTTCAGGCCAGTTTCCTGAATGAAATAACCCCCAAAAGGTTGTTGATCTTGGACTTAGCCATTAGCAGTCTGGCCGAGTTGAAACAAACAAATATAAATAAAAAGTTGATAATGGACAACTTTCTCATCAGTTCGTGGCGAATCATTAAAAGTGCGCATTGACGAACCTTTTTTGTTATATTTAAGGTATGGATTATCAAGAGAAGGCTCTGCTGGATTTTTTGATATCTTCCGGCAAGTTGGCGGCAGATAAGGCCGAGAGCCTGAGGGTTGAGGCCTTGACGATGGGAAAAAAGTTGGCTGACTTGCTGATGGAAAGAAGGATCGTTGGCGAAGAAGATTTGTCTCAAGCTAGAGCGAAAGTTCTCAATATCCCCTATTTTTCGGAGAATAAGGTTTCTATTAGTCCGGAGTTGCTATCTTTAGTGTCGGTGGACTTGGCTAAAAGCTATCAAGTGATTCCCTTCGATCTGGACAAACAAGCAGGAACTCTGAGTATGGTGATGGTCAAGCCGGAAGAGCTGT
The DNA here is from genome assembly GCA_001774685.1 of Candidatus Collierbacteria bacterium RIFOXYD2_FULL_45_13. GTDB lineage: Bacteria > Patescibacteriota > Microgenomatia > UBA1400 > MFAQ01 > UBA10133. The sequence goes on along the minus strand of MFAS01000001.1, from coordinate 801,483 downwards.
CGACAGTGGATTTCTTTCAGAAAAGAACCGGCTATAAGATTAAATCCTACCTAACTTCAAAAGAAAACTTTGAAAGTCTGATAAACAATGTCTATAGCCAGAGTCTTTCAGGTGAAATATCGGGAGTGCTCAGCAGGGGTAAAGAACAAACGGAAGAAGCCGGGATAAGGCTGGTGACCGCGGATACCATCTCACAAATAATCAAGGAACCGAAGATCGTGGAGATTGTGAGAAAAATTCTGAAACATGCGATTCGGCTAAGAGCGTCTGACGTACACATCGAACCCCAAGAAAATATTACCCGGGTGAGATACCGCATCGATGGAATATTGGAAGAGAAGCTAACTCTAGATAAAGATTATCACGCCGCTTTGGTTTCCCGTATAAAAATCTTATGTGGCATGAAGATAGACGAAAAACGAATTCCACAGGATGGACGTTTTAATTTTAGTTCGGAATATGGCGAAGTGGATCTGCGTATTTCTTCCCTACCGACGGTAAATGGAGAGAAGATCGTGATGCGTTTGCTAAAAAAATCCGAGAAGGTGCCGACATTGTCCGAGTTGGGAATTAGAGCCAAGGCGCTCGCCACTCTGGAGGAAGCTATACATATCCCCCATGGCATAATTCTGGCTACCGGTCCGACCGGATCCGGAAAAACGACGACGCTTTACTCTCTTTTAACCATGATCAATAGCCCAAAAGTAAATATCGTGACACTGGAAGATCCGGTGGAGTATCAGATGAATGGTGTCAACCAAGTGCAGGTAAATCCTCAGGCCGGTCTCACTTTTGCTTCGGGACTACGATCTTTTCTCCGGCAAGACCCTAATATTATTATGGTGGGAGAAATTCGTGATGAAGAAACCGCCCAGTTGGCGATTCAGGCGTCTCTTACCGGGCATCTCGTGTTTTCGACCGTGCACACGAACTCATCTTCCGGAGCGCTCCCCCGTTTGTTGGATATGGGAGCGGAACCTTTTCTCCTGGCTTCATCGATGACTGCCGCAATCGGACAAAGAGTTTTGAGAAAAATTTGTGATAACTGTAAACAGGCTTACGTACCTGAGCAGTCTGTGGTGGATGATGTGCAGCAGGCGTTGGGGAAAATGCTGGATGGTTGGCTTAAGTCTAGCGGAGACAAGACGATTCAGGCCAAAAAGAACAACGTTCCCTTCATGCTCTATAGGGGCGCCGGTTGTGAGAAATGCGGTGACTCAGGATATTATGGACGAATTGGAATATACGAAGTGCTTCGGGTGTCCGAGAAGATTGCACGTTTAATTTTGGAACGGGCTGATGCTACTACTATTGAAAAGCAAGCCATGGAAGACGGGATGATCATTATGAAACAAGATGGTTATCTGAAGGTACTTGAAGGGATCACGACCTTGGAAGAAGTTATCAGAGTGGCACAGGTATAATCGAAACATGGATAAAGCAGCTGAACTAATGCAACAAATTTTATTGGCCGGATCTGAGATGGGGTCTTCCGACATACACTTGGTAGCTAACAATCCTCCAATCTTCCGTACCATAGGAAAACTCGAACCTTATAAGCCGGCAGGTGTGATTGGTTCGGAGTTGCTGATGGCCATGATCAGCAGTGTAATGAACCAGAACCAAAAGGAAATGTTCCTTAAGGACTTCGACCTGGATTTTTCCATCCATGTGCCGGGAAAGGCCAGGTATAGAGCCAATGCTTATTTTCAGAAAGGTACACCGGCGATTTCTCTGCGCTTTATTCCTGACAAAATTCCGACAATCTCAGAACTTGGTTTACCTGAAATTTGTCACTCCTTTGCCAAACTTAAACAAGGATTTATTTTGGTGACCGGGCCGACCGGTTCCGGAAAATCGACTACCTTGGCGGCTATTATTGACGAAATAAACACAAACCGGGCAGATCATGTGGTAACCATAGAAGATCCTATCGAGTTTGTGCACGAAAACAAGAAATCGTTTGTGAGTCAGCGTGAGCTTGGAGGAGATACCAAAAGCTGGGGTAACGCACTGAAGTCCGTTTTGAGAGAAGATCCGAACGTCGTTTACATTGGAGAGATGCGGGACCCGGACACTATGCAGGCGGCTATGACAGTAGCCGAGACGGGGCACCTCGTTTTTGCCACTTTGCACACCAATACGGCCGCCCAATCAGTCGAAAGAATTGTAGACAGCTTTCCTGAGGAGCAACAAGCCCAAGTGGTATTACAGCTTTCGATGGTCTTGGAGGCGGTACTCTCTCAAAGACTTGTGCCAACCATTAGCGGAAAACGGGTGGCGGCTACCGAGATTATGGTAGTGACACCGGCCATAAGAAACAACATCCGTGAGGGAAAAACTTTCCAGATAGATAACGTAATTCAAACCAGTGGGAACTTGGGTATGAAGTTAATGGAGAATAGTCTGGCTGAGCTCGTCAACAAAAATGTGATTGATCGAACGGTGGCCATGGAGTATGCTATTCGGCCTTCGTTATTAGAAAAAATGTTGGGCGGACGATAAAAGATGAAAACTTTTCAGTACAAAGTGACCGACCGGGAGGGCAATGTCTCCAGTGGTGTACTGGAGGTGGTGGACGAGAAACAGGCGGCCAATATTTTGAGAAGCAAAGGGCTCCTGATAACCGCATTGTACGAGGCAGATCAGTTTAATTTGGAAGCGTTTGCGGGAAGATTTTCCAAACCAAAGGCGGATGAAATAACTAATTTCACACGTCAAATGGCAACCATGATCGGTTCCGGCTTGCCCTTGGTAGAAGCCCTGAGAATATTGAAGAGTCAGTCCGGAGCCGGTATGAAGCCGATAATCGAAAGGATACTTTCCGAGGTAGAAGGAGGGTCTACTTTAGCTGATGCGGTAGAAAGTTCCGGTGGTGGCTTTTCGTCGGTTTATGTGGCAATGGTAAAGGCCGGTGAGTCCGCCGGTGTTCTGGATCAGGTGATGGGAAAACTGGCCGACGCGTTGGACAAACAGCGAGAGTTTCGTAGCAAGACCAAAGGAGCGATGGTCTATCCGGTGATTATTTTCTTTGCCATGATAGTAATTGCTTCAATTATGATGGTTTTTGTGGTGCCGAAGCTCACCGCAATGTATAAGGATTTTGGGGCGGAGTTGCCTGGACCTACCAAAGTACTGATGGCGGTGAGTGACTTGGCTGTAAATTATTGGTTCGTGGTGCTAGGGGTGATTGCTGGAGCAATGGCCATTTTTAGCAGCTGGTCGAAGACTGAGGTGGGAGGGTTGGTGGTGGAACAGCTAACATTCAAAATTCCGATCTGGGGCAAACTGAGGAAGGACATTATTCTGACTGAATTTGCCAGAACCATTAGTGTACTATTGGGAGCCGGCATTCCAATACTGGATGCTTTGAATATTGTGGCAAACACGTTGGGTAGCCGTGTTTATTCTGCCGGCATAAAACAGGCGGCGGTTTATGTCGAGAAAGGGGTGGGCTTGGCCGAGTCGATTACGCGCCTCGAGATGTTTCCGTCCATATTATCTCAAATGATTTCAGTGGGAGAAGAAACCGGTAAATTGGATACGGTTCTGGCTAAGCTAGCCACTTTTTATGAATCGGAAAGTGAGATAAAGATCAAGGCTCTGACAACGGCGATAGAGCCGTTAATCATGATAATCATGGGAATTGGGGTGGGGTTTCTGGTGATTGCGGTCATCATGCCCATCTACAACTTGACAAGTCAGTTTTAATAATTCATAGTTAAGTAGTGGTTAATAGTACAAGCAATATGAAAGATAAAGGTTTTACCCTAATGGAGTTGTTAATCGTTATCGGTGTGCTGGGTATTCTCGCCGCCGGACTGCTAGCCGCGATCGATCCGTTTGAACAGCTCAAGAAAGCCCGAGACAGCAACTATCGTAGTGGTGCCATTGAGCTACTTCAGTCATTACAGCGATATTACGCCAACCATGGTTATTTCCCATGGAGAGCTGGGGGTACAACCTGTGCGACTGATAACACGGCGACCCTGGCTCCAGCGGTGCCAGTCGCTTCTTTGGCAGCAGCCGTAGTTAAAGTAGGCACCAACCAAGATGCCGAGATAAAGTCGTGTGTGGATGATCTGATTGCCGATGGTGAATTAAAGGCTACCTTTAGTCAAGGGTTAAACACAACGATTTATCTAAGTTCGTGGGGCAAGACGGATGTCCGTGTATGCTTTGCCCCTGAGAGTAAAAGTATCCGAAACGATGGTCAGACGAACTTGCATCTTGAGGGGACACCAGAGTTAGTGACGGAGGGTTGCTCTGCCGACCAGAAACTGGCAGGTGATTGTATTCAGTGTTTCCAGTAAAGAAAAGAAGCCGAAATTAACAACGACCCCGTCGGAAGACGGGGTTTTAGGTTAAAATCTAGGTATGTATTTGATCATATTGTTTTTATTTGTCATGGGGCTTGTGTGGGGTAGCTTTTTGAACGTGGTGATTTGGCGCATGTCTCATGGCAGCTCTCCCCTATCCGGCCGGTCTATTTGCCCAAAGTGTAAACATGTTATTTCCTGGTATATGAACATACCGGTGTTGTCATACATTTTTCTGGGTGGGCGGTGTGCTTTCTGTCACAAAAAAATATCAATACGATATCCCCTCATTGAGCTTATGACCGGGATCTTTTTTGTGTGGTGGTTTGTGGTGGGTTTTAATTTCTTTAAGTTGGTTGGTAGTCCGTGGAGCTTTATTCAACCGGTTTTTTGGCTGGTAACGGGTCTGGTCATGTTTGCCATTTTGGTAATAGATCTCTTGTACATGGTGATTCCTTTCGCTTTGAACCTGACTCTCTTTTCTTTGGCACTGGCCTACCGTATTGGATTGACGAGCTTTGGGATAATGAATAGCGCCGACCTGTGGAGATCAATCGCCTCAGGAGCAGGCGTTTGCCTACTATTTTTATCGTTACAGTGGGCTACAAAAAAGGTTAAGAAAGTGGATGGGTTTGGGCTGGGAGATATATACCTGGCGCCTTCACTTGGATTACTTTTGGGTTGGCCAAAGATACTACCAGGAATGTTCACGGCTTTTGTGTTGGGGTCGGTTGTCGGAATGGTACTGATTGGCATGAAAAAGAAAAGAATGTCTCAGTATCTTCCTTTTGGCCCATTCTTAATTTTGGGAACAGCTATTGGTTTGTTTTGGGGAGCTTCGATCTGGAGCTGGTATATGGGACTGCTGAGATAGACTATAATATAGATATGTCATTACTGCCTAAATTCGTAACCAGATTTTTTTGGGGAGACAACACAAAGGACCTTTCGCTTTCCAAACATGGTAAGTACATTTCTCAGACGCTGATGGACAAAGGTGACCTGCCGTCGATAAAATGGCTTCTAAAAAAGAAATCAAAAAAACAGCTAAAAAAGAATATTAGTCCCAAAATGAACAAGAAAGCTCGAAACTTTTGGAAAATATATTTAGGATGATATGTATACTGAAACTTTAGCACCAAAGACTAAGTCTGTTTTCGGTAAGCTTAGTCAGGGAGATGCGGTTAAGTCGTTCTATTTATCAGGTGGCACGGCCCTGGCGTTACATTTGGGACATAGAGAGTCTGAAGATTTAGATTTTTTCACAAAGGAAGAGTTTAATCCGCAATTACTCCAACGACAGCTGGAAAAGTCCTTTAAGCTGAGTGGAATTGCGCTGGAAGCAGATATGTTTAATTGTTACGTCGATGGGGTTAAACTGCAGTTTTTACATTATCCGTACAAGCTAATTTCTGAACCGGCGACACTAGACGGCATTGAAATTTCTTCCATAGCCGATATTGCCTGTACAAAACTGATTACTGTTTCAGCGAGAGGGTCAAAAAAAGATTTTATCGATCTCTTCTTTATTCTTCAAAAATTTTCACTTTCCAAGTTATTTGAGTTGCTAACCAAAAAATACAGTCAAGTTGACTACAACTTACTGCATATTCTCAAATCATTGGTCTATTTTGATACTGCCGAAGACGAGCCTATGCCAAAAATGCACAAGGCAGTTTCTTGGATTGAGGTTAAGAAATTTATGGTGGAGACGACCAAAAACTTCAAAATATAACTAGGGTATAAAAGGTTTGTAGTATTTGGTATAAGTTTTGAGAGGGTTGGGGGCGTTCGTATAGAGATCACGACGATAGGCGAAGAGTTCGGAGGGTGCAGTGTTGCTTGAGGCACCGGTGTCGCGACTGAGATCGATTCCCAACCAGCCAACAAAAGAGCCATTGCCGATAAATTGAGAATCTGTTTTGTCGCATCCAGGAGTACCATCCGTATCTTGACAGGGTACGGCAATCCGGTCTCCGACATACCAGCCACTGGCACTGGTAACTGAAGGGACAAAACTAATTGTGCCGTGAGCAATAACACCCAAAAAGGCTCCACTGGGTACCGAGATGTTGCCCGAAATAGTCACATCGCCATTGATTTCGAAAATCACCTTTTGGGTGCCGGTGGGACTGAAATTGAAATTGGAGACTGAGGAGTTGGAGCGGAAAATCTGATATCCTCTACCCTGATCATCGTAGACGATGGGGTCTGTGCCGTTCCACTCAGTTCTGGTGAAGAGATTGAAGCGGTTGCTGTAATAATTCCAATCATAGATAAGTCCTTGGTAGGAGCTGAGTTTTTCCCAGAGCATGGTGCTGACTTGGGCGCTGGTGTTGTTTCCTAACATCTGTGGTAAGGCTAAGCCGTAACTTAGAAATCCCCAGCGGTTAATTGGAGTGGTTTCCGGCAAGATGAGTGACTGCTCTGTGGGTAACGAGGATGGAATACGTGAAGTGATGCCACCTTCGGCGTGGACGGGAGCGCCTTGGGTCTGCCACCAACCGCCAAAGACTTTGTCGAAGCCAAAACTCATGTTGTTGACGACGGAACACGGTTGAGTGGTACAGGTGGGCGAATTGTCCGGAATGGCGGCGGTGCTTGAGGTACAGGTAAGTTTTGGTCCGGAGCTTACGGAATAGTACCCTTCCAAGGAAGAGAAGTCATAGAGATAGGTTGAGGGAGCATAGACGTTGATGGAGTAGTTACCGCTAGCGTCGGTGATGCTGGGAGACAGAGGCGCCCATGGGTGAGGAGAAACACTGCTTTGGTCGGTAAAGCCGAAAGTCTTGTTCGCCGCTCCCCTACCACCCAGACCGGTAAGATATCCAGTAGCCGGATCGAAGGCTGGACAGACATCTATGCCGGAGGCGTCGAAGATGGTACCTCTGACTTGCCCCAAACAGTCTTCGGTCACGGTACCCCCTACCGCTCCACAATCGTTAATGCCACAGTCTTCCCGGCAAGTTCTGGTTCTCTTGTGTGTAACAGGGTCACAAGCGCTCCAGGGGGTCATATAGTTTGGGTCTGAAGCACTAAACCCTTCGACACAGACATTCCAGGTGCTTGTGTACGGAGATGCTGCATTGTTTTGGGTAAACGAACGAACTTTCCAATACGAAACCCCTTTGGAAACTATCGCGGTAGTGACAGATGCGGGGTCGGTAAGGTGTGGTGTTGGAAAAAAGGCAATAGTTCCAACGATGTTTACTTGCTGACCACCTTGACTTGTTGTACATGGACTACCTAGACTCGGTCCTACACAGAAGCTATAACCTTTTACACCGACTTTACACATACGTCCCCAATCCGTAACATCTTGCCAGTCAAAGGAAACTGCAGCTGAACTAGTAGCCGTATGTATCTCTGATCCATCAGTGGGAGAGCTGAGAATTGGTTTTGCCGGTGGTTGTATCGTACAATTTCCTCCAGGCACTTCATTAGCTACACATATAACATCATACGGCCAATATGGATCCTGCTCGCAGTGCGTTCCATCTGGACATACTCCTGCCCCAGCACATAAATCACCTTCTGCTGCATTTACCTCATTTGTAGCAATATTAGTAACAAACGAAAATGTTGTAATGTATAAAATTAAAAGCAGTACCCTCAAGCAAAAGAGTATGTGTGATTTTGAATGGTGTTGTCGTTTGGCTGAAGTATTTTGCATGTTTAATATAGTAGTGTGTTATCAGGATTAGTAGGTTAAAAATCTAGTTGTTCCTTCAAGGTTAAGCGGCTTGCGGCTATTATTTGAGTAATCCGCTAGAATCCTCGTTAATACTCTTTGATCTGACCACTGAACCTGGATAACAGTGTCTTGTGAAAACAACTTTTGATGAACATCATCATAAAGTGCTCCACTTGGTGTTATTTCTAGCGAATTGGGTATTACTGTCCAGTGGACTAACTGAGTTTCACTGATCCTAAAGGGGTAAATAACCTGATCAAATCCTATTAGATAAATGGTCTTAGTTTCGACTTCAACACGATCAAATTTTCCTAAGAATAAATATATATATGAACCATTAGTTTCCTTATCTGAAATAAGAAACGTATAAATAGGGTTAAATGGCGGAAAGGGTCTACTTCTTTGGTTTGTTAGACTTAGCATTTTCCAATAAATTTCCTGATAAGACTTCCTTGCAGAGTAAGTGAAGGAGTAGTTTGAAAGATGTTTTGAGTAAAAAACTCCCCAAAAAACCACCGCAAAAAGAAAGATTACGATTAGTAAGCGGAGTCGACTATCTGAAGTTCTATGGTTAGAAGCTACAACATCTTGGAGTGAGACTACCATAACTTTAAGTATATCCCAAGATGATGGAACATTAAGGTCTAAGGCTTATAATGGCTGGTAATGTTACTCACCTAGTTGGGAATGCAGACGGCTTCAGAACCTTCGTCAGGATAGATTGGGGTTCGGATCGTGTTTGGAGGACACAATTGTTCGTCAGTAACCTGCACTGGGGGTTTAACTTTCACTTTTTCACAGGTGGTCGTTGGATTTGTGGTTCCGGTGTAATGAATTTCCAGATATGGGTAAGCTGGATCTTTGCAAAACATTTGGTCTACCCAAGGAGCAAAATAGCCATCATCGTCGATTGCTGGGACGAACTCATTCGGGGTAGATGTTGATGCCTCAGCCGAAATAGCAGTTGACGTGGTGGTTTCAATCGCTCTTGTTTTTGTAGTAGATGAAGTAGATGCTGATTTTATTCTCGAGGCAGTGGCACAGGCTACAAGTATCAAGGTAATGACAACTATCCCGGATGTTGCCACTAAGGCAAGATTCTGTTTCGATGATGATTTGCTGTCGTCACCTATCTTGTCTAATAACTGTTTCATGGCTAACTGTGATTCTTTGACAGCATTCCATTGAAGCCCTGGATAGACTTTAGTCATAATGGGCATGATCGCTTCGAGTTTGGCTAAAGTGACCATTAGGGCCGACAACTCCTGTTCGGGCGAAGCAAGTGATAAATCTTGGAGCTGAGAGTATTCTCGGGCTTTTTTGGCCGAGACCTCATATTTTTTAGTTCTATTTCCATTCCATATATTTGCGGAAAGGTCATTTCTTTTTGCTAAGGCGTTTTCTAACCAGAACTGAACTGACGTGGCCGGGTCTAGACTGTTTGTTTCCATCGTTACAAAAATACCCGTTCCCTTTTCCAAGGCAAGGTTAGCCTCCATGGGTGTAATTTTGAATTCTTCTGCCCACAGTGTGATGACGCTTTTTGGTTTGCCTGTTACATCGCTTCTAAGTTTGTCCAACCGTTCAGGGCTTTGTGTAAACCAATTATCGCTTAGAGAATCATCTGCCTCAATCCGAAAGGGAAGAAATTCTCTGTTCATTTATGATCATTTTAATCAAATTTGATGAGAAGTCAAGGCTATAGGTTTGAAAAGACAATTCGGTGATAAAATACTCATTATGTTATTTCTTAGTAAGTAATGGATAGGCCTGAGAGTGGAAGTGAAAAGGGTCTTGGTCTGACAAGAAGAGACTTTTTAAAGTTTGGAGCTTTTGGGTTGGCGGCGCTTCTAATTGGACCTGAACGAATTGACCCTGTCGACAAACTGGATGCGAAGAAGGAGTTGGTTCATGGTGTAGAGGTCTATGGACTAAAAGAAAAAATTTGGAATTTACCACAAATTCAAGACCTGGTTTTTGGTTTTAATCTCAATTTTGAGAGAAAGTTATCTTTAGGAGGTCGGTCTATGAGTTTGGTGGAGCAAAGAGAGATGATTCTTCCTAGGGATACACGATATGTAGAATTTGTGGTAACTGAATCCGTTTATAACAGCTTTTTACGAAGGAAAGCGGAGACGGGAGTGGATTATGTCGAGTGGGTAAAACTTCATATTGATTTGATGAACCGAATGGCCGAAAATGCAACACCTGGGTCTGGGATGAAAACAAAAATTGCTAGAGTGATCGTGATAAACGACGGATTTAAAACCAACCCTATTCCCAACACAAAAGACATTGATGGATCATGGTTTAACGACAAAGACTATCGAGTAAATCAAGACAAAGAAACTGGACAAGGATATTTTTGGTCTTTTGAACATACGGCGAGTGGGGGTTTGTCTTTCTCGTTCCCTGCTGGAGAATGGAATGGATATAAACCTAAAGTGATATATCCAAAGAAAGACGATTCGTTTGAAACGGTAAGAGATGGCGTTTGGGTAGATTGTGGGTTAACACATGAGCTTGGACATCAGGCTTGGAATTTGCCGGATGAATATATTTTAGGCTTTGAAGATTCAGTGTTTAGTATTAGGAAGTTTATATACTACTCTGGGTCATTACACGAACCAGAAATGAGTCCATACCTTTCGAGTTTGTTGAAACTTTTTGTAAGAGAAGGAATACGTGGTTATTACACCGACCCAAGGGGAATAGGTATAGCGAGGACATTGGGAGAAAAATTTTTTCATTACCATATGATTCCGGAAAAAATTACTTTGAAGTCAGAAGGAATTACAGAAGCAATTTTCTATAGTAATATCTACCGCGAACCCGATTACTACCTTCCTAAGGAGTTTAAAGAAGTGGATCGGATGAAGAAGATGCCCTCAGCCGACCTCGTTATTCCACGGTCTGTGTTCGAGCCGCAAGCTCTGGAAAAAGGAGAAATGTATCCTCTGTTTTCGGTAATAAGAATTAAGAGAAACAATCAGTGGGAGGAGTTGTTTTTACCGGTGTCAATCTTCAATATGGCCAAAATTGCCGGTATTGATAATGCCATATGTAATCTGCAATTTTATGATAAGAGTTTTTCTAGTGATAGACAGTCATTCCAATTCCAAATGATTGATGGCACTAAAATGAACGAGTTCATGGAGTTTAGAAGAAAAAATAACTTTTTACCATTTGCGACCTTGAAGATTGACGGGCTTTCGACGTGGTTTGTTTGGTCACTTCAGAAGTAGCTTATATGTAAAGGAGCACCGGTTAGGGTGCTCCAGTCTTGGGAAGACATACGGCTTCACTGCCTTCATTTGGGTAAATGAGTTGACGGGTCGTGTTGGGAGGGCAGGCTTGTCCCTCCATGACCTGAACCGGAGGCTTGATCCGGATACTCGAGCATCCAGGTGTATTCCCTTTGAGGGAGTACTGGATGAAGAAGTATGGGGTCTGGGGGTTTTTGCACATCATGGCGTTTAGCCATGTGGCGTAGTAGCCATCTGTGTCGATTGCCGGACCGTTGCCGCTGGTGGCGGTCGGAACTGCGGAAACAGCTTGCGAACTGACAGGCTGAACCACAAATGCCGCAACCACAAGGCAAATCAAGATGAACGGAATTACAAGGTACTTGTTCATGGTGTTCCTTTCTGAAGAATCTAGGCTGGGTATATATTAGCACAAAAACAGTATAATGTCAACTTATGGGCTGTTATGAGGCTAGATTGGGCCGAACGTGTGGGTGGGCTGTTTGACTTTTGTAGGTAATTCCAGCAGAATGGAGTTGTGAACAAGATACGTGGTTTTACCTTGATAGAGCTGACGGTGGTGATTGCCTTGGTCATGATCCTGTCGGCGGTAGGTTTAGGTTCGTATTCTCAGTCGACTATCAAGGCAAAGGACACACAGCGGAAAAATGACATTAATCAGATGGTGAAAGCCATTGAGTCTTTTAACAATGACGTGGGCAGGTATCCCCTATCGGCTGATGGGGAAGATTCCATGCATTGTTATACAAAGATAGCGGGAGTCGTTACTAACTATGTTTGTTCCGACGGAAGACTCAGCGCTGTAATCGATGGGGCCCCATCTGTCTATATTACAATCCCCGCCGACCCAGATCCTGGGCAGAGTTACGCTTACGTGTCGAGTGATGGAGCCAGTTTTGCTTTTTATGCGTCCATGCAAAACACGAGTGATAGGGATTTGTTAAAAGACGCTCAGGGAGCTACGGTCACCTATGCCGGAATCAGTTGTGGTGATTCTCCATGCAATTATAAAGTTACGGAAACGGGACTAGTAAAAAGTTTATGAAAAGTAGTAGCGGATTCACACTGATCGAATTACTGGTGGCGATGGGGATAATGGCCGTGCTAACTGGGATGGCGGCGTTTAACTTTAACCAGTCTAGGTTAAGAGCCAGAGACGTGCAGCGCAAGAATGATTTGGGTCAGCTCCAGAAAGCTTTGGAGTTATATCGCAACGACAACAATGAATACCCCGTAGCAGCCGGTTATCAGACAAGCTTGACGTCTCCCACCGCGTATATAAAAACAACATATACCGATGTTCGGGCTTCGGAGTGGGTGGATTATCAGTATTTACCGGCCGCGGACAACAAAACCTATTATCTGATGACCTGTCTTGAGAATGCGGCGGACTCGGCTAAGACTTCTAATGAAGCTCAGTGTGCTTTGTTTTCAACCGAAACAAACCCGTGTAGATGTGGACACACGGTAGATACCCGGACAGGAGTTATGTATATTATTTCTCAACCATGAACATGATAAAACTCAAAAACTCAAAAAATCTAAAACTCAAAGTGTGGGGGGGGTTCACCTTGTTGGAGTTGCTGGTGGTGATTGGGATCATTGGTGTCTTGACGGCACTGGCCACTGTCGCCTATTCGACGACTCAGGTGGGAGGGCGGAACGCCAGGAGAAAGCAGGATGTGATTGCGATTCAGAACGCTTTGGAGCAATACTATTCAGCCAATAGTTTTGCCTATCCAGCCGCTGATTGTACCGAAGCGGTCACTTATTTGAAAGGTTCCTGGCCGACGGATCCTTTGAGTACGGTTTTGGTACCCAAGAGTTATTTGATTGCTTGCCAGCCAGCCAGCTACTGTGTTTGTGGCGAAATGGAGGGGTCAGCTGCCACTCGGGGTAATTCCGGTTTGGGGTGTGACTGGAGTGCTGCCGAAAAGGCATATTATTGTGTTGGAAACTTACAATGATAAATTTGTATGGATTGCCACGTCGTAATACGGGTTTGATAAATCAAACCCCTACTACTCTCAATGACAAAAGAGGTTTTACTTTTATTGAGCTGTTGGTGGTGATTACCATTATTGGCGTTATATTTGCTTCGGCAATCGTGACCTTTACTTCTATCACGACGAGATCAAGAGATACCAGAAGAAAGGCAGATCTGGAAGCTGTCCGTCAATCTTTGGAGATGTGCCGATCTCTTACCGGAGCCTATCCGGATACCATCTACGATGAAATCTCCTGTAGCGTGTCCGGTCCAATATTGCTCAAGAATACACCCCACGACCCCAAACCCTGTAGTGATTTAGTCGGAGCATATTCGTATGTCAAGGCCAGTAGTACCGAATATACTCTCAGTGCACCTTGTATGGAGATCGACACGACTTACCAGGTAACAAACCCGTGAAGCGGTCAGTTAAAACTACCGGTTTCACCTTGATTGAGTTGATGATCGTGATGGCGATGATTGTCTTAATGGCCGGTGGATCAATCGCGGCCTACTTGCGGTTTAATACCAACCAACAGATTGTCAACGACGCCAGACAACTGATAGCAGAACTTAGTAAAGCCAGATCGTCTGCGGCCACTCTTCAATACCCTCTAGGTTGTACCGGTTTAACCGGGATTAATGTCCGGAGTACCGTTATCGACAGTAATCTGGTTGGTTTGGAGAGTACCACTTTGTGTGGATCGGGAAACGTGATTGGTTCTCCCATCCAAATCTTAAAGACCTCGCTTTTTGATGTGGTGTTTGATATCACTTTTTTACCCGGCTCGGGGTATTTGTCGACCGGAGCAGATCAGACAATTGTGATTAAGGATATAAATAATCCGACCGTAACCAAAATGGTGACCGTTGGAACGTATAGCGATATTTATGAAAATTAAGAAATCCGTAATGTGGTCCGGCCAGATGCTGATCGAGATTGTGGTTGCCGTAGGAATTATCGCTCTGGTATTGGTGGGAGTATCGGATCTTATGACCAGATCGGCGAGGGTGACGACGTTTCAAAGACAAAAGGATGAGGCCTTTACGATTTCCCAAAGACTATTAAACGATTATAGATTCCAAAGAGACAGCAACCCTCAAGTGTTTTACGACAGCGCCGTAGGTACTATTTTGGATCCGTGTGTATCCGGTAAAACTTATGTTTGTACCGTATCGATGGTAAAAACCCTTGAGGCCGTTCTGGTTACCGTAAAAGTTGAGTGGGGTGACGGGGGCCAGACGTTTAATATTAGCTTATCGCAATCATTATCGAGAGAAATAAAATGAAAGGCTACACCTTAATTGAAGTAATTATTTCTCTTTTGCTCTTAGCCATTATCTTGTTGGGGGGCACGGCACTTTTTTACCAGAATTTAAGGTCTTCCGGTCTGAGCGATGTAGACCTGAATATGAACTCTGCCTTGAGGACAATACTGTCTTCTTTGGAAAAAGATATCCGTTTTGATCAGGTAGTTGGTGTGGGTCTTGGAAATCGAGCAGACTGTGTTTCGGCTGGGACAGACGGTCGTACAGGGGATACATTGACGGTTACTGACCTAAATGGTCTGGAGACTATATATTCGCTCGAGGACTTTATGATCGCTTCGACCTCATCTGAAACCAGCAACAAAGTGTTTATTAGCCCTCCAGATGTAAAAATTAATCGCCTAAACTTTACCTGGTATTGTCAAGGCAATGTGAGTGATAAAATGAATATTGAAATCGATGCTTCGAGCACTGTGCTTGGGTCAGGTGTGGTGGTGAATCGGTCGGTTTCGACTGAGGTGAATTTGTTAAATAGTGGCATAAATTAATGAAGAAGTCAGAATCGGACGATTCTAGCAGAGTTTCTTTGAACCATTCGGGCCAAGTGGCGCTGGTTATGGTTTTGATAATGACGGTGGTAAGTGCCATTGCTGTTTCGATTGCCAGTAGGTCGACAGTGGAGACTAGGGTGCAGCAGATGTACGAGGAGAATACCCAGGCGGTAATGACAGCGCAGGCTGGTTTGGAAGAGGCGTTGGCTCAGAACGCACCCGTGTCTGGCTCACTCAGTGCGGGGAAGGACTATGCGGTTTCGGTCGGAGATACCGGAAGCAATAGTATTCTGTCGGAAAAAATTAACCCAGGTGATGTTTTTGAAGTTAATTTGGATGGAGCGGTGGGGATTACTGGAATAAAAGTGTATTGGAACCCGGCAGTTGCCGGCCAGAGGCCGTCACTTTTTATTTCCGAAGTCAGAAGTGATCGAAGCATTGATTATGCCTTTGACACAGAAGGCACTGGAGGCTTTACCCAAGTTAGTTCGGGTGGTTCCCTAACCGGGACAACCTTTAGTTATGTTACTCCTTCGGAAATAAGCGTAATTAGCGGAAGCTCATTATCCCTACGGGTGACAGTCTTGGGAGCCTCGGCAATATTAGGGTTTGAGCCTATCGGGGGTGTGTTTCCTTCCCAGTCCACCACTTACAAATCTGTGGCCAACGTAATTACCGGAGGCTCAACGGTCAAATATGGTCTTGAGTATTCCGAGTCAAAGACGAACTTACTTCCCCCAGTGTTTGACTATGTACTGTTTTCCGGAGGATCAATAGTCCAGTAAGGTGGTGGATGATGGTAATATGAATGTATGCCTGCTTATTTTGGTTTAGATATTGGGTCGACTAGTGTCAAATTAATTCAGACCGATGGGAATCGGGTTAAGGCGATTGGAATCGGGACTAATCCGTTTGGGAAGCCGATTTCGGCGATGACAAATGCCGAAAAAATATCCATGACCGACGTCCTGAGAACTTTGATCAAGGAATCCGGCATAAGATTGGATAAGGCAGTGGCCTCAATTTCCGAATCCTCAGTATTTTCCAGGGTACTAAAATTTCCGGTAATGTCTACACCGGAGCTTTCGACGGCTATAAAGTGGGAGCTAGACCAATCCGTTCCCTTTCCTCCCAGTGAAATAGAGACTTCATGGTCAGTTTTGGAAAGACCGGAAAAGTTTGAAGGGAATGAGAAGATTTCCGTCTATGTGGTAGCGGTACCAACTAAAATATCCGAAACCTATGTGCAAATGTGCGAACTCATTGGTATAGAGCTGGTGCGTTTGGAAAACGAGATCCCCGCACTGAACAGAACCTTTGGCCCGGTGTTATCTAACGAGAAACCGGCGGCAGTTTTAGATTGGGGTGCCAGTGGCACGAATATTGTGATTTCCGGAAAGAACAAGTTGTTTAGCAATTTCTATGTTCCCGTTGGCGGTTTTGCTCTGACTAAGTTAATAGCTGATGCCTTTGGTCTGCCACTTGATCAAGCAGAGAGCTACAAAAGAACGTATGGATTGGCCAAAGACCAGCTTGAAGGAAAAATGGTAGTGGCTCTTAAACCGGTGATTGACAACGTTGTCGGCGAACTCAGGAAATTATTGATTGCCTTTAAAGACGAGTATCAAGACAATTCTATAAACAAACTCATTCTGACTGGAGGAGGATCTTATCTAATCGGGCTGATTCCCTACCTCACTGACGCCCTGGGCGGTGTGGAGGTAGTTATGGGAGATACGTTTGCCAGTATGGCAGTGGAAGCTAAGTACAAATCGCTTGGGCCGGTATTTCCCATTGCCAATGGTTTGTCTCAATAAACATGGTTAATATTAATTTATTAGGGAAAAAGAGACGAGAATCAAAAGGGAAGAACTTGGTTTATATTGCCCTGCTTACCCCCTTTATTGCCTTTACTTTGTACTTTTTGGGTATATCGATGTTCGTAGTATTGAAACTTTCTTGGATTAAAGCCGATCAGGTGAGGGTGGATCGTGAGGCCGAGGCAGTCTCTAAAGAAATGACAGCAAACAACGAATTGTTAAAAAAATTTGTTTTGGCCAAATATATATTAGGCAAAATTGAATCACTGAATACGGGTAAGTTTCGCTATAAGGAGTACCTTGACCAGTTGGTGGGGTTGCTTCCGGAGGGCACGGTGCTTAAGAACGTGGATTTTTCTAACAAAGGCTGGATTTCGGTGGCGACTTCCATATCGGGTATGAGCGCTTTAAGATTACTGGAATCGAATTTGTCGAGTGCCGAGAAACTTTCGTCCACCGCTTTTAGTTCGGTGTTCATTGAAGGAGTATCCCGGGATAAGGCGGGCCTGTATCAGGCCAAGTTACAATTTGAAATAACGAATAATGCCGGAAAGTAAATTAGTGGGCTACAAGAGGATTTTTGGTCTAGTATTACCCGATTGGGTGAGTGAAAAAATGGTCAGAAGTATCGTTTATGGACTACTGGTGTTGGTAGTCATGCTTCTGGTTTTGATCTTTGTGGTCTGGCCGAATCTTGATTTGGTGCAATCTCGTGAAGCAGGCCTCGATTCAAGCAAGTCGGCTTTGGAAACACTCAAGAAATCAAGAAGTAGCTTGGATAGATTGGCTTCGGACGTCTCGGATACGGACCAGGCAAGAATCCTAGCCGCTATTCCTCAGGAATATTCGCCCGAGGGGGCAATCTATGACCTTCGCAGAATAAGTGCCGATACGGGGGTGTCGATTATTTCATATACGCTGCCTCCGGGAATAATCTTGGATACAACAAATACTGCTGGAAAAACGGCAGATACGGATATGGTTGGTTTTGTGGCATTTCCTATTCGTATCACAGTAGCAGCACCGGTAGAGTCATTACTGAGATTTGTGGCACTGGTTGAGTCTTCATTGCCCTTTGGAAATGTCTCTGATCTAAACATTCAAGAAGTCGCCAAGTTGTCCCAATCCACCAGCGATAAGACTGTTCAAATGGTCATGGAGATTCGGTTTTATCAGTCTGCTTTAAGGAAGGTGAATCTCAATAAATTGCAGGCTTTTACCGACGCGGATCTTCAGCTCGTATCAGATTTGAGAGGTTACAACTTGATAACCGTTCCAGAAGCACAGATTTCTCAGCAAGCCGTAAGTCCATCAGGTTCGGGAAAGATATTTGGGTTTTGATTACTCTTCGGTTGAAAGTTCGACTGATGTTTCGGCTGGGCTTTCAGCCGGAGGTTCTTGGGGGGCTGCGACTTTGGTTTCGTCCTCGAGCAAATCTACAATGGCTCTGGTACCCTTCTGGATAGCGGCGATTCTGACGAGCTGACGGATCGCTTTGATGACCTTACCTTGTTTGCCGATGACGCGCCCGACGTCCTCAGGATCAACTTTAATGAGGTACTTGGTCGTGTCCTTATCCTCGGTAGCTTCTTCGGAAACCGAAACGCTCTCAGGGTGGTTGACGATGTTACTAACGATGTACTCGATTAGTTGTTTCATGTTTATTTGACCAATTTTCTAATAGTGTCGGTAGGCTGGGCACCTTTTTGTATCCAAGATTGGTAGCTGGCCGTGTTGACAACTATCTTGTTTTTATCCTCCACTTCGTGAGGGTTATAGGATCCTATTGTTTCCAGAACCGATCCGGACAGTTTTGACTTTCCTTCGACAACGACAATGCGGTAGGAGCGTTGGTGTTTTTTGCCAGTAGGTTGTAGTTTGATTTTCAGCATAGGCGTATTATATCAGTTCTAAAGCTTTTTGAGCAGCTTTTTGTTCGGCCTCCTGTTTGTTTCTGCCTGTGCCTACGGCTAGTTGTTTACCTTCGATAACCACAGCCACCTCGAAGGTTTTTTCGTGGTCAAGGCCTGTTTCTCCGACCGTCAGGTATACAGGAGAAGTTTTTCCAAGGGACTGTACCTTTTCTTGGAGGGAAGACTTTGGATCCTTTAGCCTATCTAGGGCAATGATATCTTTGGCGTTAGGGAGAATAAAATTTTCAAAAAAAGCTTTGGCCGAGCTCAAACCCCCATCGACGTATAAAGCGCCTATGAGGCTTTCGATAATATCTTCCAAAATTGAGGCGTTTTTGCGTCCACCGGTGGCCTCTTCTCCCTTACTCATGCGGATATAATCATTGAAATGGTTTTTGATCGAAACCTGAGATAATGACTCTGTCCGAACGGTTGCCGATCTGGCGGCAGTCAGGTATCCCTCCATTTTGTCAGGATACTTATCAAAAAGATAAATCGAGATTAGCATTTCCAGGATGGCGTCACCAAGGAACTCCAGGCGTTCATAGCTTTCGGTGACACCCGGCTGGTTGAGGCACGATCTGTGGGTGAGAGCAGTCTCCAAAAGTGAGATATCCTTGAATTGATACCCGAGGTAATCTTGAAGAAGGTTAAGGTTTGGGTTGGTCATCGGTAGTCTCCTCACGGCCGGAATAACCTATGGCGGCTGCTAGTGCGCCATTGACAAAACTGGAGCTGGTCTTTCCTCCATACCGCTTGGCAATCTCGACGGCCTCGTCAATGATTACTTTGGTAGGTGTCTGAGTCTTAAACAACAATTCGTAAACAGCTTGTCTCAGGACGGCTAGGTCGACGCGGTTGATCTGCGAAATAGGCCATTCAGGGGCACATTTTTGAATGATTTCATCTATTTGGACCAGGTGAGAGTTTATCTTGTCGACGCGGCTTGGGTGGTCTGGTTGATCGGTGAAACTGCCTGCAAAAAGCGACTTGAAAACAAGGATTCTTTTTAGGTGTCGTGGGTCAAGGGCAGATTTCACGGTTTTTGACTATTTTGATTTACAGACTGGACAGAGAAAGTGTCCCCTCTTAAGGTTACCGCACTTTTTGCAAACTATGAGCTTTGGCTCAATCAAGTGAATTTGGGATCTTCTCTTGCCTTGTCTGGCGGTGGAAATTTTTCTTTTTGGTGTAGCGGCCATGGGTGTATTCTACCAAGAAACGAGACCGCTGGCAATCTTTATCGCTTTTTGTCTGTTCAGGCGGATCATCTTGATCGCGTCGGACTTGGCTTGAAGAAAGAGTTTCTTGGACCAGAAATATTTTAACCTAGTTTGCAGAGACCCGTGCTGTTTTTCACCATAAATTTGTCCGGCCCCGCGGAGACGAAGGTCTTTTTGAGCGAGAACCAGCCCGGTATGATATTTTTGTAATAACTGAAGGCGTTCGGTCTCGACCTCATCGTCACCTGAAGGGACCAAGAAGCAGAAGCCTTGACTCTCTCCTCTTCCGACCCGTCCCCGCAGCTGATGTAGTTGGGCCAAGCCAAATCGCTCTGCCGAGTGAATAATCATAATGTTAGCGGCCGGGATGTCGATTCCCACCTCGATCAAGGAGGTAGAGATCAAGAGGCTCCCGGGGGTGTTCTTGAATTGGAGGAGAATGCGCTGTTGGTCTTCGGAAGACAGTTTGCCATGAATAGTCCAAATCGGAAACTTTGTTGGAAGTAGACGCCGATACTCCGCAGTTTTCTGTTCAACGGAAGAGATGTTTGGCAAGTGTTCCGAAATGTTTGGACAGACCACAAAGATTTGATTGCCCTGTTCCAGTTCCGAGATTAACCACTTGGGACTATTTTTGAATTTTGAGGGCGAAACCACAAAAGTCTTTGTAGGTAGCCGGTTAGTAGGCTTGTGGTGCAGATTGCTGATTTGGATATCTCCCAACAAGCCTAAAGCGACCGTTCTCGGTATAGGAGTAGCTGAAAGATTGAATAAATGAGGAAGAGGGTTTCTTTTCATAAGTACCTCTCTTTGGGATACACCAAACTTATGCTGTTCATCGATGGCGATAAAGGCGAGTGGTGGGTTTAAGTCGGTTGGAAGTTGATTTATGAGAGCATGAGTCCCGATAAAGACAGTTGGTTGTGTCGAGAGAATGACTGGAGAAGACGAGGTAACCAGGGATATTCGTGAAGGGAACAGGGAGAGCTTAATGAAGGTCTGGTAGTGCTGGGACGCCAGGATTTCGGTTGGAGCCATGATGGCGCAGCTAAAACAGTTGGACAGCGTCTGGTTGGCGGCAAAAATCAGCGGGACAGTTTTGCCGGATCCGGTTTCTCCCTGAATAAGGCGATGGGTGAACTCCGGATTCAATAAGTCTTTTTCAATCTGATGCACCATTTTTTTTTGATCGGCGGTGAGAGAAAATGGTAATTGGTTAGCAGTTTGAAGGTAAATCTGGGGTATTGTTTTAACGGAGACGGAACCGCCTAGTTTTTCGAGTTCCAGCCGATTAACAATGTTGATACGCAAGTGTTCGTTGTAGGCGAGCCGTTTATCGGCCGACCAACGCTCCGATGGTTCTTTGGGAAAATGGATTTGGTGGAGTGCGTCACGGAGAGATAAGAGACTGTTTGAGTTTAAGAGCTCGGTTCCCAGCGGGTCTATGAGATTCACACTTTGAAGTATTTCAAAGATTCTTTTTCTTAGCCATCGAGAGTTGACACCTTCAGTTTGGGGATAGATAGGAACCAACCCCTTCGTGTTTAGAGAAAACGAGTCCCCCTCTTCGATAACAGGTGAGATGATGGTTAGGCCTTTACCGAAGAATGATGGTTTGCCGGCTATGCTGTATGAAGTGTCGCTTTTGATGAGTCTTTTGATATATGGGTTATTGAACCAAGTTAAGATTATTTTTCCTGAAGAATCCTGGGCAACGGCTTGGGTCACCAGTTTTCCACTGGCAGAATAGAATGTTTTGGGACTTTGGATGGTGGCAAGGAAGGATCCAAGGACCTTGTTCCGAAGATCCTTGATCTTAACTTGTTTGGAGAAATCCAGATAAGCTCTGGGGAAATGCCTCAGTGTATCTCCGACTGTGTAGATCTCCAAATGATGAAGTCTGTCTTCTATGGCAGGTCCGACACCCTTAATTGAGGAGATTGAATCTCCCGGTGAGTAGATACTCATCTGATGAAGAGAGATGCAAAGGTGGTGAGAACTAAAACGACTGAACCGATGAAGATAATAGCTGTGAAGAGCCTCCTCTTTCTTTTGGTCATAGTTATTTAATTATATATAATGTATCTGAGAATAATATGTACAGAAGGCAAAGAAATAAGATAGCTGGCGGACTCCTGTCCAAGATAAATTGGGGTAAAATCGTTTTTTTTGGACTTCTGGGAGTTACCTTAATGGTTTTGCTGGTTTTTATGTGGTTTGGTAGAGATCTACCAGATCCATCAAAAGTACAGCGAAAATCCGGTTTTTCTTCGGAAATACTGGACAGGACCGGCAGGGTGATTCTTTATGACGTGTACACCGACCAAGATCGTAAGTTTACACCTCTGTCTCAAGTGCCCGATTACCTAAAAAAAGCCACTATTTCGATCGAGGATAAAGAGTTTTATAAACATCAAGGTTTTGACCCAATGGCCATGCTACGAATTGCCAAAAACCTAGTTATAAACAGGAGATTGATTGGCGGCTCAACTTTGACACAGCAATTAGTGAAAATGCTTTTGTTAACTAATGAAAGGTCTATCTCACGAAAAGTTAGAGAGTTTATGCTGGCACTTCGAATCGAAAAAACCTTTTCCAAGGATGAAATACTACAAATGTATCTGAATGAAGCACCGTATGGTGGAAATGCGGTTGGGGTGGCGGCAGCCTCGCAGATATATTTTGGTAAAGAGCCAAAAGACTTAAGTTTGACCGAGAGCGTCTTACTTGCCGGTTTGCCTCAGGCACCTTCCAGATATTCCCCTTATAGTGCTAGCAACAAGAAGGCGTACCTTCCGAGAGCCAAAGAGGTCGCCAGAAGAATGAGAGAAGACGGAATCATTACTAAAGAAATGGAAACACAAGTGGATGCCGGATTGGAAACGATCCAGTTTAGAGGAATTGGTAGTAATTCCATAAAAGCTCCCCACTTTGTCATGTACGTAAAACAGCTTCTGGAAGACAAATACGGTACCAGCATCTTGGATACGGGCGGACTAAAGGTAACGACTAGTTTGAATTGGGATATCCAGCAAAAAGCAGAAACCATTGTGAAGGAAGAAGTGGACAAGGTGTCCGGCAGTCTGAACATAAAAAACGGCTCATCGGTGGTTCTAGATACCAATAACGGAGAGATACTGAGCATGGTAGGTTCAAAAAATTTCTTTGACACCTCCATCGATGGTGAAGTGAATGTGACTACGCGGTTACGTCAGCCCGGTTCCTCCATCAAACCATTGGTTTACGCCACGGCATTTATGAAAAATTTCGGCCCGGCCTCTGTTCTCGCTGATGTAGTTACCGAGTTTCCGGGTAAAGATGAACAAACTCCGTACGCTCCCAAGAATTACGATGGAAAAGAACATGGGTTGCTGCACCTTCGAGACGCTTTGGCCAGTTCCATAAACGTACCAGCCGTCAAACTGTTGGCACTTCTTGGCGTGGAGGATGTGCTTCAGCAAGGTTACAAAATGGGTCTCACTTCTCTTGAGCCAACGAAGGAAACAATGGCGCGTGTTGGGCTTTCAATGGCTTTGGGAGGAGCTGAGGTTAGACTGCTTGATCTATCTAGTGCTTACAGTGCGTTCTCGAACGGTGGATTCCGTGTCGAGCCGGTAGCGATCCTAAAAGTTGAGGATGGTAACGGCCGGGTTATCTTTGAACATAAACAGGTGAAACTGGAGAGAGTGGTGGATGAGAAAGTCTCTTTCCTCATTAACTCAGTTTTGTCTGACAACAATGCCAGGCTGCTGACGTTTGGTCCAAATTCATATTTGAATTTTGGTGCCAGAGCCGTGGCGGTAAAAACAGGAACTACGAATGACTTGAGAGACAACTGGACCGTGGGATGGACAAAAGACTTTATCGTCGGCGTTTGGGTAGGTAACAATGATAACGAAAAAATGAGGAATGTGGCCTCCGGTGTTTCAGGTGCTGCCCCTATTTGGCGGAGAGAAACTTTGGACATGCTGGCGATAAAACCCGACCGACCTTTTTCTCCACCAGGAGGTGTGACTCAGGTTGAGGTTGATAAAATTTCAGGGTACCCGGCTCATGACGGTTATGGCAGTTATAAAGAATGGTTTGTCGACGGAAATGTGCCCACTGGACCGGACCCTATTCATACAAAGGTTAAACTGTGCAAAAATGACCCCACCAGGTTGGCTGATCCGGTCTCTGTTTCTCAAGGAAACTATGATGAAAAAGAGTTTGTGGTGATTAAGGAGAGCGATCCTCTGACAAACAAATCGCTTTGGCAAAAAGCGATAAATGATTGGATAGTAAAGCAAAATAACCCAATTTATGCTGTTCCGACCGAAACATGCGGCGCCAGCTCATCAATGGATATTCAAATAACGACTCCTGCCAACAGTAGTAGATCTGACGGTGATGAGATTACCATCAGATTTTCGGTGGTGGCAGACAAACCGATTGTCGAGGCTAAAATATTTTTGGATGGGAATTTGGAAACTACTATTACTGACGGAGTTTACATTAAGAAAATCAAAGTTTCTACCGGTCAGCATTCTCTGAGAATTGCGGCTAGAAACAATGAAGGAAAAGAAGAATCAAAAACGAGTGAGTTTGCTGTAAACACAGACTACCTGTCCCCTACTCCTACCCCACAGGTTAGTGGGGTGGCGACTGGCTCCGGATCGACGAACTAAAAATTAAGCCGAAAGACATTTTAGTATGGTGTCTTTGATGACGTTTATTTCGGACTGTTGCAAGTTTCTGGCGTCACTGCCGAATGAAACCTTAAAGGTGTGTCGGTCATGGTAGCTTTCAAGGTATTGAATCTCTTTAATCAAGGTTGAAGCGCTATTGATAGTATGGATGATGTCACCCAGGGGTTGGTGCGAGCTGACCGTGATATTTTCGACTATATACGGATACTCCGATATTGGCTGGTAGTTGTACCCGGTAGACATTTGCCCGGCTAAATGCGACAGATTGATTTCGGTGACCACAGGCTCGGTTTGTAGGTCGATACTTCTGAGTATCGTTGGTTTAACTAAGCCAAGGTGCCCCAATAGTTGTTTGCCTGAGAAAATCTCGGAACCTGCCCTAAAAAAAGTGTTTACCCGCTTCACTTGTTTAAATGAAATGTCAGGAACTCTTACTTTCATTAGCAAAGCCTCCACTTCGCCTTTTACTTTGCGGAAGTTTTCGTTGGAGATGGTGGTCAAGGTGGAGACTTCGAAAGGAAGTTCTTGATCGTTATTTTTGAGGTAACAGTTAGCGATCTCAAAAGTTTTGAGAGGCTCGTCAATTTTGCCTTGGTTATGTTTGTGATTCATCAAACCGGAAGGAACAAGACTGGTTCGTAGATATTCGTAGTCTTGAGAAAGAGCGTTGTTGAGCTTTAGGTGGTTCTCGGGATTCAATCCGGTTTTTTCCAACAGTTCGAGAGAAACGAGTGAGCTGTTATAAATTTCGTGGTAACCAATATCGGAAAGATATCGTTTGAGAGTTCTTTCTGCATTCAAGATAGGGTCTCCATCTTCAGACGGTAAATTGACACAAGGCAGATTTGAGGGGAGTCTGAAATAGCCGTAGATTCTGGCCACCTCTTCTGCCAAGTCCTCTTTTATATTAATATCAGGATATCGCCAACTAGGAACTGTGCAGGTAATTTGATGGGAATCAAGGGTACCTCCAAAACCTAAACTGGCCAATATGGAGACGACCGTTTCCGGGTTAATTTCGATACCGATGAAGTTGTTCAGCCATTCAAACTCTAAGGGAACTAATTTTGCCGGTAGATTGAGGGGGTAATGATCAAACAAGGGCGAAGAGATCTCACCGCCCGCCCGTTCTTTGATTAATTGAACTGCTTTATATAATACAGGCAGACAAAGTTCCGGATCGGGCTGTTTTTCATAAAGCTGAGCGGCGACAGTTCTTTTCTGAAGTCTGAGAGATGTTTGACGTATTTTTTTGGGTTCGTAGGCCGGGACAATTAATAGGATGTTTTTGGTATGTTCGTCAACTTCGGCCACCTGTCCTCCCATGATGCCACATAAGTCTACCAGTCTGCCCGATCCGTCTTCGATAACAATATCTCCCGCAACCAGCCTATGTTTTTCATCGTCCAGTGTGGTTATCCATTCTCCTTCAACACTGGGCCTGATTGTAAGGTTTTGGACAGCCAGTTTGTCCAGATCGAAGATGTGGCTGGGCATACCATAAAGTAAAGTCAGTTCGTTGGTGATGTCGACGCAGTTGTTAACAGGACGTAGACCGCAGTTTTCCAAAAACAGAGCCACATCCTTGGGTGATGGTTTTATGGAAATGTTTTCAATGGCAATGGCCGAAAAGCGTAAGACTAGACTTTTTTCGATGTTGAAGTGGAATTGTTTGGGGAGACCGGGGCGAAAGACTGGTTTCTCTTGGTATATGTCATTTATGAATTTAGCCGGTATATTGAACTGGGTAAGGATGGCGGCAGCCTCTCTAGCTACCCCCATGGCACTCGCCGTATCGATCCGATTGGTGATAGCTTCGATGTCATATACATAGTCATCACCTATCTGCTTTGTTCGGTCGAAGGTTGGTCCACAAAGGCTGACATTTTGGCTTAGGACATCGCTATTTGCAGATGTGTCCAGAAATTTTCTTATAGAAGAATCGGTTAAAACGATATCCATATTTTAGAACTGCTTTAAAAATCTAATATCATCACTGTACACAAGTCTAAGATCCGGTAGATTTGATTTCATCATTAAGACCCGCTCCACTCCCCAGCCAAAGGCAAAACCGGAACAATTTTCGGGATTAAGACCACCGTTTCTCAAGACGTTTGGATGAACCATGCCCGCTCCTCCGAGTTCGAGCCACCCGGATTTGCAGACCTTACAAGGCAGTTTGTGAACCATGCCGGTGCCTTGGCAGACGCCACAAGTAATATCAATTTCAAATGAGGGTTCGGTGAACTGAAAATGATGAGGTCGCAACCGGGTTTGACGTTCTTGACCAAAATATGATTTGGCGAAATATTCAGTTACACCCAGGAGATGAGTGATGTTGATTCCCTTTTCAATTACCAGGCCTTCGAATTGATGAAACATGGGTGTGTGGGTGGCATCGGTTTGACGGCGGTAGGTTTTGCCAATGTTGATCATTTTAATAGGCGGTGTTTTCTTCAGCTCCATTTCCCGCAACTGGCCGTTGCTGGTGTGAGCAGTCAGTACGGTGTTGTCTGTGACATAGAAGGTCTCCTGATCGTCTCTCGCTGGATGATCTTTGGGTATATTGAGACCTTCGGCGTAATACCAGTCGGTTTCGACTTCCGGATAACGGCGTCTTGCAAACCCTAGTTTCAGAAAAATATTTTCAATATCTTCGATGGCCTGTGTCACGAGATGGAGGCTGCCTTGAGGTATTATTTGGCCTGGTACGGTCACGTCTAGGATATCTTGTTCGGCATGACTGAGTGTTTCGGTTAGCTTGGCGGATAGCCGATCTTTTATGAGATTTTTGAGTTCGTTTATGGCTTGCCCCAGATGTGGATTCGTTTTGACTGGAAGTGACCTAAAAAGAAGGTTAACAACACCTTGTTTCCCGAGATATTTGCTTCTGAGTTTGTCGACATCGGCGGATGAGCCGGACTTTTTTAGATCGTTGTCCAACTCATGTCTGATTTGTTCGATTTCTGTTACTTTTGCAACCATCAACTCTTATGATAACAAAAACTCCCCTGAATGGGGAGTTTTTTCAAATAAATGCTTGACCCCCCGGCTATTTTTTGACAGTAAAGGAAACAACGTCTTTAAAAGCGTCGGGAAGATTAGTAGCCAAAGCGGCTAAAACCTTGCGGTTTAGAGTAATCTTTTTGTCGGACAAAGCTTTGATAAACCTGGAGTACTTCGGAGCATCTGCAATAGAAGACAAGGCGGAGTTGATGCGGCTGATCCAAGTGACTCTCATCTGCTGTTTTCTTTCCTTGCGGCCATTGTAAGCATATTGACCGGCGTGTAAAACAGCTTCTGAGGCCGTTTTGTACAGACGGTTTCTGGTCATGCGGAAACCCTTGGCGAGCTGGAAGACTTTTTTATGTCCTTTACGGCGGACAGTACCGGTTTTAACTCTAGGCATGTGTGTTTATGTTTTTATAAATGAAGCATGGCCTTAATTTTGGTCGCGATCTTGCCGGTTACCTCTTGGTAGTGACGGTAGCGGCGGATCATCTTTTTACTCTTTTTCCGGCGGAGATGACGCATATATGGACTGCGGCGGAGAACCTTACCCGTCCCGGTAATCTTGAATCTTTTCATGACGATCTTTCTCGTCTTTTGCTTTTGTTTGGTCATTGTGGTTATTTTTTTGGTTTGACTTGGGCAATCAAGAGTTTACCCAAAAATTTCGGGGCTTCGACAAGCGTAGAGACTTCGGACAGCAGGCTGATTACCTGAGCCATAACTTTTTCGCCAAACTCTTTCTTGGTGATTTCCCTTCCCTGGAATTTTACCACCAACTTGACCCGATCGCCACCTTTGAGGAATTTTTCGGCCTGTCTGACCTTGACCATCATGTCGTTTTCGGCCATGAAGGGCTTGAGGCGGATCTCTTTGGTCTCCTGGCCTCCCTTGGAGCTGCCGGAGTGGTCCTTCTTCTCTTCTTGATACTTGAATTTTTGGAAGTCGATAATTTTAACAATTGGAGGAGTAGCTTTTTCGGTTACTTCTACCAAATCGAGACCCAAAGCGGCCGCCCTTTCGAGAGCATCTTTTGTTGACATAATCCCCAACTGCTTGCCATCTTCGTCGATAACCCGGACTTCGGGATAACGGATATTTTGATTTATGCGGTAATATTTACCCAAGTTTGTTGCTTTTGATTGATATGTTGCTATTTTACTATATTTTCAGCCACAAAAGGGTTTGGGAATGGTAAAATATCTATGATGGGCTCGTAGCTCAGCTGGCTAGAGCGCTGCATTGACATTGCAGAGGTCACTGGTTCGAGTCCAGTCGGGCCCACAAAGTTGAGAGGTGGAATTCGAATTTAGCCGATGGAGGTGGCCACAGCGCGTTCGTTGGCTTGGGTGTAGGAGGTGCCTTTGGACTTAGCCATGCTCCAGTAGACACCTTTCTTGGCGGACCGAGAGTTGTACATCTCCAGCCAACTATTGGCTTCCTGAACCTTGAGGCTAAAGATTTGGATCATTTTTTGGATGTGGGTGAGAAAGCTTTCGTGATAAACTCCGGCTTGGACGATAGGTGACTCGACTGCTTTTAAAAGATTAGTGTCGAGGGTTTTTACCTGTTTAGCCAGGTTTTTAAGCTGATCTCTAATTTCGTCGATACGTCTTTCCGTCTGCTTCTCTTTGGAGGAAAAAACCTTGCTCCATTCTTGCTGCCTGGCTTGGAAGAAGAGCTCTGCTCGGCGCTTTTCGGCCTCTTTTTTGTGTTGGAACTCGGCAAAAGGATTGGTCTTGGGTTCCAGATTACCGTTTTCAAAGGATCTGGTCTGGGAATTGCGGAGGGCCTCCAAGAAACTCTGGATCTTAGAGTTTCCTTGTCCCTGGTTTGGTGAGCTGCCCGAATTATTGTTCATAACGTGGCCCTATAGTATCAGATGCCCATTAAATAATCAATAGTTTTGCGCCGATTCATAATAGAACGGAGTTTGTCCTTCTGCCTTTCGGTTACATTTGACACCTTAGCCAATTCTAACAGTTCTTTGTCGTCCGTGTCTATTTTTTGGTCTTTGGCAATCTCCAAGAGAATAAGATCCAACCTAACAGACTTTTCGGCACTTTCGGCATACTCTTTTTTTACCTGCTCAAGGTTTTTACTGAGGGCTTTCAGATAGTCCTCAAGGGGAAGATTGAGGGACTTGGACTGGGTAGCTAAACGTTCCAGACTATAATTAACTTCCTCATTGATAACCAGTTCGGAGACGTCGACCTTTTCGTGATCCAGCAGAGCTTTGTAAATATCCTCTACCGTCCGCTCTTTTTTGTCTTTTGACTTAATATATTTAGAGTAATCGCCAAGCTTAATTTCAGGATAAAGAGGAAGCTGAAGCTTGATTTTCCAACCGCCGTCCTTTTCGGCCTTGAGCTCTTCCAAGACTGGGCGCCCCAAAAGACGGTAGTGGTGCTCCTCAATTGCATGTTCGAGAAGGTGGCTCATGATGTGGTTTAGGATGTGGTCACTTAACTTATCGGGATCAAGATTCTTTTCCGCAACAGATTTAGGTGCCTTGCCCTGACGAAAACCTTTAACGGTGACAGTTTTAATCATTTCGTCGACCACGTGGTTTTTTTCGATGTCCACTTCTTCGCGAGAAACTGTGGCTTCCAGGTAGATTGTCCCCTTTTCAATTTTGGTTTGTTTGGTGTTCATTTCAATCCAATATTATAGAGGCTTGGGGAGATTAATGCAGGTAGGAATTGATGATAAAATTATTGAGCTTGCCGAGGTGGCGAAATGGTAGACGCACTAGCTTTAGGAGCTAGCGGGGCAACCCATGGAGGTTCAAGTCCTCTCCTCGGCACATCATTATTCCAAGTGGTCGAAGAATTGAGAGACGCCGTTGGCCCAGGAGCCATCGGAAGGAGGGGTATATGTCTTCATAACTTCCATGGGATCTCGGCTGTGTTTGCCTTTAAGGAAGATTTTAGTGAATTGAGGGGCGATCCTTCTCAGAGCATCTTCGTAATTATCAAATCTGGTGACCTTGTCCCCATATATTCCCCACCCCCAGCAGTTGTATGAATTTTCCGGGATTCTTTTACAGAGATTTGATTCTTGCTGGGCAATGGCTACCAGCCAGCGGTAGTCAAATTGATATTGGTCAGAAAGGACCACAATTAGGTTTGAGTATGGTTCAAGTGGAGAGCCGAATTTGTGGAGATATTGGCGAACGATCTCCGGTCTGGCATCGGCGGTGATAACAGAAGTCTTTATTTGTTCGTCAAACGAGGGCAAAGCGGAAAAAATAAAGGGCTCTTCCGGGTTGGGAATGGTTTCTCTTGTTTGGCTGTCGGTAGAAGCCCCAAGAATAAATGTGTTTTGTCCACCTTCATTTTTGAAAAAAGAGGTGTTTAGACCGAAAGCGACGCGTGACGTAATTAGAAAGAGAGCTAGTAGATACAAAAACCTTTTCGCCATAAGCTAATTCACTGTGGCAGAAATAGAGGATGATGTCAAGAAAGAGTGCACCAAGCAGGAGTCGAACCTGCAACCTGCGGCTTCGAAGGCCGACGCTCTATCCAGTTGAGCTATTGGTGCGTAGATCTATTTTACCTTGAAATGAGGTAAAATATGTAGGTTCGGGTCAGTAGCTCAGTTGGTTAGAGCACCTGCCTCTTAAGTAGGGTGTCGCGGGTTCGAGTCCCGCCTGACCCACCCCAGTTTTTCGTATATATTAGATAGTAGTGAAACTGCTGATCTTTACCTATGCTCCGGCGGGACTCGGGCATCTTCGGGTGACAGATGCATTGGCTGAAAGCCGCCCCAAAAATTCCCAATATGTGCTTTTGGGCTCGATAGATCGATTTGTGACCTGGATCCACCGTTTTACTAGTATCAACCCCTTTGGTAAGTATATATTTTTGAGATCACAGTATGGCGTACTTGAGGATACTTTTACCAATCTTTACAGGATTGTTTTAATTATGTCGTCCCGGGGTGTATTGCGAGAGTTAAAAGAAATCCTGTTACATAACCCGGAGTGTGAGGATGTCTGGGTTGTGGCAACTCACTTTGGTATGGCGCATCAAGTGGGGGCGATCAAGGAGAAGCTGAGCAAAGAAACTGGTAGAAATGTTAAGTTGATTGTTCAAGTAACCGACGATACCTATCAGCACATCTGGTGTGTTCGAGGGGCAGACTTGACCTTTTTACCAAGTAAATTTGTGCAAAAAAAGTTTGAAAAATACGCAGCAGAACATAATATTCCTTTCGTATCCGAAGTAATCCCCTACCCACTTTCGAGCTTGCTAACAAACAAGCTGGCTAAGAGTATGGGTTTAAGACAAAAAGTTTTTTCTGAAAAGATTGGTAAAATCAATGTAGCCATTCCTGTTTCCGGTGCGGCGGTGGGTCTTTCCTACTTTACGGATTTAATTCAAGAATTGAAAAGGGTGTCGGATCGTTTTGAGTTTTGGGTTTTGGTTAAGAAGTCTCCTTTTACGGAAATGTTTATTTCTTCGATGTCAAGGATCGCCAACGTTAAGGTGCTGGTGGGCAAGAACGATATTCAGATGATCGAGCTGTATGAATTATTGTATGAAAAGAATCTGATCCATCTGGAGGTTACCAAGCCGAGTGAGCAAGCCTTTAAGGCGATTATTTATCCGACAAATGTGGGTGGAAGTGTTTTGCTTTTTACCTCACCGGTAGGTCGACAAGAAAAAGAGAATATTAAATTCTTAGAGAGACATCGGTTGATGCCCAATTCGGGTCAGGCAACCGCACCTAGAGCAATTAGACTGTCGGTAAACCCTAAAATAGCTGCCAGATTTATTAAATGGGGTGTGAACTCCGGCCTGTTTCGGAAGATGACTTCTCCGAATTTTAAGTTCTCTAGGAAGTGCTTGTCTTCGGGCGAAGTTGGTCCCGGCGGAGCTGAGCTGTTTTGGAAACGTGTAGAAAAGAGATTCGGAAAGTAGACTACAAACTCAAGCCATGGCTCTATTAACTTTTTTAAAGACCTACAGACTTAGCCTAACCGTATTTTTTGGTGGTGCTACGGGTATGATTATCGAACTGGTTGCCTCCAGGGTAGTTTCGCCGTATCTGGGAAACTCTCTCATAGTTTGGACCAGCCTTATTGGCGTAATACTTGGTTGTCTTTCAATTGGATACTATTTTGGCGGGAAGATGGCCGATCGATTTCCAGATTTTGAAAGTTTAGGCGGAGTAATTTTATGGGGGGCCTTTTCCTTAGCGATGACGGCTTTTTTCAAAGAGCCGGTACTACAACTTATTCAATTTTCTTTGGGAAATGAGTTGCGTGCGATTTCATTTATTTCGATAATGGTACTTTTTGGTCCGGCGAGTATTTTTTTGGGAATGATCACCCCGTATGCCGCAAAATTGCAGCTTTCCAATACTTTAACTACGGGTAAGACGGTGGGAAATCTTTATGCTTTGTCTACATTCGGTAGCATCTCTGGCACCTTTTTGGCAGGGTTTTATTTGATTCCTCTTTTCGGGAATAGCGACCTGCTTTATGCTCTTTCGTTGAGCTTGGTTCTGATTTCTGTGATAGCACAGCTTCGGTGGAGTACCATACATAAACTGGTAATTGGATTGCTCGCGTTACTGTACTTTTTAAATCAAATTGTTGGTGTTTTTAGGTTAAAAGCATTGGCTGATTTGGACTCTTGGTATAACCGAATAATTGTGCAGCAGGCAACAGATAGTAAATTAAACAAACTGGTGGTAATGAGTGTCGACAATTCTGGAATCCAGTCCGCCATTCAATCCGATCAACCAAACGAACTCTATTTTGGATATACAAAAGCATATCGAGTGTCGGATGTCATTAATGGCAAATTAAACAAGACTCTTCTTATCGGAGGTGGCGGATATTCTTATCCTCGGGATTACCTGTTTAACCATCCCAATGGTCACATGGATGTGGTGGAGATAGATCCCGCCATGACCATGTTGGCCAGAAGATACTTTTTTCTGGTAGACGACCCGCGACTCAATATTTTTCATCAAGATGCGCGTTTGTTTCTTCAACGATCTGAAAAGAGATATGAGGCAATTTTCTTGGACGCATTTAATTCATTGTCTCCTCCATTCCACCTAACTACTAAAGAGTTTATGTCAGAGATAAACCGGCATCTGATTGCTGAAGGTTTTCTAATGATCAACCTGGTTTCGGCGATCACCGGAGACAAATCTCAGTTTATGCGTGCCGAACGGAGTACCTTGCTTTCGGTATTTTCTTTCGTTGAGGTTTATGCAATAGAGGATCGGCCAGAAGAAGACGTACAAAATCTGTTGGTGGTAGCTTACAAATCCAAACCGGACATCCTACTACCACTTCATAAACGAATAACGGACTTTGGTGTACAAACACGAATTTTAACTGATGATTGGTCACCGGTTGAGTATCTCACCAGGAACTTATATGTGAAATAATTTATTGATGGTGCCTAATATCGGCACGATGTGCGGTATGTGTAGTAAACTGAAGTGATGGCTGCCCAGACATTAAAGATCTATGATTTAGTCCGTGATACCAGAATAATTCCGGAGGCGGATTTGGGTGAGGCCTTAAAGACGGCGACCCACCTTAACGTCCCCCTGCAAGAGGTCTTAATGGGAAGGAGGTTGATCTCAAAAGATCGGTTGGGCGATCTCATTGCCAGAAATTTGGGAATCGGCTACATCAATTTGAAAGATGTAACAATTCCTAAAGAGGTCCTGTCATTTGTAAAAGAGGAGCTTGCTCAAGAGAAGAAAGTGGTTCCTATTGGTCGCGATGGGTTCATCCTACATCTCGCCATGATGGATCCAACAAATTTGGAAACGATCAACTTTATTAGAAAAATTACCGGGATGAACGTAATCCCCTTTTTTGCTTTTGAAAGCGATATTAAGTTTGGTTTGCATCAGTACAAGTCTAGTCTGACTGAAAATTTTCAACAATTGGTGGATCAGGTCGCTAAACAACACCCAGGCCGAGCCACACCCCAAGAATTGGCTGAGGACGTATCTATTATTCAGGCGGTGGGAAGGATGTTGGAGTTTGCGGTAATCGCGGAAGCTTCCGATATACACATTGAGGCACTTGCCGATAGCGTCTTGGTACGCTACCGTATCGATGGAGTACTTCATGACATGATTAGTTTGCCAAAAAGTCTCCACCCAGCTATTGTAGCCAGAATAAAGATCCTGTCTTCCTTAAAGCTAGACGAGACTAGATTGCCTCAAGACGGAAGATTGAAATTTGAGTCTGACGAAGGGGATGTTGTAAGCCTGCGCGTGTCAATATTGCCGACCGTCGAGGGTGAAAAAATTGTTTTGCGTATTTTGGAAAGTGGCGAGCTGTCGCTCTCTTTAGAAGATTTGGGTTACGATCAGCGTAGTGTAGGGATCATTAAAAAGGCCCTCTCCAGACCACACGGAATGATACTGATTACCGGGCCGACCGGATCAGGAAAGACCACCAACATGTATACGATGCTTAATTTACTGAACACCGGTGAAGTAAATATCTCAACAGTAGAGGATCCTGTGGAAAATCGAATCAGAAGAATCAATCAAACACAGATCAATGCTCAAATTAATTTTAGCTTCGCCGAGGGATTAAGAGCATTGCTTAGACAGGATCCGGATATCGTTA
Organism: Candidatus Collierbacteria bacterium RIFOXYD2_FULL_45_13; assembly: GCA_001774685.1. Taxonomy (GTDB): domain Bacteria; phylum Patescibacteriota; class Microgenomatia; order UBA1400; family MFAQ01; genus UBA10133. The sequence continues at coordinate 766,126 of MFAS01000001.1, read as the reverse complement.
TGGTGGGAGAAATTCGAGATACGGAAACGGTTGGAATGGCGGTTAATGCCGCGATGACCGGACATCTGGTACTCTCGACTTTGCACACAAATGATTCCCCCGGAGCCATTCCCCGCCTAATTGATCTAGGAGCCGAACCGTTCTTGTTGGCATCCACCTTAGAGCTTGTAATCGCGCAGAGGCTTGTTCGAAAAATTTGTCCAAAATGTCAGACGACCCAGCCAGCGAATTCGAAGATCTCCGACTATATCGTGGCTAACATACTGGACCCAGTTGAGCAGGAGGAAATCACAAAACTAATCCCCTCTCAAATAAAGGTAGCGTCCGGCTGTGACTTTTGTAAGTATACGGGATATTCTGGGAGGACCGGCTTATATGAGATGTTTACCATAAATGAAGAAATCCGTCAGTTGATTTTAGACAGATCATCCGCTAATAAGATTAAGACTGCAGCTATTAGAAGTGGCATGCAAACGATGTTGGTCGACGGAATAAATAAAATAGCTCAAGGCATCACCACTTTTGAAGAAATATTAAGAGTTACTCGAGATTAAATGCCTGAATTTGTCTATACAGGAGTAAGCCGGGATCAGTACAAAAGCGGCAGTTTGTCCGCCGGTTCGGAGTCCGAGGCAGAAATGATTTTGTTGGAACAGGGATTAACCGTGGTAAGTCTTGGTATAAAAAGACAAATGAGCTTCGGAATATTTAGTAGTTATTTTTCAAGAATTTCCAGGGAGGTCAGTGAAAAAATGAGCCCTCAGGAAAAAGTGCTTTTTACGAGTCAACTGTCTTCGATGGTTAAAGCAGGGCTGCCTCTAATAGATGCTTTGGGGACGTTTGTTGATGAAAAAAGTAAGGGTGGGTCTGCGATTGTTATTAACAAAATAATGCTTGATGTACAGTCCGGAGGGAAGCTGTCGGATGCGTTGGCGCGTTTCCCCAAGATCTTTAACGCAACTTATTTGGCGATTGTGCGAGCCGGTGAAAATAGCGGCACGCTGGATGGTAGCTTGGGATACTTAGCCGACCTTTTGCGCCGGGAAAATGCTTTACTGACGAGAGTGAGATCGGCACTAATTTATCCGATGGTGGTAGTGGCGGCAATGATTTCGGTGATGATCTTTATCAGTGTTTCAATTATTCCCAAAATCATCACCTTTGCCGAAAGTTCGGGACAAACATTACCCGGTTACACTTTGTTTTTGGTCTCAGCTGTTTCACTGGGGACGAAATATTGGTATTTGGTATTAGCGGCGACAGTGGTTGTTCTGTTGGGGCTATTATTTTTCTTACGGAGCAGGCGGGGTAGCCGGTGGTTAGGCAATATTAGTCTCAAGTTGCCCTTAGCCGGCTTGGTGATATCAAGATATAATCAGGCACGTTTTGCTCGGGTGTTGGCCGGTTTCTATAATTACGGTGTAAATGTCGTAACGTCTTTTGATATTTTAGCGGCCAGCCTTGGGAATCCTTTGTATAGCGATGCCTGCGTTAGGATCAAAGACCGCTTGACCTTAGGGACTAGTTTGGCCGATGCGATTGCCGTGGAAAATGAGCTATTCCCTAGCATTATGACTAAACTGATTAAGGGTGCTGAAAAAACCGGGGTTATAGGGAACACTTTGGACAAATTGGCTCTCTATTATGAAGATGAACTGGAAAATATATTGGGGAATATCTTGACATTAATCGAGCCGATTATGGTGTTTATTTTAGGGTTTGGGGTGTTGGGTCTTGCGTTGGCCGTTATATTACCAATATATAAGATAACCTCGACTTTAAAATGATGATCATGCGTTTGCGTATGCACGCTGGCTTTACTTTATTTGAGGTTATAGCGGTGATGACGGTAGTCATGATAATTTCAACTTTAGGAATTATTAATTTGTCACGTTTACAGAGTGTGTTTGTTCTGAGGAGTTCGGCAGACGAAATCAGATCGATGATTCAGTACGGACGTGAATTGGCGGTTGCCAATAAAGATATGGCAAGCTACAACCTTTCCCTTTCTGGGTCTGTTGTCAAACTTCAAAAAAACGGGCTGGAGTTTTCGCGGTACGTTGTTCCTCAGAAAGTAACAATAAATCCTTCATCTTTCAGTTGGATTTTTTCCTCTATTACCGGTGGTGTTCAAACATGTGCACCCTGTCAGCTGATGCTGACTTCGAACGGACTAAACGAAATAATAAATATTCAGTCAAATGGCATCGTGGACTAGACAGCATACCGGATTTACTTTGGTCGAAGCGATGGTTTCGGTGGCAGTCCTGCTGGTATTGGCGGTGGGCAGTGTGGCCGCTAATAGATTAACCACCTCCAGTGTGACAATAAATCAGCTTCGTTCACAAGCAAATACTTTATCCGTTGAAGCGATGGAGGTGCTACAGAGTATGAGGGCTGAGAATTTTTTAGATTTGAGTGTGGGAGTTTTTCACCCCGTATTTGATGGAAGCAGATGGAGCTTGGCGGCCGGACAGGAGACGATTGGGAGCTTTACCAGATCTATTACCCTTGGTCCGGTGCAGCGAAGCTTGGTTTGTTTCGCAGCCGTATGTGACATTACTGTTCAGGGTGGAATTGACGATCCGGGAAGTCTAAACGCCGAGGTAAAGGTAAGCTGGTTGCAAGGCGGGCAAAACAAAGAAATACACCTGAGTTCATTAATTACTTACTGGCGATGAGAGGTTTTACGCTATTTGAAACACTTCTTGCCATGACCATAGTGTCACTTGTAAGCGTCACTTCCGTCTACATTTTGTTTTTAAGTTTAAACTTACGTGATTTAACATTGACTACGACAAAAACGGATGAGAGTGTCAGAGTATTTGAAAGATTTTTTCGAGAAGCCGTCCTAGGAGCTCAAAGTATCTCCGGAGATACTCAATCTATATTTTTGCGATCTCAGTCCGAATGCTGGAGTTTTGTCTACGATGAGGGAAATAAAAATGTCAGGTACTCGGCTAAAATGCAAAGCGGCTGTACTCCTGAGATAAATCCGAGTAATTTCTTTTTTCCGTCGTCAACAAAAATTGAAGCAATTTCTTTTGTAGTATTACCCATCTCTACAGGCGGCCGATTGGTAAAGGTGAACGGTACGATTCAGACGATACTTCCCTTTGATGTTTTTCAAAAATCTTTTTCCTTGTCATATGTCAACCTTATTGATTAAATGAACATCTGTAATACTGTAAGGGGACAACACGGTCAGGCCAGCTTGATATTGGTACTAATCTTAGGACTAGTTTCGATCATGAGTGTTTTGGCCAGTAGCTCCCTATCGATTAGTAATGTCCAAATCGAGGATACAATTACTCAGACAAATCAGGCCTGGTATGCGGCATGGTCCGGGGTGGATGAGATCATGTACCGGCTTCGGTCTCATCAAGACTTTGGCAGTTCATATTCGGTTGGAATTACCTTGTCCAACGGGGCAACCGTATCGGCTTCGGTGACCGGAGATAGTAACCAAAAGATAGTGAGGTCTTCCGGGTACGAGGGTGGTGTCATAAAAAACTTAGAGGTTACAATTGCGTCGTCTTCGAGTAAAGCCAGTTTTGTATTTGCCGCACAATCAGGGGAAGGTGGTTTTGAGCTGGAAGGAAACACGACGGTAACCGGAAGCAATGGCGCACCCGGAAATGTTTATTCAAACGGCCCGGTCTTGGGAATTAAAGCAAACTCGGGTAACGCAGGATCAAAAATATTGGGAAGTGTCTGGGCGGTTGGATCCATTGGGGGCTTGAACTCTCTGGATAGCGGAGGCGTGTATATTCAAAAAAATGCTTGGGCTAGTACCCTGACGGCGTGTCTTATTGGAGGGAGTGTCAGAGCCAGCACACCACCCACAAACTGCCCCTATAGCGGCAGTTTTGAAATTTCTTCACCGCCTCTGCCGGCCACTCTGTCCAGTGTTGATGCGGCTTACTGGAAAAATAAAGCCCTTGAGGGAGGAATTTGGGATGGTGATTGTAACATCGCCAGTTCGGACGGAACCGATTGTTCGAACGGGACGAGAATTATAGGCAACAAAGAAATATTGGGAAACTTGAATGTCCCCAGCGGAGTAAATTTAACGATTAGTGGTCCACTATGGATTAAAGGTGATGTGAATATTTCTCAAAATAACATCCTCTATACCAGTGAAGATACTAACAAAAACTCGATTATGATAGTGGCCTCCGATCCTGATAACCCAACAATTAAAGGGAGGGTGGTGACTAGTAGCAACGTCCAGTTTAATCGTAACTCACAGGGTGCCGGAATTATCTTTATTTCCGAAAATCAAAGCCTGGACTGCGCCAATTTACCCGCAATTGATATGACAAGCAATACAGCAACAGTCGTGTTTGTGGCAATCGACGGCTGTATCAATGTTGGGTCTAATTCGAAGATAAACGGAATATTGGGTAAGAAAATTCACATAAAGAACAATTCGACAATTCAATATGATCCCAGCTTAGCGAGAGCCATCGTAGTGCCCGATAGTGGCGGTTGGAATGTTGTGAATATTCGCGAGTATTAGTAAGATGATATATAGATGCCTGCCAAACCATCATTAGGACTCTACTTTAACGACAACTTCATTGAATTGTCTCAGGTGTCTGCCGATGGACAAAGGTTGGAAAGATTTAATCAATTGGTTCTACCCCCGGGCTTGGTGGTGAACAGTGAAATAAAGAATCGCGGTGGTTTTATCCAAATTCTTCAATTACTATTTGGTACCGCTAAGCCCAAACCGATTAGTTTAAATAGCGATGTAGTAATTGGGGTAAACGACAATCGAGTATTTTTAAGTGAATTTTCGGTTCCCAACGTACCGGGTAAAAATCTTAGCGACGCTATAGATTATCAGATACGTTCATTATTACCGGTATTGCCAAGCGGAGTGGAAACAGATTCGGTTATCCTTGGTAAAACAGCGGAAGGTTTGATTGAAGTATTGCTGGCGGCTATTCCAAGAACGATTATCGAAAACTGTGTTTCAATCTGTACTTCCATGGGATTGCGAGTTTTGGCTGTTGAACCGGCAGTTTTTGCGAATATTAGAATTATTGAACCGAGCCAGCTTCTGGGTAAAAACTTATTGCTGGTGTATCTGGGCGATAGTTTTGGTGTATTTTCTTATGTAACCGGTGGCAACCCACGATTTTCGGATTTTTTGCCCCAGTCGGAGATTGACAAAAATGGGGATATTTCTAAGACGATTACTTCGTATGTAAACTTTGCTAATTCAAAACACACCAATCGGCCCGTAACGGAGCTGCTTGTTTCAGGATCCAGACAAGATATCAACACCGTAGCACTGGATCTTAAAACCCAAAACATCATTGCGACTAAAGCGGTCAGTCGTTTGGAGAGTACCAAGGTGATAAACCATTCTCTGTTACATACCTCCCACGGCTTGAGCCTTAAAACATTTGATTTGCAGCCTTCGTTAAATCTTCTACCGGTCGATTTTCGATTGGCCATTGTCAAGAACCGCCTGATGCATTATTGGAGGGTTTCGATGGATATATTAATAGCATTTTCCCTGGTAGGTGTTTTGGCTTTGTATTACGTTGACGCACTGGCAGTTACAGACAAAAAAGAACTATCTATACTTTCTGATCGGTACCAACAGCGACTACAACTTCCACAAAGTCAGACACTTATCGTTCAAGCCGATCATTTAAATCAGGTCACCGGTCAGCTGATGACTCTAAGGGAGAGTACGGGTGGTGAGGAAAATATCTTGAAGGAACTTTCTGCGGTAACTCCGGAAGGAATTGTTTTGACTAGTTTGGTGATTAGCAGGAACCCAGGCATAAAGAGATTGTATGAACGGGGAAACTCTTGGGTGATCACGGGATCGGCCAATTCAAGGCCATTGGTGCTAAGTTTTTATAACGATTTGCTCTCAAATACCACCTTTTCCGATGGCAAGCTTTATTTTGGGAGTTTGGAAAAAGAGGCCGGCATTACCTTTCGCATTGCAAACATGTCCACCAAATGAAAGTTCAGCCACCAATAATTCACTTACTTATATTATTTATGATTGCGTTAGCGTCCGGGTTTTATTCTGTAAAGACGGTCAGGGATTTAGAGAGTGTCAATAAATTGAAAGTGGAAGTGGTTAGACAGGAAGCCAATATGATTAAATTGGACGACCTATCACGAGAAATGCCCCGTTTGTCAAATGAGGCGGTAAGGTATAGCAACACATTGCCTGCGGATGAATACGAAGTAGCGAATTTTACAGCTGTGGTGGAACGGTTTGCGAAAGAGTCGGGCTTGACAATCTCGAATCATTTTGATGATTTTCCGAAACAAGTGGATATAGCAGGTAAAAATATGTTGGGCTTGGGCATGGAAATTACACTGGAGGGAAGCTTTCAGGGCCTAACCAGCTTTTTTTCCAAGCTGTCTTCCATGCAGTATTTTTTCAAGGTTGACAAGATTACCATATTGAAACATGAAGTCAAAACTGGAGTGAAAGCAATTGTAAACGGATCACTAATTATGGGGGTTGAAAAGAAATGATATGACCATCAAAGAGCAGGAGAATCAACTGGTTCTTAAAATTAATCTGGAGGTGGCGGTCACTATTGTGCTTTGGACAATGTTTTGGGGTTTTTTATTGATTCAAGTCTGGCAGGCAAGGTTATCTCGAGAAAGTTCCATAACTATATCCGAAAATGTACCGACTATTAAGCAAGAGAATTTAGGTGTTTTAAGAGCTTCGGTTAGATCCATTATTTCTTCCAATTTGCCGGTGGTGCGAATGGAGCCCTTTGACTAACTTATATAATTATTAATTAGATTTGAAAGGTGGTGAATAATGAATGAATAAAATACTAAAAGGGTTTACTTTGATTGAGTTGCTGGTGGTTATTGCAATTTTAAGTATTTTGGCTACTCTGGTGGTTCTGGCAATTAATCCTGCCGAGGCTCAGAGAAAAAGCCGTGATACGACTAGGTTGTCCGATTTGGCAACAATGCGTAAAGCTATTGATTTGGCAATTGCGGAAGGTGATTCGTTACCTGGGACTGTGGCGGTTCCTTTTACCGGTACGTCGGCTGGAAGCCGTGACACAACTAGTGCGAGTAACTATTTGGGAATGGATGTTTCCAAATATCTGTCTGTTCTTCCAATTGATCCACGTCAATCTGCAACGGTCGCTACTACTCTCTCGGATGGAACAACTCAGATTGCTGCCGGAGCGATGGTTTATAGCTTCAAGAGCAATGGTTCTACGTATGAGTTAGACGCCTATTTGGAATCGACCTCCAACGCGGCAGTGGCCCAGAACGATGGCGGAACTTCAGCAACGGTTTATGAAGTCGGTACCAATCCAGGTTTGACTTTGATAAGTCCATAGTGATTGATGGTGTTTGAAGTACAAAGTCCCGATGAAGGTCGGGACTTTGTGGTATTAAGAGGAGAAGATTTTGACCAAAGGATGCAACTGAGGCTAAAAGGGTGTGTCTAAAGTATGATACAATATAGGATATGACATTTTCCAAACGAGGTAACAACAACTTTAGTGGTGGCCAAAACTATGCCAGAAGAGACTTTGGCGACCGTGGTTCCGACAGGCCGGCGATGTTTGACGCAGTTTGTGCGCAGTGCGGATCTGCTTGTAAGGTGCCTTTTAAGCCCAATGGACGGAAAGAAGTATTTTGCAGTAAGTGTTTTGAAAATAACGGCGGTGGCTCTAGAGAGGCCAGCTTTGGAGATTCCAGACGTCCACAGATGTATGACAAGCGTGGAGGAGGACCCGGATTCGCAGATCGACAGATGTTTAGGGCGACCTGCGACCAGTGTGGTCAAGGTTGTGAAGTCCCTTTCCGGCCAACCAACGGTAAGCCGGTCTTGTGCAGTAACTGTTTTGCTGATACTAAATCCGACTTCTCAAGGACAAACGAAAGACCTAATGTCAAACCTTCGGTACCCGGTAAAGACTATAGTATTGAAATTGAACAGATTAACACCAAATTAGATAGAATCCTCAAGCTGCTCTCTCCCACAACGACTAAAGAGGCCTCAAAGGAAGTTACGAATAAAATATTGACGGAAATTGAAGCTAATCTAGCTATAACTCCATCTGTGACAAAAAGAAAGCGCAAGAAGCCTGTGGTAAAGTAAGACCATGTTGGAGGAAATGAAAAAATTTAACAACCTGATTCAGGTGTTACTTTATCTGTTAATTATTGCAGTCGGAAGCTACGTGCTTGGCTTGGTTGGAATGGTTTTGGGTCGTTTTACGGATACTATTGTGATTGTCTTGGTTTCATGGCTTTTAAGTTTTCTCTTGGACCCGGTAGTAAGTCGGATTCAAAAATACTTTAAGTTCTCAAAGATTATCTCGACGACAATCACCTATCTGCTGCTTTCAATATTTATTGTTGCGATAGGTTTCGTTTATATACCACTGATTACTTCCCAGATCGTTGCTTTGGTTGGTTTGGTGCCGGGATACCTAAGTGAGGCGCCGGTAGTACTAAATCATCTTAACGGGCCACTTCTAAACCAGATTGAAAACTCGATCACTCTTATTCCGTCCATAGCCCAGTTCTTTTTTTCTGCTTTTATCGTGCTGACCCTGTCTTTTTACTTCATTATCGATCGAAATAAGATAAACAGAGAATTCTTTAATTTAGTTCCCGACGCTTGGCACGAAACATTGATATTTATAGAAAAAGTGATTAGTGATACCTTTATTTCTTTTTTCAGAGTCCAGTTTTTCTATGGCGTTTTGATTGCCATTGTAACTTGGTTGGTCATGTATTTATTTGGAATCGGTTTTTCGGCGTCGGTGGCTTTCCTGGCCGGTCTATTCGCGATTGTCCCTTTGGTCGGTCCTTTGTTGGCGATTGTGCTGCCTGTGATGGTGGCCTTACTAGCCGGATCTCTAAAAGCACTACTGGTAGGGGTTATCTTGTTTATTGCCCAGCAAATTGTTTTTAACGTTATTGGTCCGAAGTTGTTGGGTAAAGTTTTCAGTCTTCACCCTGCCATAATTCTAATATCTCTTTTAATCGGACTTAAGTTTGGCGGGGCTTTTGGGGCTGTATTTGCAATCCCGGTACTGGGCATCGGAGTGGTCATGATTAGAACTTTCGGAATGAGGGTGGCAAGAGTACTTAGCAAAAAAAGTAAAAGGTGATTGTGAGAAATACAAAAAGACCTCCGCTGTTGCGAAGGCCGTTTTGTATTTTAAAAAGCTTATTGAGCCAGCTTGACGTTCTTAGCTGCCGGTCCCTTTGGTCCTTGTTCGATATCGAATTCTACAGTAGCTCCTTCTTGTATCTGCTCAAAAGTAATTCCCTGCAGATCGTTGGAATGGAAGAAAAGGTCTTTTTCTTCTCCTTCCCTAGAAATGAAGCCAAAGCCTTTATCGGTTTTTTTCTTGATTGTGCCTGTCATAGTATAGTATGATAGAGTGTTTTGTAATAATATTTACTCTATCCCCTTAACTATAGTTATTTTACCATAAAAAGACCGTCCTGAACTGTTAAAGCTATACCACCGACAGTTTCCCCATCGACCTCTATTTTTTGATACATCAAGTGGGTGGATTGCGGGTATGGGGACTCTCCTTACGTCGGGACTCCTTTCGGTCAATTTCAATAGAAATTGCCTCAAGACCCGCCTCACCAGGTTCGTCACGAAACTGGTTCCGTCACTCGAGTCCCGTAATTATTATCCAAATAAAAATCTCCCCACGAGGGAGAGATTTATTTGGGTGGATTACGGGACTCGAACCCGCGATCTCCTCCTCCACAGGGAGGCGCTTTACCGACTAAGCTAAATCCACCATAAACGGCTTAGACCGTCAGGACTATATTTTACCTCAAAATGAGCTTTGAATGGTAAAATCAGTCTATCGGGGTGTAGCTCAGATGGCTAGAGTACTGCGTTTGGGACGCAGGGGTCGTGAGTTCGAGTCTCACCACCCCGACAATAGACAATGGTGGGGATTTGGTGATATCTTTGTCACTGTACCCTTCAATTCTTAGGAGGTCCAATGAATAAGCGTTTTTGGCTCATATTGCTAACTTGCCTATATGCCCTTGTTAGCGGTTTGCTTTGGGGCGGGTCGATGAGGATCGGTTTTCTACCGCATATTTTCCCGGTCATGATGTTTGTTGTCATGGGAGGATCAATTTTGGTTTTTTTCGAGATTTTTAAGGCTATATTGCGAGTGAAGATATATATAGATATTCCTGGTTCCTTTTTCTTATTTGGTTTGATGGTGCTTGGATCCGTTGCCATTACCAACTCACTCCCCTGCTTGTATGTGGCACTGTTTCTATTGTTGGTTTCCTTCCTAATTGAGTACTCTACTCCCAGATAAATATTTTCCCCACCAAACCGGTGGGGTTTTTGATAAAATATTTACAACGCGGGTGTCGTATACCGGTATTACCTCAGCTTTCCAAGCTGATGAAAGGGGTCCGACTCCCCTCACCCGCTCAATAAAACGAAGTCCCTCTTTATGGGGGACTTTGTTGTGTGAACTAGTCGGCGCCGAAAGATATTTCGGCACTAGCTCTTACGAGAGCTGATCCCGCCGGAAGCGCGACTGGCGGCGAGGCGCGCTCAGAGGCGAGCTAGTAAGCGAGACCGAAGAGGCCGACTCCCCCACCTACCGGCGGGCAGGCCCCATTCGCTCCAATAAGTCACATTTTTCAAAACCATCACTGTTTTTCAGCGAATTTTTGAACTCTGCCAGAATATTTCAGAGTACAATTCTTTAGCAGATGGACGATGTTGTGGACAATGCATTTGGTCAACCAGACGCAAAAAGTCTTGAATAAATACGAGATATGCAAACACAGATATTGGACAAATTTGTTTTATTACTATAATAACTATAATATAGAGGAATGAATATCCGTATGTTTATCAGGGCTGTCTGCGTATCAATAACAATATTCTCGCTTTCGTTTGTGTTTCCACAAAAGATTCTAGCCGTGGATGGTTTAATTTATCAATCAGGCATATCAATTGGTGGAAGCGGGGTTGATTGGGCAAAAGTAAAAACAGATTTTGACGGAAACACATATATTTTTGGTTATTTTTCAACAACTGTTGATTTTGACCCGACGGTAGGTGTTGATAGTTATACTTCTGCGGGAGGATATGATATGTTTCTTTCTAAATACGATTCCGGCGGTAATTACTTATGGACAAAGGTTTGGGGGGGGGCAGGAACTTTTGATGATTATAATAGCTTAACTTTTGACACCGACAACAATGTTTACGTTACTGGAGAATTCGAAAGTACTGTTGATTTTGACCCAGGTGCAGGTACAGACAATCATACCGCAAACGGCCTTGATGGTTTCCTGACTAAGTATGATTCAAATGGTAATCATCAGTGGACCAAAACATGGGGTGGAGATTCTCACGATAGGCCAGAAATAGTTTCTTTTAATAATGATTATACAAATATATATGTTTATGGCAGATTTTTCTCCACACCAGACTTTGATCCGGGCGCAGGTACAGACAATCATACTTCAAATGGCGGATACGATATCTTTCTTACAAAATTCGATTTAAGTGGTAATCATGTTTGGACAAAAACGTTTGGAGGGAGTAATCATGATTATTCCGATCAAATTTATTTTGATGCAAACAACAATTTTTATCTATTAGGAGATTTTTTCAACACCGTCGATTTTGACCCTGGATCGGGTACAGACAATCGAACATCAAACGGAAGCTACGACAACTTTATCTCAAAATTTGACGCCGACGGAAACTTTCTTTGGGTTAAAAATTGGGGCGGATCGGGTACTGATCGTGCGATGGGTTTTACCTTTGTTGGTGATAGAATCCTGATATCGGGCATATTCGTTACCACTGTCGATTTCGATCCAGGTTCTGGAACTCAAAACAAAACAGTGGGCGGTTCTTCTGATATTTATATTCTAGAGTTATCCTTAGATGGAAATTTCAAATCCATAAAAACAGTTGGTGGAAGTGGAGTAGATGAGGCTTATAATATAACTAAAGATGTCAACAATAATCTGTATATTTGGGGAATTTTTTCAAACACCATTGATTTTGATTCAAGCGAAAGCGTTGATAATCATGTATCAAACGGCTTGTATGATTTATACCTCACGAAATATGATAGCGACCTTAATTATCAATGGACCAGAACGTGGGGAGGAACAGGCTACGATTATCCTACATTTATTGATATTTATTCAAATACTTTTCATGTATCGGGTGCGTTTGCCAACACTATGAATTTTAATGGCGACAACAACAGTGAGCCCCATACTTCAAATGGATCAACTGATATTTTCATGTTAACTTATACATTGGATATTACGCCGCCGGTAAGTTTTAAGATGATTTCTCCTGTCGATTATACCAATGACAACAAACCCGTATTGGTTTTTAATAAGTCATCGGATACCAATGGTATCTCCTCTTATTCCGTCAACTTTGATAGAGACAAACATCGAAACTTCGTTATTTCAGGTTTACCGGCCAGCGGAAACGGCCAACAGGATTATGTCCATTTAGATGACAGTAACTATAAAGTAACTTATCGTAACGAAAACGACTCAGACTCAGGCAACGATGAAATAACTGTCTTAATCAAAGGTTTTGAGCCAAACTTTTTGTCTGAAGGAGCCCATTCCTGGTCAGTCACGGCTTATGACAGTGAGTTAAATGAAAGAGTCGTGTCCAATAATGTTTACCTGGACAAGACAAACCCAGAAATCAAAAGTCTAGCCATTCAAGGACTCGGTTCTATCACACCGGGCAAGACATACCGGCTTAAATCGCAATTCAGAAACCCGGTTTTTTCGGGCACTGCTTTTGATAAATTCATGGGAAGCACTAAAACAAATTCTGATGGAACGACCGATACTTTTGAGAGTGTGGCCTCTGGGCCAAAGACTGTATCTATAGATATTAAAAAACAAGGCGCATATAAAAAATACTATGATTATAGTTTGACCAGTGCTGAGCTTGCGAATATTTTGAGTGATAGTTTAACAAAGTACACTACCTTTAGTTTGACCCCGTCAAAGCCACTGGTTAATGGTTTGTATAAAGTTGTCATTGAGGTAACTGACTTGTCAAATAACAAATTAACCATGAGCCCTTTTTATCTAAGTTATAGTTCTGGGTCTTATACAACAAATCCAGAGGTTACCCCTTTACAGACCGAAGATACCGATGTTCCCGAAGCAACCCCTGTTACCTCGGTTGTAGCGCCTGTGTTATCAAATAACCAGAGTACAATCTTTTCGAAAACACAGGATATAATTTCGAAAATATGTAATTTAATTGTTGGTATATTTAAATAGCCAATAATGGGAATATACTAACTGTAATATATGTTGCAATTGTGTAACACGCTTGATACACTAAATATACTTTGAATAAGTTTTTGAAAATCTTTAATATCAAAAAAATCTTATCTAGAATAGTTCTCTTGAGTTGCTTTCTTATCTCTTTTCTGTTTAATCCACTGGTAACCAAAACAGTTCTGGCTCTTCCTGACGGCTCCTCTTGGGTCGAAGCGGGAACTGACGCCTTGCCAGTAGCCACATCCTATCTTTCTTCCATCGTTTTCAATAGCAAAATGTGGGTGATTGGAGGAAATACGGGGAGCGCAACCCGAAAAGTCTACTACTCTACCGATGGTATTACCTGGACAGAGGCGGGCACCGACGCTTTGCCGGTGGGTACTTACAATCATACTTCTGTAGTCTTTGATAGCAAGATGTGGGTGATAGGCGGAAATACTGGGGCCGGGGGCGTAGACGCAATAAAAAGAAAAGTCTACTACTCTACCGATGGTATTACCTGGACAGAGGCGGGCACCGACGCTTTGCCGGTGCGTACTGAAGGTCATTCTTCGGTCGTTTTCGATAGCAAAATGTGGGTGATAGGGGGGTCAGTTCCTGCCGCAACCCGAAAAGTCTACTACTCTAGTGATGGGATTACCTGGACAGAAGCAGGCACCAATGCTTTGCCGGTAGCCACTTATAACCATTCTTCGGTCGTCTTTGATAGCAAAATGTGGGTGATTGGAGGATACGCTGGGGGTCTCGTCAGAAAAGTCTACTACTCTAGTGATGGGATTACCTGGACAGAAGCAGGCACCAATGCTTTGCCGGTGGTTACTGGATGGAGTGCTGCAGTCGTTTTTGATAGCAAAATGTGGGTGATTGGAGGAGCTACGACTTCATTTGCTAGGTCCCGAAGAGTCTACTCCTCAGCTGATGGTATTACCTGGACAGAGGCGGGCACCGACGCTTTGCCGGTAGCCACTTATACCCATTCTTCCGTCGTCTATGATAGCCAGATGTGGTTGATTGGCGGAGATACGGGGTCCAGAACCCGAAAAGTCTATTACACTCCGACCCCGGATAGCGCCGCGCCTTCAATTTCTCTTTCCGCTTTCTCTCCAGATCCAACTTCTGATGCCACACCAGCCATCACAGGAACAGCCACTGAGGATGAAGGTACAGTCAGTTCCGTTGAATATCAAATGGACGGAACCACCGGTAGTTGGACGGCCTGCACGGCCGACGATGGCACTTTTGATGAGGCCTCCGAGGCTTTTACCTGCACCGTTTCTCCAGCTCTAGCTGACGGAGCCCACACGATCTATGTACGGGCTACTGATTCCAACTCCAATACCACGAGTAACGCCAATGCTTCAACTGATAGTTTTACCATCGACACCACCGTTCCGATTAGTCTGACTTTGGATTCTCCCACCGGTTATACCAAAGACTTTACCAGACCAACTTTAGTTTTCAAAAAAGCCACTGATGCTACTGCCGGTATCAGTTCTTATTCGGTTTTTCTGGATGACGGCAAAAACCAGAATTGGTCTACTACCGGCATTCCGGCTTCTGGCAACGGATCCTCAGCTTATGTTTGGAAGGATGATTCCAGTGTTAAAGTAGAATTTACCAACGAAAATGATTCTGACTCAACCAACGACCAGATCAGGGTCTATTTCAAAGGCCTTGACTCTGCTGAACTAACCGAGGGCAAGCACTCCTGGAAAGTAATTGCTTATGATAATGCCGGCAACAGCAAAGAAGAATCCAAAGACTTTTATCTCGATAAAACTAATCCTTCTATCTCTGAACTGGCAGTTGCCAATGTTTCGACTGTTGCACAAGGTCAGGTTTATAAACTTAATGTTACCAACCGAACACCATCTTTTTCTGGTAAAGCCTCTGATCCCTACCAAGGCTCTACAAAAACCAATGCTAATGATACCAAGGATACTTTTGACAAAGTTTGTTCCGGCCCCCTAACCCTAACTCTAACACTGAAAAGAAAAGATAGTCGAGGCGATTTTATTGATCATCTGACCAAAGAATATTCTTTAACCGACATCAAAGATGAACCTCTTAATGAAAAATATGCCCGTTTCTATATCACTGTTCCCTATCCATTAATCGACGGATACTACCAAACCAATCTTAGCTTGAAAGATCAGGTAGGTAATAGCTACAATTACCCAGTCTTTTATCTTTCCCTTAACTATAGTTCGGCTGCTTCAGGTGTTAACTATCAGACTCAGGGAAACTTACAAACCGAAATCACTAACCAAGAACAAATTCCGGTTCAGTCTGAGGAAGAGAAGCAACAGGTCCAACAGCAAGGTTATACTGTCCAGGTCAAGGTCATTAGTAAGCAAAATCAACCGATCATTAATGCCAGAGTAGAAATTCATTCCGACATCCAAACCAGCTACACCGACAAGCAGGGAATCGCCCTTTTCCATAACGTTCCCGGAGGAAACCACTTGATCAAAAT
Source organism: Candidatus Collierbacteria bacterium RIFOXYD2_FULL_45_13 (assembly GCA_001774685.1). Lineage (GTDB taxonomy): Bacteria > Patescibacteriota > Microgenomatia > UBA1400 > MFAQ01 > UBA10133. The sequence continues at coordinate 750,327 of MFAS01000001.1, read as the reverse complement.
AGCCTACGCCAACTTTACCAGAGAACAAAAAGTCACCCTCGAAGGAGACAATACCAAACAATTCAACTTTGATATTCGGGTAACGGAGGAAAGCAAAACTCCGATCTATAAGAATCCAGTCTCTTTGGTTCTTGCCACAGTTGTCCTTTCCCTTCTGGTTTCTATCTTGTTCTCCCTTTGGCGAAAAAGGCAAGTATAAACAAGCGAAAGGCCTGAGCAGGGGTTGTTTTATTAGCTCATGGCAATTTCTTTCACCTCCCTAAATTCTGTCCGAGCCACTTCGTATTTCCAGCTCTGATGCAGATACCAGAACGGTCCTATAGCTTGTGTTTTGGGGAGCGATGCTGTATTATAGGAAAAACTTTGACAAAGGAGGGTTAAATGCCATACCCAACGAGCATTACCAGTGAACTAAGGAGGGTCAGCCCTCGTTGCTTTTGCTGCGGTAAGAAATTTGGGATCCGTGAATACCGGGCATTTCACTCCGGAACAGGTTTACACTTGATACTGGTACCAGGTGTTTATCCGGAAAAATATGCGTACAAAGTTACCGACGCACCGGCTGGTTCAGTTTATAGGGTAGGCGACCTCATCCCGGTAGATAAATTCAAGTCATTTGGCTTTAGGTACTGGGCGGATGCGGTGTGTGTCTGTTATAGCTGCCACCTGGCGATTCACGCACTCGCCATTGAGCTCTGTAAGGCGCAGGATCCTGCCTTTAGCGGAAGCACGCCTTACCCTTGGGTTCTCGCTGAAGCGACTTTCAACTTTCACAGACACGAAAAAGTCCCCGCCGTATAGCGGGGATTTTCATATTTGGACAGATCTAAGATTAGTTCTCTCTCTTGATGGTTTTCCAGTGGTAGAGGTAAAGTGGTGCTCCGACAAGAATCATGGAGAGGGAGGTGGAGAGTTGGCGTTTGCGCTGGTTGGCCTGTTCGACTTCGTTTCGCTTCTGTTGTTCTTCGACTGAAATACCGGTGGATTTACCATCTGGAGATGCTATCGGTTCGGGGTAATAAGAGTATTCAGATACCTTGAAGACGTAAGTTTTTAGGCCGAGATCGATAATTTGTATACTGCCGATGACAGTAATGAGCAGACCTACAAAGGAAAAGAGATAAAGGTAAAGGAGACGAAGGCTAAATTTCATAAGATAGTTTAACATTATTCCGTTCTTTTTGAGTTAAAATAGACATGCCTAGGCCGGGGTGGTGAAATGGTAGCCACGCGGGACTTAAAATCCCGTTCCCTCTAAAGGAGTGCGGGTCCGATTCCCGCCCCCGGCACACCTGACTCGGTAGCTCAGCTGGATAGAGCGACTGCCTTCTAAGCAGTAGGTCGGCGGTCCGAGTCCGCCCCGAGTCACATTGAAAATCTCTCCCTTGTGGGGAGATTTTTAATGTTATTTTGGGCGAGCGAGGATGGCAGAAGCGCGACGGCGCTGAGCCGGGTCTTGAGGCACCACCAGCAGGTGGTGACCGAGAGGAGTCCGCCCCGAGTCACAAAAGAAAACCACCCCGAGGGGTGGTTTTGAGATATTCTTTAGACGGAACCAGTAATGGCCTGGAGATAGACTTCATTGAAAGCAAGCTCTCCCAATTCTGGAAGCCCCATCTCGTGACGGTCTTCGAGGAGAATAGCCACGTCGTCGCCATATCTTCGTTTGAAGGCGGTTCTTAATGACTGTCTGGCAACATGGAAGATATTTTCGATCGGCTCGTTAATTTCCTTGGCAATTTGCTTGATGGTGGAAATGATCATGGGTTTCGACAGCTGTGACATGTCGCCGTTGTAGTCTAAGCCGCATCCGATGAGGCGGCTCATGACATAGTCGGTTTTCAAATAATCCATTTTGAGCTGATCTTTGGCTTGGTTGGTATCGGTGACACCGAGACCATCGCCTGGGGCAGACTCCAAGATTTCTGCAGTAACCCCCCAGACCTCACCGAGATCCCGCACTTCTTCCTTGGTTAAATACTGAAGCACCTTGACGTCCCCCACATCACCATGTTTGGTCCAGAACCCCATGAGAAGTTCGGACAGGTCGTCGGTATCAAGAACGATACCGCCAAAAAGCTGAGCACGGTCGTAGAGATGCAGCAGGCGAATCCGACATTTGAGATTGCCATTAGCCACCCGCAATCGAGGTGAAGTGCTGTGCACCTGCTGGCGAATAGGTGATTGGCGATACCAATCAGTGTAGTCAAACTCATTCAGTACGAAACCCAGTTCCTGGGAAAGTTCCCTGGCCTTTTTCAGGTCACTTCGATTGCTTTCGATACCAATAAAGTCGAAGGTGTAGCCGCATTCGTAACCCCTGGATCTCAGATTTTGAATCGCTCTAAGTCCCAGGGCGGCCATGACAGCGGAGTCTAGTCCACCGGAAACACCGAGAACAATATGGTGAATATTGTTCTCCTCGAGGTAATTAGCCAGCTTGGTAACAGCCAACTTGGTGATCCATTTTGCTTGATCAAGGTTAAGAATCTTCATAGTTCTCCTTTTAAGGTACAAAGTGTTGATAGTACACTTTGTAGTATAGCACAAGTATCTTGTAGGGAGAAGAGAAAACTCGATTAGTAGGTGTTTTTGAGCTCTTCGCGGTGACGGCGGCGCTCAATGGAGGTTAGGTACTTTTTGCGAAGTCTCAGATTTTTGGGTGTAATTTCCAAGAGCTCGTCGGATTCGAGGAAATCTAAACACTGTTCTAGCGAGTATTTGAGGGCTGGAACAAGTTGAATGACGCCGTCTGACGATTTTGAGCGCATATTGGTCAGCTGTTTGCCTTTACAAGCGTTTATCTCAATGTCCTCAGCTTTGGCGTTCATACCTACGATTTGACCTTCATAGAGGTTGTCGCCTGGTTCGACGAAGGTAACGCCACGCTCTTGGGCCGCCTGAAGGCCATAGGACAGGGCTTCGCCCGAGTTTGTGGCTATTAGGACACCTCTGCGCATTTTAGGCAAGTTTGGACCAACTGGTTCGAAATCGATAAATTGGCTGTTAAAAATTACAGTTCCCTTGGTAGCGGTCAAAAGCAGAGACCTCAAACCGAGAATGGCTCTGGTCGGCATGCGATAGACGAATTCGGTCTCCTGATCGGACACCGGCTCCATGCGGATCAAGTGTCCGAAACGTTTACCGATTTCCTGGGAAATAGTTCCGAGATATTCATTGGGAACAACAATGTTTACCTCTTCAAAAGGTTCACACTTTTTACCGTTTACTTCTTTATATATAACTTCTGGCTTGCCCACCTCGACCTCATATCCTTCGCGACGAAGCGTTTCCAGCAAAACAGAGAGATGAAGCTCCCCTTTTCCTGACACTTCGTATTTACCATTTTCCAATTTTCGGAGTTTAAGAGAGAGATTTGTTTCCAGTTCTCGAGCCAGTCTCTCTTCAATTTGGCGGGCAGTGGTGAATTCCCCTTCCCTACCGGAAAGAGGTGAGGTGTTTGGTCCGACGGTAACGTGGAGTGTTGGTTCAGTGATCTTTGCGGAAGCTAAAGACTCGGTATCGCCTTGAGTGGAGACGGTTTGACCGATTTTAATTTCTTGAATCCCGGTAATCGCGACAATGTCACCAGCGTAAGCTTCCTTGACTTCTTCTCGGGTTAGTCCGTTGGAAACAAAGACTTTGTCGATTTGTCCTGACTTGACAATATCGCCGACGATGACGACCTTTTGACCAGGTTTAACGGTTCCACGGAATATCTTACCGATGACAATACGTCCAAGATGCGAGTCGTAGTCCAACGAAGAGGCAAGCATCTTGAAACTGCCTTCTTGGCTATTTGTTGGAGCCGGAATATATTTGATGATTTCGTCGAGCAGAGGGACAACACTGCCTTCTTGGTTAAAATCTACCGGTGGAGTAGCGAAGACTTTGCCTGTACGACTGACGGAGTAAAGTGTGGGGTATTCCAGTTGGTCATCTTGGGTAGCAAGCTCCAGAAAGAGATTGCCGATCCGATGGATGGTCTTAGTAATGTCGGCGTTGGGTTTGTCAATTTTATTGATAACCACGATGACCTTGAGGTTAAGCTCAAAAGCTCTTTTAAGGACAAATCTGGTTTGAGGCATAGGTCCTTCTTGAGCGTCGACAATGAGAAGTGCCCCATCAGCCATACCCAGAGTACGCTCGACTTCGCCGGAAAAGTCCGAATGGCCAGGGGTGTCGATAATATTAATCTTGGTGCCTTTGTAGTTTACCGAGATGTTTTTGGCTAGAATGGTGATCCCCCGCTCTCTTTCCAACACATTACTGTCCAAAAGAGTGGTCTGATTCATTTCATCCTGATTGTCACGGAAGATATGCGACTGTTTGATGAAAGCGTCGATGAGCGTGGTTTTGCCGTGATCAACGTGGGCAATGACGGCGATATTTCTGATGTTTAACATGGTTATTTGAGCTGTAGGCATTTAAAAAACCCCGCTGCAGGGCTTAACCTGTTTATTATACTCCTTATGGGGTGTTTCCGCTACTTGGAGAACTTGCCGGAGAGTTTGACCAGGTGAGCAGAGTAGACGATCTGTCGGACCTCTCCGTCTTCACTTTCGATTTGATCGGTGTCGGCAATTTTTTGGTATTGTTGAAGGTAATTACTAAGGGCGTTTTTGAGTTCTTTCATTTCCTGCTTCATATCTTTGATTTTTTGGTTCAAAGAAGCATTTGAAGGAGATTTGAGGATGTTTTGTTTGGCTTCAGTCTTTTTCTTGTTGATTTCTTTGGCGGCATCGGCGGCTTCTTTGAAAGCCGGATCGTTGTTGAGAATGTCGGTGAACATCTCAGATTGCTTTTGGAGTTCTAGCTTAACCGAGTCGATGTGGGCGATGTGGGTTTTGATTAGATTCTCTATAGCGAAGAGGCTGGTGACGGCGGCATTAGTGCCTTCGGGTAATGTGGTTTGGGTGTTTTGTGAATCCATGTGTTTTTTACGTTTAACTTAATTAATATATCAGTATTTAAGATTCTGTGGAGCAGAAGCTTTGAATTTTTCATCAACTTGATTAAAAACCAGGTTAAATAAGGCAGAGAGTTCATGTCGGTTAAAAGATGAATTAATTATTATCGTTGGTGAATCTGGATGCCTACCTTCCAGGATTCTTCTGAAATCATGGAATTCTTCGATTTCCATACCTCTTGTGGCTATGAGTTTTTCCTTATCGTGAGTGTTGACGTCACGAGTCATAACCACAATTTGTTCAAAGTCTCTTAGCATGTACATTTCCTTACCTTGACCAAAGCCGGATAAACCACGACGAATCGCTTCCTTTTGAGTTAATGAGTTTAACCTTTCCAAAGTAAATACAAGTGCTTGTCTAATACCTGTCGGTAATAATTGACGATATAATCTTTCGTCCAAGTGATCAGAGGATTTCACTTCGGCTACTGCTCGCAAAACCATATGGTCTCCCTCATTCGTAACGATAAATGGTATATCGGGAATATTGAAATATTCCATGTGTTGGAATCCATATTTTTCCGGATTGGTAAAAACGTCAATAAATTTTTCCTCCTTTAACTTTTGAATTGGATCTGTGGGAAGCGGGTCGGTGTGCTTGGTTTCCGCATACAAATCATATACATCGTTTTCTGCACTAACAAATCTTTCAAATAACTCTCCGGCAACTTTGCCTCTGACGTTATATTCTCTGGGTCGAAAATGATGTTTCCGTGCATATTCCTGGTGTTTTTTATAGTCTTCAACACAAATTTCTGTTAGGTAAGCGATTAGTGAATCCTTTGTTGGAAACCTTTCTTGTAGCTTTGTAAGAATTGCTTCTTGTCTGGTTTGAAGGTCTTTGTTCCTCTGCCATTCTTTATCGGATGCGTTAGCACCCCTTATTGTTTCGTAAAAAATACCTCTCGTCGATGGCTCTCCCCTTCTCTCAATATTTTCTTCAGCTACATCAAGCATGAGATCACTATAGCTACTTTGCGGGTGGAAATGCAAGGTTTAGTGATTTGGGATGGTGTCCGGCCAGGACATGATTTCGGCGATAGTTCGAAGCGAGTTTGCTGGGATTTGGCGTTCGAAGCCATCGATGTCACCAAAAAACCAGCCGCAACTGGTCCAACCCACGTCTCTGACATAGGCGGAAAGAAATAATTTTTCTAGACTTTTATCTTTAAGGATTTCAGCAGAAATGGGAAGTCCGGTAGCCAAACTGGACCTTTGACTGAGAAACCATGTGATATAGACTTCTCGCCAACCCGGAAGATAAGCGTCCAGAGATTGATCGATTCTGGTGCTTGCCTTGGTAAGTTTGTCGAAAAGATCTTTCTTTGATGTTCTAATCTGATTTGCTTGTTGCTCGTTATTGGGTAATCCGCAATAGCAGTTACCATCCCCCTTCCAACGTCCCAAACCAGTGTCCAAACAGCTCCAGCTGGTGTTTTCTACCAGTCGAGCGTTGGGAATATTTTTGACGGTGAAATCAAGTCTGTGTTCATCTTGGCTTCCATCCAGGTGACGGAGCAGGTATTTGGTAAATTCAAATGATCCATCGCCTTCTTTCCACCAATGACCTAAAGTTTCTCCATCGATTGAGACTCTAGGTGCATAGCCTAGCTGTTCTGAGTGTCGATACCAGTCTTCAAAGAAGGAATCTGACCAGGGCTTGTCAAAACCGATTTTGCCACTTAAATGATTGTGACCGGTGATGGCGAGAATTTGTCCTTGCTGAGTATCGATTGCGTAGAGGTTGCTACCATGAGAGGATTGAATCTGATGTTCACGTAGGTGGATTCCCACAAAATTGTTTTTGATGAGAGTAGTAAGTGTGTCCGAATCAACCGCCGATTCAGGGAGCCAGACTGTTTCTGGATCGGCTCCCCACCTTTGTCGGTAAGCCTGTTTACCAATTCGAATTAGCATGTCTTTATGATCATGGCTCAAGAAAGGCAAGATGATATGTAGGTATGTATCCCCCACTGGCAGTTTGGCCCCGGCTTCTATCTGACCGCGAATCTCATCGATAAGGTTTGGATAATTGATCTCCAGCCAATCTGCAGTAATACCAAAAAGGTCCCAGTTGACATTGTTGTCTGCCAAAATACGGTTTCGGACTAAAGGGAAATAGCTTTCGTGGGTGATTTGGTGATTGAATCCCGGGAATTGTCCCTTGGTACCGGTGATGTCAAAAACGGATCGGGTACGTCCTTGGTGAGTGACTGTTAAAAGTCTCGGTGGTTGATAGAGGTGAAGGTTAATTGGAGCCGGTTCGGTGGATAATTGTTCAAGCAGTTCGGGGTTGAGTGCGTGTTCGGTTTCAGTTCTCGTTTTGGCCATTATCAATTGATGTTAGAACTAATTTTTTTTGATTTCAACTATAATATTTGTATATGAGTTTTATCTTACAACTGGAAGGTTGATAACAATCAAGATAGTGTTATGATTCCCTATCTTCAAAAAGAAGGAGAACCTTAAATGAAATTTTGGTCTGAATTGAAGCCTTATTTCAATCTAGCAAATCTTCTAAGTGGACTGTTAATCGGATTGCTGTTTGCGGGGCTGGCCATGTGGTCGCTGGGTAGTTTCTCTTGGACGGCTTTAATCTTCGTTCACGTGCTCACGGTTGGTGTGCCTCTTCTCCGTGCACGCAATGATCAAAGTTACCTGGATCGTGACTAGAAATTTAAATTTGGGAGGCCGTAGTGGCCTCTCTTTTTTTGTTACCAACTGTTGACTATGATAGATTGATTTATGTCGAGAAAAATTGAAGTTGAGTACAATGATCTGGAGAAAACAAAAAAATTTGTTGAAAAGAACTGGAGGATAGCTTTGGTAATTGCTGGGGCGGCGGGGGCGGTTGGGGCAGCCATCTGGCTGACAGCTAGATATTTAAGGGAAAAGAGAAAACGTGACATCAATCATGAAAGCGCTCTCCGGATGATCGAAGATGAGGTAGAGGCCAGTAAAGGGAAGACTGCGGTAGTTTTGGAAACGGGAACCTATTTGGGCCAAATAGCCGGAGAAGAAGGGGAAGTGGCGATGAGTGAGCTATCCAGCCAAATGGAAGAAGGCGAGGCAAAGGAGGCTCTGGAAGTATTAAAAAGTGTGATTACAGCCAATAGGAAGAAATAGTTTTGTTGCCGAGCTAGGATTCGAACCTAGGATATCCTCCTTCAAAGGGAGGCGTCCTACCACTAGACGACTCGGCAATTACAGATGTATTTTACATCGAAGCTGTGAGCTTAGCCAGAAGGGTTCGCCTCTACCAGCGCAAAGAGGTTAGAGTTTAGATTTGAGACATATTCCGGTGTGGCCGAGGGTTTGGGTTGTAGGGAAAGCTGTTCGTAGTTTTGTAGGATTTCAATAATTCCGGGGCGAATTTTTATGTTTGAGATGTCATTCAATTTTTGGAACCGCAAATTAGATAGCTTGAAACTACTGAAGGCACAAAGAGAATCTAGTTCCAAATGATAAACCGACACTCGGATATCGGCGATGTTCATATACATAATTGGTTTTGGATGAGGGGGCATGATGTTGAATGGAAATGTTTTAGCCAGTACAAGATTGGTGAAGACTTCTTGTTGAAGAACACGGAGAATAGATTCTTGTGGAAGTTCACCAAGCCTTGAGTGACCCATGGGTAGAGACAGGTCTCCTTTTTTCCCCAGTGTTGAATCTGAAAGACTTTGGTCGTTGCCGACGAGAAAACAATTAGGTTTGTGTTTACTGGTGACAATGAGAGCCGTCCCTTGCCGCCTGGTTAGACCTAGACGGGTGTAATGGAGTATACGGTGTAGTGTGTTGGTGGAAACCTGTATGGTACGAGGGGCGTAATGGTGGTAAATTCTTTCCAGGGGAATTTTGAAGTTGGCAATTTGGCTCAAAATATGGAGTGACTCCGAGAGGTTGCTGTTTGGGCCGGCTGACTTGACAACACGGTACTTACTTAGAACTCTGGTGAATCCAGCAAAGGAGATGGGCAAACTGTACCGATGGGCGGAAAAGACTTTATTGATTGACCCGTATTTGAAGTACTCACTGACAAGGTTTTTCTCGAACTCTTCTTGAGTTGTGGCCATGAAGTATTTATTATACGCCAACAAAAAACTCCGGGCAAAACCCGGAGTGGACAAAACCTAGAAGCGATGGCTCGAACGGAAAAAGACAGAGGGGACGAAGATTAGAATGGCGATGTAGATTCCAAAAATGATCAGAGGAATCAGACAATACCAGGAGAACAGAGTCGCAAGGATGGCCGATATAATGGCTGCAGGACCCTGTGCTATGATGGCACTGACTGTGGCTACGAGCCCCTTCCACAAACAGGTGGCCAACAGAATGGTGGCGCCACAACAGAAAACTATAACCAAAACCCCTGAGAGCCACGCTAGAACCTTTGTAAAACGCTGTTTCATATCATCCTCCAATGTAAATTTACTTTCACCGGAGATTTTACCAAAGCCTGTTTGCGGTGTCAATGTTACGGGATATTATACCTGGTGGTCATCTGTGTTTGTGGGCAGGGGGGGATTTGAAGTCTTCGGTAACTTCTGCTGAAGTTCCTCGGACCGCGACTCGGTGCCGTCGCACCTCCGTCAGGTTCAAATCCCCGTAAAATATAAAATCGTACCACGAGGGTACGATTCTTCTATTTTTGTGGGCAGGGGGGGATTTGAACCCCCAAGAGTTGCCTCACAGCGTCCTGAACGCTGCGCGTCTACCATTTCGCCACCTGCCCAATACTCTCGAAATATATTGTAATCGAGTAATCTAGTTTCTGCGTCTACTCCCGTGGCATACACGGGACTTACTTGGGCTACCAATGCAGCATTCCGCCACCTGCCCGCAGATGCTAGAGCATCAGCTCTTGCAGGCGGGCCTGCCCAACAAAGTATATTTTCTCATAAAATGGTTGATATAATAATAGGCATGCCAAGCTAGCCAAGGTGGTCACGGCGCGTGTCTGAAAAACACGAAATTGAGGTTCGACTCCTCAGCTTGGCACATTTTGTACTTTAGTTCATGGAACCATTGAGCTTATTCTAGTATAATAAGGTGTGTTTCAAATACAGCCTTAAGTATTAAAATAAGGGAGTGGATTAGGCTCATGGGTACATTAAGCGGGATTAGTTTACCGGTAAAATAATACCTTGCCAAGGTATAGTAACGGGTTCAATTCCCGTATCCCGCTCACTTTTCCGTAGATGGACATGCCGAGGTGGCGAAATGGTAGACGCACTACCTTGAGGTGGTAGCGGGAGCAATCCTGTGGAGGTTCAAGTCCTCTCCTCGGCACATTTATCAGGACTCTTAGCTCAGTTGGTTAGAGCGCCTCGTTTACATCGAGGAGGTCGAAGGTTCGAATCCCTCAGGGTCCACTTTTCAACTTATAGTATTTGTTTTTTTTGGCACAATAAGTGTATAATGCACATAAGAATGTTCATTGAAACGGTAGAAAAATGACTGTCAAATCAGTTTTACAAAAAAGGAGCGATTATGAAAATCTTATTTTGGATATTAGCCATTTTTGGAATTTTGTCTACAGCAATAACAATCCCAACATCAAGAGCTATGATATCTTCTTGTTATTGTAGTAATGGGAAATTTGGTGGGCGTTGCCCTCATACATTTGATACCAACAATCCAAATCAAGGTCAGATGTGTGCCAGTTGTTGGTCTACCGGTAGAGGAAGCAGGTGTTCCTGGCATTAAATTCTCCAGCCACTCCATAATGGGGTGGTTTTTAGTTGGTGGTGGAGATTAGTTTGAAATATGCCTCTTTTCTGGCTAAGTTGAAGACTGACGGATAATACAAGACCAATGCTGGAAGTTCTTCCGAAAAGGTTTTCTGAAAGTCAAAGTAAATCCTTTTTCTTTCTTTGGTGTCTTGGGTAATTCGGCCATCTTCGAGAAGTTTATCGATTTTTTCATCTTGCCCCCTACCGATGTTGGTGGCTTGGGTGGAGTGCCAGTCGCGATACTGGTCGGGATCCGAGGGGATGTTGTAAGTGGTCAAGAGAAGTTGAAACTGATCCGGCGTGGAGGTTACCACCTTGGTATTGATATTTATTTGATCCGAATTCAACTGGTTTTTGATGTTTTCGGCAATTGAAAGTAACTCTGGTGAAGTCGCCAGTTCCAGAGAAATCGGTGCCTTTATCAACTCTTTGGTTCTCGTGGGGTTATACGGGTATGTTTTGACCAGAGGGTTGAATGCCCAAGAGAGTGGACTGAGTGTGGTAATGGCCTCTGTCTGGTCGAATCTCTTGTCTTTGAGAGAATAAGCAACGCCCTGTCTAACGTTTTTTTCTTTTAGATTAGGATCTTGTTGATTGAAGATCATGGTAACCACTCTATTAAAATCGATTTGTCTCAGTATTTTCCCATACCTCTCAGCCTCGGTTTGATATTCTGAAGGTAAGTTCAAAACTAGATCAACCTGTCCAAGCTTATAAGCCGTCAGGGCTTGTCGTGAGGTGGGAAAGACATTAAAAATTAACCTTTTATCTTTTGAATCAACTGTAATTTGGGAGATAACTCCGGATGATTTTTGTTTTAAATGGATATCGTATTGACCGACAATTTCTCCTTTTTCACTTAGCAAGGGGATGTTTAACAACGACAGAAAGGGTGAGAATTTGGTCGGTATGCGGAAGCGAATTATATTTGGATCTGTAGTTTCGACGACAATGTTGGGGATTGAGATCTTTATGTCCGATGCCTTGACTGGCTTTCCGGAAAACCACTTTAGATCGGATTTTAAATAAAAGGTGTAGGTTTTTCCATCGTCGGTTATTTCCCATTTTTCGGCCAACCCCGGCAATGGTTCGTGATTTGAATCAATAGCCACCAAGCCAGCATTCAGAAAATTAATAATATATGGAGGTAGCTGTCCCGACCCAAACTGACCAACAATGCCGATACGGTAATGTGGTTTTTGTTTTGGTGCCTTGGAGAGTAGTAAGTTGCCCAGTAAAGCCACAAAGATAGTTATGCCCAAACTGATGAGAATTTGCGTGAAGTATTTGTTTAAGAATCCCTTGACGAACCAGATTCTTTCGCGAAAAGGGTTGGTCATTTCCAGACTGCGATATTAAGAAATGAGAGAATCAAAAAAATAACTGAGAAAATGATGGTTGCTAAGTAGATAATTTTTTCAGGTCCCCGCTTGGTGTGAAAGCCGGATTGTGTGGCTGAGGAAAATCCTGCACCTAAGGATGAGTCCTTTGACTGCAGGGTGACGAGAACGATGAGTATAAGCGAAACAATAATTTGGATGATCAGTGTGGCTTGCATAACTTCCTATTATAGCCTCTATTCGGAGTCCTTTCTAATTAGCCATAAAACGAAGCTGTGAAAAGCGTTTAAGAGGGTTGAGGTAAGTATATAAGAGAGAAAGACGCCGATGAAGAGGGGCGGCACAATAAACCCATTGAAGTTGGCACCAGGAAAGGCATAACTGGTGATACTGATATCGCCAACCAATATTTGCAGAAGGAATAGGGTGAACAGGGAGATAACCCAGGAAAAAAGATTTAGGGTAATTAAGTTTATCGGCAAAAGAAGTAGCTTAATTACCGGCTTGACGATTTTGTTTAATAGCAACCATATTACCGATGCTGATAGGAGAGTTTTGAAGTCGTGTGGGAGTGAAAGGCCAGGATAGAAAAGGTCGGTAAAATACAAAACGAGTAAATTGATCAAGACATGACGTAGAAAAATTTTCATGGGTTCTATTAAAGTATATTATGAAAGAAGAGATTTTTGGCGTTGAGTGCGATGAAAGGAGTTGGCAAACCGGTGAGCCTCATCACGGATACTTCGGAACAAATTAAGTACCGGATCTTCTAACAACAAGCTGACGCTGGTAGTTTTATGTTTTTCGTCATAATAATAGACAGTCTCTCGTTTCTTGGCTAGTGCAATTACGGGAATATCTTCCGGGATTATGGGAGAAACAATGGAAAGTTGCGGTACCCCACCATCGAGAATTATTAAGTCCGGTTTTCCCCACTCCCGGTGAGCAAACCTTCTTTCGACAATTTGCCGCATGGCAAAAGGATCAGACCGATCCGGAAGCCGAACATGAAAGTGGCGGTAGTCGGGAGGGTTGGGAGAGCCTTTGATAAAAACGGCCATTGAGCCTACGTAGTTGACACCTTGTAAGTGGGCCAAGTCGTAACACTCGATACGAATGGGTGGTTTTCGTAGTTTTGGGTGTCCAAGTTTTTTGACCACTTGATACTGAAGGGCGTCGGTGGCATCGGAGAGTTTGAGGAGCAAACTGGAATTACGGGTACTGAGTGAGTGATGTAATCCCTCGATTTGTATTTTGATTAGCTGAGCTTTTTCGTAATTAGTTTTTTTGATGGCGGTTTTGATGTCCCGGTGAAGACTTTTATCCAAGAGAGTGAACTGACCGGAAAGAAATTTTTTAATTCTGCCTATATGCCGATGATACTTCACAATGGTTATTTCTCCGGTGCAGGCACCGGGGCAATGGCCAAGATGGTAGTTAAAGCAGGCCCTTTGGCGGTTATTGAATGGTGCGAGACAAAAGCCAAATATATTTCTTATTTGCTTGTAGAGACTTTGAGATACCACGCCTGAGGTATAGGGGCCATAAACTTGGTTTTTGTAATCATTCAAATCAAGATTGCTTATATCGGTAGCGTGAACAATCTTGATTTTGGTATCGGGATGGTTGGTAAAGATGAGATAAAGATTAGACCGGTCGTCCTTAATAATGGAGTTATAACGAGGCTGATATGACTTAATATAATTTGCTTCCAAGATAATCGCTTCGATATCATTTCTTACAGGTTTATAATACAGAAACTTGGTTTTTGGGATAAACTGAAGAGCTTTGCTGCTGCCATCCGTAAAACCTTCGTAGTGTTGTTTGAGACGAGTTTTGAGACTTATCGATTTACCGATATAGAGAGGTTTTTTGTTTTTGTCTTCGAAGATATAAATACCGGGCACCGAGGGCAGTGATCGCCAAAAATCCCCCGATTCCGGAGTAAACAAGAGCCTTAGTGGAGGCGGTGCCGATGGAATATCCTGTTTCATAGCGATTGCCATTTAGATAAATTATAGCCTGAGAAGTAATTTCTCTGGCAAAGGGCTGTTTTTTGATTCTCAACCTAACCGTTTCTTCCGAAAAAGGCAAGATGTTTACCCAAGTATCGGTTTTTTCCAGATATTCGCTTTCTTCACCGGTGAGATTACCATAAAAAAGCACACCGCCCTTGTTCTTTATTTGTATTATCAGACTCCCATTTTCTTGTTTAATATATTCCAGAGAAAAATCGGGTGAGGGAAAATCTACACTTTCGATGGGCTCAAAAAAGATATCCTTAGATCTTTGGCCATTTTTGTAACCTCCGGCGGGAACCGGATATTCAGGATTTTCACCATGGATGACAAAAACAATGTGGTTGAAGTCCAGTTTGTTGAAGTAGTCAATTCCTCTTGTGGTGTTGGCCCAGGTAGGATCAATTTGAATCCAGGAACTCTTTGTCTTATCGAAATATTCAGGCCAAGCATGGAGTACATCTTGAGTGAGAGAAAGTGGTTTGAGGTCCGGATTTTCTGATATGGCAAAGCCCTCTAACTCTCTTGCCGGAATTCCAGATTTTCTGGCCAGTGCCACAAAGACGTTGGTAAAGTCGGTACAAATAGCACTTTGACTATTAATCAATGATTCGGCGGCCGGCGAACGGGTTGGTCTTTCCCTATTCAGTTTTTCGTAATCGTATTTCAGCTTATCGGAGACAAAGTCATAGATTGATTTTGGACTCTTCAGATTTCTTAATTCGGCCGTGCCAAACACTCCATTGTCATAGTTCCATATCGAGTTTTTTGCTAAAAGAGAGTCCGAAGGCTGGATGTTTGTTGGCTTTGGGGTGAAGTCGAGTTTGACAACCAAATCCACTGTTATATTTTTTGTTTCTCCCGGAGAAAGCGTGTATTTGGCAAGAAAATTTCCGTCATGATCTCCAACGACTTCTTCCGGTTTCGGTTCGATATTTTGAATATAGACTGTCTGATAAGAAGTGTTGGGAGGAAGAGCTATCTCAGTTCGGATACTATCTGGATCGTTATTGACCAAGTGATATTTTAGATTACCTTTGTAGTATTGAGTTTTGCCAAAAATGGCACTGATGGATTTGTTACTGATCTTTTGACCACTGAAGTAATAGACGTTCCCATTGACGATGTCCGGCTTCGGATCGATGTAAGCCGGAGCTGAAAAACCTTGGGGCACGGTGAGAATAACGGTTTGTTCGGTGACGTTTTCGTCAGGCTCAAGACGAGGAATGTCGATTTGCCAGGTATTGCCGGATTTGGTTGTAATATCGGTAGTGTTGTATTCGATAGTAAAAGTGTGGTTTTTGTCTTTGCCTACCACCTTGCTGAGAAATGGAAAGGAGATTGAGGTTTGGTTGAGACTTTTGATAACGTCGGGAGTTACCGGGGTGCCTTCGTCCATGACCCTGATGTTTTCAATCTTGGTTTCGTTGACGCTAAGTCCAAAATTGGTCGCGTATACTACCGAAAGGTTATTCTTTTGATTGATGACAAATCTGACATGAGTTTTGCCGCTATCTTCAATTTGATAGTAAATTTTGTATGTCGTATTAAACTTCGCTAAAGCAAAGGTTCCTTTGGGGAACATGATCAAAAAGAGTCCTAGTACGAAGGAGATCGGCGCAGTGAATTTTTTCAGCAATTTAGAATAATAGCTTTTTTAACTCTTGGGCCGTAGGTGTGTCAAACCGGCCGGAAACTTTTGATGGCGATCCACTGGCAATGAGCTCACCACCCGAGTCCCCTCCTTCAGGCCCAATGTCAATAATATAGTCGGCATTCTTGATAACGTCTAGATTGTGTTCTATGACAATAACGGTATTGTTTTGATTCACTAGATCAACTAATGTTTGTACTAACTTACTAAGATCTTCAAAATGCAGACCGGTAGTTGGTTCGTCGAGAATATAAACTGTATGGCCACTGCCGGTTTTGGCCAGCTCTGTGGCCAGTTTGACACGTTGGGCCTCTCCCCCCGACAGGGTAGGTGCACTTTGTCCAAGCTTGATATAGCCGAGCCCTACCTTCTTAATTGTCTCTATTTTTTTGCTGATAGCCGGTACATTTCTAAAAAAGTCGCTGGCCTCATCCATTGTCATGTCCAACACTTGAGCAATGTTTTTACCTTTGTATTCGACTTCAAGAGTTGGATCATTAAAACGAGTGCCTTTGCAGGTTTCGCAGGTAATATAAATGTCCCCCAGGAACTGCATCTCTATTTTGATTTGACCGTCACCTTCACAGGTTTCGCAGCGTCCCCCTTTGACGTTAAAACTAAAGCGACCTGGTCCGTATCCACGGTATCTTGCCTCTTGGGTGTTCGCAAACAGTTGGCGGATATAGTCAAAGACTTTGGTGTAAGTTGCCGGATTACTTCTAGGAGTTTTCCCGATTGGACTTTGGTCAATTAAAGATACTCTTCTGACGATATCAGGGATAGTGATAGTCCCAAACTTGATATCCTCTTTGTGATGCTGGGGGTTTAATTTTTGTGAGAGAGCCTCATAGAGAGAGTCCACAACCAGTGAGGATTTTCCGGATCCGGAAACCCCGGTGACGGCAACAAATTTATTCAGCGGGAAATCGACATCAATGTTTTTTAGATTATGGTGTGTACAGCCGGTTAATCGAATAGATGCCGGGCTTTCTGCGGACTCTTTGGGCTTGATGGCGACGACAGATTTCTTGCCGGAGAGATATTGGCCGGTCAAACAATCAGAGGACTTCATTTCGTCGACCGTTCCTTCGAAAGTAATTTTTCCCCCGAGATAACCGGCTTTTGGACCGAACTCTACGATGTGGTCGGCACTTTCCATGGTTTGCTGATCGTGTTCCACAACGACCAACGAGTTACCGAGCGAAACCAGATCTTGAAGAGTTTTGATAAGTTTGGCGTTGTCGCGCTGGTGTAAGCCAATGGTGGGCTCATCCAAAACATAGAGTATGCCGGTTAGTCGGGAACCGATTTGGCTTGCCAGACGGATTCTTTGTAACTCCCCACCGGATAGCGTACCGGATTCTCGTGCCAGAGTGATGTAATCAAGACCGACCGACATTAGAAAACTAAGTCTGTCCTTTATTTCCTTGACAATTGGTTCACTGATTTGCTGTTCGGTGAGAGTTAATTTCTTAAATAGTTTGTCGAAGAAAGCAAATGACTTAGCTGTCGACCAAGAAGTGACTTCACTAATAGATTGGTTGTCTACATGAACGGCTAAGACTTCCGGCTTGAGACGGGTGCCGAGACAGACCGGGCAGGTTTTACGGATTAGATATTTTGAAATTTCTTCCTTAAATGAATCCGAGCTGGATTCTTCGTAACGTCTTTCGAATTCTTTAGAGAGTCCGTCGAAGGTCATTTTTCTCACGACGTGCTTGCCATGTCTGTTTATTCCTTTGATGGAAAAAGTTTTTTCTCCGGTTCCGGTGAATAAGACTCGCTTCTGGTCTTCCGTCATGTCTAGGAGCGGTTTGTTTCCGGGAAAGCCAACCGATTCCATGGCTTCAAGAATTAATTTCGCCAACCAGGTTCTGGTTTCGAATTGTGAAGCAAGGGGTATGACGGCGCCTTCAAGAAAACTGAGCGAGGGTGAGATAACCGAGTCGGCGTCCAGAACCATCTTAGTACCGAGACCGGTACATTCGGGACAGGCACCTTCGGGGGCATTGAAAGAGAAATAGCGAGGTTCGATTTCGGGTATAGAAATATTATCAACAGGACAAGCGAGCTTTTGAGAGAACAAATGATCCTCCATATCCTCAGGATCGGTGGGAAAGGAAAGAGAAGGATCGATAACAATGCTGACATAAACCTCGCCATCCGAGATTTTGAGTGCTTGTTCCAAGGAATCGACCAATCTTTGTTTTTCGTACTCAGGACTGCCCCCCACTTGGCCGATCACGAGTTTATCAATAACGGCCTCGACATTGTGGCGGTTATTTTTGAAAAGAGATAGAGTGGATTGGGTGGAGAGGATTTTGCGGTCAACTCTGACTTCGGCAATCCCCTGCTTGACCAAGCCGGGGAAAAGTTCCTTGAACTCCCCCTTTTGATTTTTGACAATTGGCGCCAGTATCAGCAAGCGCACCCCTTTTTGTTTTTGATGGCTGGGGTGGCCGACTGCCAGATCAACGACGGCTTTATAGATCTGGTTAATGTCCTGAGGCATGATCTCACGACCACATTGGGGGCAATGTGGGTGCCCAATACGGGCGAAGAGGAGACGGAGATAATCATAGATCTCGGTGACGGTACCGACGGTACTACGTGGATTGTGACTCCCCTGCTTCTGGTCTATAAGAATGGCCGGCGAAAGACCCTCGATCTGGTCCACATCCGGCTTGTCCATAACTCCTAGGAATTGCCGTGCATAAGAAGAAAGAGATTCGACATATCGGCGCTGACCTTCGGCGTAGATGGTATCGTGGGCCATACTGGACTTACCGCTACCGGAGACACCGGTGAAGACAACCAGTTTGTTCTTGGGCAGTGTCAGATTGACGTTCTTGAGGTTATGCTGACGTGCTCCCTTGATTATCAAATGAGTGGAGGGTGAGGTGCCGGACATGACTGTCTATTATACGCCAAATCACCCTAAAATACCCGAATAATACTAAACCAACACGACTCTACCCCTTGACTTACAAATATATATTATGATGTGATGACGCAATATGTTTAAATGAATCCCGAATGTTAAGTAATATGGTAGGGATTAGTTTAAAATAATAATCATGGATTATCAAAAAGAATATATTTTAAAAAATCCGGGACTTCATCTGGAACAAGCTCAGTTAAAAGCTAAGCAAGTCTTAAATTTTTTAGGTTCACTAAAAATAGACTCACTTCTGGATGTAGCTTGTGGTGCAGGTGGTATTACCATGGAATTCAATGCAAAACTAAAGCCAGATATGGCTGTAGGAATTGATATTTCCAAAGATATGATAAAAGTGGCGAAGGAGAATGATACGGACCATGAAATTGAGTGGATTTGCGAGGATATATATAAGTACTCCCCTAAGGCAAATTTTGACTTAGTTACAGGCATTGATATCATTGAACACGTAGAAGATGACTTGGGTTTGTTAAAACGCATGGGTGAATTGGGTAAGCTGGTTTGTATTAAAGTTCCGATGGAAGATTCTTTTCTAGATAATCAAATTATCCGAAAACTCGGCATTAGAGACCCGTGGAAGGAAAGCGAGGAGAGATATGGTCATATTCATCACTATAATGAAAAGCAGTTAAATAAATTATTTACGATTGCCGGTTTTAAAATCTTGAAGGAGGGATATATTCCACTACCAAAGAGATCAAAACTGTTTTATGAAGTATTTCGCGTGATTTTTCTACCCTTAGGTTGGTTTTCACAAAAGGCAATGGCCAATTTTGTCGGAGGTTTTAAGATAGTATTATTGGAATCATTTAACAATCTTAGTAACAAATAATAATGGAACCATTAGCAACTGAGGTAGTCAATTTTGATGATCGTAATATTACTATTAGCTGGTTTTCAGGAAATCCTGACCCCACATTAAAAGTCAGCCAGGTGAGTGCTTACTGTATATATAAAGGGAAGCTGATTATTGTGAGAAATAAGAGAGGGTGGGCAATTCCAGGAGGTCACCCAGAGGAGGGAGAGAGTGTAGAAGAAGCTCTTGCAAGAGAACTTGACGAGGAAGCTGAAATCAAAGAGAGGTATAAGTCTAAATTGATAGGTTGGATGAAAGTTTCGGATCCTCAGAATGAAGGGGTTGAGGGTAAATCAAGTTCACAATTAAGATTTTTAGTAATATTGAGTGATTTACCGGAATTTATTCCCGACGACGAGATTTTCGAACGTAAACTAATAGATATTGACGAGTTTGACCAATATATAAGCTGGGCAAACAGCCCGACAGGAAAAGCACAGATTATGACTCTAAAAGATAATTTGATATGAAAATAGCCATTTATCAGCCTAGGGTAAGTTATTATGTTGGGGGTGGGGAGGTGGTTCCACTGGAAATGGCTAGAAATTTTGCTTTACATGGACATAAGGTAACGGTCGTTACTTCCCGCCATCCCGATGGTAACTCAGAATATTTTGACAAGTATCTCTCAGTGAATCCAAGCGTTGAAGTCATCTATCTTGAATTACCCACATCCCTCAGATGGATATATGAGGAAAAACCCGGAACAAATCAGCTGAGATGGGACTACGAAGCTATTCACATGGGAAGATTAGCTCAAAATTATTTCGATAAAAATATTTATGACGTACTTAATGTCCATTACAACGTGGATATTTTGGCTGCAAATATTAAGTTCCCCGCAGTAATGTTTCTGCACGGTGTTCCTGCTGAAGCAGAGTATTACGACAAAATCTGGTTCTCATTTCCAAATGTAAAATATATTTCAGTATCAAAATATATTGGACAGAAATGGTCAGAAATGGTTGGCGGAATTGAATATATACCCTTCACAAATGGGATAGATACGACAAACTATCATCCAATACAAGTTACCAAAGACATAGATATTTTGTATTTTGGCAGACTGGTTCCAGTAAAAGGTGTTAACTATCTTGTCGATGCTGTTAAAATTTTAGTTAACAAAGGACTAAATCCAAAAGTGGTGATTGCCGGAAAAGGTAATCAGAAAGAGTCGTTGGTAGAGCTGGTTGATAGACTAGAACTTTCAGACAATATCGAATTTATTGGTTATGTCCCCCAAGAAGATGTACTCTCCTTGTACAACAGATCGAAAGTTTTTTCTGCCCCATCATTTGATCGTGAGGGTGTGCTAACGACGATGCTTGAAGCTGCGGCTTGTGGTATACCAACCGTTACAACAAATAGTTGTAGCATGCCTGAATTTGTAGACCATGGTGTCAATGGTCTACTTGCGAATCCGCGGGATGCCGTATCGCTCGCGACCGAGATTGAAAAATTACTATTGGATGAAACTCTCCGTAACACTATTGGCGATGAGGCCAGAAAAAAATCCGAAACCTGGAATTGGGATATAAAAGCAATGAATTTAGAAAATTATTTTGAAAATGCCATCAAAGAATAAAGAGCTATACCTTTCTTCAGCAGGATTAACACTAAGAGTGATTTTTGAGAGTGGTGAATTGGCGGAGACAATACAAAATAATGATTTTTTAAGTAAATATATTCCAGGATTCTCTCTTGCGACTGATAATAATATTGAGGCTAGCGTAGAATTTTTGAATCAAGAAGTTTTTTTTGAATTTAAAGATTATCCGAAGATTAAAATAGGCATAAAAGGAGTAAGCGAAAAAGAGATAATCTCATTAATAGAGTTGGTTTTTGAAAGAGTCAGACAGGAGAAAGGCATTTTTTGTATTCATTCCGCTACGGCAGTTTATAAAGGCAAGGCTGTAATCTTTTGGGGAGGTGCAAGTGGGATGGGTAAGACAAGGCTTGCAAAACTGCTCGCAAATGATGGGTCTTTCTATTCCGATGAGAAGACATTAGTTAATGCGAGGAATATGGAAATACTTGGAGGAATCCCCTTTATTTATCTAGATAAAGACTATTGGAAGAGACAGATCACCGACAAACAAGAGGACTCTTATTACCATTCAGCAACTAATAATTCTGAACCTGTTCCGATCGCTTTATTTGTCTACGGTTTTGGAATAAATGGTGCTGAGATGTCGACAGATCTTTGGAGACCGGAAAAATTTGAGTGGCATTTATATGAAGAACTAGGTAGAAAAATTAGAGCAATCTCCAGAAGAGTTAAAGATGGTAATATCGCTGTGCCTTCAATTGATAGTCGTGCGAATGGTGACCATAGAATACAATCCGTTAAAGAAGTTGCTCAAAAAATCCCCTGTTACTCAATTCAAGGATCGCCCGAGTCGGTTGTGGATTATATAAAACAATTGGAAATATGGAAATAACTCCAGATTATGTTCAAAATAGATTTAGTGAAATGGGAGATTTTTACGAAGACATATTAACTCCCGAGGAAGAAAAAAATGGGATTGGCATGGTTCTCTTTAAACCTGATTCCACCAACTCGCTTCTTGATTTGCCCATTAGGGATTTTATCCAGCGAGAGTTGGAACAAATGACAGATAAACCTGTGGAATTTTTTGGATTTACCGAAATCCGTATTAAACCTGAGGATGTTAAGAAGTTATACCCTGAACAGAAGCATGAGGAGTTTTTAAAATATATTCAGGAGCATTTTCAAACAGGTCCGATTGGACTCATGCTCGTAGCGGCTAAGGACGCACCAATTTTATTAAAAAAACTCAAGGGCAGTGTTAGAACAGGCGAGGGAGTTCGGGGAAGATTTGGTAGCAGTAATCCGATCGATGATCAAACGCTCGAAGCGTGGAAGAACGGGACCCTAGATCCTGTGACCACAAAGCAAATTGGTATTGACTTATTCGCTTCTAACCTTATCCATGTTCCTGATGATAAGGATGACACAAAAAGAGTTATGAACTTACTTATCCCAAAACAGGATTTAGATAATCTTAAGGGTTCTATCCCCTTTGTTAACAGATGGTATTCAAACTAATATGAATAACGAAAAAATTGTTGTGGTTGTCAGAGCCGTGTTCAAGTTTGATGAAAAATATTTAGTTATTGAGCAGATGAACGCCTCAAGAAATGATTATCTACTTTTCCCTGGAGGTCACGCAAAATCCAACGAATCCTTGATTGCAACACTAGACAGGGAAATTGGTGAAGAATTAAACATAAAGAATTTTGTAGCCAAAGAATTGAGATTTGTAAAAGAAACCGTATCCCCATTTGATAGAAACTTTGAGTTCTTTTTTGAATGTGAAACGGAAATGAAATTTAATGAAATTGAAATAGTTCAGAAAGAATATACAGGATATGAAAAAATTAAAAAATGTATACTAAAAACTGAAGAGGAATTGCGGGATAGTTCAAACTTTTACCCTGAAATGTTTTTTGATCCAAAAAAATATCAATTTTTGGAATTAGATCTCGTCCAATACAAAAACCTTTTTGGTCTGGACAGAAATATTAAATAATTACAAATATGAGATACGATGCGTCAAAATCCGATTTAATTAACAATATTTGTCTTTTTCAAGATGACGCTGAAGTGAATCAACTAATACGTGATTTGTCTAACGAACTTGGGTTTCCGCGTGTTAAGAGAGTGTTGACATTGTATTTCGAAAATGAAATCAGACTTAGGTGTGATGAAAACAACCTATTCTTGGGACGTCGTATCTCGGTGAAGACCACAGAAACCTGGAGAGAAGCGAAATTTAAATCCAAATTTTTAGGTACGTTATTAAATGTGCTTTTTGGTGCAGGATTAAAGAGTGCTGCTCTCAGTAACGTAATACAGCTCTCTTTCCCGGAGGATCAAGAGGCTAGCGTTATTTACCTTAGTGATACTCTGATTTCTGAACATCAGTTTGAAATTCTGTGCCACGAAGATGCTAAGTTTAAATCAGAGACAATTCAAAAAATACTTAAGAATAAGATTGATAAAGATAAGCTTATCCATAGAACCAGTAAAATTGTTGATGAAAGCTTAGTCGATGATCTCGGAGTATTGAATGAAAAGGTTATTAATTTTTGCAAACAGGTGAATCTGAGCTTATCTTTGTCTACCACCACTTCCTATTTTCATCAAATAAGCGCCGTTTCTAATGATTACGGTGAGCTTGTTACAGTTTTTGAACAAATAACCGGATACAAAATGCTCGGTTCTGCCCCGACTCCCAAGATTTATACCGCGGATTTGCCATCAGTGTCGATAATCATTCCGGCATTTAATCTAGGGGAATCTATAATCAAAACTTTAAAATCAATAGACCGACAAACTCCCGATGTAATTAAATTTGAGGTCATTGTCGTAGATGATGGATCAAAAGAACCTGTCTCGGAAATTATCAAAAAGGTTCAGGATGATTTGCGCTATGAACCCATTATTATTAGAAAAGAAAAAAATTCAGGTATCTCACAAACGAGGAACATCGGTGCCGCAGTTTCTTCAAATGATATTCTATTGTTTATCGATGGTGATGTGGTACTAACACCAAATTATTTATACGAGCATCTGCTGAGGCACAAACTTGTTAATAAAGCCCTGCTTGTAAGTTTCAAAGAGAATGCTGAACCAACTGATGTGAGAATATCTTACGATGCAGTTAAGCGCGGTGTTGTGATGCCAAACTATAGCAGTGACCTGAGAATTACCAAGTACATTGATAAGGACACTATGGGATATTACTCCAACAACTATTTAGCGCAAGGGGATATTTTTTCGATACTGTCAGAAACAAATTACTTTAGGACATTGGGTTTTGGGAGAAGACTCGGCAATTTTGATCTACCTTCAATGGTTGTTGGTCACAATTTGTCAATTCCAAAGAATCTTTTTTACGCCACTGGAGGTTTTGATAATAAATTTAGCGGTTATGGACTGGAAGATTCTCTTATCGGAATAAAGGCGATTTCAGCTGGGGCCTTTATAATACCCGTGCTAGCTTGTGGAGTATATCATATAAATCATCCCACGAGGCGTGGAACTATGGAAGAAATCAGAAAAGAATTTGAGATAAATTCTGATTTAATCGCTAAGTTTCTATCAGGTTCAGAATAATGGATATATTTATAGATTTCGCAGAGACATTAGGTTACAGAATATTACCGGAATTTGAAACTGATCTACAAATCATGGAAAATATTTTAGGGGTTTCCGATCGCGACTTGAAGGGTAAATATGAAAGCTATTGCCTGTCGAGTAATCTATATGATAGATCTCTTACCTTTAAAGACTTCAAAGAAGAACTAAAATTAACCGAACATCATTTTGGTGGTTTTTTAAATACTTATCTGAACCTTAATAACTTTGAAGATAAGGCAAGGGAGATATCAATAAGCAAGTATCGAACACTGGCTCATGTACTATATCCTGATGCCATACCGGCACTCGAAAATTACAAAAAGGGGGGGAATGTTTATATTATTTCAGATGGACGTCCCAGCAGAAGAAAAACCTTAGAATTGCTGAATTTAAACTCTTATGCCAAACAGTTTTTTATTTCTGATGAAATTGGTTTTTTAAAAAATGATAAGAATTTCTATTTTTTGATGATAAACAAAATCGTATTATCGAAAAATATTATTTTTATCGATGACCTTGTTACAAATCTAGACACTTTTGCTGAGATATGTATTATAAAAGGTATTTTAATAGATAGGAAGAATGTTTATAAATCAGAAGAAAGTAAATACAGGATTGAACACACCCTGCCTATTGATTTGTAATATGATATTGGATATGTCTGAATGCGATAGACCTGTGGAGAACGAAATTGTAGAGTGGGAAGGTAAACAATATCTTTATACATGGATTGAGGGAGACGACTTGACACAATTCAAACCGTATTCCTTGGTACATAGTATATGTTTCAATGGTGAAGGTCATGTTCTGATCCAAAATGAAAATGGGGTTTGGCGCTTTCAAGGAGGTGGCCCCGAAAATAACGAAACTTTTCAAGAAACAGTAACTAGAGAGATGACTCAGGAAACAGGAATAATCCCTAAGGGCATTCATCTTTTTGGAGCTTTTAAAGTCCGAGGTCCCCTGAATGATCAAAACGAAAATGATTTCTTCCAATTATGTACTGTAAGTGTTGTCGACAGAACAGTTATCAGAACACCGGATCCAGAGGATGGTACTATCGATGAAATAAGATTCGTCAAACCAGACGAAGCGAACTTTTATGTGAACTGGGGTGAACATGGAAGACAAATGTTGAGGGCAGCAATAAAATATCAAAAATAATATCATTATATTTACAGTCTCTGATCTTGATTTCTAGCTAAATACATTATTAGGTAATGGTTTAAAATTAAAGCAGACTGTGAAATGAAAATGAACACTTTAATCTGGATTTGTTTTCGGTGTAAATAATGTTATCTAAATGATGATTAGTCCTCCTGACAGAAGAGTTGGTGTTCTTTCATTCTGGTAAGTTTTTAGCTGCGCAATTATGCAACACATGCTGTACAATTTTTAGGTTAACCTCCAAATGTTTTATGGCTTTTTACGGACTGGATTTTGGTACCACAAATACTTCTCTGAGCACGCTCGTCAACGGTGAGGCGGTTTTGATGCCTGTTGACCAAGCAGCCGAGAACAAAGGTGTGGCCAGATCTGCTTTGTATTTCTACCCCAGGAAGCTAATGATTTCGAATAAGGTAAACAAAGAACAGCTAACGACTAATACTTTCATGTTCGATCAGGTGTGGTACGAAGGTGAAGAGAAAGTTGCTACCGGTAATCTGGCGGTAAAAACCTACCTAAATGACAATAAATCCAGGCATGAAGGCGTCAAACGAAGGATCTATACGGGTAAATACAATAATGTCATTTTGTATACTACTCCCAGCGGGAAGGTGGTGACTGGAGATATCCCCGATTACTACGAGGAGGTGGATTTTGGTACGGGAAGGCTTTTTCACGCTCTCAAGACCGCTTTAAAGTCCCCCCACTATAAGGGCGCGCGAGTCTTTGGAAAAGAATATACCCTAGAGGAAATGATTGGAAAGTTTGTGAGTGAACTCAAGAAAACAGCGGATTTGATAGCCGGAGAAACAAGAAAATCGGTGGTTTGTGGTAGACCCGTCTCGTTTTCAACTAGTCCTGAGGCCGATATGGCCGCACAGGACCGACTGGAGAAGGCAATACGAGCCGCAGGGTTTGATGAGGTGAAATTCCAGTTTGAACCGGTGGCGGCAGCCAAATACTATTTGTCCAAGTTTCCCAGTAAAGGGAAGATGATTCTCGTTTTTGATTTTGGAGGAGGAACATTCGATACAACAATAATGGAAGTGGGCGAAGAAAAACTCGAAAATTCAAAAAATCAAAATAGTGGGTACAAGGTATTGGCGACCGACGGGGTATATGTGGGAGGAGATCTACTTAACTCGGATATTTTTTATCATAAACTGGGTAAGCATTTCGGTACTGAAGTCCGCTTTGGCGAGATGCAGATGAGAATGCCGGGGCATATCATTGCCGGACTAAGGTCTTGGTTTGGAATCCCGAACTTAAATAATCCTGACGATATTGGTTTCCTAACAGGAAATGTAAAATACAAAAATACCGACCCAAAAGCAATTGAGTGGCTTCTATATTTGATTCAAAAGAATTTGGGGTTTGAGATGTATGAGGCAATCGAGGTGGCAAAAAAGCTGTTGACCAATAACGAAAAGGCTAGGATTGTGTTTAAAGACGGCCTTATTGATATTGATGAGGAAATTACTCGATTGGAGTTTGAGAAGATGATCCAGCCGAGGGTTCTGGCTGTCAGAGAGACAGTCCTGAGAACAATCAAGAACGCCGATTTGGAGCCAAAGGATATAGATGTGGTGGTGAGAACCGGAGGGTCTTCTTTGGTACCAGTATTCGAAAAAATGCTGGAGGAAATTTTTGGAAAAGAGAAAGTTACGGAGTTTGACCCATTTACTTCCGTCGCGGCAGGCTTGGCACTGGAGTAAAGTCTTATTTGGCGCTAGAATTTGAGTAAGCATGAATAATTTAAAAGTGAAAACATCTTACGACCAGTTTGCTGGTAGCTACCATAACTACATGGATGACAGTCATAACTTCTGGAATAAATGGCTGGAATATCCTCATACGATTAGATTTTTAAATAGTCAGGACTTAAAAGATAAGAATGTCTTGGATTTAGGCTGTGGTAGTGGTAGATATACAAAAGAATTTGTTAGATTGGGAGCAAAAGTATCTGGTATTGATAAAAGTGAGAAGTTAATTGAGATTGCAGAAAGAGAATTGCCAAATGTTGAATTCAAGGTTGGATCTGTTGAGAAATTACCATATCAAAATTCAAGTTTCGACTATGTGTTTTCGGGACTCGTGATTGACTACCTTCCCGATTTAAAGAAAGCGTTTTCTGAAGTTTGCCGAGTATTAAAGCCCGGTGGTAGCTTTCTTTTTTCAGGCCATGTTCCATATTCTTTTTTGACTACAAAGGTCAAAGGAACAGAACCACAAGCATTTCTACTTGGGAACTATTTTGAAGAAGGGAAATTTGAAAGAGAATGGGCTCCTCTTAACCTTAAACAAATTCAGTATCACCATACTTTCCAAACTTTAGTTGGCGCCCTCGTTCAGAATAATCTATATATAACTGAGTACTTAGACATGAAACCAGACGAGGAAGCAGAGAGGAGTGGATTAAAAGATTATTACGAAGCTTTCATGAAGCCTAAGTTTTACTTAATAAAAGCAACAAAAGTAATCACGAAATAACTAAGAATTAAATAATATGGAAATTGAAGTCAAACTGAAATATACAAATCGAGAAGCCGTGGTTGATTGGCTCAAGGCGAATGGTTTTGTTTTTACTAAATTCAAAGAAATTAGAGATTCGTATTTTGGAACTGGCGCGGATACTATGACCAATATCCAAAGCCTGTATCGACTGAGAGAAGTGTTCGGTGAGTTTAAAGAGCTGACTTTGAAAGACGGCAAGCGGGATAACGCAGGTGTCTGGACAAGGCGAGAGCTAAATGTATCCATAGATAATCCGGAAAATATGAAGGAAATACTTTTTTCTCTCGGATGTAAATTGATAAAGGAAAACTTTTCTGTGAGAGAAATTTGGAACAAGGACAAAACAGTGTTTGCCTTTATTGGTTTTTCGAAGCCGGTAGAGCTACATATTGCCGAGATTGAAGGTCCGAACGAAGCGGATGTTCAGAAATTGATTGATCTTTTGGGAGATAAGGTGGAAGTAGCTGGAGAGGAAGTGTTTACCATTTTTGATAAAATTCAAACCCAAGATGAGAACAAATAAAAGAGTAGCGTGTCCAGTTTGTTTTCGACCACTTTGAGTCTCATCTTGACTCCACCCATATCTGAATCAAGAATCTCGACCGCTTGTTTAAGTTCGGCGACGTCGCCATCCATCTTGTCGAATCTCCCGTCCATCTTGTCGAATCTGGGTAGAACCAAACCCTCTAATGCTTCAACAATTCCATCAATGATCAGGGTTATATTTTTTCTCGTCGTCACCAGTAAGCATTAATTTAGTATAGCAGGGTGGAGTTGATGAAAAAGAGCGATGGCTTGATCAAAGATCACTTGTCCCGTGGCACCCCAGCCCAGGTATTTGTTTATTTCTGTTTGAGGAACAAAGAGCCGTTCGTTGATGATATCGTGATCGGGGTCCGGTGTTTGAGGTAGAACCTCATCAACTTCACAGTAATAACGGAGTTGATAAAAATCATCGCCAGTAAAGCGTTTGGTCGGATTCGGGTTGTGACCTCCGGGAAATTGCACTCTTTGACCACCGAGTAAGATGAGATTTTTGATGGTGACATCGGCTTCTTCAATTAGTTCTCGTCTGAGAGCTTGTTCGGCTGTCTCCCCTTCTTCGACAGTACCTCCGGCCAGGCACCAAGGTCTTAACTCCCTTCTTTGAATAAGCATCTGACCATCTGAATTAAAGACGACACCGTATACCTGATTGAATGGTTGAAACCTTTCCAGATTATCGCCGGGATACCAGGTAAACTTCATAGTCACACCTTTTTCAACCCAAGTACTACTCACCAATTTTGCTTCGTCCATGTGGTAATTATAGATTGCCTCAGATTAAAGGTGAATCACCTAATGATGCAATTGTTTGATATATTCTAGATATGGAATCACCTTTTTTAGACTTCGCTCACACTGAACTTGCTGAAGAGGCACTAAGGAACTATGCTGGCAGACTACAATCTGAAGACGGAATTGAGGCCAATGATGCCATGAGAATGGCCGCAACGGTGATGGATGGTGCTGGTGACAGAGAAGGGGCAACTGTTGAATCAGTTCAAACTTGCATGGATCTATTAAAAAAACCAGTCAGAGGTTTAAGCAGTGATGATAATGCTTTATCGAGAAGGGATGAATTTGCTGATTCTGCGAGATTAAGACATTTTTTGGCGCGGAGGAATATGGATTTAGCAGGTTTTTGGCTTAAGCTAGTTGAGATGGATCCTGGACTAGGTCGAGAATTAGGAAACAGAATGCAGGAATTGGTAGATGCCGGAAAAGCAGATGAATTACGGTTTGGCAAAATTTTCTATTGGAAATATAAGGAAGAAAAAGAATTAGGGCATCCTATTCCAGATGATCTTATGATTGAAATTCTTAAAAACGTTACTGAGGGAATTGGCTCAGAAGATTATAAAAAAATGTAGCTAGTTATTGCCCCAATTTTCGAATGGTGTCGCGGTAGCGGGCGGCGAGTTCGAAGTTCCAGGAGTTGGCTGCTTGGTTCATCATTTTTTTTAGTTTGACGACGAGGATTTTCTTCTTCTGAGGAGTGAGGGCTTCCGGATTGATATCATCAATCTCTTTCCAGCCGTGCTCGGCCAGTTCTTTGATTCTGGGAGCTGGCGTTTGGCTTTCGGCCTTAAATAATCGGTCGCGGATTGGCTTGACTATCCCCTGTGGAGTAATGCCGTGCTTGGTGTTGTAATCCAGCTGAATTTTCCGCCGGCGAAGAGTTTCTTCCATGGCGATTTTCATGGAATCGGAGATGCGGTCGGCATATAGATAGACCTCACCGTTGACGTGACGGGCGGCGCGGCCCATGGTTTGAATGAGTGCTGTCGAAGTGCGCAAGAAACCTTCTTTATCGGCATCCAGAATGGCCACCAATGAGACTTCCGGTAGATCAAGTCCTTCGCGCAAGAGATTGATACCGACGAGACAGTCGAAGTCGCCCAAGCGTAGCTTGTCCAAGATATCGGCACGGTCAATTGTATGTATATCCGAGTGAAGATACTCAACCTTCAATTGATATTTTTCTTTAAGGTGATCGGAAAGATCCTCGGCCATTCTCTTGGTCATCGTAAGTATCAAAGTTCTTTCGCCCTTGGCCGTTCTTTTGATGACTTCTTGAGTCAGGTGATCGATCTGGCCTTTGGCAGGGAAAACCTGTATTTGTGGATCTAGGAGTCCGGTGGGACGGATAAGTTGCTCCGCAACTGTGGGGATCTTGCTTCCACGCGAGAGCGATAGTTCGTGTTCGGTGGGAGTGGCGGAGCAGTAGAGTTTGATCGGAGTTCTGGATTGCCACTCGGTGTAGGTTAGGGGACGGTTGTCTTTGGCACTGGGGAGACGGAAACCAAAATTGATTAGGTTGTCTTTACGGGCTTGATCACCGTTGTACATCCCTCTGACTTGAGGCAGAGAAATATGGGATTCGTCGATGACGGTTAGGAAACCGGGTTTGTTAAATTTCTTGGCGTTGTAATGAAAATATTCAAACAGGGAATATGGGGCAGAACCCGGTACGCGGCCATCAAAGTAGCGGGAATAATTTTCGATGCCGCTGACATAGCCCACCTCTTCGAGCATGGAGAGATCGTAATTAACCTTTTGTTCGATCCGATGGGCTTCAATAATCTTACCGGCATCTTTAAATGCTTTCACCTGGGTTTCCAAGTCTTTTCTTATATTGGCAACAGCATCGCCCTGGGTTTTAGGGTTGGTGATAAACAGTTTGGCGGGATGAATGGTGATAAAGCCGGTATTGTCTAGGTCTTCATCGTCGATCCTGGTGAAGTTCATCGGATCGAGAATTTCAATATTTTCCAGCGAGCTACCACTGAAATTCATGGAAATGATGATATCTTTGTAGGAGGGAAAAAGCTGGACGGTACTGCCGACGGCGCGGTACATACCCCGAGTCAGTTCAGAATTTGTTCTGGTGTATTGAAGGTCAGACAGGCGCATGAGGACGGTATCCCGAGAGATTACCTGTCCTTTGGCCAGAGGCAACAAGTTCTTTTCCTGGTCAAGAGGTGAGCCGATATTGTAAATACACGAAACGGAGGCAACCACAATACTATCGGGGCGTGATAGTAGGTTGGCCGTAGTAGTTAGGCGGAATTTGTCGATCTCCGGATTGATATCAGCTTCTTTTTCGATATAGGTGTCGGTTTGGGGAATGTAGGCTTCCGGCTGGTAGTAATCGTAGTAGGAAACAAAATATGAGACGGCATTGTGGGGAAAGAAGTCTCTGAACTCTTGGTATAGCTGTGATGCCAGGGTTTTGTTGTGGCACATGACCAGAGTCGGGAGCTGAGTTTTTTGGATGACGTTGGCAATCGTAAAGGTTTTACCACTACCGGTAACTCCCACCAAGGTTTGGTGAGGATTTTGCTGATCGATAGAGATGGCCAGTTTTTCGATAGCATTGGGCTGATCTCCGGTAGGTCGGTAGGTCGATTCTAGTTGAAAGTCCATTATGTGTATTTTAACCGATTTGGCACAAAAGAGCCCCGGTTATAACCGGGGCATATAAAGACTAACCGTGGAGCTCACCCGGGAGGCTATCTCCGGGTATTAGTATAAAAAAGATTGGAGGTCGATCTCCTGTCCATCGGGGAAGGTAAAGATATAATTGCTGGCACTTCCGTCGCCCACAAAGATGGCCACAAGGACGGTGGGGCTTGGTTCAAAACGCGCCCATTGATCTACACGACCGTTGTTATCTTCGATATGAAACGTCTTTTCCGAATCTTCAGTCTGAGGCAGGACAACAGTATTCAGATCCCCTTCAAACTTGAGGTAGACGACTAAAAAAAGATCGCCTGTTCTCGTAGGAATCTTGGTGTCACCATCAAAACTCCAGCTGGTAACGAGTGAAATCTCCATCACCGTAAAAGAGGTGCCGCTATAACGGACGGGAAAGTCGACCCCGGGTCTTGATGGGGAAGTGGGGGAAGGCAAAGGTGTGAAGGTGGGAAGAGGGGTCTGGGTGGGAAGAGGGGTGGGAGTAGCAAAAACAGTCGCAGGATTCAAGCTACAGGCAAGAGCGACAAGCACCAAAACGGAAATGAAAAACGGGAAAACAGCCTTCTTCATGGGTCCTCCTTTTTTTAGCGTACTCTGGAATTATACTATTATTAGAATCTTCGGGTTAATACATGAAATGGATATCGGCTATTTGGGTTTTGTTAGTTGACATTTGGGTATTGTTTGGTAATAATGAATTTATGGCCGTAACACTATACAAAAGACAAAGACAGATCGTCGAATTTATTTCTCAGTTCATTCAGAAAAATGGTTACTCTCCTACTCTCTCGGAAATTGCCCAGGCCATCGGGGTTTCTTCACTGGCCACAATCCACGAACATCTTCAAGCGCTCGAGAAAAAAGGAATTATCAGAAAATTCGATGGAGCCATCCGTGGAATAGAGGTGGTGGACAGACCTAGCGTTGAGCTGGCATCTCTAGAACTTCCCATTTTGGGTTACATTGCCGCCGGTAGACCGATTGAGCCTCTAACCGACCCAAATGCCACCATGAGAGTGTCTTCCTCAATGGTTTCGGGTAAAAAAAGAGCCTTTGTTTTACAAGTCAAAGGAGACTCAATGATTGAGGAGGGTATCTTTGATCACGACTTTGTTTTGATTGAAGAGTGCGAAATAGGCGCTGTAAAAGACGGAGATATTGTGGTCGCTTTGCTGGAAAATGGTTTGGCTACTCTCAAGAGGTTTTTTAGAGAACGAACCAGGGTTCGCCTCGAGCCGGCCAACTCTTCCATGTCCCCTATTTTTGCCATCAACGTGAAAGTACAAGGGAAGTGCGTAGGCGTTATTCGCAAATACGCCTAGTGGCGTAAAATGGAAGAATGAAGTTAACGATTGTAGGATTACCGATTGGGAATATTGAGGATATTTCGGAACGGGCACTGAAAGTTCTTTCGAAGACAAAATTCATTGTTTGTGAAGATACTCGTATGTTTAGCAATTTGTGGAGTAAATTGATTTTCGTGGGCAAAGTGGAGAAATTAGCGGTAAGGTTAAAATTTGTGAATGACTTCAACGAGTACCGGGTACTCCCCTCTTTGCTTCAAGAAATGAATCTTCTTGATGAGGCGGTGCTGGTAAGTGATGCGGGAATGCCCTTGATTTCCGACCCGGGCTATAAACTGGTTCACGAGGGACTTAGGATGGGATGGGAGGTCAGCGTGGTCCCCGGTCCAACGGCTGAAAGCGCGTCTTTAGCGATCTCGGGCTTACCAACCGACAAATATATGTTTTTGGGCTTTTTACCCAAAAAGGAAGGCAAAAGAATGGAATTGTTGAGAAATGTAAAGAATATGGCGGCGATGGTGAGTTTCTCGGTGGTGATTTATGAATCGACCGTGAGGTTGGATAAGATACTCAGCAGCATATTGGATATTTTTGGAGAAGAAGCGAGGTTGAGCTTGGCCATAGACCTCACGAAAGTTTCCGAGAAAGTATTTCGAGGGAACGTGGTTGAGATAATGGAGATGGTGAAGTCGAAAAAACTAAAAGGTGAAGCTACCCTGGTGCTTTCTATTGTCTAACGATCAAATTTTTGCCGTTCATTTCTGGGGGTTGTGGTAGTTCCAGGAGGCTTAAAATTGTGGGTGCGATGTCACCCAACTTCCCGGATTGAAGCTGTAGTTGGTAATCGGTCGGATGGTAAAGAATGAAGGGAACCGGTAGATTTGAATGTTCGGTGTCAACCTGCCCAGTTTCAAGATTGATTAGCTCCTCGGCGTTGCCATGATCGGCGGTGATTAGCAGGTAGCTATCAGTTTCCTTGGCTAAGTTTACGAGTGAGTTAAGAGCATCGTCGGCGGCCAGAATCGCCTCCTTGGTCTCGTGAATTTTACCAGTATGAGCAACCATGTCCGGACAAGCAATGTTAATAACCGCAAAGCGGAAACCATCATTTATAAAGCGTGAAGTAAACTCAACAATTAATTTGTCGGTAGACATTCTTGGTTGTAGATCATAGGTTTCAATTTTAAGAGAGTCGATAAAAAGTCTGGCTTCTCCAGGAAAGGATTGTTCGCTTTGACCGTTGAAATAATAAGTGACCATGGCGATTTTTTCCGTCTCAGCAGCTCTTAACTGAAGTAAATGGTGGTTCGAGATTATTTCTCCTAGCGTGTTGGTGACCGTTGTTGTTGGAAACATGACCGGGTTGTCGAATGCCTTGCGATATTTAGTCATAGTGACAAATCTAAGGTTGGGAATGTTTGACTTAAGAAACAATTCCGTAAGCTGTCTTGGCCGATCTGTTCTGAAATTAAAAAATATCACGGCATCCCCAGCCTTGACTCTTGATTCTGAGAGATTCTCGCCGATAGCCAATGGTTTGATAAATTCATCAGTATCCCCGTGGCTGTAACTATTTTCGACTGCCGAAATTGGATCGCCATCCGATCCTCCACCAGAGCCCACCAAACAGTCAAAAGCAAGTTGGGTCCTGTCCCAACGTTTGTCCCGGTCCATGGCGTAATACCTCCCAAGAACCGATACAATGTCCCCCACCCCAATCTTCTTAATTTTTTCCTGAACCTGTTTTATCTGGGATAGTCCTTCTTGGGGAGGACTATCCCGTCCGTCAGTGATTAGATGAAGATAGACTTCCTTAACATTTTGACTCTTGGCAAAAAGCATGAGGGCAAAGAGGTGTTCGTTGAAGGAATGAACTCCTGATGATCCAATCATTCCCAGAAGATGAAGTCTGGATCCGAATGAGTTGATATGCTTTACGGTATCGAGTAGAGTTTTGTTAGTAAAGAAACTACCGTCGGCTATGGACATGTTTATTAAAGCAAGATCCTGGTAGACAACCCTTCCCGCACCGATGTTCAGATGACCGGTTTCGCTATTTCCATCCATCCCTTCGGGCAAACCAACAGCGGGGCCGGCCGCAAGAAGTTTGGTGTTAGGAAAATTTTCTGATAGATAGTTAAAGGTTTTTGGATTTGCTTGGGTGATGGCGTTTCCCGGTGAATCGGGTGCAATACCCCAACCATCTAATATACAAAGGATTACCTTTTTGGCCATTATTGGGGGTTGAGACTTTCGAGATATTCTTGAATAAAAAGCAGGCGATTGTATTTGGTAACCCTCTCCCCTCTGCCAGGTGCACCAAATTTGACGAAATCGGCACCAACTCCGACGGCAAAGTCAGCCAGGAAATCCTCGTCGGTATCTCCCGACCGATGTGAAACGATGATAGACATGTCGTTCTTTCTAGCCAGTTTGACAACCGATACCGTTTCGGAAATCGTACCAATTTGATTCGGTTTAACCAGAACGGTATTGCAGGCATTTCTTTTTATGGATTCTTCCAATCTGGTTCTGTTGGTTACCAGTAGATCGTCGCCAACTACCATGAGCTGTTTACCAATATTGTTTGTGAAATTCTCCCAGTCTGTCCAGGCATCTTGATCAAACGGATCCTCAACTGAGAGGAGGCTGTATTTTCTAACCAAATCAATCAGAAAGTCACCCATTTGAGTACCTGACATAGATTCTTTGACGTCACTTATTTTGTATTTACCGCCGTCGTAAAACGATGAAGCAGCTACGTCCAGTCCTAGGTAGACGTCTTCGTTTAGTTTGTATTTGCTGGATTCGATGGTTTCTACAAGTAGTTCGATAGCGTCTGTATTTGAAAACAAGTTTGGAGCAAAACCTCCTTCGTCTCCCACCGAGTGAATAGCCTTTTTTTCGGTAAGAATCTTTTTGAGAAGATGATAAAGCTCGCTGCCCATCTCTAAAGCATCGGAGAACTTTTTCCGGCTGGAGGGAATACAGTGATATTCCTGGAAATCAAGGTTACCAGCTCCATGTTTGCCGCCATTGACCATGTTAAAAATCGGGGTTGGCAAATGTAAAGCAGATGGAGTAGCCAATCCGTATTTTTGGGTGGTATATTCAAAAGTCGGCATCTGAGCACAAGCCGCGCCTAACTCGAAACAGGCTTGCGAGGCTGATAGAATAGCATTTGCCCCTAGTTTTGACTTGTTGGCTGTACCATCAAGATTAATTAGAATTTGATCAATCTCATTTTGCTTAAGCGGATCTAAGCCAATTAGATATTTACTGACAATTTGGTTGACACTGGCGCAGGCCTTGAGGACTCCCATTCCGTCAAAACGGTTGGGGTCTCCGTCCCGCAACTCGAAAGCTTCCAGACGTCCTGTTGAAGCACCGCTTGGAACAGAGGCGACCGCTCCATGATTAGAGTCGGACCAAATGGTGGTTTCAATGGTTGGATTGCCTCTAGAGTCCAGGATTTCTCTGGCGTAGACGGATTTGATTTTGGACATATATTATTTAAGTAAGTGCTTTTCGATCTGAGCAATAACGCGGCGGGTATTGTCTACCGCATCTGGGCTGACCGAGACGGAGGTAATTCCCCAACCGACTAATTTCTCCACCAAATCGGGGTATAGACTGGCTGCTTGACCACATAAAGAGCTTGTTATGTGGTGTTTGGCGGCTGTTTTAACCACGTGTTCCAGAGCCCAGGTAACAGCAGGATTCCGCTCGTCAAATTCTGAGGCTACTGTCTCGTTATCCCTGTCAGTACCAAGAATTAGCATGGTTAGATCGTTGCTCCCGATTGAGACACCATCGATACCCACTTGAATAAAGTCTTCTAACAAGATTACGTTGGAGGGTATTTCGACCATCATCCAGAGTTTAAAGGTATTTGACCTGGTTAGACCGGAAGCAGAGACGATTCTTTTAACTTTGATTAACTCGTCCACTGTTCTCACGAAGGGAACCATTAGGTGAAGATTTTTGAACCCCATTTTATTCCTGACGATTTTAATGGCTTCCAATTCCAGATTAAAAACGGACTCATCACTGATATAGCGGTAAGCGCCTCGGAAACCCAACATAGGATTTGGTTCGATTGGTTCGTAAGCCTGTCCACCAACCAAGTTTCGGTACTCATTTGTTTTGAAATCCGAGGCACGATAAACAATGGGTCTATCGCCAAAGCTAAAAGTAAACTTAGCCAGATCCTCGGCGAGTTTATCGATAAATATTTTTTCTTTACCGTCGCGAATCATCTTTTTTGGATGAACACCGATCTGGGCCATCATAAATTCGGCCCGCAGCAAGCCAACACCGTCTGAATTGCCTTGAGCGACAACAGGGGCCAAGTCCGGCTCTCCCAGATTGACGTAAACGTGAGTGGCTGTCTTAGGAAATTCTGCCTCTTTGAAATCCTTTTGCTCGACCGCTTTTCCTTTCTCGGGGACGCCTTTGTAAATAGTACCGGTCGAACCGTTGACGGTTATGACCTGGTCGTCTTTAAGTGTTTTGGTCGCGGTTTTGGTTCCCACGACTGCCGGAACACCGAGCTCCCGGGAGACAATAGCCGCGTGTGAGGTTTGGCCACCCTTGTCAGTGACAATGGCAGCAGCTCTTTTCATGGCCGGAACGAAATCAGGCGAAGTCATTTCGGTGACCAAAACAGCACCCTCTTTAACCTTATTGATTTCACTGGCAGACTTAATTTTGACAACTTTACCAAAACCTATTCCAAAAGAAGCCGGTTCTCCTTGTAGCAACTGGGTAAGCTTAAGGATTTGTTCTTCGGAAATGTGTTTGGATCCTTTTCCCATGTCCAGTGTGGTGATCGGGCGAGTTTGGACTAAATATATTTTGCCGTCTTCCACCGCGAATTCGCTATCCTGGGGAAAGAAATAATGTTGGTGTACTTTGGCTGAAAGTTTGGCGACTTCGATCACTTGTTCGTCGGTCAGCTTCCTTAAATTAATTTTTTCCTTGGGAACATTAACTTTTTTGACGCCACTGGGATATTGCATAATTTCCATGATTGTCTGGGGGACAAACTGCCTGGAATGTATGGTCATGGTGTCTTTGTTGACGATGTAGTGATCAGGATTGACAACCCCCTGTACCATATAGTCCCCCAATCCCCAAACAGCCTCCACCACCACCTGATTTTTGTTCCGACTTACAGGGTTGACCGAAAAAACGACGCCGGATACTTCAGACTGAATCATCAATTGAACCGGTACTGCCAGCTGGACTTTAAAATGATCGTATCCTTTAGTGGCTCTGTAGAAAATCGCCCTGGCTCCCCAGAGGGAAGCCCAAGCTTTTCTAACGGCCTGTAAAACGTTTGACTCTCCCTTGATATCCAAGTAGGATTCTTGCTGTCCGGCGAAAGAAGCATCGGGTAAATCCTCGGCTGTAGCCGAAGACCGAACAGCGACCAATGGATTCTTTTCACCGGGCTTCAGACTTTCGTAACGGCTAAAAATCTCCGATGTAAGTTCTAGGGGGATATCGGCTGTGTTTATTAGACGCTGTATTTTGACGGAAGCCTTCTCTAGCTCTGTTTGATTGGTTACTTCGATTTGTCTGATGATTTCTCTGATGACTGGTTGCAGAGCGTTGTGGTCAATAACATATTGATAAGCCTGGGCCGTAATTACAAAACCGTTGGGTACGGGTATGCCGTAGTTGTACATCTCACCCAAGTTAGCACCCTTTCCTCCAACCAAAGGAATATCCTCTTTTCTAATTTTATTAAACGGGAGTACCAGGGCAGGCGTTGTAGACATTAGTGTAACTCTTTCTTAAGATAATCAACCCATGGATTAATCGCTGGGTTGACTTTATTAACTATACCTAAATAATAACTAAATATAACCAAAAAGACCAGAGATTCAAACACTTGAAGGATCGGATCGGTAGCCTCCGGCTTTATTACGGTGACCCGATATTTTTGTTTCAACAGAACATCACGTGTGATGTGTATCCGTCTTTGGATTATTTCGGGAAAAGCATCTGAGTTTAGAACCAGAAAAGACAGATCATCTTTCAAAGAGGTTGGGAAAAGTAAGCCTTCTAAGAGATGGTGGTCAAGATCGGGCAGGCTAAAGTTGACGGAAAATGTTTTGGCGGTTTCATTTAGGTAGTTACCAAACAATTTCCCAACTCCGGAAAGATGGTTGGCCGAAAAGAAGACAATTCCTAAACCTTTGTGTTTGATCGCGAGCGACTTGGCAGGGTTCTCTTGGGTGTCTTTGAGTGGGTTCACCATATCGATCATCCGATCAATCGTTTGAATAATCTCTTTTTTATCGAAGTACTTTTTTGCGGATTGATTAAGACGGAGTAACAAGCCGATAATGGCACCTATGGATAAGCAGACTCCCGCTCTGGGTGAGCCTGAAGGATTATATTTTTCATCGAGTTCGATGAGGGGTAGCTGTTGGTTGCGAGCCAGGTCCTTCAACTTTCCGCCAGAGGTGATACAAACAACCGGACAACTCCTCATGGAGGCGTCCTGAGCACAGGAGATGACCTCTTCGGTGTTACCAGAGTAACTTGAAAGAATCACCAAAGTTTTTTTGTCGGCGAATGAAGGAAGGCGATAGTTTGAGATGATTTCAAAAGGACAGGAAAGGATAAAGGGTGCCAAAGACTTAATGATTTCGGCAGATAAGTTACTCCCTCCCATACCACAAAACACGATGTTGTTTATTTTGCTTAATTCAAAATCAAGATTGACGAATTCCGCATTGTGCCAGCCCGCTTCTATCTGCCGCCCAAATCTAGACAACGAATCATAAAGATTGCTTGGATCCTGCAGACGATAATTCTTTTGATTATCAAGATAGTTCATTTTTATTATTTAAGGCGTAACCGTTTATGGAGTCCTGCCAGTCGATTTCAGGGTATGCCGTGAGTATTCTTTTTAATTTGTCTCTGACTTCATTGTAGAGCTTCTCGCTTCTACCTTCAAATCTAACCGTGATATACGGTCCGTTTTGTGAAGCCCTGACGACAGCCATCATCTCTTCGCTATCGATTCGAATACCATCCAGATCGTTGATCTTTGCGTCTGGCCAGGAAGTGGAGAGATCATGCCTCAGTTGCTTTTCCACCAAAGTAAATTTTATTTCATCTGCCACTCCAAGTTTAATTTCCGGACTACCAAGGTAACTTTCAAAGGATGAAGTTGCCTCTGAAAGGGTCTCGCCATGCTTCTCCAGGAAAGAAAGTAGTCTAAGGCAAGCATAAGCCGCATCGTCGTGTCCAAAAAAATTGTCCATAAAAAAGATGTGACCCGACAATTCACCGCCAAGCATGGCTCCGGTTTCCTGTATTTTGGCTTTGATAAACGAATGCCCAGTTTTCCACATTAGGGGATTACCTCCAAGTCTATGAATAGTTTCAGAGACAGATTTGGAGCACAGGTTGTTGTAGATAATGGTTGCTCCTGGTATGTTTTCCAAAATATCGATGGCAAAGAGGGCAACAATTATGTCCATCCAGTGAAGCTTACCATTCTCGTCCACGACAGCCATTCGGTCTCCGTCGGCATCAAAAGCAAAACCGATATCGGCTTTCTCTCGGACAACCTTTTTTCCTAGATCGGTTAAGACCTTTGTGTCTGTGGGATCTGTGCCATTGGGAAAATGACTGTCAAGTCGCTCGTGTAGGGTTA
Source organism: Candidatus Collierbacteria bacterium RIFOXYD2_FULL_45_13 (assembly GCA_001774685.1). Lineage (GTDB taxonomy): Bacteria > Patescibacteriota > Microgenomatia > UBA1400 > MFAQ01 > UBA10133. The sequence continues at coordinate 708,946 of MFAS01000001.1, read as the reverse complement.
TCACCTTACATCCGGCCTTACGGAAAATTTGGGGGTAGAAACATCCGGATGAGGTATTTAGAGTATCCACGACAACTCGCCATTTTTTCTTGAGTTTGAAATATTGTTGTAGGTGTTTTTGGTATGGGAGGAAAATGTTTTGTGATAACGAGCGGCCATAGCCAATGGAAAATCGTCCGCTTTCGATAATTTGCCTAAGCTCTTGTATTTCTGTTCCTGACATAGTTTTGGAGTAACCTATTCCCAGCTTTAGACCATTAAAGTTTTTCGGATTGTGGGATGCCGTGATCATCGCGCAAGCCTTGCTGAGAAAATGATATGAGGAAAAGTAGACAATTTGACTTAAAGAAAGTCCTATGTCGATGGTATCAATACCACCGTCATTCAATCCTCTAATAAAGGCTTTGGAAAATGAAGTACTGCTTTGGCGATTATCTCTGCCGACCGAACAAAGACGGATTCGTCTTTCGGTTAGAAAGGTTGCGAATCCTCTTCCTATCAAATACATTACTTCATCTGTTATCTCTTGGTCTACGATTCCCCGAATGTCGTACCCACGAAAAATATACGGACTTAACTGCATTAATTCAGTATATACTCAAATAACTATCAATTTTTACCTATGAAAATTAGCCCTTTAATTTTTAGAAACTATGATATTCGGGGAGTGGTGGATGTTGACCTTGATAAATTGAAGGTTGAGGCCTTAGGAAAGGCCTACGGGACGTTTCTGGTAAGGCGGAAAATTGGTCAAATGGTTTGTGGCAGAGACTGTCGATTATCCGGTCCCAAGTTTCAGAAGGCGTTCATGAACGGTGTACTTAGTACGGGAGTAGATATCATTGATCTCGGTTTGATCATGACTCAAATGATGTATTTTGGACAGTACAGATTCCAGACAAACGGGGGGGCGATTTTGACCGCCTCACACAATCCAAAGAACTTCAATGGATTTAAGCTTGGTGTAGGGTATTCCCAAACTACTGGACCTGAAGATGTGCAGGAATTACGAAGATACGTAGAAAATGATGAATATTTTATCGCCGCTGAACGCGGGAAAATTTCTAAAGCCGCTATCAAGGAGGATTATATACTGGACGTCTTAAAGAGAGTGAGATTAAAAAGATCATTTAGAGTAGTGGTTGACTCTCATTGTGGAACTACCGGTATCTATGTCCCCGAGATACTGAGAAGGGCAGGCTGTGAGGTTGTTGAAATGAACACAAAAGTGGATGGTTCGTTTCCCAAGGGCACACCGGACCCCACAGATGGACACCTGATGGAGGCATTAGCGCAAGTGGTGCTTTCTAAAAGAGCAGATTTGGGAATCGCTTTTGATGGAGATGGAGACAGAATCGGTTTATCAGACGAGAAAGGACGTGTTCTGTGGAATGACGTGGCTGTGGCTATTTTTGCTGAAGAAATTTTGGAGCGGTTCCCCGGCTCTAAAATTATATACAACACACTTTGCTCACAAGTGGTGCGAGAAGTAGTCAAAAACCATGGTGGTACCCCGATCATTTGGAAGACCGGGCACGCTTTTATAAAGAGTAAGATTGCGGAAGAAAGAGCTGCTTTTGGTGGTGAGCTGTCGGGACACTTTTTCTTTGCCGATAATGCTTATGGCCATGACGATGGTGCGTATGCGGCACTCAGAATACTCGAGTATTTATCCGAGAAGAAAGTGTCACTTTCTCAGTTGTATGAGAGCTTTCCAGCATATATTTCTTCACCGGAAATTAAAATTGGATGTCCGGATGATAAGAAAATCGGCGTAGTAAAACACTTGGCCAAGAGATTTATGACTGATTTTCCCGATGCCCAAATAACAGATGACACTGTAATACCTGGTGATGATGGGGTGAGAGCGGACTTTTCGGATGGCATGATGGTCTTTCGATATTCTCAGAATGGTCCTTATATCACTATTAAGTTTGAGGCTAAAGATCAAGCAGTGTTTGAAGATAGGAAGAAATATGTCCTGGAAATGCTGAAGAAGTATCCGGAGATGATTTGGGAGGATCAGCTGTGTGTAAACTTGGATTTTCTGAATCCATAACAATAAAACTATTGGTAGGTGATAAACTACGGATATGTTTTTCGGAGTCGATGAATTTCAACTAAAGATTATTGAGCGTGTGCTGGTGGCCTTTGTGGCTGGGGTAATTATTGGCTTTGACAGGGAAAGAAGTGGAAAGGCGGCAGGGATAAGAACACAGATGTTGGTTTGTGTCAGTTCTGCATTAATGGGAGGTATCTCTGTTTATCTCAGTAAGTGGTATGGCGGGGCCGATCCGGCACGTTTGATGGCGCAGGTGATTACCGGGGTTGGTTTCTTAGGTGCCGGAGTGATTTTGAAAAACGGCAGTAAAGTATTGGGGGTGACCACGGCGGCGACCATTTGGACTACGGCCGCTATCGGCCTTTGTATCGGTGCCGGACTATATGCACCTGCTATAGTAACCGTGCTCTTAGTTTTGTTACTTAATCCAATTGCGATATTTCAATATAAATACGGGCTTAAAGGTGACTATTACCAGTTGCGCGTAAAGCCTAAAGATGAAAGTAAATTGGAAACTATTTTGAGCAAACTAGGCTCTGATGTTCGTTCTCGATCAGTAAAGAATGGTCAGGTTATCGCTACCATTATTTCCTCACATCAAAGAAACGCGATCTTGAGAGCCGGCCTGAAAAAGGCGAAAATTGGCTATGATCTAGAACTTTCGGACGATTAGCTCTTGCAGACACAAAAAAACACCCTCCGGGGAGGGTGTTGTGAAGTTAGTCTTGAATTCCAAGTATCTGTCGACATCTGGCGATTTCTTCGATCTTGCCGATAGATTTTGCGGGATCATCCGACAGTTTTACAACATCTTGCCATGGTCCGTCGGCCACCTTGACAGCAACAAGCTTCAAAACTGTGTTGTAAGGTTTGAACCCTACATTGTTAGTGATATATCCTCCCAATAGGACTCCACGCCGGTATTCCCCCGGTCGATACTCGTTGACGGCGGAGATCTCCTTTCTGGTTTTAAGGCTGTTGCTGAAAACAATTGACTTTTGGCGCATATCTATACCTAGTCGGCGGTAATGAGCAACCATTAAATCTGCGTACCAAAAGGGACTTCTTGAGTCTTGACGTGTGCCCTCAAAGGTGTTGGCAAAGTAATGGTCGAAATCACGCAGGGCAACTTCTGTGGTAAAAGTATCCGGAAGAAAATAGCCCACACGTTTGCCATAATGATCTATCCAAGTTTGCATGGCCATCTTATTTGCCAGTGGGTATCCGTAAAGAGCAGCCATAAGCTCAGGGTATTCATGAGCCATGGTCCCCATGATCATAAGGTTCAGATCCGAAGCGTACTTTACCCATGAGGTACCAAGCAGTCCTCCATGTCCTTCCCGTTTTTTATATTCTGAATAAACCTTTAGAGCTTCGAAATGATGTTCGGCAGACAACGGTCGACGCCCGCCACCCTCCGAGTAAGCAATATTGTTTTCCCAAAAAAACTTGGCATTTTCCTCAGCTTGAAGTCTCCAGCCGGAGGGAGAATTGTGGCCCAGTTCTCGGCTCAGTATGGTTGAGTTGATGCGTAAAAATGGTACTTCCCAGTGTGTGGCGGTGTGGATTGGTCCTTCTACTACTACCCGCAGTTCGCCATCTTTTTGCGATAAATCGAGCTGACTGGTATCGTGAAAGAAGACTTGGTCGTACCATTGCAGAAAACTGTTCGGCAAAAAAGGCCACTTGTCACTTATGTACCCGGACACGTAAGGATCGGCGGAAAGTGAAGCCATATAGCCGATCTCTTCCTTAAGCTGATCAAGATGTCCGGCGGGGTACCGTGTACCATCACGATCTACAAACATATATCGTCCACGTATTTTTCGTTCTTGGACCATGTTCATGAACCAAAAGATGTTTCCCATCGTTAATTTGTAACCGTCTGTCTCATACCTTGACGTAATTATGGGCTTCATGCTACCTCCAATTTTTCGGCCTAGGCCGTAATTTCAGTGTACGTTGGATTTCTACAGGGTATTATAGCACATAGTGTCGTTTCGACACTACCATTTCGTATTCTGGGCTTGATTTGGCCTCAAACCCTTGACTATCTCTACCCAAAAAATGGTGGCAATAGAGGCGAGCAAGGGGTATATCCAGTGGCTCAGGCTCAAGGGTGTAGTACCCAGCAATCGATTAACCATGGGATTATAGATTCCTAAAAGCAGCAAGGTGAAGCCATAGAAGACCGCACCTAAAAGAAATTTATTATCCAGCAGGTTCATGCGATAAATCGGTTTCTTGAGGTCTTTATACGAGAAAATGTAGGTCAGATCGATTGATCCGATGACCGCAAAGGCAACTGTTTGTGCCAGTCTCAAGTTGGTACCATCGAAAATGTGGTGAAAAGCAAACAAGGCGGTAAGCCCTGCCGTCAAACTTATTGCGACTATCAGCAAGATCATGGGGAGCTCAAGAATGTGTTCACTAATTAATTTTCGTGGCTTCTCTTCCATAATACCGGTTTCCTTCGGTTCGAAGCCAAGAACGATGTCCGGGGGACCATCACAAATTAGATGAACCCAAAGTATCTGAACTATAGTCAGGGGTATGGGGACGTTGAGCATCAAAGCACCCATAATCAAAACGATCTCCGCAAATGAGTTGGAGAGGACATAAGCAACAACTTTCTTAATATTGGCAAAAATGATCCGGCCTTCTTCAACAGCCGAGATGATGGTATGGAAATCACTATTTAGCAAAACCATATCAGAGGCAGACTTTGCTACGTCGGTAGCAGATCCCACCGCGATCCCGATGTCCGCTTTCTTAAGTGCCGGCCCGTCATTGACTCCGTCTCCCGTCATCGCAACGACTTCTCCGTTTTCCTGAAGGGCTTGGATGATTTTAAGCTTCTGGATGGGGGCTACTCTGGCGAAGAGAGTAATGTCTCGTATCCGTGACTTTAACTCTCCGGCCGAAATTTTATCGAGCTCATGTCCTTCGATGAAAGCACCATCCGGTACATCAAGCCCAACTTCTTTGGCGACTTTCAGTGCGGTGTGTAAATAATCCCCTGTTACAATAATTACTCGAATTCCGGCAGTCTTGGCCTTAGCAATAGACTCGTAAACGGTTTTCCGGACCGGATCTTTGATTCCAATTAAGCCGCACCAGCCGTAACCAGACTTGCTTGCTATGCCGGCATTAAGTTTTTCACAAAGGCCAACCACCCTCAATCCGGATCTGGCCCAACTTTCAAACTCATAGAGAATTCTCTCCTTTTCTTTTTTAGTTACGGCACAGAATCCCAAAATTACCTCGGGAGCTCCGATAATATAGCCGGAAGTTTTTTGTCCGACCCTAACGATGGTTTTAGCATATTTTTTGTCACTTTCGAAAGCTTCTTCGTGCAAAATATTGACTTGATCGAGAACCTCCTGTGGATCCTTCCCCAGCTCTTTTTTTAGAAAGTTCCATATGGCGACCTCCAAACTTGTTCTCTGAGTATTTAGATAAATTAGCCCTCTAAGAGCTTCCCGATGGTTTTTAAACCTTGTTTTGACCACTTTCATGATTCCTTCAGTCAACGTTCCGGTTTTATCGGTGCAAATTACTGAAGTGGCGCCAAGTGTTTCGATTGAAAGGAGTTTTTTCACCAAACCCTCTTTCTTGAGGATTCTCCGGACACCAAGAGAGAGAATAACGGTGACGGCTATAGGAAGTCCTTCGGGGATGGCGGCGACCGACAGGACGATTGAATACCGAAACATGCTCCACAGATCCTGCTTGAGGAGTAGTCCGACCAAAAAAATCAAAATAGAGATGCTGACAATAATAAGGACCAAGATTTGTGAAAATTTTTCGAGTTTTATCTGCAGAGGCGTCTGAGATTCTTTTAACTGTGTAATACTTTTACCGATTTTTCCGATCTCGGTATGTGTACCAATCCTCTCTACGAGCATAGTACCCCGGCCGGCCATTACGGTGGTACCCATATACAGACTACTATGTTTTTCTCCTTGTGATTTCTCTAACGGTTCAGACTCCCCTGTCAGAATTGATTCGCTGATGAGCATATCAACTCCCTCAAGCAGAGAACCGTCGGCGGGGATCTTGTCGCCTGATCCCAAAATCACAACATCTCCGGGAACCAGAGCGGATGCTTCGATGGTTTGGCGAGTTCCCGAGCGGATAACCGTAGCAAAAGGTTTAATGATTTTTCTTAGTGCCCTCAAAGTTTTTTGTGCACTATATTCCTGAGAAAAACCCATAATGACGTTTAGCAGAACAATCGATAGAATCAACCACACATCCAAGTACTCTCCAAAAACGAGTGAAAGTGCCATAACCCCCAAAAGAATATATATCAGCGGACTCTTAAACTGAGACAGTAGGATAGAAAAGGCATGAAGCTGATTTTCCTCGGGTAGTGAGTTTGGACCATGCTTTTCTTGCAACGACACCACCGTTGAGTATTCTAAACCGGCATATTTCATAGTTATGTTTCTTACATAACTATATCCTGATTAGATGTTTTCTACAAAGGTGAGGGCGATGCCTTGTTTACCTGCCCTGCCGGTACGCCCAATGCGATGGGTATAGTCTTCGAATGTGGCCGGCTCGTCGTAGTTGATGACGTGTGAGATATCTTTTACGTCAATGCCTCTGGCGGCGACATCGGTAGCAATCAGAATCCTGATTTGATTGGCTTTGAATTTTCTGAGGACATTTTCTCTTTGGTTTTGGCGCTTGTCACCATGAATGGCATCTGCAGGGAAGCCGGCATTTTGAAGTGCAATGGAAATTTTTTCCACACCATGCTTTGTTCGTCCGAAGATGAGTACTTTTTTAAATTCTTCTTTTCTGAGAAGGTCACTTAGGACTTCCATCTTGTTACCATGGGTACGAATAATATTTTGCTCAACATTGTGAGAGGTGGCACCGTTTTTGACTGAGATTTTTATCGGGTTGGTTAGAAATCTCCGGGCAATGTCCTCAACTTTTGGATCCAGTGTGGCTGAGAAAAGCAAGGTTTGTCTTTCTTTGGGGAGGAAGGACATAAGTTCGGTAATCTCTTTGACGAAGCCCATATCGAGCATTCGATCCACCTCGTCCAGAACGATAGTACGAGTATTTTGAAGATTTAAGGCACGGCGATTGTAGAGATCTCTGAGCCTGCCGGGTGTACCGATGTAGATATGAGGGCGACGACGAAGGTCTTCCAATTGACGTCGAATGTCAGAACCTCCGATAAGAACACATGAATAGATTGGTAAATTTGTAGCCAAAGCACGAATTTCATCCCGGATTTGCACAGCCAGTTCCCGTGTGGGAGCGACAACAAGACAAGTTTCGTTGGGAGAAGCCAAGAGCTTTTGAATCACGGGGAGAGCGAAGGTAGCTGTTTTGCCAGTTCCCGTATCTGCAAGGCCAATGATATCCTTACCGGCCAGAGCGTGTTCCAGGGCCCGATCTTGGATTTGAGTAGGCGTAACCATCCCACGACTAGCCAAGTTGGTGTGAACTTGAGGGTGTAAATCAAAGTCGGAAAATGCATGGCTAATAATTGCCTCTTCCACGGTTACCGGAGTAGCGGCACAGACAAAGAATCTCGGATCAAGAGATTTGGGCATAAAACGGTTGGGTCTTCGGAAATTACTTCCCGAAGGGCGAAAGCCACGGTTAGCGGGCCTCCGACCATAGGACGGACGTGAATTAAACATGTTTGGTGGGGATTTCCCCGATTGTCCTCTGGAAAATTAAGCTAGACAATCGAGATCGAGTCTACCTCAGAGCTAACAGCTCTACCTAAGAACAATTATGGGTTATTATACCATATAAAAGAAAACCCCGCCTGTTGGCGGGGTAAGACAATTATTCAGGCTCATTCGAGAAAGGATCTGGAACCGACCAGTCAGGCTCGTCGTCCTTCATCAATTCTTCAAGAACGCGGTCTTGCTCGGCTCTTCGAATGGCGGCTTCTGCCTCCATCTGCTTAGCCGCTTCAGAGACTTCGAACTCATCATGGTGCTCGCCGGTGAGCATAAAATCGCTAATGCTTATACAAGAGATTGTGGTACCATCTGCACACAATGCGGAGAAACCAGCAACGATCCAGACAGTCGCTACCGTTTCCTTTTCAACCGCCGGGTAACCTTCACCCTTGAGGATGATAATTTCATCACCGGGCTTCAATTCGCTAATACGGATGCCTAATTCGGTCGGAAAATACATTCCTCCACAACACATGTTGAGCCTCCTTATTAAAGGTACGTACCCGATGATTATATAGCACTACTCAAACTTTGAGAAAAAATTGGGTCAAGAGCTGATCAATTGGCAAAGAAGACGAGCCTGTTTTTATCTTCTTGTCAATTTCATAAAGCATTTGATGTAGGTCCAAAAGATGAGGAAGTTCAAATACGGCGGCTTGGGCGGTAATGAATTTTTTGGGGTACGGAGAAAGCTTTAGATACGAAGGTCCGGACTTGGTTTGAATAAGAAGACGGATTTGTCTAACCAACATGGTAAAAACATACTCCTTTTCGTGATTGAGAACCATTAGTCTATTCCAGCCGGCCAGAAGACTTTTGCTATTACCCGGTCGGATTAGATCCAAAAATTTAAAAATTACAGGATTTATATTGTAACTCTCAACTTTGGCGGCAGAAAACGGTTTCAAAGCCAGATCGGAGATTTTCTTAGCTTCAAAAAGGATAACGTCCGCCCCGCTGGATTTTAATAAAATGTCGATCAGAATGTCCCTTTGCCTTGCTTTGTTGCCGGAGAGAAGGTTTTTGATAACCAAACACTTGCTGTCTCCAAACAAGTTGGTGGTTTGTGTCTCCTGTCGGAGACTGGTGGGGTCTATTTCGGCGGCATCTTTGATAACTACTTCAAGGCCTTTACTCTTGAATAAATCAATGGCCTGAGTAAGTTTGTTGTAAGAGGTGACGGTGTCTTCACCGTGGATTATCAGCATTAATCGATTATTCCAAATAATGACTTAACGTTATTGTAGAACGTTTTAATATCTGTATAGGGATCAGGTGGAGTAACGGCTACCGGCTCATAGATAACGGCCGGCTGATCGATTAGTTCCGGGGGAAGATTAACCGCCGGTAATATGGGCTGGCCGGCTTGGGCGAGGGCCGATAAGTTGTAGGCAAAGACTTTGGGCTCTTGACTTTGGTTGAGAAAGGAAAATTGTTTAAATGGTCCATCCTGAGCATTAAGTAGAAATGGAGTGACGGTTACAATGTTCGGGTCAGACCAAACTTTGGAAAAGGCATATTGGTAATAATAGGAAATCTGCGAATCTGATAAATAGCGGTTTGACCAGCCGGTCTCGGTAATAAAGACGGGTAGCTTTTTGCCGGTAAACCTCTTGAGGAAGGCAAGATCGTAACGGAATGAGTCGATTTTGTTGCTCCCCGACAAGTCCGGACGGACGGAAAAATCGGGATTTGGGTAGGCGTGTGAGGTCCATCCATCTATTTTGTTAAATATGTCCGGTTGAGTTCGATGCATCCTGGTCAAAAAAGTTTTCCAGTGCACGGCATCATTTCCGGTTCTGGCTGCATTATCTAGTCCTGCAGGTAGAATAAAAAAATCTGACGATCTGCTTTTGAAGATATCAATGGCGTTGTTTAGAATATCGGCATATTCTTCCGGATTGGCTAGGCCGCCATATTCATCAGGACGGTTAACTTCATTAAAAATGATTATGTAACGATTTTGAACAGGCCAATTTAGATCGTTTAAAAAATTTGCAAAGTCAACCAAGTCCAAGCTATTTGGTTCTTCCCAGTTTGAGCCGCTAGGGACGGTTGCGATACGAATTAGTGGAATCACCCTTTCCACCGAACACTGGTTGAGAAAGTCCTGCCATTTCTTTCGGTTCCTGTCTGTTGACTGAATAGGCACCGTAACATACCCCCAAGAACCCCTTTCGCCGTTGTTTATGATTCTGGCGGCTGTATGAAGCTCCGAAGGAAACAGGATATGAATTCCCATTTTATTGTTGGAGACTGAAAGAGGGTCATAAATAGCCAAGGCGTGCCCTACCAGCAAAAAAAAGAAAATGGTTCCCATGAGAAATAATAAGATGCGCACAAAAAAATTATAGCAAGCTGCTATTTCCTTACCTTTAAACCCAGATGGGTATAGGCTTTTTCTGTAGCCACTCTGCCTTTGGATGTTTTGGATAGAAAGCCGGATTGAAGTAAGTAGGGTTCATATAAATCCGTAACAGTATCGATCGATTCGGAAATCAATGCCGCTAAAGTTTCCAGACCTACCGGACCACCACGATGCTGCTCGATGATGGCACGAAGCAGTCTCCTATCGGTTTCGTCTAAGCCTTCCTGATCGACCTGATAGAAGTCCAGAGATGTTTTGATATTGTCTGGAGTAGTAATGGAGTTGTTCTCTACTTGAGTGTAGTCTCTCACTCGACGGAGCAGTTTTAGTGCGATACGAGCTGTACCACGAGATCGTTTGGCGATCTCTAAGGTTGATTGATCGTCCAACTTTAGATCAAATTTTTGGGCGGCTTTCTGAATTATTCCCTGGAGTTCTTCGGGAATATAAAAGCGAAGCCGGTGGACAATGCCGAAACGGTCACGCAAAGGAGAGCTAATACGTCCTGCCTGCGTGGTGGCACCAACCAAAGTAAAAGGGTTGAGATCAAGCCTAAGATTTTTTGCGGCCGGCCCCTTTCCAAGAATGATGTCGATCGCGTAATCTTCCATGGCCGGGTAAAGTGCCTCCTCAACTGTTTTACTCAACCTATGAATTTCATCGATAAATAAGACATCTCCAGGTTCAAGAGCAGTAAGAATGGAGGCAAGGTCTCCGGCTCTCGTTAAAGCAGGTCCCGAAGTTACCTTGAGATTAACGCCCATCTCATTTGCAATAATGTGAGCCAAGGTGGTTTTGCCTAGACCGGGTGGCCCGTAAAGTAATGTGTGTTCCATGGGCTCATTTCTGGATTTAGCGGCAGAGATAGCTATCTTGAGAGATTTAACTACTTGCGGCTGGCCTGCAAAATCAAGCCAATTAGAGGGACGAACGGATTCGGATTGATTGATCATCTGTGTAGTTGCTTTAAGGCGAGTTTAATTTGAGAAGCGATTGGAAGTGAGCTGTCGATGTCTGAGAGAATAGGAGTGATCTCTTGTTTTTGAAAGCCAAGAGAGATGAGTGAATCAACCAATTCAGACGAGCCCTCGAGATTTTTCATGTTAATTTCCCCTTTGCCGACTTTTGATTTCAGATCTAAGATGATTTTTTGGGCTGTTTTCTTCCCAACTCCTGAGATAGAGGTAAAAAAGTTTAGATTGCTTGATTCAATCGCCTGGATAATATTTTCAGACTTAGACACGGAGAATATGCCTAAGCCGATTTTGGGTCCAACCCCGGAAACACTAATGAGGAGTTCAAAAAGATCTAGATCGTGCGCAGAAGCAAAGCCAAAAAGTGAGAGATTGTCCTCTCTAAGATGGGTATGAATATAGAGCTTAACCTTGTCTTCTTCGAAGTATAGTAGACTGGTAGGAACAAATACCGTAAAGCCTATTCCATTTGCAAAAAGAACAATTTTACCCTTACTTGCAAATTTTATTTCTCCTTCCAAATAACCGATCATAATCCAATTCTAGCACGACCCTTACCGAACCCGAAAGGCATGAGTGAGAGCTATAGCCACTGCGTCGGCGGCGTCATCCGGTTTAATTTTTTCTTTTAGATGAAGAATCTTGCCCACCATAAACTCAACCTGATTCTTCTCGGCTTTTCCATACCCGGTAAGGGATGACTTTACCTGGAGTGGCGTGTATTGAAAGACGGTTAATCTGGCCTTGGCGCCTGCCAGTAAAGTTACTCCTCTGGCGGCAGCCACGTCGATAGCGGTTTTGGCGTTTTTTTCGAAAAACAGTGACTCTACCGCCATAACGTCAGGATTGTGGGTTTGAATTAGTTTTTCGATATATTCATAAATTTTCACCAATCTATCGGGTAAATCTGAGTTTGCTTTAGTTTCGAAACAGCCACAATCTACAAAAGTGTCTACCCCCTTATCGTGGCTAATTATCCCCCACCCCACCCTTCCAGTTCCTGGGTCGATGCCTAAAATCTTCATTGTTTGATTGTACACACTACGCCGTAAATGATAAAATATGAGCGTGGTTTGTTGGGTCAGTAGCTCAGTCGGTTAGAGCACCTGCCTTTTAAGCAGGGTGTCGCGGGTTCGAGTCCCGCCTGACCCACAATATATTTTACCCTCGCGGTAAAATGTGTTGTGTACGGTGGACAGACGGACTCGAAAGGCGGAAGCACGACGGTGCTGAGCCAGGTCCTGAAGAAATCTCAGCAGAGATTTACTGAAGGGAGTCCCGCCTGACCCACCTTATTAACATTTGGCCCCGTCGTCTAGCGGTTAGGACGTCAGGTTTTCATCCTGAATATCGCGGGTTCGAGTCCCGCCGGGGTCACAATAGTAAAACCCGCCCCTAATTGGGCGGGTTTGTTGAAAAGTCTAAACCTGTGATTGCCTACGTATACGACCATCGATAAAGTTCCAAATGCCAAGGAAGAGGATGGGGATTAAAATCCAGAGACTGCCACCGGCAACACTGACGGCCCAAAGATTCAAGGCCACATTTACTGCAATAACAAGTAGCGGCCAGACAAAATATGAGTCGGAAGGACGAAACCTACCGTCGATGAAGTTCCATAGGGAAATCAATATAGCCGGTAGTAGAATCCAAAGGTTTCCTTGAGCAACATAGCTCATCGTGACGAATAAAATGAAATTGCCAATGAATTGTAAAGCACGCCACTCAAAACCATCTCTCATCTAAAACCCCTTAGTCTGGGATTGGTAAGTTAGGGAACGGATATATTATACTACAAGGTAGAATTTACCCTTATAGGTCTACATTGAGAGCTGTGAGTGAAAGCTTTAGCTTCTCTAAATCGATTGTAAACTGTGCCTGTACCTTTTCGGGGATGACTCCCTGTTGATAATGGTATTTAGGATCCCCACGCCTAACTCCTTCAATGGCATCCACAGCCTCTTCAAGAACCTGAATGATCCCGTTTTGAACTGCTGGGATAAGTGCCGGATCAACGTTGATCCCCCACTCGTCTTTCAAAAGACCGAATGTCCAGGTAAGCCCAGCCACACCATGCTCTCCCCATTGAGGGCGAAACACTTTGCCCAGAGACCAGTCGGTGATGAATGTTTTTTCCTGATCAATGCCATCAACCGTTATGATTTTTGTATCGGTGGAGACGATGGGTAATTTGATATGTCTTCGAAACAGATCAATAAAGCGTTTCTCAAAGGCCTTTTGGTCGACGATTTTTAGTACACCATCTTGAAATCTGACAGCATCTCCAAAGATATCGACAAAGTGAAGAATCGTCCTGCCTCGAGCTATGGCTACCTCTAGGTCTCGGGAATTGTTCTCCTTTTTAAGAGATTCAGCCTGATGAGCAAAACCCTCTTCTCGATAGATATCTTCGTGCAGTTCGACAACACCCTTAATGAAGTCAACATCATCTTTATCAAAGACAATTGTGTGGCCAGACTTGGTGGTGAAGGTTTTTCCTTCAAGATGTCTACCTATAATTTCACGATAAATGATTTCATGATCAGGGTCGATTTGGGCGTTCAGGCCACCAAGCAGTTTACAAACGTCGTGGGTTCTACCCACAAATTCCATGAGCTCCATTTGTCTCGATGACAACAACTCATTCTCCCCTGTTGTGACTTGCCTCGTGTTCTCAAAAAAATCAGCGATGGAATGACCAGTTTCATCAAGATGGGAAAATAGCCAAGGGGATTTGTCAAGATTGCCGATGAATTTGCGGGCACCTTCTTGGTCCCCAACCGGCAAAACCTGGACCATATCCGTAGCGATTTGACGGACGGTTTCTATCAGCTGTATATCATAGGAGCGCTTGTCGTTTTTGCTGTCACTTTCCGTAAGAACGTAATCGAGCCTCAGAACAGCTCTCAACATGAGTTCACGAGCTTTTCTATTGTTTGTGTTTTCCAATAGTTTAGCCAATCTTTCTTTGATTGATGGAGAGGAGGCACAATCTTCTCTATATGAGTTCTCACTTTGACCCAGGTAGATTACTTCGTAATCGAACTTTTTTTCAAATTCTTCTTGCATACCTTGATTGTATGTTAATTCTATTTTAAAAACCCCGCTGTTAGCGGGGCCCGTTCGAAAGAAGTTTAGTCGTTTGTACGACAGGAGTTACCATGAGTAGGATAAGACATTTCTTTCATTTTCTGAAACTCGTTTTCGTAGGCAGCAGCCAATGAAGAGTCGTGTATTATCAGGAGATTTTCGTCATTTTCGCTATCGGCACTTTGGGAGAAGTTAAAAGAACCCAAGATCACCACCTGTCCATCTATTATGATCACCTTATGATGGAAGGTGCGCGGGTTTCCATCAAGAAAGATATCGGCTCCTCCCTGCAATAAAAACAAACACTCGGAGTATTCGCTGGTCGCACCACGAGACTCAAAAATTCCGGCCACGTCTACGTTTCTCATCAACTTCTCGATCATGGCTTGTCCAAGGTCACCATCAGTAAATGAAAAGGCCATAAAATGAATATATTTCTGGGCGGATTTGACCTGAGCGATTACTTTTTCCATGACTCTATCTTCTGGAGCAAAGTAATTTTCTACGGTTGAACCATTGACTGTGTAGACCGGGTGCGGTGTGTTGGACGGAGAAGATGCTCCGAATTGACCGGCGAAGAGCTCCTCGAATTCGGATGTAAAGTTTTCGGACGCCTCCGAAGAACAAAAATACAGGGCGTTTTCATTGTTTCTGTAAGCCGCGTTCTGGCTGATATTAAATGATCCTGTCCAGATACATTGGCCATCGAAGACAAAAAATTTATTATGCATAAAGGCGGAACGTTCGTCCGGTACTACAGGGACACCGGCGCCTTTTAGCTCGTTTATTTGCGGGTCTGGGTCGGCAAACTCATCGTCATATACTACCCGCACCTTGACTCCCCGATTTTTGGCGGCAATTAGAGCCTGAGTCACGTTTTCCAGACTAAACTCATAAACCGCTAAATCGATAGATACCTTTGACTGGTTTATTTTTTCGATAAGGACGTTCTCTATACCGCCGTTATATATATCATCAAAGGGAATTCTGGGACTTGTGAAATAAACCTCATACCAAACTGGGTTTTCGGGAAGAGGTGGGGTGTCGGTTGCACCCATAACTGTTGGGGTCGAGGTACCGGTTTCCCGAACGGTTTGGCTAAAAATGTTGTCCGAGGAAAAAACGCCATAAAGCGCAATTATGAGAATTACCAGAAATGGATATAGCAACCTGTTCACGGTATTTTTCTTAGACATATTTAGCCTCCAGTTTTGACATTATGTCTTCAAATAAAGCCATCTCTTGGCTATCTCGACAAATTTGATTCAATAGACGGAGCAGTAATACGATCTGAAGTCGCTGGTCTTGATCGATACCTTGAGTCTTTCCAAGGATACTAATAATCCTACCGGCTTGCTTGTCATCAAGATTATCTGTAAGTGTTTCATCATCAAAATAGTTTGTGCCCATGGTGACTCCTTCTGTGATGTTAAAGACCTGAAGCATTATAACAAAGGAGTGGTTCAAGGGTAGCCCGGACGGAATCGCTTTCGGAACCATGGAAGAATATAGTAATCGGCTCCGAGGTGGCCGGCGATACGCCAACCAAGAATCAGGAAAATGGAAATCAGAAGAAACATGGGGTTGGTGGAAGCAGTGCCGGCCATCATAAAGTTCCAGTTCATAAGAGCTCCGAAGAAAGCAGCCACCCCAACAAACGCACCAATAATGAGAGTCACGCCGACCATGGTCTCACCGATGGCGACCATCTTCGCAAACCAGGTATGAGCTTGGGCATCTAACATAAATTGAATGAACGATCTATACCAGTCGTAGGTAATGGCTCCCTTACCGTCCGTGACAAGGACTGCCCGAGCCCAAAATCCTTTGAGAGCTTCACCGGTTTCTATCCAGGCAGGGTTGAGCAGTTTGTGGTAGCCACTGGTTAGCCATCCCCAACCGAGCCAGAGACGTAAGGGCAGGAAAAGTATTGAGGCCCATTTTTCATAGAATATTGGTAGGACGGTTGGACGAACACTTATTTCATGACTCTTCATATTATTGATGACTGGTTTTGGTTAATAACTTCAGTATACATTTTTGGATAATCGAAGTTATTTAGGGAGGAGCCAGGCGGATTATTTTGTCCCCATCCAGATGGGTTAGTGATCGACCATCGAGATTGCTGGTCGTAATGTACAGATAGCCATCGGGCCCCAGTACAACATCTCGGAGTCGTCCATATTTCCCTTTTAGGATCTTGTCGAATTTCATTGTAGTGGTACCAAGTCTATACAATGTATTGCTCCGTAAGCCGGCGAAATACATAAAGGGTTTAACAAAGGCCAATCCCGAAGGAGCCCAAGTTTCATTTTCCGAATTTAGCACCGGAGTTACCATACCTTCTTTGGATTGAGTTTTGGTGATAGTAGGCCAGCCATAATTTTTACCCTTTTCAATAAGGTTGACCTCGTCTCCCGCCGATGAGCCGTGTTCTGTTTCCCAAAGACGCCCCGATTCGTCCCAGGCCAGACCTTGAGGATTGCGATGGCCGTATGAATATATCTCATTGTTGAACGGATTTCCCGGTGCAGGTTCTCCTTCATCGGTCACGCGGAGTATCTTACCGGCTAAAGAGCCCTTGTCCTGCGCCAAAGAAGGGTTCTGTGAATCCCCCGTGGTAATGTAGAGGTATCCGTCAGGACCGAACTTTATCCTGCCACCGTTATGATTGGAGTTTCCCGGAATACCAGCGACAAGAGTATTTGGGGCAGACAGGCGAGTGCCGTCAAAAACATAACGGACAACTTTATTTAAGGTCCTCTTTTCGTCTCCTGCATAAGTGTAATAGAGATAAAGAAAACGATTCATTTCAAAAGATGGATGAAGTACGATCCCTAACAGACCTCCCTCACCTATGGCTTTGACGTCGTCCAGGGTCACAACAGGGTTTGGATTTAATTTACCGGAAACTGGAATCTCACGGACTCTTCCCGGGCGTTCGGTAAATAAAATACTGCCATCCGGAAGGAAAACTAGTGACCACGGTATCTGTAATTTGTCGGCGATAATTGTTTCGTCCGAGTCGGGTGATATTGTTGGTGAAGTCGCTGGACTTTTTTGACCCGAAGTATATATCCACACCGAGATAAAGATGATAATCAGTCCGATAAATAATTTGCTCATCCGATGTAATAAATATAGCAGATTAGCCAAAAGTGAAGGCGAAAACTTTAGTACCTTTGGAACCAAAGTCTAGGCGAAGAATGTGCTCCCCAGGGTTTCCACGAAGGTCGATAAGTTCATATAGTCGCGGTATGGTCAGGAACACCTTGCCGCCGACAACGTCCTTTCCGGCAAGATCGTCACGGATGGGCATACCGTCAAGGCTCACTGTTAGAATGTCCGTCGGACTATCAGGGGTGATAACCAGAAAAACTTTATTGGCATAAAAATCTAATTCAAGCGAGGAACCGGGGCTACTTTCTCCAAATTCGTTTTCGATCTTCCAATCTCCTAAATACTTAAAATCGGGTGATAATTTTTTCATCCTGCTTTTCCCAAGATAGGTTTCCGGTGTCAATCTTATCCGAGGCGTTTGATCGGGCATAGAGAGAATCTCCTGCGGCACGGGTCGACCGGTTTCAGCCAATAATGTTTGAATCGCCTTTTCGGTTTCAGCATACAGACCTTCTCCGCTGTGCTGATACCTGAGATGACCATCTTTGTCGATTAAATACTTGGCTGGCCAGTAACTATTGTTGTAATTGTTCCAGGTCGAATAGTTGTTGTCTTGGGCGACTGGATAGTTGATGCCAAACATTTTGATGGCGTTGGCGACATTTTCAGTTTTCTTTTCGAACTCAAACTCTGGGGTATGAATACCAACAACAACTAAACCTTGATCTTTATACTTTTCGTACCAACCCGTGACAAAAGGAAGAGTTCGGATACAGTTGATGCATGAGTAGGTCCAAAAATCCACCAGGATGACTTTGCCCTCGAGTGCCCCCAGCGTTAGCGGTGTGCTGTTGAGCCAGTTGCCGATACCAACAAAATCGGGTGCCATCCCCATGTCAGGAAGAAAAGACTTTGGCAATGTGGAGATCTTTCCCTCCCCTTTACCCTGTAGACGGTTTAACTGCTCTTGGACTTGATTTGTTTGTTCAATTCGGTATATCAGATCTGTATAAGCCGGAAAAAGGTTAAGCAACCTCGCTTGAAGGAGTTTGTCATAACCGGTCCAAATCAGAACCGCAGTAATTATCATTACAAGACCCAGTGCTTGCTGTATGAAACCGGTGAAGGGTGAAAGAACTCGGCTCTTAGTGAGGAGATGGCTACCAAAGGCGGCGAACAAAAACAAAGGAATGCCGGTGCCGATCATATAAGTAATGGTGATTAGAACCACCTGAGAGTTTACGGCTCTGGTGGCTGACAGAGCGGCAATGGTAGCGAGTATGGGTCCGGCGCATGGTGCCCAAACGACACCCAAGCTTATACCTGCCACCATTCCACTCCAAAAACCCGATCCGGAGGTGAATCTTCCACCAAAATAATTTCCGATTCTAGAGGCGTATCCCTCCAGGAGTGAGGCAAGTTTGGGAATTATTAAAATCGAACCAAAAAAACCGATAATCACCACCGCGAGTAGTCTAAGAATATCAGGGTCGAAATGGAATATTTTGACCAGATAGGAAAGACTGAGGGTCAAAATTGAGAAACTGAGTAAGATCCCAAGGGTCACTCCTAGCGGGCGGCCGCGACCTCCGGTGGATGAAGAGGAGAGAACGATAGGTAGGATGGGCCAGATGCAAGGTGCCAGTATGGTGAGAAGTCCGGACACAAAGGCAACAATTAGAAGAACTAACATAAAAATAGTATAGAACAAACAACCAAGCGCCGTCTAAGTGTATAATGGACACATGCCCACAAAATATGATGTCACCAAATATGAACGTCCTTCTGTAACTGTTGATGTTTTACTTTTCACGGTTGAAGAGGGAGAACTAAAGATATTGCTGGTAAAAAGAAATGAAGAACCGTTTTGGGACTGTTGGGCTTTGCCGGGAGGTTTTGTGCGGATGGACGAATCCCTGGACGAGGCAGCGACCAGAGAGCTTTTAGAGGAAAGTGGAGTGAAAGATCTCTACTTGGAACAGCTTTATACCTTTGGCTCCCCCAAAAGAGATCCGCGAACCAGGGTAATCACCGTTACGTATATGGCTTTGGCAGCAAAAACTGAATGGAAGCTTAAGTCGTCGGGGGACGCCAGAGGAGCAGGATTTTTCTCGGTAAACAAACTACCCAAGCTCGCCTTTGACCACGCCGAGATAATTAACTACGGTATTCAGAGATTAAGAAACAAACTGGGGTATACCAATATCGTTTTAGGCTTGCTTCCCGGTTCCTTTACACTGACGGATCTCCAAAAAATATATGAAATCATCCTCAAGACGAGTCTGGACAAACGGAATTTCAGGAAAAAGATACTTTCGACGGGCCTGATTACTGCTTCAGGGAAGATGCTGGAAGGTATCGCCCACAGACCAGCCATGCTCTATAGTTTCAAAAACAAAAGGGTTGTGGTCACCGACTAGTTGGATATTTTAGATTAGCGAACGAAGACCTTTTCCTTGCGAACTATCTTCTTTGGACCCTTTTTGACCTTTTTAACCTTTACCACTTCGACCTTTGGAGCATTTTTGACCTTAATAGCTTCCGGACGGACCTTCTCATCCTTAGCGATACTCTCGGTTTTCTCGATTGTAGCTTCGACCGGTACCTCTATTTCGGCCTTTTGGCCCTTTTTAACAAAAACATCTTTGATTTTAGTAGCTTTCTTGCCTAACAAGTCCCTAAGGTAGTACAGTTTGGCTCGGCGAACCTTACCCTTTTTAAGTATCTCGATGCCGGTAATGGTCGGGGTATTAATTGGTAGGATTTTTTCGACACCTATACCTCCAGTGGCGATCTTGCGCACGATAAAGTTTTTACCTTCGCCGGTGCCACGAATAGCAATGACGATACCCTGAAATACCTGAATACGAGTTTTTTCACCTTCTTTGACGGCTAAGGATACTTTAAGGGTATCACCTACACCGAAGGATATTTTGTCCTGCCATTTGATTTGATTTGCCATAGGCACTTATTTTACCAGCCGTGGAGGGTTTTTTCCACCTGCTTTGCTAGCGCTGGGGTGTAGTCTACCTTATAAGGTAAGGTGATTTTCTTTAGATTGTTACCGGTTTCTACGGCCACCACTATTTCATGGTCACCCGGGTGAGCCTTTAAGAGATCACTAACCTCTTGCATAACACTCTTGGGCGTTCCAGATTTAATAAAGATTTCGTGAATCATATCTCTGGGGGTTTTGTGAGTATCGATCGCCGTACCCGAATCAACGACAATTTGAAGTTTATCTTCTCGGTTGTCTACCTTACCTTTAACAATAAGGGCGGAATCTTCGTGCCAGAGCTCAGGATTCTCGGCATAAAGCTTGGGAAAAATGATGCAGTCGATTGTCCCCGTGTCGTCTTGAAGGGTGACAAAAGCCATTTTGGAGTTATTTTTTTTCGTATTAACAAGTTTTTCCCGACTCACGACACCGGCGAGGGTAACCGTCTGATTTAAATGGAGAGTTGGGTCAAGATGAACAATCTTATGAGAAACTAGATCCGAAACTATTCTGACAATCTTTTTGACCGGATTATCTGAAAGATAGAATCCCAAAAGCTCTTTTTCGAGTTTTAGTTTTTCCTCTAGAGACAATTCCTGAATGTCGGGAAGATGATCGGTGGCGTCATCTACCGAAGCGGCACCAAACAAGCTCACCTGACTCTCACCCTGTTTTTTCATAATTCGAACAGAACCCTCTCTTATAATAGGTAAGGCCGCCAGAAGCTGAGCCCGGTTGCCGAAACGATCAAGAGCCCCTGCTTTGATAAGAGATTCCGCCACTCTTTTGTTTACTTTCTGCAGATCGACTCTCCTTAGGAATTCAGTGAATGATTGGAAAAGGCCATTTTTTCGTGCTTCCAGAATAGCCGTAATGGCTGAGGTGCCGACGTTTTTTATCGCTGAGAGGCCAAATCTAATGGCCTTTCCGGAATCCTTAGCTCTACCTTCTGGAAGCCAAAGATCTTCCGACAAACTGACGACGGTGAAATCAGTCAACGATTCGTTAACGTCCGGAGGTAAAACACGTATACCTAGCTTTTCACATTCGGATATGGCTTGAACGATCTTGTCTGTATCTCCCGCCTCAACGGACATCAGGGCGGTCATATATTCAACCGGGTAATGAGCTTTGACGTATGCCGTCCAGTAGGCAACGATACCATACGAAGCGGCGTGAGCCTTATTAAATCCATAAGCAGCAAAGGTTTCAATTTGCTTAAAAAGTTCTTCAGCTTTCTCTCTTGCAATATTTGAATGAGTAACACATCCTTCAACGAACTTGGAGTGTTGGGCTTCCATTTCTGAAACGATTTTCTTGCCGATCGCCTTTCTAAACTTATCAGCTTCCTCCCAGTTGTATCCAGCTAACTGGATAGCCATAAAGAGAACATCGTCCTGGTAAGTGATGATTCCATATGATTGATCGAGAATCTTTTCGAGTCCCGGTACAAAATAGGAAACCTTACTGGGATCCCTCTTTCGAATAATATATTCCGGAATACTACCCATAGGGCCTGGACGGTAAAGAGCCACCATGGCCATAACATCTTCGATTCTTTCCGGTTTCAGATCAATCAAATACTTGGTCATGCCGCCACCGGCCAGCTGAAACACGCCAAAGGTCTCACCCCTTGCCAGCATTTCGAAGGTAGCCTTATCATCCAAAGGAATTTTTTTGATATTTATTTTGACCGGATAGAGTTTTTCGACTAATTTGACGGCGTTGGCGAGAATGGTGAGATTGGCGATGCCTAAAATATCAAGCTTGATCAACCCCACATCTTCACAGGAGTGCATCTCGTACTGAGTTATGACTCGGTCTCCACCACCTGTTTCTTGCTGTAGCGGGGTGAACTTGACCAAACTATCCGGACCCACAATAACCGCGGCCGCATGAACCGAAATATGACGAGCATTACCTTCCACCTTTTGTGCCATATCCAAAAGACGTCTTATCTCCGGATCACCATCTTTCATTTTTTGCAGTTCCGGCGTGGACTCAAGGGCCTTTTTTAATGTCATGGGGAAACCTTGACTACCTTCAGGAATTGTCTTGGAAATCTTATCTACCTTAGAGTAGGGCATGCCCATAACCCGACCAATATCACGGACGGCGGCCCTAGCCTTCATGGTACCAAAAGTACATATCTGACCAACTTTTTCTTGGCCATAAGTTCTGGAAAGATAATGAATCAAGTCGTCCCGGTGAATGTCTGCGACATCCAAATCAATATCCGGAGGCGATGGTCGGAAGGGGTTTAGGAAACGTTCAAAAGGCAACCGAAAGTAGAGAGGGTCAACCGTGGTAATCCCTACACAATATGAGACCAGAGAACCTGCAGCGGAACCCCTGGTGTTTGTATATATTCCGGCATCGTTCGCGAAATTAACGATCCCGGATTCAAGTAAAAAATATGGCGAGTACCCCTTTTTTTCAATAACCTCCAGTTCGTATTCCAGCCGAGTTTTTTGCTCTTCGCTGACTGAACCAAAGATTTCCAGGCAACCAGAATAAGCTTTTTCGCGCAACACTTCGCCTGCTGATTTACCTGTAGGTAAATGCAGTTTAGGGAAATACCATTCACCTAATTTAATTGTAACTTCACAGCGATCTGCGATTTTTTGGGTATTGGACAAGGCCTCTGGTAGATCCTGAAACTCAACCGCCATTTCATCAGGACTTTTAAGATAGAAATCCGGTGTATCAACATACCGCATACGGTTGGTATCTTCGAGCATTTTCCCTGTTTGCACGCAAACCAAAGCATCCTGAGCGGCGGCGTCTTCCTGATTAATGTAATGAGAGTCGTTGGTGGCTATCAGAGGTATTCCGAGTTCTCGTGAAAGCCTAATTAGTCCCTCCTCCGCTCTAATTTCGTTTTGATGAAAATTTAGCAGTTTTGGTTTGATTTCGGTTGGCACTGAAGAGTTTAAGGCGTATCGGTCGTAATGGTGCCGTTGGAGTTCTATAAAAACATTTCCCGATCCGAATATTTGTTCGTATTCAACAAGCTCTCTTTTGGCTGCCTCTAACCCTTCCTCAATGAGTAATTTTTGGACTCGGCCTGCCGGACAAGCGGTAGTACAGATTAGACCTTTTGAATATTTAGTCAAAATCTCCTTGTCTACGCGCGGTTTGTAATAGAAGCCTTCTGTCTGACCAATTGTGACAATCTTCAGCAGGTTTTGATACCCTTCAAAATTTTCAGCCAATAAGATCAAATGGTTGGCGTCTGCTTTGTTTTTATCTGATAAAGAGCCTTTGGCTAGATATATTTCGCAGCCGATAATGGGTTTGATCTCTTCCTTAAGGGCCTTCTTGTAGAACTCGATGGCTCCGTACATTGAGCCGTGATCGGTAATCGCAACCGCATTTTGGCCGAACTCCTTGGTCTTAGCAACAAGCTTACCAATTTTGCTCAACCCATCCAAAAGGGAGAACTCTGTATGAACATGGAGATGCGTGAACTTTGGCATGCTTAGTTATCTTCAGGGTTATCCGTGAATATTTCAAGTGGATGACCGAAGATTTCTGAATCCCCAAAAGTGTGCATGGCTGTAATCGTCATAAACCTGGCTTAAGCTTACGACCCGATACGGAAGTCCAATCCTTTGTTTTTCCCAGACCACTATCTCGCCTTTTGGTCCATGTCCCAGGGCCAGAAAGGTGTGAAACTTTGTGGTTTCTCCACTCGAGTTACCAAGCTCAGTGCTTACATGAACGACACAAGGATAACCAAAAAACTCAACCGCTTTTCTTAACTCGAATTCTTGGTCGATAGCCAGATAGGCTCCATCAAAAAATTCCCTTTTGCAATTTGGTGGCCTGGTGGGGGAGAGATCCTCATTCTCGAGGGCTGCCACGGCTACGTGGCAATACCATTGCTTTATATGTTCGAGACTTCCTTGGTACTTTGCCCGAAGTCCCCTGCGCTTGCGCCAATCATAATACCAAGGATCGTTTTTGTGTGATGGGTCCATGTCTCTTTCGGCTCTCGCCTGAACAATCAGAGATACACGAATTATTTCTCTTTGTTTTTCGGTAAGTTGAGCAAAGCCCTCGGTAGCCTCAAGGATAGCGAAGTCACACACTATTTTTTCCCTTTCCTGCCCGAGTTCGACGTTTTTATGTGAATATTTTTCCATATTTCTGCCCATAGTATACTATATATATGAGTTTTGCCGATGAAGTCTATAAAGTCCTAAAGGATGTACCGATGGGTAAGGTGACGACATATAAAGCATTGGGAGAGAAATTGGGCACAAAAGCTTACCGAGCAGTTGGTCAGGCACTAAAGAATAATCCTTACGCTCCGGAAGCCCCCTGTCATCGAGTTGTTCGAAGTGACGGATCCATCGGTGGATTTATGGGGAAAATCGAAGGAACAGAGATCGAAAGAAAAATTGCGATTTTAGAGAGTGAAGGTGTTACGGTTGTAGGAGGTAGAATAGTTGATTTCAATAAGATCCTGTTTGAAGGGTAGAATATAGTTATGAAGATAGTCAAAACAAAAACCAGTGACGGACTAATTTTAAATGGTTTGTTGTCTGAAGTGGAAAGCAAGAATAAAAAAATAATTGTCCACATTCATGGCATGGCCGGCTCTATTATGAATGAGGACTATTTCCCAACTATGCACGAAATGCTCCCAAGAAATGGAGTTAGTTGTTTGGTCGGCGAAAATAGAGGGCTTGGTACTATAACTGGTTTCAATACCGATGGAGGGAATGATATGAAGGTCATAGGTAATGCTTTTGAAAAATTTGAGGAATGTGTGATTGATATTCAAGCATGGGTAAATCAAGCCCTACGTTTGGGGTATTCAGATATATGGCTATTTGGACATAGCCTAGGGTGTTCAAAAATTGCTTATTTCTTACAAGAATGTGAACACAATAATATCTCTGGAGCAGTCCTCCTAAGTCCGGCCGACATGATAGGACTTACAAGAGAGCCAAGTGAGAAAGAAAATATCAAAGCAATCTTGGAAGAGGCCAACAAGAATATTGCATTAGGACAAGACGAACGGTTGTTAAAAAATAAACTTTGGGGTTCGGAGATCCTTTCAGCAAAAACAGCAGTGAATTTCTTTGGAGCAAGAACCAATCTTGCAGTTTTCAACTTTTTTGATGGTTCCTTAGGGTGGAAAACGGTTAACTCAATTGACGTTCCGGTTTTGGCTATCACCGGCACCAAGGATGACGGAATTGTTCCCGTGATGGATCCTTACGAAGCAATGAAAAAATTGAAACAGAACCTTATAGGTTCCAATCGAGTGAGTACACTAGTATACGAAGGTGCCGAACATCCATTTGTGGGTTTTGGTGAAAGAATTGTTGATGATGTTCTAAGATTTATCGGTTAAGCAACTCTGTTACCACATCGCTTAGTGTTTTGGGATTGGCGGCTCCTTTGGTCTCTTTCATGGCCTGGCCGATGAAGAAACCGACCACGTTAGTTTTACCTTTTTTGTATTCGGCTACGATACTGGGGTTACCGTCGATGATGTTTTGAACAATTTGAGTGAGTTGAGTGGTATCCGTAATGCCGATTTTTGTTAGGTTCCGATATTGAACCAAAACGTCTTGAGCAGGATTTAATTTACCGTTGACGATCAGACTGGCAAGTTTCTTAGAGTCGATCCGATCATCGCGGGAATAATCATGAACTATCTGAATAGCGAGCCGGTTTTGGGTACTGATAAGGATTTTGGCGTCTTTTTTCTCCACACCAAGCTTTTCCAACGAAAATATTTCCTGATCCGGAAGTAAAGGGATCTCTTTTCTAATTCTTTCTACAAAATCTTCCTCAATGATAAAGGGCGGGATGTCAGGTTCTGGGAAATAGCGGTAATCCTTGGCTTCCTCTTTGGTTCTTTGCAGGAAGGTGGTCTTCTTGACGGAGTCATAACCGCGGGTAGTTTTGTTGGTGGCTGTTTTTTCGATACCTGATTTTTCGAACTCTTGAACTTGACGCTTGATTTCAAATTCGATGGCCTGAACGGCAAAGTTGAAGGAATTAATGTTTTTAATTTCCACCAAAGGAGTGTAGTAAATCCCGGTTTCATTCTCAATACAAACATTGACTGTTGGCTCCAGTCTCATCTGTCCCTTTTCCATGTCGGCATTAGAGACGCCGATAGCCCGAATGATTTCGTGTATTTTTTTCAAGTATTCTTTAGCTTCAGCACTACTAGTCATATCCGGCATGGAAACTATTTCCACGAGAGGAACGCCGGAGCGATTGAAGTCCACGAGAGTAACCTTTTCTCCGTTTAAGACTGTATGCTGGAGTTTGCCGGTGTCTTCTTCTTGGTGAACTCTTTCGATGCCAATCTTTTTTCCGGAATCCAGGTTCAAAAACCCTACTGAGCAAAAAGGTTGGTCGTATTGACTAATCTGGTATCCCTTGGGCAGATCGGGGTAAAAGTATTGTTTGCGGTCGAATTTTGAAAGTCTGTTGACGGAACAATTGAGGGCTAGGCCAATCTTGATACAAGACTCGATGGCCTTTTGATTTGGTACCGGCAAAGCACCCGGTAAACCAAGACATACCGGGCAGGTCTGGGTATTGGGAGCTTTACCAAAATGATCAGCCGGACAACCACAAAACATTTTCGATTTTGTTTCCAACTCGACATGTACCTCGAGACCGATTAAGGGAGTAATTTTCATAGGGTTTTGTCTAGGTCGGGGAACTGGCTAAAGGTGGTGTTTTTCTGGTAACAATCAGCAATGGCGAGCGCCTTCGCTTCTTGAAACTGGTCACAAGTAATCTGCAGTCCAATGGGTAGACCATCAACAAAGCCACAAGGAACGCTAGTACTAGTTAAGCCGGCGACGGAGCTCTGCTCGACGAGAATGTCTTCCATCTCTCCAAACATGGGTTGGTTCTTGGTTGCCCCAATGAGAAGCGCAGGTCCAGGTGAAACAGCGCCAATGACGGCGTCAAAGGTTTTAAATATTTCTGTGAACTGATCAATCATTTTAGTTCGAACAGCCTGAGCTTTTTTGTAATAGGCATCATAGTAGCCGGAAGACAAAGTATACGTACCAAGCATAATACGCCGCTTGGTTTCTTCACCAAATGAATCGCGAGTATGGCCAAAACGAATGCCATCGAATCTGGCCAAGTTTGAACTAACTTCCGAGCGCTGAACAACAGTATAAACACCAACGGCATACTTAGGATCCATTAGGGAGACCTCTTCAACAATGGCACCCAAGGAACGAAACTTAGCGGCTGCCTCCAAAATTAGTTGCTTCACGTCGTTTCTCATGTCTGCCAGTAAATATTCTGTGACCAAGCCGATTTTTATACCATCCAAGTTCGATTTTCCCAAAAAGGAAGGGTAGTTTTCAACCACCAACGGACTAGTGGTGGCGTCGAAGGGGTCTTTGCCGGAAATCACCTTAGTAATTAGAGCAGCATCCTCAACGGTCTTGGCGATGGGGCCTGGTGAATCGGTGGAGCTGGCCATAGCAATACAACCATAGCGCCCGGCACGACCATAAGTGGGCTTGAAACCGGTAACACCACACCAGGCCGCCGGTTGACGGATTGAGCCGGCTGTTTCACTTCCCAATGCAGCGGTGGCCAGCTGGGCAGAGATCGCGGCAGCAGAGCCACCGGAAGACCCTCCAGGAAGCTTCTCCGGATTCCAGGGGTTGTGTGTAGGACCAAAGTCTGAAGTTTCGGTACTACTACCATGGGCAAAGGAGTCCATGTTTGTTTTACCTAAAAAGATGGCACCGGCAGCGAGAAGTTTACAGGTAACAGTCGATTCGTACTGTGGCATAAATCCCTTAAGAATGTTTGAGCTCGCTGTGGTAGAGATACCAACGGTTAAAAAATTATCCTTTATGGCCATCGGGATACCGAGCAGTTCCCTATCAATCCCCTTCTCTGCGATTTCTCTATCGATCGCTTCAGCCTGCGTGATGACGTTGGGGTTGAGGGCCAGAAAGATGTTTAGTTTTGGATTGTATTTTTCGATTCTGTTAAGAAAATGTTTGACTAGTTCAACACAGGTGAACTCGTGGTTTCGGTAACCTTCGTGAACTTCATTGATGGTTAGTTCGTGCAGCTGTTTCATTAGATAACACTTTCTGTTTCGTCTGTATCGATAATACGAGGGACGACAAAGAAGCCATTGTTTGTTAGTTTGGCTTCTCTCAAAGCAACTTCTTGAGGGAGAACTCTTGGTATATCCACAATGTCTTCACGGGATATGTTGGCTAAGCCGGTTACCTGATATGTTGCAGGAATGTCTGAGGTATCGATTTCGTTTAACTGATTAATGACATCAACGGTTTCGGTAAACTGACTGGAGAATAAGTCAACTTCCCTCGGCTGAAGCTTGAGGCTAGCAAGGTTAGCAATTTTCTTGATTTCTTCTGGTGAAACAATTACTTTGTGCACAAACCCAATTTTAGCAGGAATTTTTGGGCATGGGTACTTAGTGGTATAATGGCCTATAAAGCACATTAATGAAAGGAGAAGGTACCATGGCTGTTACAAGAGAGGAACTGGCGCGTTGGTTCGGTGAGGGAAAAGATAAAGGCGCCACACATATGATTATCGTGTGTGACACCTTTGACTATGAAGACTTTCCTGTGTATGTGTTGCCCAATGAGGGTGTGCGAAAGAAAGCAGAGGAAGAAAAAGCCAAACCCATGCAAAAAGTGATGGAGGTTTACTCGCTTTCTTTGCCAATGGAAAGTCAGCTCGAAGAACGCCGCGCTTTCCATTATGACTAGATGAATCTTTTCGATTAGGCACCCTCCGGGGTGCCATTTTCATGTCAAATTATCGTTCAAGAAGTCGGGGCTGAGGGTGATCTTTTTGTTTTTGATCTCGTAGGCGATGTCACAGACGTTGTTGAGAAGATCGTGATCGTGAGAAATCAAAAGTACCGTACCTTCGTAATCGACCAGGAATTCCTCAAGAGCTGCGACAGACTTGAGGTCCAGGTGGTTAGTGGGTTCGTCGAGGATAAGAATATCGGGGTTGGTGTAAAGAAAGAGGGCCAACTGAAGACGGGCCTTCTGGCCACCGGAAAGAGTCCAAATCTTGGATTTAATCGTATGTTTACTAAAATAAAACTTGCGCAGAACGGCGGCGGCTTCGTAGTCGGCAATCGGAAATCTCTGAGTAAAGCAGTCGATGGGTGAAGAGTCTTTGTCCAAAGCTTCAAGATGTTCCTGGGAATAGTAGCCGACTTTGAGATTTTCACCGGTTCTCGCGATACCACTGGAAGGTTCGAGCTGACCGAGAATTAACTTGATAAGAGTCGACTTGCCGGAACCATTGGGAGAGATCAAGGCAACCTTTTCCCCAACCTCAACGTAAAGCTCGGCGTTTTCGAAGACGGGATTGTCCGGATATGAGAATTCCAAGTCCTTCACAATAATAGCAATCTTATGTTTGATTTTTTTCCCTGAGACTGAAGTGCTGAGTTCTATATGAGAGTCTCGACCCTTGGGATCTTTGACCATTTCCGATTCGAAACGTGCAAGTCGTTTTTCAAGAGCGTGATAGTAGCGAGCGGTCTTTTTGCCACTGGCGGCTTTTTGGCGGAATCTTTCCACGAGTTCCTTGAGTCGTTTGTGTTCACGGTCTTGGACATGAAAAAGGTGGTCCAGATCGTCCCTCTCGCGCTGATACTCTAATACAAACTTTTCGTAGCCGAAGGGATAGGTGCGGATTTCCCTGTCTTCAACTAGCCATGTATGGGTGGTAATCTGTTTAAGTAGGTGACGGTCATGAGAAATCATGATAACTAGGCCATCAAAGGATTCGAGAGCGCTGGCCAACCACTGTTTGTTTTCGATGTCCAGATGGTTATCCGGCTCGTCTAAGAGGAGTACATCGTAAAGGTTAGAGTAAATGAGATCTGCCAAGAGAGCAATTTTCTTTTGGCCACCCGACAAGGTGGGAAGTGAGTCGATCTCCTGCTGCAGATAGCCAATTCGTGGCTCGCCGCCCCATTCGATCTGGCCACTGTCTTGCTCATCTAAGCCCATGAGGATTTTTAAGAGGGTCGATTTGCCAGAACCATTGTCTCCAATCAAAGCAACAATGCCGTTCCCTGTGTGTGTAAGGGTGACATTGTCCAGCAGTGGCTGGTTGTAACTCTTTTCGAGCTTGGTAATCTTGAGATTTATCACAACCTCTATTTTACCGATAAACGCCCATCTTTGATACCTACGGTAATTATTTGGCCAGTTGGAAGACGCCCTTCGATGATTTGGAGCGCTAATTCGTCTTCAATTTTGTTTTGAATCACTCTTTTGACCGGACGGGCGCCGTAGATCTTGTCGAAGCCGAAGAGAGTGACATAATCGTTCACCGATTTGTCAAAGATAATGTTAAAACCTTTTTCGGCCAAACGAAGGGATAGTTCCCCGAGCTGTATTTCAACAATCTTGGCAACCTCATCCTTACCCAGTCGCTTGAAGGTGATGATTTGATCGATGCGGTTTAGAAACTCCGGACGAAAGTTTTCTCTGAGAGTTACAAACATCTTAGCTTCGACGTCCGCTTCATCCATTTTGTCATCCACCACAAAACTACCTCCGAGATTGCTGGTCATAATGATGACTGTATTCTTGAAATTGACCGTGTGTCCCCTGCCGTCCGTAAGACGACCGTCATCTAAAATTTGCAAAAAGGCACTAAATATTTGAGGATGAGCTTTTTCGATCTCGTCAAAAAGAAGGACAGAGTAAGGTTTACGGCGAACGGCTTCGGTTAGTTGACCACCCTCTTCGTAACCTACGTAGCCGGGTGGAGCACCAATGAGACGGGCAATTGAGTGACTTTCGGTATATTCGGTCATATCGATTCGAATTAGAGACTTCTCGTCACCAAACAGCTCTTGAGCCAAGGCTTTAGCGGTCTCGGTTTTACCAACCCCGGTGGGTCCCAAAAACAAGAACGAGGCTATCGGCTTATCTTCGTCTGAAATGCCGGCACGAGATCTTCTGACTGCATTGGCGACGGATTTGATAGCCTTATCTTGCCCAATAACCCGTTTGACGAGTTCCTTTTCAAGATTAATTAATTTTGATGACTCTGAACCCAATAATCTGGTAACTGGTATACCTGCCCACCGGGAAATAACTTTGGCAATATCCTCCGTATCAACCTCCAGTTGCAGAACACGATCTTCCGGCTTGATATTCCCCCACTCTTTTTGCTTTTCGTTTAGTTTTGCTTGCAGTTTTGGCAGTGTCCCGTACTTCAACTGAGCCGCCTCTTCCAGACGGATTTCCTTTTCTGCAACGTCCAGTTTGATTTTTGTTTGATCAATTTCGGACTGAATTTTGTTGATCTCCTCAATAATCCCCTTTTGATTTTTCCAAGATATTTCTATCCTTCCGGCCAAATCTTTTTTATCTTCACGATCTTTTTCGAGAATTTCTCGTCGGGACTTGGCTGAGTCGGTGTTTTCTTTTTTGAGAGCGGCTAGTTCGATCTCGATCTGAATAATTTTCCGTTTTAATAAATCCAACTCTGCCGGCATAGACTCTATTTCGATTTTTAGAGAAGAAGCGGCTTCATCTATCAAGTCGATCGCCTTATCCGGCAAGAAACGATCGGGTAGATAGCGGACCGAAAGGTTAACCGCAGCTACCAGTGCGTCATCGCTAATTCTGAGCTTGTGATGAATCTCGTATTTTTCTTTAATACCACGAAGGATAGCCACCGAATCCTCTTGGCTAGGTTCTTCAACCAGAATAGGCTGGAAACGTCGCTCAAGGGCAGCATCCTTTTCGATGTGCTTGCGGTACTCATCGATTGTTGTGGCACCAATAAGATGAAGCTCTCCTCTGGCTAGAGCCGGTTTCAAGATATTGGCAGCATCAACGGCCCCTTCGGCAGACCCGGCGCCTACTAGAGTATGGAGCTCATCAATAAATAAAATATATCTTCCCTCTCCTTTTTTGACTTCATCAACAATACCCTTCATCCTTTGTTCGAACTCTCCTCGATAAGAAGCACCGGCCAGAATGCTGGCCATATCCAGAACCAAAATGTCCTTGTCTTTGATGGAATCAGGAACGTCACCGTCAGCGATGCGATTGGCAAGTCCTTCAACCAAAGCAGTTTTCCCTACACCCGGATCTCCGATTAAAACGGGGTTATTCTTGGTTCGACGGGAGAGTACCTGCATGACCCGGCGGATCTCCATATCCCGACCGATCACAGGATCTAGTTTGTGTGCCCTGGCCTTATCGGTAAGATTGATGGTAAATTTTTCCAAGAGGTTGCCTTCGTCTTGAGATTGAAATGGGTTTTCCATGACTATAGATTACAACCATTCTGGCACTCCGTCAAGTCAAGTGCTAAGGCCTGGATGATAGCCATTTGGCCAGTTTCCGGTAGTGGATAGTATCTTCGTTTGCCTTAGTATCTCTTTCGGCTAGCCATTCCGGACTAAATGAAGA
Organism: Candidatus Collierbacteria bacterium RIFOXYD2_FULL_45_13; assembly: GCA_001774685.1. Taxonomy (GTDB): domain Bacteria; phylum Patescibacteriota; class Microgenomatia; order UBA1400; family MFAQ01; genus UBA10133. The sequence continues at coordinate 676,159 of MFAS01000001.1, read as the reverse complement.
GAGCGGTTTGGTTTCTCCCGGTGGAATAAGAATTTTGTTAAAGTCATCGGTGTCCCCAAACTCCGGCTCCCAGATTTTATCGGCAATAGTATAACTTCCATCGACGTAGCTAAAGATTATTGGATCTGCCATACCCGGTTCGATATACGCCAAAGACTGTCTAAACTCTGCATGACGGTCCTTTATCTCCACCATCAGCTTCATAATTCCTTCAATCCCGATGCTTTCGATAGCAAAATGAACGAAATTTTTGGGAAATCCTCCCAGTGCACGAATAAAGATACCGGAGTCCTCGACCATTAATGGTAGGTTAACTATCTTCGCGGCTTGAAGAGCCTTTTCACGAACAACTATTTCAGGATCTTCTTCTCTCGGCTCGAGAATATCAAGCTTTTTTCCAACAATATCAACGTCAAAACCCCTCATGGCCTCACGGGCGTGACGGAGTTTGGTTTCATTTCCAGTGACGAAAGTAATTGTTTTCATTGATCTATTATATCTTTGGTAAACTTGGGGTAATGGAAAGACTTGTATTAATTAAGTTGGGGGGAAGTCTGATCACAGACAAAAGCATAGATCGAACTTCCAGACCGGGAACGATCTGTCGACTTGCCGGAGAACTGAAGAAAATTCGGAAGACCTTTGACGGAAAAATATTAGTAGCTCATGGTGCCGGATCTTTTGCTCACAGACCGGCAGTAGAGTTCAGAGTTAAAGATGGTATCAAGGGACCGCTCCAGTTTAAAGGCTTTCCAATTGTGGCCGACCGAGCAATTGAATTAAATAGAATAATAATAAAAAACTTTCTTGACCAGAAACTACCGGCGGTGTCGTTTTCTCCCGAGAGTTGCATTCTGGCAAGTAACTTCAAAGTCGAGGAGGTTTTTTGTGTCCCCATTGAACAAGCCTTGAAGGTAGGCTATATCCCGGTGCTATACGGTGATGTCATTTTTGATAAAAAAGTTGGCGCCTGTATATATTCGACAGAACTGGTACTGGGAGCATTGGCCGGAAAATTAGCCAAGAAATTTAGAATCAGTTTTGTTTATTGTACAGATACAGACGGGGTATTCGACTCGACCGGAAAGACCCTTCCGGAAATAAACCACAAGAATATTAAGGAGGTTGAAAAATTTATTACCGGCTCCGGCCAGATTGATGTAACAGGAGGAATGGTCCACAAAGTGAGAGAGAGTTTGGCAATGGCTGATAAGGGCTTTGAAACAATTATTATCAATGGAAACAGGCCGAACGAATTAAGCAAAGCGATCTTGGGAGATAAGCATCACGGGACTCACATTCGATACTAAAACATATCTGTATCCACACAGATTAGTCGATACCATAGGGTTTCCAATTCGTTAAGAGCTGTGCCCTCTCTGACTTTCTGAATAATTTCTTGACGAAGCAAACTAACTACCTCTGGTGGTTTCTTGCCCCAGATGAATTCCCAACCAATGCCATACAACAATGCCAAATCTACCGATTCCAGAAGATCTTCCTCAGGGTCGATGGAATCCAGCACAGATTCCAATGAAAGAGTATTGGGTGATTCCCACAAGGTTTGTGTCGCCGAAATGTCGGCCTGCCAAAAGGATAGTTTGGAGCTTAGTTTTCCCACCTCACCGGAAATGACCGATGAAAGTAGCAATTCCTTTGATATGGCTGAAGACATGCGCCTGATTTTATCAGTTATTTAGTTTGAAGCCTTTGGAGAGGCCGAACTGGATGAACCCTTCAAGGTCAAGAATGGTCTGACTGATTTGGCAATTTTGAAAAGAGACTCCCGTGGTGTTTGAATCTGTAAAGCTTGTCCCTTTTAGTTTGCAATAATCAAAAATGGCCTTTTCGAAGTTAACATGAGTGAGATCCATCCCCGAGAGGTCGCAGTTAGCAAAATAGACAGAAGTGAGATCGGATTCGGGAAAAGAGCACTCGGGAAGCTTTTGTTTTTCAAACGAACAGCCTTCCAGTAAACAGTGTTGAAATATGCAAGCCGAAAGTGAACAATCTTTGAAGTTTATCCAATTCAATTTACAGTCTTCAAAACGGCATTTGGTGAAGGAGGTGGAGTCCAGTAAGGCATTACTGAAGTCACAGTTGAAAAATATACAATTTTTGAATCCGGTGAACTTGAACTGAGATTTGGCGAATTTACAATCGACAAACTTTGTCTCCTCAAAATCGACCCCCTTGAGGTCGTGGTCTACGAAGTTTCTGTCTTTGATGCTATTCACCTCTCAACGCTTTAATACGTTCCTTAACTGGAGGGTGGGTGTTGAAGAGGCCGGCGAACCAGCCGATAGAGTCATGATGATTTTTCAGCGGATTGGCGATGTAGAGATGGGCTGTCGCCTTGTTGGCCGCCTCCAGCGGTTCTTTGTCGGCGGAGATTTTTTCGAGTGCACTCGCTAGTCCGGCCGGATATTTTGTTAAAAGTGCGCCGGAAGCATCTGCAAAGAATTCACGCCGCCTGGAAATTGCCAGCTGAATCAGCTGAGCAACAACAGGTGATAACAAAGCCATGATAATACCCGCGATCATCAGAATAGCTCCGAGGTTTCCCTCTTCCCTGTCTGATTTTCCCCTCATTCTGGTACGAAGTAGAATATCGGCTAGGAGGGTAATCAGGCCGACGAGAATGGTAACGATACTCATCAGACGGATGTCGTAGTTTCTAATATGGCTGAGTTCGTGAGCAACAACACCTTCCAGTTCGGTGCGGTTTAGTTTGGAGAGAATTCCGGTAGTGGCACAGACAACCGCGTGTTCGGGATCCCGTCCGGTGGCAAAAGCATTCATGGCGGTGTCGTCGATAACATAAAGCTTTGGCATGGGAATCCGGGCAACCCTGGACAGATTCTCGGTGACTGTATAAAACTCAAAATGATCTTTCTTGTTGGCTGGAGAGGCGCCGGATATCCCCAAAATTATTTTATCGGAGTTGTAGTAACTGATGAAACTAAAAAGACCAGAAAAGATCAGTGCTATACCGACAGCGCTAAGATCATAACCGAGCGAATAAGTGATGAGATAGGTGGCGGCGGTGATGAAAATGATAAAAGATGCGACAACCACCACACTCCGGAATTTATTCTCGTCTACTTGTTCGTAAATATTTTTCATCTGAAACGAATTCTATCAGAGGTCGATCTTGGGTTCTCTCGTTTCGGCTTCAGAAACTTCGAGATGGCCTCCTTCTGTAGGAGTAGCTAAACCCTTTTGCATCTTAAAACCGAAGATCATGGCGACAAAATTGCTGGGAACTGTGACTACTTTAGCGTTGAAGTCGGCTGTAAGATCGATGACGACGCGTCTGGCGTACATCAGTTTGTCTGCCGTGTCGCGGAGCTCATCCATGAGCTTATTGATAACTTCGACGCCTTTCATCTCAGGATTACTTTCAACCAGGATCTGGAGTTTGGGCACCAAAGAGCTTACAGCGTCCGAAGCAGCTTCAATTTTGGAAATGTCTTTGCTGCCCGAGGCCTTTTCAACGGCTTTTCTCGCGGATACTATGGCCTCGTAGATGCCCTTTTCATGCTTGAGATATCCTTTGGCCGATTTTTCAAGATTGGGAATAAGACTGGCTTGGCGTTTTAGCTGATTACCAATGTCCTGGATGGATGCAGTAATTCTTGTGAGCGCAGTTTGGAACCAGTTGTAAAGAGAGACTACGTAGAAAAATATGATAACGGCGACTACGAGAAGCAGAAGAGGAAAGTTCATAGGTATTGACTAATTAAGTAACAAAACTATTTTAGCACTGTCTGCAAGTTCTTCCATGTTAGAGAGTTTACAATGTCTTTTTTTGTAGCATAGCCCCTTCTGGCCTGCCATACACCATACTTGATGCCATCCATATGGTCGACATCGTGACTATCCGTGTTGATGATGAGTTTGACACCTTTTGAAACAGCGGTCTTTATTAGGTCATCAGGCAGGTCAAGCCTATCAGGGTAAGAGTTGACCTCAATGATCTTTTTGCTTTTGGCAGAGAACTCAAATATTTTTTCCCAATCCGCAACAATGGGATCACGTCGATTGATTAGTCTGCCAGTGGGGTGTCCCAGGATCAAAGCTTTGGGATGAGAAAGTGCGTTGATGATCCGGTCCGTATTTTCATCCATTCCTTTGTCAAAGGATGAGTGAATGGAAACAATGGCATAGTCCAGTGAGTTCATCAATTTATCGCTTAAAGCCAAGTCGCCGTCCGGCCTAATATCTATCTCCATACCTATGAGTAATTTTATTCCCCTATTTTTCACACGCTTTTCATAAGCATGAAAATCTTGTTCAAGAAACTTCTTTCTGCCCATCAAGATCTTTTCTGTTTCCTTTTCAGACAGGCCGGAATATTTTGGGTTGTGATCCGATATTCCGATGTACTCATATCCAAGTTCTTCAGCTTTGGTAAGAATTTCATGGAGAGAACTGACACCCTGATCGTGCGAACTGGGGAAGTCGTAGTTACTGTGGATATGAAGATCCCCTTTTATATCTCCCAATTCGATTAGTTCCGGCAGGCTGTTTTTTTGAGCAAGTCCGATCTCGCCTGTGTCTTCCCGAAGCTCAGGCGGGATTACCTGCATTCCCAAGAAACGATAACAGTCTTTTTCGGTTTTGAAATGATTGGTCTTTTTGCCTTTCTTGATCCCGTACTCAGACAGTGAGAGATTTTTCCCCTTGGCAATAGTACGGAGATGAATGTTGTGCATCTTGGATCCGGTATAGTGCTGGAGCAAACTTCCCCAGTCTCTAGGTTCAGAGATCTTAATGTCCACCTCAAATCCGTTTTTTAACTTTACGTGGCTGACTTTATCTCCTTTGGTAATGACCGAACTTATTTGAGAATAAGACAAGGCGTGTTTCATGGATGCTTCGGGGTGTTTCGTATTTAGCGCCAGATCAATGTCTCCAACCGTTGAGAGCCGCCTACGAAGGCTTCCGAGAGGCTCTGCCTCGATAGTCAATGAGGATCTTTTTAAATATTCTAGGTAATCCTCGGCAATCGATAAGGCATCCGATAAAAGAAGCCTACCCTTGCCGATAGTTTGAATTTTCAGAGACTTGGTAAGCCGCTCAATTGATCTTTCTTTGAAACTCTCGATTTTTCCAAGCTTGTCATCTTTGATCAACTGTTGAAGACGATGAATGGCGGTCTTTTTGTCCGATAGATGGAATTTCCTGGCGAGTTTGTAAGCCGTCATGGGGCCCACGCCCCGAATATCCATGAGGGCGAACATACCCGCGGGGACCTTTTTTAATTGTGAGTCAAAATGTTGAACTTTTCCTTTGGAAAAATACTCTTGCAGGTATCCTACCAGTGCCTTCCCGAGGCCAGGGACTGTGTCGAGCTTCTGTTGCCGCCAAAGTTCGTCCAACGGCTCTGTAAGGCTGTCTATGACCGCAGCAGCATTTAAATAGGCTTTGACTCTGAAAGTGTCACCTTCCTTAACACGAAAAACCGCCGCAACTCTTTCAAGGAGCTGGGCGGTTTCTCGGTTAACGGTCATACGACCATTATACGTAATTCTTACGAATTAAGAGCTAACTTAGCGACCTCCGAAGGATCTCCCACCAGCGGGACGGTCTTCTTTGGGGCGGGCTTCATTAACAATAATGTTGCGACCATCAAGGTCAGCACCATTCATTTTTTCGATAGCACTCTTAGCAGCTTCAGCGTCTTCGAATTCTACGAATCCGAATCCTTTACTCCTGCCGGAGAACTTATCTGATATAACTGTTACCTCACCTAGAGCACCGAAGGGAGAAAAGATCTCCTGGAGTCTGGTTTGAGTAATATTGTAGGGTAGGTTCCCTACGTACAAACGAACAGCCATTTCTGGCTCCTTTCTACTTTCCCCGTGGCCATCATCACCGCGAGACAATCTGTAAAGGTTAAGATGATTTAACTAGGACATTATATCAAGTCCATAATGCAATAGCTATATTGGGTAAGGTGCGTGCCTATGGAGAAATTGGAACAAAGGTCGTAAAATATACACTGTTGGGGCTGTAGCGCAGCTGGTTAGCGCGTCTCCCTGTCACGGAGAAGGTCGTGGGTTCGAATCCCATCAGCCTCGCAAAAAAGATTGGTAAATCAATCTTTTTATAGAAAATAACAATTTAGTGTCGTGGTAGCAATTTTTTCTCCTCGATACATGATTAACGCTCAATGGCGTCATGTATTAATGTCGAGAAAACCATGGCTGATTACCTACTCTCTTGCGAGATTGAGTCTGGTATGACAAAAAGAACCATTGAGGGTAAGAAAGAAACACTAACTCGCCTTTCCAAATTCCTAGGTAACTCAGAACTGTCACCAGAGACTTTTCGTGGCTATATTGCCTATCTCACTGACTTGGGGTGGAAACCAAGCTCCATGGTTTCAGATTCAAAAGTAGTTCGAGCTTTTATTTCTTGGCATTTTGAGGGTGGAAGTATTTCGGAAAACTGGGGACAAAAGGTTAAACTGCCAAAACTACACAGAGAAGAAATACAAATTGTCCCCTTTGAGACTGCCCAAATGATAATAGAGGCAGGATGTGAGGTGCTGAAAAATGACAACAAGGCAGTACGACGACAAAAACGAGAGGCGAAAGATTGCCTAATTTTTGCCTCAAAATCTGGATTGAGAAACTTTGAGCTTCGTGGACTCAAAGCCGATGACTTTAATCTTGAAGAAAAAACCTTTTGGGTTTTTGGAAAAGGTGGACACAGAGATAAACTACCCATCGCAAATGATATGTTGAAAATGCTTAGGCCGAGAATTAACAGGGGTGGCTTGATTTTTAGAATAAGCGAAAAAATGTTGCAAAATTCTATGACTAGGGGTTGCAAAAAGTTGGACATAAAACAGAAAATCAGAGTTCACAGCTTGCGCCATGTTTATGCCACAACCTTACTTCGCGATGGTGTCCCCTATGGTCAAGCACGACGACTAATGCGCCACACTGACACAAGAATTTTAGACACTGTTTACAGCCATCTTAATGTTTATGACTTGGCAATTTCTCTCAATGGAACGACAATTGTTCCGCAAGGACTATCACCAAAAGAAAAATTGGAACGGATACTTAGTTTTGTTCAGTATGAGATGAAAAATGATTGTCGGTTTGTTGTGAAATGTGAGCTTGACCCAAACAGTTCACTTGCTTTACATATCAATCTTAAATAAGTTATTTGAAAGGCTTTCTGTGGCTAATCTACTGCCTCAGGGCTACCATTTTTATTCATCGTTATCTTAAAGTTAAGAGAAATTTAAAACTGATATGTTTTGATAGGGTTGACAGAATGGTTTTAGTTTTATCTATTGACTTATAGATATGCCGACATGCATTCTAGGAAGCTTAGAAAGACTCAATAACTCTCAGGTTCCCTATAAAGAGGTCGAATGAAAACCGTCCTCGTGAGTGCCACTGGTTTCACAAACTAATTCTCACAAAAGCTAGAACTTTAAGGCAACAAGCAAATTCGACAACCCAATAGGATAAACCATTCGTAGTCAGGGCATGGAGGAAACTCAGTCCTGGGGAGGTCGTAAAGGAAGTTACAGAAAAGAAGAAAATCTTAATATAGAACTGTAAATAGCCGGTTAAACTACAATCGAACGGCTTAATACTTTACGAACATGGTCGGGGTCGCTAAGTCACAGTACATTAGCTATAGTGCGCTGTCACTTGGACCTCGTATTTTTCACCATGCTGCGTGGCAATAAATACCGCTTGTGTCTGCTAAGTACAATTTCTAGTCCAAGTCGCGTGCCTAAAACACGAGACTCAAGGGGAGGTCTGCGTAAGCAAGTCTCAACTTAACACTACTACAAAAAGATTGTAACTAAGTAAACAATCGATTAGCGGAGATAATTAAAATATAATCCTTTGTAGATTTGGAGCTTTTGCGGAAAATTACCAAATGACATGTTTTGATATAGATATCACCTCATTGGTTTATGACCGCATACGTCGTACAAGGTGGCTTTTGTGTCAAGTATTAGGCACAAAAGATATATAACAAAGATATTATGACTTATATTAATAAGCTTCATGCGTAAGCTGTTATAATTTGGGATAGATTTTGGGTGTTTATTTTTCCGCATAATATTCCCTGCAGTTTGAGTTATAAAAACTCGACCCCCCGCACAGAATTACCCACTAAGCTAGTACCACAGCTATACCAAAAGCTCGGTCTCACCATGCTTTTGAAAGGTAAAATATTTTTATAATTTTTTTTAGGATTTTACTTGAGGTTATCTATTAGCCTCAATTCCTGTGCCAAAAAAAGCTTAATTCTATTGATTGATATATTTAGGTCTCTCCCCGTGAGGTCGTTAACTCTTTCGCTGGATAGTTCCTCGTTAAATTTTCTAAAATTTATATAAAGCTCGATAGTCTCATTTTTAAGTTGACCGACAAAAATATCGTTTATCTCCTCCGAAATATTGTATAGATTTGGAGAGAACTTTCCCTCACTGTCCATTAGTAAATCCTTAGCTTCGTCTGTTTTATTGTCTTCAGTCAGCTTTTGGACTTCCAAAAATAGGTCTTTTAGGTCAGCCAAATATCCCACATAAATAGGATTATCTTTGTTGCAGTCGAGTTTGTTGTCCAAAAAATAATTGGTATCCATGGCTAGTATTATAAAACAAAAAGAGAGACCCTTTCGGGTCTCAGCGCTTTCTCCTCTCATAATCTTTTCCAGCCTCAAATTCACGAATTTTGTCTGGGTCATAGCCACGATGTAACCCCTTATCGGGGCCACCCATGATTTTTTGACCCCAAACTCCACTTGCATTGGGGCCGATTCCTTCCACTACGTTTCTGGGGTCATTCCATGGGTCTCTACGACTACCACCCAACTTTCGACAGGTATCACAGTACTCGGGTGGATTACTCCAAGATGGTTTATAAGAAACTTTTTCGGTACACCCACTGGTGGCACATGCCTTTTCATGCCAAGAATTACAGTCCTTGCAGTGCTCAGGCACATTTGACCAAGAGGAGTGAACAGAAATAGTATTGCGACAGTTTGAGTTGCTACAGCGAACCTCATACCAACCTTTGCAGGTGCAGTAGTCCGGTTTGTTATCCCAAAAATCTTTGTATCGGACTTTGCCATTGCAGTGACGATTAGCACAAGCTTTTTCTTTCCATTCGCGACAACTGGAACAATACTCTGGCTTGTTGTCCCATTGGTCGTTGACACTAAAGTACTGGTAGCAATGGGAACATTTGATTTCGTACCAGCCTTTGCAGGTACAGTAGTCGTGAATATTTGACCAGTAAACTTTATATTTTATTCTGCCAGGACAGTGCGGATTGAGACAGTCTTTTTCCAGCCACTCATTACAATATTTGCAGTACTCGGGTATATGTGACCATTCTGGTAGATAAGCAATGGTGGTATGACACCAACCACAATGGGTTTCTAGCCATTGGCTCATGATGACCTCCTTGGATTAGATTAAAGTACCCGCTGAGTATACCGAATATATCAAATCGTATCAATGGGTAAAAAGTGCGTATTGACCAAATAAGGAAAATTTAAAATAGTTCCTTTGGTTTTACCTTTAGGGCCTGGGCGATTCGGTTTATTGTTTGTATGGGTGGATTACTTTCACCCCTCTCTATTCTGCCAAGTGTTGAGACATGGATATTTAGTCTTCCAGATAACTCTTCCTGAGTAAGTGCCTGTTTCCGGCGGATTACTCTGATTCTTTTACCAACATTTCTAGATATTTTGTACTCTCTCATCCTCTCAACCTTATGGACTTTCGAGTCACATATACAGAGCGTTAGACGCTATATTTAGGCATAGTTTTGTGTTTGACAAAATTGTAGATACAAAATAGAATTTTGATAGATGAATATAAAGCAGTGGGAAGAGCATGCCTTTCGGGTTGCCGAAGCTGAGAAATCTAGGAGAAAGTTTGAAATTGTCGAAAATATTAAAATCACAGTACTAGTTGTAGGAGTTATTTTTGCAATCTGTTTCCTAATTCTTTACAGGAGACCATACACACAGAGTTATGAAGATTATCAAAATCAACAGGTTATGGAGGCGATTGATGACTTGCCTTACTAAACAATGACTAAATTTTGCATACTTATTTCGGCAGTAATTTTAATACTTGTTGGCCTTTTTTTTGCAATAGGTAATGAAAGGATTGGTGATGTGGCAAAACAAGAGACATCAATATCTCAATCTGTTTGCGATGAGGTTGTGAAGGCGACAGGGCTACATCCAGTAAACACATATATCGACAAACCGTCCGCGGTCGTTTTCTCTAAAGATGAATGGCTAAGTGGGTTCAAAATGACAGTCACAGAACAAGTCGCTAAGGGGCCGAACTTTGCTGGGCACTTTAGATTTGTCTCGTGGGGTTGTGGTACAAGTTGCATATCTTATGCAGTCATCGACTCGATAACTGGAAACAGGGTGCCCATCAATAATTCTGAGATAGTTGAAGACCTTAGTCCCAAATATGATATTAATAGCCGACTCTTGATATTTAACCCAAAAGAAGATTTTGGTAGGTTCAGAGGAAAAACCTTGAAACGAATTATGGAAATTGACCCTTTTGTCAGTCCAACTCGTGGACGTGAGTATTACGAGTTAATAGAAGAAAAAGATGGTCGTGTTTGGTTGCACAAGCTTTGTACAGAAAACGCCCTAGACGGTATATATCTCACTGAGAATTAATAATTTTTGCAAAAAAAAGCCTCCCTTCGAGAGAAGGAAGACTTTCCTTTTCTCGCTGAGAGGCGATACTACTTACCAGTCGCTGAATCCAGATGATTTGCCAGATTTGGCAGACATGTCCTTCAATACGCTGATATTTCCCATTCCAGATTTCTTTTTCTTCAACTGTCCAGTGCAGGCAAAGAGGTTAATCGAACCCATGCCACTGACAGACAGGTCGGCGTTGACGGCTTCGCCACCAAAGGATATGCCACCCATACCAGAAACTTGTGCCTGGAACGTAGTGACTTTGCCCGATTCGACTGTCGAATTGCCCATGCCACTGATTTTGACAGTGAGGCTGTCTCCTTCAATCGTTTGGCATTTGAAGCTTCCCGTGCCGGAGACATGAATGTCTGCGCTAGTGAGGTAATCTGCCTCAACGTTGGTGACACCCTGAAGCTTGGCTTCGAGTTCACCTTGTACGCCACGGATGACCACTTTCACACCGAGCACGAGTCCAACCTTAATTGAGGTGCCGACGGGAACCATGACGAGCATCATCATCGGGTTGCTCGTATCGACCGCGCGTCCGTTCATATAGAGCACGCCATTGATGGTATTAATGCCAGAGCCAGAAATGAAAACATTCCCGCCCGTATTCATGGATTGACCATAGTCCAAAGGTGCAGAAATCTTCATTTCTGAACCACTGGTTTGAATATCGAGTTCAGTGGAGTGGTTACCGCGAGCGACAACACGAACAGCGTTGAGTCCTGGCACGCCCATTACAGCCACATTTGCACACATAGTGCTCAAAATGACAGTGGACTTTGAGGGAAAGGACTTGTCGAAGTCAACATCTGAAAAATCAAATTTGACATCAGGGTCACTAACTGGAACAAGCGAATTCATTACTACCTCCGTTGGTTGTTTAGAATGGATTTTTGTTTTAAAGAATAGTTAGGACATTCCCAACTTATGAGCGTAATTATACCATGATATAGGGTAAATGTCAAGTTATAGGTCTATTTAGAGGGCTGATTTGAGGCTAGATTGCTCTTGCAGGTTCTCTATTTCTTAGAAATTTAGTCTATACTGAACTTAGTCATGTATTGATGGTTGTCATCGCCACTTCACGGAGAAGGTCACGGGTTCGAATCCCGTCAGCCTCGCCATGAAAAATCCTTCCCTTGTGGAGGGATTTTTTTATGGCCAAATATGGGATTCGAATGTCGGAGCCAAACCCGTAACGGTTTTGGCGAGACAGGTCCCGAAGAATTCCGCCGAGGCGGGGTTACTGAGGGGAATCCCGTCAGCCTCGCAAGTGAAAAGCTCTCCTTTATGTGGAGTTTTTTATTTGCCAAATATGGGATTTGAACAGTCGGAAGCAGTTTCATAACGAGGCTGGCGAGGCCGTTATTGAGGCGAATGTAGTTCGACCGAAGACGGATCTTTCCCACCAGCCTCGCAAGTTTTTACCAAAGAAAATCCCCCTCACACAAGGAGATTTCCTCTTTGTGGTTGGGGGTGCTTATTCGAGATTGGTGATCTCGATGTTTTGCGCGCCCTGATCGAGTCCAGGTTCACCGTTGACTACGGGAATCCACTTGACGATTTGGATATGGTGCTCTTGTCCCTGTTTTGCAGGAATGAACGAGCCAATGAAGTACCCAGTACCAGCCTGCTCTTTCGCAAGCTCTACGATGTCTTCCCAAGTTAGGATGGTGGCGCCATAGGTCATGTTGTAGACTCCGCCGCCTCGGAAACTCTTGAAGATATTGAAGTGTTCTTCGCCGGAATGATCCTGCGCTTCTCCACATTCGGGGCAGTGCTTGAAGTTGGAATCGACTTCTTGCTTACAGTGTTTACACGGGTAGACCGTATTCAAAATGATCACGTGACTCTCCTTGTTATCGTGCGATTTTGGAAACAGGGTGATGATACCACAAAACTGGTATTTTTTCACCTATAGGGTATATTCGCGCCCATATCTTTTTGCCATACAAAGATTTCTCAGGCATGTAATAATCCTATAGAGTTGATATTTCTGGGGTTTAGATGAATTCTGGAGCGGGAACCTGCCTCAGGAATTTTGACACGATGCGAGAAAGTCCTGAACTGTCTTTCTACAGTATTCAATCACTTCTTGATTATGGTCAGGACCGTCGTTTATGGCGTGAATTATCCCACCAAAACCTTCGTTGCTTCTGACGAATATTTTGGCGTAGCTTCCGTCCTCCATGAGACGCTCACCCTTTTCGTTCACTAAAAATTCAGCACCGTAATTGGCGAATGGAATCTGCGAACCAATCACTGCACCACCATCATCTTCGGGCGACGCCAAATGAAATGTTCAGGGGCGGACCGGTGAAGTGCGGCCTCAATTTGTTTGTACGTCATCGGGGTTGGCAGGGTAACCTCTTCTTTAAAAAGAACCTCCGACTCTTTGTTGGTTTCTGCCGTTACTTGATCTAGTTCTTCGAACATATTTATTGTTTGTGTTTAATAATTTTATGCATAGATCCCTGAGGTTGGATCTGAACTCTCATGAAGATCCGGATAGGTGACCACAGTTAAATATATCGTGTTTGGTACTCGCTAGTAAATAGAAGCGTAAATACCTCCAAAAATCGAGAGTAAATGTACAGCTCCAATCGGTGGAAGTAGTTAACTCAACTACCACTTGACATTCATAAGTCTTTATATAAGATTGAGGTATGAAAAAAGGACAGAGTACGGAAAAACGTATTAAAAATATCCTAAAATTCTTCAAAATGAATGAGAATACCATCAGTACGCTTATGGGCGCGGTGGTGATTGTGGTCATTGCTGGTCTAATTTTTAACTATTTTAGGACGGCAAACCTGAAAACCTGGCAGGGAATCCTATTAAATGAGCAACAACCAGCAACGACAGATAAGAAGGATGAGACAGCTAGCGATAAGTTGATTGCTACCTATAAGGTGGTTAAGGGGGACGATCTTTGGCACATCTCAGAAAAATACTACAAGTCTGGATATAACTACGTCGATGTGATGAAAGAAAACAAGATCACGGGCAAAGGAGTCATTACACCCGGTATGGAGCTGAGAATACCCAAAGTTGAACCAAAGAAGATTACGATCATTGAAATCAAAAAGGATATTGCTATCTCCGATAAGGGCGATGTCGTCAAATCGGATGTAAAAGTTTCTAATAAACCAATTGAAGTAGGCGAATACACCACCCAAAAGGGAGACTCTTACTGGAAGCTGGCTGTTCGTGCATACGGCGATGGATTCAAATGGACCAAAATATATTGGGCCAATAAAAAGATCTTTGCCAACCCGGACCTTATCTACTCAGGGGTAAAGATCACCATCCCGGCTTTGGAAAAATAAATCCAAAAAAATAGCGTGCCCAAAGTGGACACGCCAAGCGAGATTCAGTCTTACTCGGAGATACTGTCTGGATAACGTTCGCAGATAATGTTTCCGACGAACGTTTGTCCATCGTAGGAAAGTAGATTTGCCTTGGCCCACAGATACTCACCTTGATAGTCGATGTTGGTGAAAAAAATGTGGGTGACTCCGCCATTCTTATAATCAGGTTCATTTGTATACGTTCCAGAACCTGACAAGGTAATTGGCTTGTCTTCTGTCTTGGTTACCACCGGTTTGTTGTCAATGATCAAACCAATCAGCTCCTCACGGGTGAGGGAAACAATTAAAGATAATGTTTGGAATCCATTGCTTCTCCTTTTGTAATTACTGGTCAGATTACATATTGACGAACAAGATCCCCCGATAGGTTTTGCCGTCATCGTGAGAGGCGAAGTTGGCTCGTGCAAACAGGTCATGTCCCTGATAGGTAATGTAAGTTCTGAAGAAATGATACGAACCATCTTCGGTGCCTGCTGGACCATATTTACGATGGTCTTGTGCTCCTCCAATGACCATCTCGTCACCTTCGGATGATTTCACATCTAGGTTGCCATTCAGAAGCACAATATAGACAAACTGATCCCGAGTCAAATTGACAATAATCTCAAGCGGTCTGATAGCCATATTTCCTCCGGTTGTCAAAGTATGGGATATTTTAGCATTCTTCAATATCTGGCTGTATTTCGGGTAAAATAGCTGTGTAGCCAAGGTAGCTCAGCAGGTAGAGCGGCGGTATCGTAAACCGCAGGTAGTGGGTTCGAGTCCCACCCTTGGCTCTAATTAGATATTGTTCCCTTGCGGAACAAAATCTAATTTGATAATTCTGTGGGAATCGAGCCTGCCGGAAGCGCGACTGGCGCTGAGGCGCGGTCAGAGGCGAGTCAGCAGACGAGACCGAAGACTTCGAGTCCAACATAAAACATTTATGGCATTCAAGTTCACAAAAAATACCGACGGAACAGGAAAAATGACTACCGATCACGGTGAGGTGCAGACGCCGGTTTTTATGCCGGTGGGAACGGCTGCTACCGTAAAAGCTCTGGATGGGCAGGATATTCATGGCACAAAAGCCGAGATTGTGCTTGCCAATACTTACCATCTATTTTTACGACCAGGAGAAAAGACTGTGTCTGAGATGGGTGGAGTCCAGAAGTTCATGAATTGGAATGGACCAATGCTAACCGATAGCGGCGGTTTCCAGGTTTTTTCACTTGGTCTTGGGGCTAAAGGTGAATCTCTTTCGAAAATTGATGATGATGGGGTAACTTTTAAATCCCACCTAGACGGTCAAATGCATAGGTTTACCCCTGAAAGATCAATGGATATTCAAAGGGATTTAGGTGCCGATATTATTATGGCCTTCGATGAATGTACCCCTGACAAAATTGAAAGAAAATATGTCAGAGAAGCTCTCAACAGGACACACCGCTGGGCAGAAAGATGCGTCAGAAGATGGGAGGAAAATGGTAGAAAGAGTGCGCAAGGGGCTGACCAGGCATTGTTTGGCATTATTCAAGGGAGTACGGATAGAGAAATGAGAGAGGAGGCGGCAAAGTTTATTTCCTCAATGCCCTTTAGTGGCATAGCTTTGGGCGGAGAGACCATAGGCTACAACATGGAAGCGACCCAAGAAGTAGTCGGTTGGATCAAGCACTTATTACCAAAAGGTAAGCCGATATACACCATGGGTTTGGGACGCGATCCGCAAAATATTGTAGACATCATCAAGTGCGGCGTTGATATGTTTGATTGCGTAGCACCCACGAGACTGGCGAGAAATGGGGCACTTTATTACGGTGAGCTACGGGGTGACAATTTTGAAAGCGATTTTTCCAATGGAAGGTTAAATATCAGCAACACACAGTTCATCAATGATAAATCGGTGATCATGGAGGGCTGTGATTGCTTTACCTGTCAATCCGGGTACACGCGTGGATATCTTAATCATCTCTATAAATCCAAGGAACTTACCTATTATCGGCTAGCCTCGATTCATAACGTCCGGTTTATGGTCCGCTTGGTTGAAGAAATGAGAAATAAGATGAGCCTGATAAATAATGAATGAAATAGAAAAGGAACCCTTTTTTGATCAGAGAGTACAAGTGCTTTCGCCTAGGGAGTTTCTGATCGATTTCACCTTGTCCGCAAAGCAAGCAAAGAGGTGTGTGCTAGCACAAGCGATGACTTTTGAAGCAGATCACGTTGACCTCTTAATCGCAAATGCGTTCAAAGAGGCTTGTAGTAGAGGTGTCTTTGTTATGGTTAAAGTTGACTGTTTCGCCAGTATGGTGACAAATGACGTTCCTAATCTTTTGTGTAGTTGGGCAAAAACAGATGGAGGTAGAAGAGAGTTCATGGTAAAAGGAAACAGAGAGATGCTAAAGGATCTGCAAAATGCCGGTGTTGCTATTGAGATAACCAATCGGCCAGGCATGTTGGGCGATCTCTCTTTCGCTTACGGCAGAAATCACAAAAAGATATTTGTCGTTGACGACTGCTGTTACCTTGGTGGATTAAATTTATCTCAGTCAGTCTTTGAACGTGAGGACTTTATGGTAAAGATCACGGACAATGATATCGTTGAGCAGATTACTTCGATCTTCGAAGCGAATACCGCAGACAAATCCAATAGGGTTATCGTGTGTGCACCGGATACAGAGTTGCTGATGGATGTGGGAAGCGGACATTCAGTAGTCATGGATAGAGCCATTGGCTTGATAAACAGCTCGATCGAGAGTGTGAATTTTATGAGTAGCCGCGCTGCTTGTGGACGTGTGAGAACAGCGTTACTTCGGGCCGTGTCCAGAGGTGTAAAGGTCAAAACATTTTCTTCCAACAAGGATACTCGTGCCACTTATGAAAGTTATTCTCCCAGGTATGGCAGAACCCATGCGAAGTTAATAATCGCTGACAACGTCGCCATTTTTGGCTCCCACAACTTTGATTGGAAATTGGTTACTTTGAAAACCGAAGAGTTGTCCCTGCAAACCTGTCGCCAGAGCATTGTCGAGCCTTTAACACAATATTTTGAAAATACAGTTAAGCGGTCCGGCGATCAGGAAGTTTTGTAGTAATTACCGTTTAACTGATTTTTATTCCACACTCGGGTTTGGTTAATTTCGATCTTGTTTAAACAGGCTGAATCTAGATTCAATTTTAGGTTTTGGGCTAGAAGCCGAATTTCCAAAGCAATTATTTTTAATGACCTAAGGAAATTTTCAATATCCTTGTGGCGGTAATAATCGTAAGCATTAGTTACCAGTCCGTAAAAATATAGATAGTCCTCGGTTAAGGTTGCTTCCCGCAGTTCCGAAATCTCGGTAGCCATGAGCATTGTTTTTTCTGCGACACTTAAAAGTTCTTTCGTGTGACTCCAACCTTTTTCTTCAGCCTGTTTTAGTATCAGAGCTGCTATTTCGTTTAATTTCATAAATATTATGATAGCATTTGCTTTATTTGATCAGCATGGCATCGCCGAAGCTGAAGAATTTGTATTTTCTTCTGATAGCTTCTTCATACGCCTTGCCCACGAGAGAGTCGTGAAAACTGGAGAAACGGACAGGGGAGTTCGGAAAACTAACCAGGGCACTAACGAGCATTAATAGGCTAGTGTGAGGCAGATGAAAGTTGGTAATGAGCCCGTCGACGAATTTATACCGGTATCCGGGCTGGATGAAGATTTTGGTCTCCCCTGCTCCGCCTGAAAGATTTCCCGACTCGTCGGAGAGTGTTTCCAGCACCCGACAGGATGTTGTCCCGACAGCGATAATCTTTTTACCCGATTTCTTGGCTATATTTAATTGGTCAGCCACGTCCGGTAAAAGCGTAAACGATTCGGAGTGAAGCGTCTTATTTGCTACCTGCTCCTCCGACACCGGCTTGAAAGTACCAAGACCGACATGGAGAGTGAGTTTTACAGTTTGCACTCCCCTTTCTCGCAAACGATGCAGAAGTTCAGGGGTGAAATGGAGACCGGCTGTGGGGGCGGCAGCACTCCCCCTTTCTTTCGCATAGATAGTTTGGTATTTCTTTCTAAGAACTTCTTCTTTGGAACCTGAATGGATATATGGAGGAAGTGGCGTTTTCCCAAGCTCGTCTATTTTGACAATCAAATCCGGGCCGGAAAAATTAAACTTAAGGCTGATTTCCCCTTCTTTGTTTTTAGTGAGAACGGATCCGATGAGGTTTGAGTCAAAGATCAGGTTTTGACCAACTTGGATCTTCCCACGGACGATACATTCATAAGTGTCCAACGAAGTCTGCTTCAGAAGAAGTACTTCCACCTTTCCCCCGCTTTCTTTTTTTCCAAAGAGTCTGGCCGGAAAGACTTTGGTATCGTTCAGAACCAAAACACATTTATCGTCCAAGAGTTCGGTGAGGTCTCGGAAAATATGGTGAGAAATTCCTTGATCTTTTCTATTTACGACCAAAAGTTTGCATGAGTCCCGAGGCTCAATGGCTTGCTGACCAATCAACTCTTCGGGGAGATCAAAATGAAAGCCTGAGAGGTTCATGAGGCTATTATCTCAGATGAATGTCATCAGAATCACTTTCGAAATGATGATATGAGGTAAAATTGGGTATGATCGACTTGAAACAGAAAATAGAGAAGGAAATCCGCTCGGCGGAGAAGCAAATTAAGCAGGCGGCTATGGAACGTGATGAAAGCGCCACTTCTATGGAATCGCAACACGACCAGACCAGACAAATTGCTAACCAGCTTTACAATTCACTACTCGAAGAAAAAAAGAGGCTCGTGGAACTTTTGGGTGAGGTCGCCAAATATCATTTGGTCTACACCATGCTCAATACAGTTGACGGTTCGACCAGAAAATATTTTATTGTGCCCAATGGACTAGGTGGCACGGAAGAAGACGGTGTGACTCTCCTAAGCGAAAAAACACCAATGGCCAAAAATCTTCTGGGCAAGGTTGCCGGTAGCGAATTTGAAATAAACGACCAGAAGCTGAGGGTAAAAAAGATCGAGGAAAATGTTTGAGGTATAGTAAATGTATGAAGTTTACTAAGGACAATCTGGAAGATTTTGCGAAAATCATGGATGAGAGGTTATTAAAGTTTCATGAAGAAGTGACTGAACCCATGATCAATAATATTTATGATCGTTTGCATAAAGAAGTAACTGTGGTTGCAGATAATACTTATAGAATTGAAAAGAAATTGGATAATATTGCCGACCATCACTCAGAGAAGATTGACAATCATGAAAAGAGAATCGTGAGGCTAGAAAAAGACAAAAAGAGATGGATTGCCACAGCTTGAGTACAAGATTCGCAATGACGAAGTGTGGTTATTGCTTTTCTCTTATCGATTTAACTATTTGGACTGACTGCTGTTTGTAGGCACAATACTCGCACTCGTGAGCAGGTGCAGGAATGACTTCTGAGTTGAGAAGCTCGCGAATTTCCAAGAGAGTGAGTTCAACCCAGTCGGAGTTTCCTTCGTAAGCGAGAATGGACATCTCAAACTCGAGTTTGCCGTCGAATTTTGGTAAATTCTTCATGGCATTGGCGAAAACAAAGTAACCAATTCTAGATACAGGAAAACCAAGCTTGCGGAAAATCCATTGATAAATCTCTATTTGCCGCTTGTAGGACTGTTTCCACTCATCATCAAGGGAGGGTGGCTTAGCCGAGCTGGTCGACTTGTAATCCACCATCACCAGATTTCCCTGACTGTCTTGCCATACATCATCGACCAACCCGTTGATAAGGAGATTTGATTTTTCATCCACAACCAAGGCACCTTCAAAAGCGGTGACTTCACCTCTCCATTGAGGCAAATCTGGGTGGTTAAAAGGTATGGCGTCTATGGCGTATTTTTTCATTAGTTCGTGCTTCTCCCCTGTTTTCCTAAGTAGATCAAACTCGTTTTTTAATAAGTTATCGACGGCTGAGTTTAAGGTATATGGAGGAGTAGATGGGCGCGATAGACCCAACCGAACGTCCATATAGAAACAACGAGGGCATTGAGTATAAAGCTCTATCTTAGATCGGCTGATTTTGAAGGGATCTTTTGATTTCGGATCAAAAATACCCCTGGATTTCTTATAGTACATGGCTCATGTTAGCATAGAGAGCTCTGGTTTAGGCTGAGACAACAAACTTCGTTAAAAGTTTCTTTTCCGAGTCACCATCGATTGTGGCAGTCACTTGGCAATACCTTTCGATGCCTGAATGTTTGAGCTTTTCCTTTAGTAATTCATCAACCTGAAATATGCCAGAAGAGTTATTCATAAAAATGTTTATTTCAACCGGTACACCGGTGCCCTCTTTGAGAGTGACTGAGTTGATGGCGTAGGCGGACAATGAATGGATGTTAATTTCCCCTTTTTCAAATGGAATACGCGACCTTCCCTTACTCATATCAAGTGCATCTGCCACACGGACGATACCCGCCTCAATGGTGTTTGGATGGCCATCATCACGATGGTTGATTATGGCGTGAAGCGTTTCGCCTCGGACAATTACCCTTTCTCTCACCGGAAGGAAATCTAGGACTAGGTCAATCACTCTAGACGCAATAAAAAGACTGTATTCCTCGTGCCCCCTGCGATTGATCGTCATACCTAAATCGTGAAACAACGAAGCCAAAACAACAACTAACTCGGCATGGTTCATCGTCAAACCGTACTCCTTTACAATGCCCATTTTTTTATCACTTTTCGCCAGAATTCGGCACATCTGAAGAGCATAGTCGGCCACAATCTGAAAGTGGACAATTCCGTGATCCGAGTAACCCATCCGCTTGATGGCGTTAGTGTTGGTCATCTCCCACATGACTCTTATTTCCTCGCTCGAATTTATATTGTCAAGAGCCTTTCTAAGGATCTCGTTGTTTCCTGTCTGTAGTTTTATCATCCGGATATTTTAGCAGAGTAACTATGGATCGAGGAGATCGAGGCCTTTGACGGGTGGCATGGATTGGCCGGCCACGCCTTGGATGCTGCCGTAGATGCCGGCGGTGCTCATAATAATTCTGGAGGCCTGGGCTTCCCTTTCCTTCCAGATTTTTTCAAAAGCGGCTCTTTCTTTTTGAACCTGAAGCTGCATGCTTTGATGGACTTCGATAATACTCTGGATTTGCTGAACAAAAGCGTCACTTGTCAAATAGGTATAGATCATATCGGCCTTCGTTCCCCTGTCTTGTCCGTTGTGTTTTTCTCTGGCTACGTCGATAAGATTCTTTCGTAGAATCTCGGCCAATGGTTGAATATATTTTGGCTCGGCTACCCAAACCCCTTGGAAGAAGCCAAATCCGGACTTTACTTCTTTGGGTAGTACAGAGGTGATGATCACCGGGACATTGGCTTTGGAGGCACGGAGATCGTCCTTAAGTTTCGTGGTCCAATCATCCATCCAAGCTTTAGTTCTTTTGGATTCCCAGAGTATGACGCCGCAGACTGTTCCCAAATTGGTCCGAACGACATGACTTATATCGGCACCACGGACTCCCTTACCGACAGGGTTTACCTCGTCACTCGGAAAGGAGGTTTGCAGATAACTTTCCAGATCCAGCTCCTGTACTTCGCCTTGTAACTGTTGTGAACTCTGAGAGGCTTTCAGTTGGGCATCCTCCAATGATTTCTTCAGATCATTAATCATTTTTTCTTTCTCCAGATCTTTTAGACGATGAGCATCGCTAGCTTCGAAAAGCGTTTGCTGTCGAATCTTTTCTCTTTCAATATCCAACTGCTTCTGTTTTTCCAGTTCGAATGATTTCTTTTCGTCTTCAAGTTTCAATTTTTCCTGTCTTAATAATCGCTCCGCCTCACGAGCCTCATCCAATTTCTTGGACTTAAACTCCAGCTCTTCTTTAAGAACCTTCGATTCTTCGGCGGCTTCTGACTTATATTTCTTTTCTGCCTCTCTAAAACCTTCGTCTCTGAGACTTTTACCCATCTGTTCTTTTATGGTGGCGCTGAGGGCTTCCGAGATCTCTATTTCTTCTCCGCAATTGGGGCATTTAATATTATTGGTCATGCGGTCATTATATCCCGCCGGCAGATGCCGGTGTCATAAGATAAGGTAAAATACCTTTATGAAAATAAAGGTGGACCAGACTAAGTGTATCGGGTGTGGTGTCTGCGTGGATATCGCCGAGAAGGTGTTTGTACTCAAAGACGGCACCTCTGAGCCGATTGAGTCAGCCGATCTGAATCCCTTCACGGTGCTGGAAGCACTGAAAATGGCCGTTGAGGTGTGCCCAACTCAAGCCATATCAATAAAAAAATAAATGGCTAGTTTGCAGGAAAAACTGAGAAATGTCTATGGTGGCCAAGAAAATGTGGTGGCTGAGAGTCGTTCATGGATTCCAAAAAGAATGGCCAACAATCCCTACGATCAGCTGAAAAGAACAATGGGTGCAGAAGGGAACTTAAGCCCCAAACGAACTAAAGATATGATGGAGGAACAAGAATTGTTAGGGTCGGCCAGAGATGGTGTTTTTGAGGCCGTTGCTGTGCACCTGCTAACCACTTATGGTAGTAGTACTCTGGAGGTGAGTTTGCAAAATTTCCAAAAATCTTGGGATACACAATTTGAGAGATATGGAACCATTATGGTTGTAGCTTTAAGTGAGTTGACCAACGAGATGAAGTTCGTCAATCATGATGGCTGGATCAGAAAAGTGGTTTTGAGAAATAAAGTGGCGGAAATTAAGAAAAGGGAGAAAAATCAGTAACCACGCATCTTCTCAATGTATTTCTTTATTTGCCTTTTGGCTTGGTTCCTGACCCGGATAACCCCGTCCATAAGAACGCGGTGATTATCTCTGATATTGATCGGGCAACCAGGTAGGTTCATATCAAACTTAATCTCGTATCCAGATCGGGTGACTTTTTCAATAGCCAGCGAAGCAATCTTGAGATCTTCTTGATAGTTTTTTAAGAGTTTACCGAGACCTTGATCAAACTTAGTTTGGATTCTTTGTTTGAAACGATCACTCAGTGATAATTTCTGGGGATTAAAAATGATGTTCATAAAGCCAGTATACACAGAAATCTGAGAAATATTTTATACTGAATAAGTGAAAACATTTTTGAAGCTAATATTGTGGTGCGTGGGTATCGGACTCTTGGTGTATGGGTTTAGAACAATCCCTTTTAAAGATATCGGTAACGGCCTCACCAGGGGGAGTATTTATGTCGAAAGAAACAACACCCCGTTTTTGCCAGACTGGAGTGCAGACGCGGTGCTGACCAAGATAAACGCTGTAAGAGAAGGAGCCGGGTTCTCAAAGGTTAAAACAAGCGAGAAGCTCAATCAAGCGGCTCTGGGAAGATTGTCGGTGATATTAACAGAGCGTGACTATGAAGGGGCAACGACCGGACTGACAAGAGAAGTAGCAACCAAAAATGCCGGCTATGATGCAAATTTAATCGGAGACTTGCTCTTGGTTGATTTTTTTAAAACCAATGATCCGGTGGCCGACTGGCAAGCCAATGACATAACCAAGGGAACTCTCCTTCACCCGGACTTCAGAGATGCCGGCATTGCAATCAAGAACGACCAAGACAAAGTAAGTGTTTATGTACTCTTGCTATCACCCAGAAAGATCGTGGTTGGGCCGAAAAAAATTACCTGGGGAGGACCTGATCTTTGGGAGGTGGTTAACGGGCGGCGGATAGAAATGGGGGTTAATCCCCTGCGACAAAGAGACGAACTATGTACAGTTGCTTCCATAAGACTAAACGAACTTCTAGAGTTGGGGAAACTGGATGGACACGCGGGCTTTGTGCCGGTACTGGACAGACCTGATTTGAAATGGATCTCCGAAAAATATAACTTAAGTGAGTTCTTGGCTCAGGGATACTCATCACCGCTGGAAACGGTTCAAGCCTGGGAGAACACACTCGGACATAAAGCGCTGCTGGCCGGAGGAGAGTATGTGTGGGGTTGTGTTTATGCCCAAAACACTTTTTCCGTAGCAATCGCGGCATACTGATAGAGTTATTGATGCGGAGTTATTAGTTTTTAGATAATGAAACTGTCCTCAAGCTCCTCAACCTCCGGAGTTTCCTCAATATCCAGAATGTAACTGTCACGATGGCCCATCTCGCCCACCTTCTCCCCTCCTCCCCCGATAATTGACTCCAGTTGACGACATTGTGGACAGCCGTCTTTGCCACTTGGACAATCAAACTTTTCAAGTTTTCTGGCTAATTTGATTTTGCGGCCAATTTCCAATAGTTTAGATTCAGCGGAAACAATATCCGGTAGAACCATTTCTTTTGGCATGTCTGAAAAGTCCAAGTACCAGTAGGAGGCTTTTGAGACAGGTCTTTTTTGAGAATTTACTACCAATAAATAATATATGGGTAACTGAAGCGATTCTTTGATTTCCTCTTTTTTACTCGTTTTGAAGTCAATAATGTGGATACTGTCCTCATCTTTGAGGTACTCTAACCAGTCAACTTTGCCACAGAGAATAATGTTTTCCTCCTCCGATAACCAAAAATATGGCAGACTTTCCCTAATCTTGACCGCCAGATTCGATAGCGGACCAGGATGGTCCATGACCCTCCTTAGCATAGCCTTACCCCGTTCCTTGTATTTATGCTCTTCGTCCAGATCTCTGAAACCGCCCTTTTTACCGGTATATTTTTCCCAAATCCGATCGAATTTCAAGACCAGGGAATCGCTGAACCGGTTATTTGTTGAGATGGTGGATAATGAATCGATGACCTCATGAACCGCTGAACCCAGGGCCAGGGATGGCGTAATAATTTGAATTTTGTTACCGGAACTGCGGTCTTTGTAAATATTCTTCAGAAAATACGCCCGGGGGCAGTGAAGGAAGTCGTTAATGGAAGTATGCGAAATCCAGACAGCTGAGTATTTATCTTTTGCCATTGTAGTTTTTCTTTTCTTATCGACCTAATATAATTGCCAATACCAGAAAAGCTGTTCCAAGCAAGTAACCACCGGCGACATCGCTGGCCCAGTGAGCTCCGAGATAGACTCTGGAGATTCCTATTGAAAATATCAAGATGGTTGCAGAGAGGGAGATAAATAGTTTAAGCCATTTGGTTCTAACTTTGTATAGAGCCAGATACAACATATATCCAAAAAATATAGTATACGTTAGAACGTGCAAACTGGGAAAACTTTTGTCTAGAAACACCTCTTGGATGTAGACGAGCTCAGCGTCGGGACGTGGTCGATTAACGATGCTTTTGGCTAGACTGCCCGCTGTAGCGCTAGCGGCAGTCAGAAGTGCGGTTTTGACGGCTTCGGCTTTTAGTCCGGCAAAAAAGAGAAGAGACATGGCCAGAACCACAATTATTTCCAAATTGTAGCCGTTACCAACCTCACTAACAAGGCTCATGGCGGTGGAAAAAAAGGGGTTGTGAAAACTTTGTAGTTGACGACTAATGACTAGGTCATATCCAAAATAGGCCCGCTGGTGAGCCAAGAGACCAAATAGAACAAAGCCAACAATTAACCCTATCAGGGTAATGTTTAAAGTTTTGACCGGTTTATTTGATTTCTCGGATTTCATGGTTTAGTATCATCATAAACCATGGCCGAATCAGAATCACCTCTGGATAAATACAATGGATTTGTTAACAAACTAATCAAAAGAGAGTTGGGTGAGATGGACGAGAGAGTGAAAGCCATAGACAGTGAATACAAACTGTCAGACATAGTCACCATTTTATCTGAGGCGAATAGTTTGATCAGTTTTGCCGTCGGTGAGGATGAAGATTTGTATGAACTTTGGCGATATCGTTTATTTGTAGATGGTTTATCGGGAAATATTGTCATCATTCAGGGAAATGAAGTCGATATTGATTTCAGGGAGCTGGTAGATTCCGGTCGCCTAACGGAGCTAGATGAAGACGAGGACATTCGGAATGAGGATTGTGATGATGACGAGGACGAGGACAAAGAATGGTGAGGCATAATGTTTGATGCTAAACTGGTGAAGTATGGAGAAGAAAAGAGCAATTTCGACTAACGTGGTTGTGTTGGGTGTGGTTAGTTTACTGAATGATGTGGCCTCGGAAATGGTCTATCCTGTAGTGCCGATTTTTCTTATTTCCGTACTGGGGGCACCTGCGCTGGTAGTGGGGTTTATCGAAGGGCTCGCAGATTCGATATCCAAAATATTAATGGCCTTTAGCGGTGTGTTTTCCGATAGATCACAAAAAAGAAGGCCCTATGTTGTCTGGGGTTATAGTTTTGCCACCTTCTCCCATTTAATAATGTCTCTTGCCGGAACGTGGCCAATGGTAATGTTTGCCAGATTAATAAACAGGACAGGGAAGGGAGTCAGGACTTCGGCCCGAGATGCTCTTATTACGGAAAGCTCAGACAAATTGAGCCGTGGCCGGAACTTTGGATTTCACCGAACCTTGGACTCCCTCGGGGCGGTTGTGGGTCCTTTGCTCTCGATAGTGGTCTTAAAATGGCTGGGGGGTAACTACCGAATGTTATTTTTGGCTGCTTTTTTTCCGGCCCTGCTAGGCGTTCTGATGTTCGTTTTTTTTGTGAAGGAAAAAGAGAAGAAACCTCTTGGTCTGACAGGATTACATTTTGAGTGGAGTAAAACCAATGATTCTTTTAAGATTTTTCTGCTTATTAGCTTTGTTTTTACTTTAGGCAACAGCTCGGATGTTTTTTTGATCCTGAGGGCACAAAATCTGGGACTATCCATCGGTCTGACGATTTTTACCTACGTTCTTTTTAACTCTGTCTATTCTTTACTATCTCTTCCCGCGGGAATAATTGCAGACAAGATCGGTGCGCGAAAGGTCTTGTTTATTGGTTTTATGATGTTCGCATTAGTGTATTTTTCTTTTGGATACATCACCTCATCTGCCTGGATTTGGATACTTTTTCCGATTTACGGAATATATATGGCCTTCACGGACGGTGTCGGTAAGGCTTATATTTCAAAACTGATTCCCCACGAAATCTCAGCGTCGGCTTTTGGAATTTATCAGACTCTAATGGGTATCGGTACCTTTTTTGCTTCTACTATTGCCGGCGCGCTCTGGACATTTGCCGGTGCCAGCTCCCCCTTTTATTTTGGTGGTGCTTTGGCACTATTAGCTGCTTTTCTTTTTTTGTTCTTGACTAAGAGGATCAAGGCGGTCCAGCCGATTGCCTAAGGCGATCCAGAAATTCTAAGACCCGCTTATCCATAATGATGGATTGTTGGGTCAGTGGTCTAATCAGTCTCAAGCCTGACATGGTAGTACAGCGACTCAAGGCAACATAGGTCTGGCCATGCGCGAATGCCCCTCGACCAAGATCAATGACCACCTTTTCAAAAGTTTTTCCTTGGCTCTTATGAATCGTAATAGCCCAGGCCAGACGAATAGGCATTTGCTTAAAGCTCCCAGCCTCTTTAGTTTCCAGAACGGCAGTGTCCGGATTATATGAGGTTTTGTATGAGGTCCAGGTAACCGGCTCGATTTTCTCCACACCGCCTCCATCTATCCTGACATAGGCACAGCCTGATTCAGCTCTAAATAAGGTTCCCGTGGTGCCATTGATCCAACGATCTTGAGGGTCGTTGTTCAGGAGCATCACTCTGGCACCCGTCTTAAGCAAGACAGTATCGGCAGCGGGCCCCTGTTGTGAGGAAAAATCACCGGTACGGACAGCGTGAAATGAGTAGACCGGCCCTTCGATTTCGTCGAGTCGTGCCTGATTAATTTTGTCTGCCTGTTCATTCATTGCGGTCAAAATTATGTAGTTGTCGATGAGGTCACCTTCGCCAATCAATTGATTATTTATTGTTTGCAGATCTTCCGAGGTGGCTTGATTGTTTCTGATTCGATTGAGAATATTGATAAATCTTTTTTCAGATTGACGATAGATGGTTTGAAGCTCGATAAATTTGAATTGTGAATATAGACCCTCAAAAAGCCTATTGAAAACTTTGGATGAAAAGAAATACGGAGTTTCATAGAGATTTTCCAGAGCTGACCTTTCCTGGCTGGTGACTACAGGAGGTAACTGGTGGAGATCTCCCACCATGATAATCCGAACTCCTCCAAAAACCTCCCGGTTTTTTCTGACGACCCTCAGGAACGAGTCTATACTATCCAAGAGGTCGGCTCTGACCATGGATATCTCATCAATGACCAAGACATCCAGATTGGTATAGATTTTTGCTTTTTTGGAGTGTTTGGCTTCCAGGGATGCCTTTTCGGGGGTGACATTTGGGGGAAACCCAAAAAATGAGTGAATTGTTTCTCCCTTAACATTTAAAGCTGCGACACCGGTGGGTGCCACGACAGCCACATTCTGACCAGTTTGGTTTCTAAAATGATCCAACAAAGTGGACTTGCCGGTTCCCGCGTTTCCGGTTAAGAAGATATTCTCCGAGCTGCTTTCCAGTGAGTTCAGGGCTTTTTGAGAATCTTCGTCAAAATCAACAATCATTTTAAATCGAAAGTAAAGAATGATTGCGGTACAACCAGCGACGATGTTCCTTGTATTTTGGATCAAACTTGGCGACAAGCCCCCAGAAGTGGCTTCCGTGGTTTCTGTGCACCAGGTGACAGACTTCGTGAATGATCACATAATCAACCACCTCATGCGGAGCCATAATTAGTTTGCGATTGAAACAAAGCTTGTTACTTGGTGAACAGCTTCCCCAGATAGATGAAACCTTTTTGATATCGATACGGCTGTAGTTCACACCAATTTTTTCGGTATACACGTTAACTTTTTCGGTAATAACCGAGATGCCGGTTTCCAGATACCAGCGTAAGAGACCGTCCCTTATCTCAGCTATTCTCTTGTCTTCGGAATGCCCTCGAAAAAGACAGACAACTATGCAATCTTCAGCCAACTCGATGAGCGTCCTCGTTGGTCTATCAACCGTTTTTATCTTAAGCGGATACTCCCGGCCAAAGTAGAGATGCTTATCCCCCTCTCTGTATTTTTTGGCAGAGACAGATGGCTTGGTTCTAGCGAGAGACCTGAGAATCCAGTCGGTTTTTTCGTCAACAAATTTTTGGATAGAAAATGCGGGTAGCCAAAACGGTGCACGAACAATGACTCCCCCGTCTGGGTGAACTCGGATGGTGGTGGCGGAGGTCATACTATTGGAACGTATAACCCGATACTGAAAGGGTGGCACGGGACTATTGTAAACTAATTACGTGCCACTAGAGCAGCTCCAGTGAATAGATGATATCGTCTGAAGTAGAAATCAATTTGTCGTCGGAAATATCCGTTAAATTTGTGATAAATAGATACCCTGTGGCTTTTGGAACGTAAAAATAAGTTATCTCTGTTGAGTACTCTTCCGCGGTATAGGTAATACCGGTAATCGAGCCAATAGAAACGGGGGAGATTGTCTCCAATAGCTCAAACTTATCCCCCATTTTGTTCATTTTTTGGTCAATGTCTTGCTCGGCAACAGTATTCACCGTATCCTTACCTGGTAACGTCTCACTGGAAATTGAAACAATCAATCTGTCTTTGGCAACAGTTAGCGTGCCACTATTCTCTTTTTTGACGGTGATGCCATCTGGATATTGAATCTGAAAACCCATGACCCTGTCCGAATATTGTTTCCAATTTGAAGGCCTGGGGGCAATCGTGGTCGAAGCCCCTAAGGTTTCCGGCTCTGGGATAGCAAGGGAGTTGGAAACCAAGAGATCGTCGGCTGGGTTCTTTGGTGGAGATTTTTCGATGATCCAGATAATGCCCAGAGTGAGTACCGCGAGCAGGATCAACAGCATCACAACTTTGACCATATCTATAAGTATACTATCTTACAAAAAAACAGGGAGCGGGATAGGGGAATCGAACCCCCTTCTACTCCTTGGGAAGGAGTTATTCTACCGGTGAACTAATCCCGCGATGGGGTTATTTTAATGCATTTGGCGCACAAGTGGTACAATTTTGGTTAACGCAAATTAACAAGGAGGTTAAGTTGGCTGACAAAATGAAACCAGAACCAGTGACCGTTATTTGGCCAATTCCAAACGAAACGAGTCTGTTTGAGGCGATACACCAGGTTCAAACAATTATGAAGGTGCAGTACCCAGATAACGAAGTTAGTTTGTATTCCATTTTTGTGGGGAATCCGGAACTGGGAAAACTCACCTTTAACGATGAAGGCCATTTAGTATACTTAACGTTCAACCCTCACGCTGATACACTCAAACCCGGTTATATGAAGATTACTTTCCTGATTAAGCAAAAATCAACCAAACCCACCACTTAGGTGGGTTTTTTATGAGCGCTTTTGATTTATACTATGATAAACATATGTCCGGGAGATATAGAGCAGCCAAAGAAAAAAACAAGTCCAGATATTACATACTTCTCTCAATTGTCTTTGTGATTGTTTTGTTCAAATGGGGCATTCCTTTTTTCATTGAAATTGTGGCCGGCAAGGGTTCTCCCAGACAAAACACTGACCAAGATCTAATTCCGCCTCAGGCCCCGACGCTTTCCGCCCTTCCTGACGCCACCAATAGCGCTTCTTTGTTGATAGAGGGTTACACCGAAGCAAATGCTTCCTTGGATATTCTGATAAATGACCGAATTTCTTTAACTGACAAAGCTAAGGCAGATGGCTCGTTTTCAATCATCGCCACACTTGACGCCGAGTCAAACAGAGTCCAGATAAGAGCAACAGACGAGGCCGGAAACACGAGTGTCTCGGAAGTAGAGATGGTTCAATTGGACCGTAAACCAATCGAGGTTACGATTACCTCACCAAAGGATGGTACAGAGTTTTTCGGAAAGAACAACCAAGTCGTCGATATCAAAGGGGAAGCCAATAAAAGTGACGCCCAAATAATCATAAATACTTCTTTTGTGGTGGTAGAGAAGGACGGAACTTTCGTACAACGGATCCAGCTGCAGAATGGAAGCAATGAAATAAAGGTGGTGGCGTCCGATAAAGCGGGGAACTCGACCGAGAGAGTCTTCAATCTTCTTTATACTCCCTAACCGGAAGGGCTAGAACGATCCAGAAAGCAAAGTTTATCCAGATAAAAAAAAGGCTGTTGTTAAACAGACTATGAATAAACAAGACATAGAGAAAAACTTTTTTGGGCAACAGTAGTCCTCGAAGACATTTCATTAATAATCTGATGTAGAAAACCAATCCAAGTAATCCTGTGGTAACGGCCACATAAAGATAACTATTGTCAATCTGAAATCTCGAACCGGTAAGATCGCGAAGAGTGTTGTAACCCCAGCCAAACAGAGGTTTTTGTACAAACAAACTCATCCCGGACTCCCAGCTGTCGAGGCGTGAGAAAATAGAGAAGGTTCGAAATAAGTTTACCCCTTCACCGAATGGTTTGGGTATCAGCCAAACCAAGATGGTCAGACCAACCAGAAAAAGAATCAGCGGGTACTTCTTGTCTTTTACCAGCAGATAAACCATGCCCAAGGCAAAACTGAGATAAGAGGCCCTTGAAAAAGTTAAGGCGAGCAGAACTATCAAAGGAAGACTCGCGGCCCAATTACTCAAGGCGATAAAGAATAAGGAGGCTGCGGCCAAAATGGCACCGGTAAAGTTAGGATCGTAGAGTGAGCCGATCAGGCGAAAGTAGTGATCGTCAAAACCAACTAACTTCAGATATCTCATGTCGGGGAAACGCAGATACTGGAGGACGCCTAGAATACAGAAGAGAATAAATGAAAAAATTACTGGGCTAATGGTTTTTTTGGGAGGAAAAAGTTTGGCGGCGAAGTAAACCGAAGGGTATGCAAAGAGACGGGCAAGATACAGAATTGAATGGGCGGTGGCACTGGTAATTAATGTCTGCAGGTTCACCAGCAGAGACAAGCCGGCAATCAGGTTAAAGTACATTAACGGTCTAAACAATGTATCAGAAGCGACTTTCTTCCAAGCCAACGGGCTTAACACTAGAGATATAGTAAGCAGACCAACCAGTAGATCCAGCAAATATATGTTTATAGAAAATCCCGGAACCGAAAAGGCCAGTAGTTGACCGAAAGGCCAGGCAAAAAGACTAAGAATAAGTAGAAAATAGGTCATTTGTTCAATTTGAATGTCTGTATTTGTAATTCATTTTGGTGGATTAGTTGGCCGGATATTCTACTTGGATCAGCCCCCAACGTCACCAGATAATCATACCCAGATGCGTTTGAAACCCAAGAGGTATGGTCAAAATCTCGGGGAAAATAATACAAATTATGAAGCTTGTCTACCAATATCTTACTGCCTTCAGGAAGTTTCGCCACATAACCGTCAGAATCTATGAATGTTCCAGGTAAACGAGAGTAGTGGCTGACCAGGAAAGTTTTCCAGTCCATAGATCCGATGAGAATGGGCACGTATTTCGACATGGCAATCAATCTGATTGACAAAACAAAGAAACCGGAAAGAACCACGGAGTACAAAAATAACTTTTTCCACAACGATCGACGAAGGGATCGAATGAATATTATGGCTGCTACAGCTAGGCTGGGCAGGTATGGTAGAAAGAAGCGAGTGGAGGGTGGATTTATCACTAAAGTCAAAATGGTTCCCAAAAGACCCACCAAAGCGATTTGGCGGAAAGGTTTCTGTCTGCTTTTTAACGAAAGGATGGCGAGTACAAAAATCACCCCCACGACAGGAGAAATAAAATCGTCGAAGGGGTGGGTAAGATAGAAAGGTGCCAACAATAGGTGCTTTACAGCATCACCAAACCCAGCAAACGAATTTTCGATAACGCCACTGAAAATTGGGTAGATGGGATTTCCGGTGAAATGATAGGCGATGAGAAACCACGGAAGGGAGACCAGAAGTGCGGGAAAAATAATCTGAGGTCCAAAAACAAGTGAAAAGATCGCCAATGATCCTAGTGAAAACCACTTGGTGCCAATCGCCAGACCTAAAAATAAACCACCGATTTTCCACGAACCTCGAAGGCTGTAGTAAAGTGCGGCTACTTCAAAAAAGGTTCTGATTAAGTCAACATAGGCACTTCCCGACTGCCAACCAACCAACCAGGTGCAGTAAAAAAGAGAGACACCGGCCAGTTTCATGGCTTTGGGTATTTTGTTTTCTGACAAGACCTTCCAAATGAAAACTCCCGACCCTAATCCGGCTAGATATTGGGCCATCTTAGGGCCGGAAGTACCAAACAGTTGAAGCAGGGGGATATATAGCGTCTCGGCTAGCCGGGGCATAACCGAGTAATATAATAGCCCACCGGGGAAGTACCATTGATGCTTAAGAAGCCAGAGTTTGGGAAGCGTTAAGTGATACCAAAGAGCGTCAAAACCCATTTCCGGCGTAAAAACCAACAGGAAGTTTAGAACAACCAGAGCTACAAGCGGTATGGATATGAGAATAATGACTAGTTTTTGTTTTCCCATTGAAAAACCCGAATAGATAGTGATTGAACCGCCATCAAATAGGCAAGAAATAAACCGGCCAAGCCATCGAGAAAACCTGCACGAAGATAGTAATTTAGTTTGAATTTTGCCATAGGATACACCAGTAAACGGAACCAGGAAAAAGGTTTCCCCTCGAGCTCAAGAATTTTTGAGTCGATTCGGCCGTATCGGTCGAGACGAGAAATAAACTCGGATACAAATTGGTCTTTAATATGGTAAAGCGGAGAAGAGAGTTCCCCTACCCTGCCGCGCACTTTCCAAAACTCGTGTACCGGTCTGACAAACGTCCCCGACTTTCTTCTGGCGAGACGAAGAAGTTTTAGGTTACCGGTTTCTCCGTGGAGGAGTGGCTGGCGATACACGACATCTTGACGTCTGATAAAGTACCCGGAGTATTGCTTCCTCCGAATGGTCTCTTTAATCTCCAGGGCGAGCTCTGTGCCAACATACTCGTCATCATCGACAAAAAGGACGCAGTCACCTTTGGCCTTTTGAAGTCCAAAATTTCTTTGCGAGGCAAAATCGTTATTGAGGGGATGGTAGAAGATTTTTGTTTTTTGGTGGGATGAGATTGCCACAGCTCGAGTACGAGATTCGTAATGACGGAGTTGAGTTGGTGGGGCTAAGTCGACAATTATCAGGATTTCGCCGGCAAATGAAAGTGAGTCCAATAATAACTGGCTCAGTTCGGGTTTTTTTGTCAAGACAATGGCGGAAATTTTCATAATTGCTGTATTTTTTTGTTAAGGGCACTGCCCACTTGTGAAGAAGGTATCTCAACATAACGATAAACCAAGAGGGAAATCAGGGTGGCTATAGACAAAGACAGAATAAACAGGGAAACATGAATTATGAAGTAGGCACTGCCGTATGGGAGGTTTGGATACACATTGAACATCACCCTGGCTAAGATATAAAGGACGGTAAAATGAACCAAATAGAGGCTATAGGAAATCCTTCCGAAAAATAGGAGGACTTTGTTGTTAAAGAAATCAAACATCTTGGTTTGGATGCCGAATACGATGGTTCCTATGGCAAACCACGCGACGACACTTTCGATCAGACCACCTAAGTATTCGTCGGTGACATGTCGAACGGACAGAAGCGAAATCAAAACGAAGGGAGCAGAAGAATGAATTAACCAGCCCGGAATGGCCGTAAAAAAACCTTTATACCTGGGAAGGATCAAACCAAGATAAAACATGTACAAGTAGCGTAAATCTCTGAAACCGCTAATATTAAATATCGCAAAACTCGCAAGGACCAACAATAGCGAAAGTATCAGGTTGGTTAAACGGCTCGTTGTCTTGGACAATTGATAAAGAGCGGGCATAACAAAAGAGGCAATCAAAATCACTCTAAGTGTCCAAGTCACACCTCCAAGATATGTATGAATAAAGAACAAATTATAAAGAAACTCCTTAACCGTCATTTGGAAATTCATCCACCAAAGATACCAAGCGGAAGCAAAAGGAAACGTTTGATACTGGAATCCGGTTCTCATATAAATTGCGGTAATCAAAATTACGACTACATAGACTGGGTACAGTCTCAGGAGACGCTTAAGGTAGAAACCCAAGAACCCCCGGACCGTAAGGTTGACCCTGCTCATTGACTGGCCCAGTACCAGACCGGAAAGAATAAAAAACATAGTCACGGCGGCTCCACCATTGCCGATTAGCATAAAAAGCTGCTGGAGTTTGGCCTGAAGATTGGTAAAGGTCAGATAATTTTGGCCCCAAACGTTGGCGTAGGCTGGTATCGCAACCACCAAGAAAGAATGGTTCAGGGCCACTATCAGCGAGAGAATACCGCGTAGACCGTCCAGTTTGGTTAGCCGACCGTTATCAGTGTTTTGCATATTTAAATCCCTGATAAGTCCAAAGCAGGAAAAGATATGGATAGAGAGTGAAGGCGTAAATGTATGGAACCAGACGTTTCGTCGGTGGAAGCCATTTGGTGATAAATCGAAGATGGCTTTTGAAGCTGATTAAAAGTTTCTGTGTCGGTCTCTTAAAGGAAGATGAGGTATTGTGGAAAACTACAACCGAGGGATCAAGAATAATTTTTTTACCCACACGTCCAGCCGACAGACAGTAATCCACATCTTCAAAATACATGAAGTACTCCTCGTCCAATAGACCGGCCTGCTTAAAGGTGTCGGCACTGATAAGAACACAAGCAAAAGTGACAAACTCGGAAATAATGGGTCCTAATTCGTGGACGTCGGATAAATTCCGGTGTTCCGGTTTTGCATACTTCCAATCAACCTTACCCTCCAAACCATAAATCTTCCGGCGTTTTTGTTCGTGATAGATAACAGGTGCCACTATGCCAACTTTTTTGTCAGAAAAATGTGTCAGGAGCGGGCGGAAAAAAGAGTGTCCCACGGTGGCGTCCGGATTGATAATCAGGACGTGACTTGATCCTGCTTTTAAGGCTTGGCGGATGGCTAGATTGTTGCCTGCCGCAAATCCGGGATTGGTTGGTGAGCCAATATAGTGGATTTTTGGGAATAGTTTCTTAAACCTTTCTTCTACCTTGGGATCCGGAGAATTATCGACTATATAATAAACTGCTCGATCTCCATCTTCGCTTTTTTTAAGAGCACGGAGGCAGCTGATCGTGTCCTCAGGGTGTTTGTAGTTAAGGATGACGGCTGATAATTTTTCTTGCATCTGCTATATTCTAACCCAATGACCAAGCCACTTCGAGCAGCAGTTGAGATAATCAGTACCAATGTCGATAATCCAAAGCAGATCCTGGAGATAGGTTCCAGGCAGGCAGTAAACCAAAATGATTTAGCTGACGTAAGAGAGCTGTTTCATTCTGGGACGTTTATTGGACTGGATATGCAAGAAGGTCCCGGTGTCGACGTGGTAGCCAGTGCAAACAAGTTGCCGTTTCCCGATAACCACTTCGACCTGGTTCTTTGTTTGGAAACCTTGGAACATGCCGACAAACCCTGGCTGGTGGCCGCCGAGATTGAGAGAGTATTAAAACCAAAAGGAGTGGCCATAGTATCCAGTCAACAAAATTTTCCGATCCATAAACATCCGTCCGACTATTTTCGATACACACCCTATGGGCTAGGTATCCTTTTTCAGAACTTGGAGGGTAAATTGACTGTTGCGATATCTCCCCCTTTTGACGATGAAGTGAGGCTTAATCCTCAGCATATCATTCTGGTGGGGATGAAGAAGAATAATGAGAAGCTCTTAAAGAAAATTAAATTATCTCTTAAGAAAAACGTTGCGAAAATATCTGTTCACAAACCATACACCCATCGTCTTCAGGATTTTTTCAGACTTATTAAGAGAGCTGTGGCTGAGTTCCACTTTAGACAGGAAATTGAGTTTTTCTAAATCATAATCATGCAATACCGCTATGATGAGTTTAACAATAACAAGTACGAGGTTCATAGATTGGCATTTGACCTAATCAGGGAAAACAGCAAAGTTCTCGATATTGGGTGCGCAACGGGCTATTTTGCCAAGGAACTGTCTAAGAGAAAATGTGAAACTTGGGGGGTGGATTACGATGCAAAAGCGGCCAAGAAGGCGGCAAAGTATTGTAAGAAGGTGGTGGTCTGCAACCTGGACGAAACAAGGGGTCTGTCTGTACCAATGAAGTACTTTGATTATGTAATTGTTTTGGATGTCATCGAGCATTTGCTTCACCCGGAAAACGTTCTGTCAATAATCAAGAAACATTTGAAGTCCGACGGAAAAGTAATCGTTTCCATTCCAAATATTGCACACGCGTCAATCCGCTGGATGCTTCTCCTGGGACGATTTGAGTACTCGACTACAGGGATTTTGGACAACACTCACGTAAGATTTTACACAATAGACAGTATTGGTAAACTACTCAAAAAATGCGGCTATAAAAAAATGAGGGTTATTCCGACAAACGGCATGTGCAAAGTACCTTTTCTATACAAAATCACCGATAGACTACCTGAATCGTGGCAATATGGTATCGTAAAGAAATTCCCCTCATTGTTTGCCTTTCAATATATTACTGTAACAAAGCAAGTTTCCTAATCTCCCGGTCGAGCTGAACCCAAGTAACTATCAGGATGGTGGGCACGGTGACACAGACGCTAAGAAGGAAAGAATATGCTACCCCGACCGCCCCATAAAGGGGAACCAGAAATAGGGAAAGAGCTATTTCAACCGTTACCGTCAAGACGCCAAAAAAGGAAGGAATTTGGGGTTTGTTGAGGCCTTGAAGAAGGGCAGTAGGAACAGGAGTAAGTGAGACCAGTAAAAAATAGAAACTCAGTATTTTCAAAACAGGGAAGGCGGTTTCAACAACAATGCTATCCTTAAGCCACCACATGAGGAACGGCTGACCAGTGGTGTGTGAAAGTACCACTGCTAAGATGCCCCCCATTAACGTCAGACCCTCAACGCCCAGAACCAGCGATCTAAGCTTTTTGATACGGTCTTTTTCGAGTAGTGATGCGCTTAAAGGAAAAAAGGCCTGGGCAAACTGAGAAACGACCCCTGCCCCCTTGGCAACGATACTTTGGGGAATACTGAAGGCGGTAATTGCCCTGGCGGAGACTAGGGCACCGAGAATAAAGTTGCTGAACTGGTTTTCTACCTGACCGGCAAGAGTGCCGATAAAGTTTCGTAGCCCGAAGGAAAAAAGTTCTTTTCCGATGACCCTATCGTAAGAGGGAGAAAAGTCTGAACCATGGAAGAACTTAAGAGAATAAGAAATCATGTAGACGAGTGTCAACAGGTGAAAGAGCAGTTGGGTGGCGTATAGAACGGCAATATTTGGATAGAAGCCGGATACTGTGGCCGAAATGATCGTGTTGGCCGTGCCGACCAACAACGTCTTGGAATTAAATATGTCAAATCTCTGTTCTGACTGAGGCAGGTTTAGTAGGTGGATGTTGACGTGATTAATAAATGCTATGCCAGATAACACCAGAATAGATAGGTTGATCGTATTTCTGTCAAGGTGGGCGAAGATGGGCATGACCTGCGAAAGGTATTGAAGTAACACAATAACGCCTGCCGAAAGAATCAAAGCCAGTGTTATAAAGATGGCAAAAGAGGTTTTCCAAGTTTTGATCCTCTCTTCTCCGGTAGTACCAGGGAGGGAAAGTTTCCGAACGACAGCGTTGGAGAGACCAAAATCAAATACTGCCGACAAAGAGACAATAGAGATCAGAAATATGTACACCCCAAAGACATCTCTCCCTAAATTGTTTAGAAGAATGGGGACGGAAAAGAAACTGGCAATGAGGAGGTAAAAATAGCCCGCAAGATTAAATCCCGTATTTTTGATTAAACTTTCTTTGATCGACATCTCGATCTAAATTATAGACTAATTGGCCTAGGGCTGATGTAGAATTGGAAGATAAATATGAAAGTTAAATTTCTGCTAATAAATGCCATTGATATTACGAAGTCTTTACAAACCTCCCTCCCTCCGCTGAGTCTTGGCTATCTAGTAAGCTCCTTAAGGGAAAAGTATGGAAACAATTTGATCGACTTTAAAATTATTGATCGGGATGTGGCTGTGGCAATCCGCACGTACAAACCGGATATTGTCGGAATTACTTCAGTGTCTCAAAACTTTAACTTCGCCATGAAGTATGCCAAAGCGGCTAAAAAATATAATATTCCGGTACTGGTTGGAGGTACTCATGTGACGGTTTTGCCGTCGAGCATGACTAG
Source organism: Candidatus Collierbacteria bacterium RIFOXYD2_FULL_45_13 (assembly GCA_001774685.1). Classification (GTDB taxonomy): domain Bacteria; phylum Patescibacteriota; class Microgenomatia; order UBA1400; family MFAQ01; genus UBA10133. Next base: position 636,994 of record MFAS01000001.1, on the reverse strand, counting down.
AGATATGGATGTGGCGGTACTTGGCGAGGGTGAAGAAGCAATCAAGGAACTGATGGAAATCTTTATTCAAAAAAAGAGGTTTGAGATAAACGACTTGAAGAAACTTAAGGGGTTGGCTTTTTGGGAGGGTAAAAAAATTGTACAGACGGAGATCCGTTCCCCAATTATGCCCATGGATGCCATTCCTGTTCCAGCTAGGGACCTAATGAAAATCGAAAAATGTACACACGTGTTCTCCTCAAGAGGGTGTCCTTACCGGTGTGTCTTTTGCGCATCCTCACGCTTTTGGAACAAAACGAGATTTTTCTCGGCCAAATATGTCGTATCCGAGATTAAGAATTTATACGAAAATTATGGCGTTCGGGAGATTGATTTTTGGGATGACCTGTTTATAGTCAGCAAACAGAGAATAAAAGACATTGTTTCTCTTCTACGAAAAGAGAAACTGCTGGGAAAGCTTACTTTCAGCTGCGCTGTACGCTCTAATTTGATTGATGAGAGCATGGCAAAGTTACTTAAGAAGCTAAACGTTAAGGGTGTTTCGATGGGATTGGAATCGGGCACTCCCAGAATTCTCGATTATCTCAAAGGCGGAAACGTAAATATCAAAGACCATATGAGAGCAATTCGTGTTTTTAAGAAATATGGCATTGAACCAAGTGCCTCTTTCATCATCGGATCACCAAACGAAACGCGTGAGGAAATTATGCAAACTTTTAAATTTATTAAGGACAGTAAGTTGCGTGGATTTGGAATTTACGTGCTGACTCCCCTACCGGGCACACCGATCTGGGAGTATGCAAAAGAACGGGGTATGGTGAGTGAAAAGATGGACTGGAGTACATTGAACGTGGAGTTCTTGGAAAATCATGAAAAAGCCATTATCCTTTCTGAAACATTAACGAAGAAAGAACTGTATGATCTGATTCTGATGTTTAAGTCTGAACAAAAACGTAGGTACTACATTGATTTCATCAAGCACCCGGTAAATATTTTGAGACACTTATATCACCTGCTAAAAAGGGTCCGGGCTAATGTTTTAATAGACTTTGGTACACGCCATTAATCGCTTTGGCGATTTTTTGTCGGTCGAAGTTTTGAAAAGCTCTGCGCCGTGCCAGGTGTCCGAACCTTTCTCTTAATTTTTTGTCTCTGAGAAGTTTTTCAAGATTAATTTGAAGACTGTGAGGATCAGAAGGTTTGGCATATAGAACTACGTTGTCACAAACCTCTTGAATGGCTCCGGTAGCGGTTGTTACGATAGGTAAACCACAGGCCATGGCTTCAATAAGGACCATACCATACTGCTCTTCCCAAGTCCGCGTCTGTCTACTGGGGAGACAAAGGATGTCCGCAGAGTGATATGCGTCGACTATTTTGCCATAGGGAACTCGTTTGACGTGGACGTTTTTGTATCCGGAAAGATCTGCTTTCAATGGTCCGTCACCAACAAATGTCAGATGCACATTTTTAATATTTTTGGAAAGAGCTATAAAAGCATTTAATAAATCTTCGACGCCTTTTTCCGGTACCAGTCTGGCGACACAAAGGATATGAAGGTCACGTTTGGTCTTTTTAGACTGCCTTGGCCTAAACTTGGTCAGATCTATGCCTACTTTGATGACCGAGATTTTTTCCGGTCTAACCCCCTCTTTGATTAAAGCTCGTTTGGCTAGCTCGGTAACAGCGATAAAGCGATCTATGTTTTCTCTGGCAAGTTTCTTGAATTGTTTTCTTCCCCGAATACTTTCATTGTTATGAGGAATTATCTCCCAAACGGTACTGATTACCTTCCGTACCAGCCCCCTCCTCTTGGCCATGATGGCTTGATTGGTGTAGCCATAGTAGGTCTCGGCAACGTGGACAATGTCCGCCCCCTTAATAACTTGATCTAGTCCGAAAAGCTGGTGGGCGTCCGTGAAAAGACGATTGAGGATCGGATATTTGAATGGGATCTTTGGAATATCTGTTGGTGACCAAAGTTTGATCAAAGGCAGGTCTATCTTGTCGGAAATGGGGTATTTGGAAGATATTGCCTTGATGTCATGTTTGTTCTTCAACGGAACGTAATTCTGTAACTCAAACGGATTCAAAAACCCCCCTCTGACTATAAATATTTTCATTTAAAGTAGGTGTCTAGTTTTTTTAAAGTGAAGCTCCAGGACCATTTTTTGATGATGTTGTTCCTTGCCGACTTCCCCATCTTATGATGGTTCTTGATTGCTAGAAGTACCTTGTCTCGATATCCCCCTGCGTCCCTTTTTGAGAAATAACCAGTCCTCCCATTAATAATCGTTTCCCTAGGTCCACCTTCATATATGGATACCACGGGAGTACCACATGACTGAGATTCAATCGATGAAAGTCCAAATGGTTCATTGTGAGCTGAGATACATGTGACCAACGATCTGCAATATAGAGTTTTTAGCTTTCGATCAGTTATGTTTGGGATGATAACAAGGTTATTACTATTTCCGCCTGCTTTCCTTAGTTTGTCAATATATTCTCTCTTGCCTTGTCCAACCAGAACCAGTTTGTATGTGTCAAGGATGGGTTTAAGAGCATCAACCAGAAACAGTTGATCTTTAACAGTGTTTATTCCACCTACACAGAGAATCGTGTCCCCTTTGTTATTACAAGGTCTAAAGTATCGAGTATCAACACCTGGATAGACGACTTCGCATTTTCTACCGTATATCTTCGACATTGAGCCCTGGGAATACTTAGAGTTACATATTATAGTGTCTGCTTTTTTGACATTACTTTTGTCGATAATCTTGATAGGGTACCTTAGAGTGTTGGCTATTCTATCTTTCAAGTTTGGTGCATGGAATTTGGCAGGTTCATAAAATTCTCTTGGTGGTTCCTGACACAAATAAATACTTTTCTTCTTTAAATACCTTAACAAGTAGGGTGATTTCGTAAAATAGTCATGATTTACAAAAACTGTATCAAAGTTTTTATTGATTGTTTTTGCTAATGACGCATGAATTCTTGGAAGAACAAAATAAATCCATAGATTTCTTCCAACGAACCCCCTCCATGGCTTAACCTGGGTGTATTTCAGATCTGCCCCCTTGATCTGTTTTGGTTTTAAATCACTTATTACAAATAACGAGATGTCGTACTTTTCCGAATATCTATGGATAATACTCTTAAGCATTCTTAGTCCCCCTCCTTCTGGCAAATTGTGAAAAATGGCTAATTTGTTCGTTCGTCCGATCATTGACTTTTTTGATTTAAGTGAAATGATTATAATATGCCTGCAAAAAAGAGTGTTTTTTTTGGATTTTGTTGCTTAATGTTTTTCTTCTTTCCACTCAAAGCATTTTCTTTCTTTAGTGATGATTTTACAGGAAACACAATAGACCTTAGTAAATGGAACGTATCACTTAATTCCGGACAGATTACGGTTGATCAAGGAAAGGTCGTTCTTTCTGGAGCAATTGGTGGGTCCTCGATGTTTCCATATGTGTATTCAAAACCGGATATCTTTCCTGAAACTGGGCCTTTTTCAATACTAATAAATTACAAATATCTTGCTGTTGGAGGTTATGGTGATGGTATAACGATATCGGCGGACAGATATCCCACAAATGGTGTAGACCCTGGATCTGACATCCCTGGATATATCACATTTTCAGTTTGGCAGAGTGCAGATTATGGTTTGTACTCTCAAAAAGTCATGTGTAATTCGGATGGCACGGATTGCAACACGCTAGAGTTATTGAATAACGTTCCGAGTTCTCACGACCTAAATCCTCATGAAATTAAAATAATATATTCTGACACTGGTCAATATTCATTTTATTACGATGGTGCCGACACTCCGAATTATGTTTCTAACACAAACCAAAGGAGACCAAAGTATATTTGGTTTGGAAATTCCGTCGGTCCTTTGGGTATCGGCGCGTGGTCACCCTTTGAGATCTACAATATAACTGTCAATGAAATTGCGGACCCCGTTGTAAAACACCCAGTCATTGTCTTGCCGGGGTTTGGGGGGAGTTGGGATCTAGAGGCGATATTGGCGGGAGAAGATGGGAATAATTGGGCGGTTCCGCCTTTTGTGAAAAATTATGACGGGCTACTCAAGTCGTTTAGAAACGCCGGCTACGAGGATGACACGGATTTGTTTGTGTTTCCATATGATTGGCGAAAACCGTTAGATGATCTGGCGGACGACCTGAAACAATTTATTGACAGCAGAAATCTTGGGAATGAGAAGGTCGATTTGATAGGTCATAGCATGGGAGGATTGGTGGCCAGGGCGTATGCGCAAAAACACGGGGTCTTAAATGTTGATCAGATTCTGACCGCCGGGTCACCTCACCAAGGAGTGGTGGACATGTATGGACTCTGGGAGGGTGCAAGAATCTGGAATGGAGTGTGGTGGGAAAACGTGCTATTGGAGATCGCCACGGAAATAAATAGACGCCCGAATGAAACGAAAATTAAGGCTATCCGTCGGGTTTCCCCTTCAATTATTGATCTAATGCCTACCAATCCTTTTCTGATGTCAGGGGAAGAGCTGGTAACAATTGACGCAATGTCTCAGAAAAATACATACCTGAAAACCATGAACGAGAATGTGACTGATCTGGGAAGTAAGCTTACCCCTTTTTGGAGTGATGACATTAATGTAACCAGAGAAGTGATAAGGATCGTGCCACGAAGTGATGAAGACAGGGTCATCGATCAATGGGAGGACGGTAAGCCTACGGGCTCTGATCCTTTCTTAAAAACTGCGGGTGACGGATCTGTAACAAGAACAAGCGCGGTTGGGCTATTTGGTGTCGGAACTGAGTTGGAGGGTTGGCACGGAGATTTGTTGGCTAATCAAAATAACGTAAAGAAGATTTTTGAGCAGTTAAATCTTGACCAAAACTTGGCTGAATCTTCCGTTCCTGATAGCAGAGTTAATTCCTTCGTGGTTATCTTAAGATCCCCCGGGACATTAGAGGTTTGTGACGTTTTGTTGTTAACCTGCAATGATGCCTTGGGTTATTATTTCCCCAGTGAAAAGCTTTTTATTTTCCCTGGCTATACCGGTCAGGACCTAGTCGTAAGGGTAAAGGAGTCCGGTTTGGGCAACTACACACTGCACCTGGGTAATATCCACGAGTCACCGGAGTGGGTGAGGTTTGGTGGTGAATTGATAAGTGCAGGTCAGGTGGATACCTACAAAATTATTCGTGGTACTACCTTTCCCGGAGACAAACGACAATGCAAAAACGATGGTTGGCGACAGTTTAGTCAGGCTGGGTTTAAGAATCAGGGTGCCTGTGTGAGTTACGTGGAGCGTAAAAGGTAGCCGACTCTTGGTTCGTGTGAGATGATATGGGTGTTTTATGAGGACGGCTAAAATAGACATTCTCTACGTGGTTATCGGATGGGTTTTGACGATCTTTAGTGTGGTAATGCTGTATCGGCAGGGAGTGACGAGATCATTTTTCCATCAGGACGATGTTGTCGAACTGGCAGTGGTGGCTGACTGGCAAGGCTGGAAGACGGTGGGACATCCCAACAATGAACATCTAAACATCACCTTTTGGCCTCTGTTGCGAGCCGAGTGGTCTCTCTTTGGGATTAATTATGCCCCTTACATGCTAATAAATACTTTGTTGCATGTCATAGTGTTGGGTTTGATGTTCTCGATTACTTATCGATTGACCCAGTCTTTTGTTTGGGCGAGTTTACCGGTGTGGGGCATGGTGATAAACTCGAGTTGGTTTACCGTGGTATGGTGGATCACCGGACAGATGTTTTTTTTGGCCACGATATTTGCGCTCCTTTCTTATTGGATCATTTTAAAAATTATTGAGAAACCTAGATCAGAAATATTGGTTCTGGTGTTATATGTTTTGTCGATATTGCCGGGCTTGAGTTGGGGCATTGGGTTGACCTGGCCAATTTGGCCGTTTCTAATCTTCGGATTTGACTACCTGAAAAAAAGAATCAACAAAATCGGATATGCCTTAGTATCAGCTCAGCTGACTCTTGGAATCATCTACTTTTCATTCATCGGGAGTAATCTCTCCGTACATACGGATCCCAAGACTTGGCTATCTAATCCGCTGGCAATAATCAAGTTTGTAATAATGGGTTTGAGCAAAACTGTGGCGGGAAGGTGGCTCTGGCCAAGTGAGAGCTTGAGAGCCAGTTTCGTAGCGATTCCCCTGCTGTTGGTATTGGTTCTTATTTATAAGTCTCGTCGCAAATTGGTAGATAAACATGTTTTGTTTGGTTTAGTGGTGGCTGTCGGTAGCTTCGTGACTTTGGCAGTGCCTAGATGGAAGTTCGGCATCGAACATGCCCTAGCCAACTATTATGCATACTTTCCCCTTTCTTTTTTATTAATTGGAGTGGCGGTACTCTTGAGCAGGATGAAATTCACCGGGATAAGAAGAGTTTTGGTTTTGTCAGTATTTCTGATCCATATACCACTGTCTTGGATCGGTTTTGAAATCTGGGCTAAGATCTGGGTCATTAGACCTCAACTGACACGAGCTTACTTCAACGAGCTGTCCTCCACTCTCCCGGGAACATGTATCGAAGATGTTTTCATTCCTGAATTTATTGTGCCTCAAAGAATCTGGAGAATAGATTTTTTATGGCCGATTTTCAAAAAAGATTTTGATCCGTTCTGCAACAGGAAAATAGAACCATGAAAAGAGCGTTACCGTATCTATTTGTGACTTTGATCTTTGCGCTTGTACTTAACTTGAGTCGGGCATCTTACTCTTTCATCAACACTCATGATGAAGATGACAATATTGTTTCCGGCTTCCTGATGTCCAGAAATAACTTAAAGATGTCCAAAGATATATTCTCCCACCACTTGCCGGGAGCGTATTTAATGAGTGAGGTGCTGGACAGAACTTTTCAGCCGGTTGGGACCGATCAAAGTGTGTATGTTCACAGAACATTCGTAACGATATGGAATTATCTTTGGGCACTAATCCTCGTGTTGATATGGGGCCCGCTTTCGTTGTGGCTGGTACTGGTTGTTGAACTCCTGCGGGCAAGCTATCTTCACAGTCTATTTCAAGCCGAAAACTTGGTAGTTTATCCGATGGTCTATTTATCATTGATGACGATGGCGGAAAGGAAAACACGTTCTCTCTTGTCCGGTTTTTCGACAGGGCTAATAGTTATTCTACTATCCCCTCTTTGGCCACTGGTTTGTGTGACAACCTGCCGTTTTTTATGGCGTAACCGTCAGAGACCAAGAATTGTCTTGTCGTGGGCGATTGCTTTTTCTATCCCGGTAATCTGGGCTTTAATCCAAGTGGACGTTCGTGAATTTGTTATCCAGTTCTTTGGCTATAACGTGCTGACCTATGCCCCACTCTTAATTAACAATCCCCTCAAATATACGCTTAAGGTGTTTTTAGCTCCTGCACTGGTAATGAAGAACATATCACTGTCCGCAAATATTGTCTCGATACAGTTACTTGTTTTATTTCTTTTTATTTTTGATTTTAAAAGAATCAAGTTTGGTACTTTGTTGATCTTTGGATTTCTCCTGGGAGTAATTGGGTATAGAAGTGTTCCCGGACTAAATGACGTGTTGGATTTTCATGCATTACCTTGGGCGGTGGCACTCGGTGCCTTGTGTTGGTACAAATTCTTTGGGTCTATCAAAGATAGAGGAATGTGGTGGGCACTCGCACTTCTGCTTCCGTTGATCATGTTACTGAGAAACCCGGCCAACTACTTTCCTAATCAGGATCAGGCGGGAAAAATGGTGATTAGATACGCCGACAATAGTCCGTTGGTGAGTTACTTAAATTCTGTCAAATCAACGGGCGATACTTTGTTTGCTTTGCCGGCCCACACTTTGCTTTATCAACAGACGAATATTACTCCTTTTAATAAGTTTCTCTTTTACCTGCCCTGGATGGAGCACTCGCCGGTTCTGTACACAAAGTTTATTGACTCGTTCAAGGACAGACTGCCAACATATATATTTATCGACAATATTCATTTCCCCTACTCGGCGCCGGATAAAGTACAGAAATTGTTGACGAATTATTTTGCGATAAAAGTGGCCGCCAATGAGCCTCCGATTTATATCATAAGAGACAAATAGTAGATTTGTGTCAACGGGGCATCGTCAATTCAGTTAAAACGATATCGAGAATTTGGTTGATTCGGGTAATTCTACCTTCGTTTTGTGGGTCTCCTACCTGAAAGCTGAGATCACTTTCTAGGAAACGAAAGACGCACTCCTGAATATCACGATTAACGATGGTTCCGTCCTCTATAGCTCCCCTTAAAGTTAGGCATAAACCAATAACATAGGTCATCTGGCACTTGTATTGCGTGAGGGTTTCCTCACCATTAACTAATCTGCTCGCAAGAGCTTGGGGAATCTCATCAGAATATTCATCTCGATATCTTTGAATTTGATCTCGATAATATTGGAATAATGTGCCGTCTCGAACAGCTTCAAAGTAGGCCTTGTTTTCATACGGAATATCCGGGTTATCTTTTAGTACCCGAACGGCTACTTCAGGTGTATATCTAGGCATGGGGTGATTTTACCAAAACCTATAGCAATACACAAGTTTGTGGTCGCGACTGGATTCGAACCAGTGACCCCCGCAATGTGAATGCGGTGCGCTAACCAGCTGCGCTACGCGACCTTTTCTGGCTTGAATAATTATATCAGTCAAAGTAAACTTAACTGATGTCTTTCTTTCGGAAGCTGGTTCATATTGTCTACGAGTTTGTCGAAGCCTTCGTTATCTCCGCCTCTGTTTTTGTGGTGATTTACCTTTTCTTGATGCAGCCGCACCAAGTAAAAGGGAGCTCGATGTTTCCTACTTTCAAGGATAAAGAATATTTGTTGACGGATAAGGTAACCTACAGAACGAGAGCGCCAAGAGACGGAGATGTGATTGTCTTCAAGGCACCGATAAATGAGGATTTTGACTTCATAAAGAGAATAATTGCCACTCCCGGCCAGACTGTGATGGTAAAGGAAGGAAAGGTGTACGTCGACGGACAAATGCTAGACGAATTTTATCTTCCCAAGGAGTATACGACAGCACCAGGACAGTTCTTACACGACGGGGAAGAGTATACGGTTCAGCCAAATGAGTTAATGGCTTTTGGTGATAACCGTGATCACTCCTCCGATAGCCGAGATTGGGGTCCGGTACCCTATCGAAACATCGTCGGCAAAGTTTTCTTTAGATACTGGCCTTCAAACGTAGCCGGTCTGGTGATGAATCCGGTGAAGGCAGAGGACGAACCACTAACTATTGAATAGGAAGAATTCGAAATTCCAACTGGAGTTTAATATTCTCGGGGGGAAAACGGCTCAAAAGGATTCGTGTACGTGTCTGAAGTAACGGTTTCTTCAACGACCGATTCGGTGACGTAATCTGTCGTAGGGAGGCTTGTGGAGGTAGCGGCGGAGCTAACCAAGGAGTCGTGAATCTTTTGTATTTGGGTCTCGGTTTCTTCAGGGTTTCCCCTTAAGACGATGTGAATGGCCGTTTCAACTCTGGACCTTCTCATCTTGACGTGGGCGTTTTCGCCGATGGATTTTTCGATTTCACTGGCCATACTGTCGATTGATTCATTAACGGTTTTGGTATTGAAGCCATCCTGAGGTTTGGACTTATGCATGCTCTTTTTGAATCTACGAGCAAGTTCTTCAGCCCTCCTAACCGACCCGCCCTCTCGAAGGATTATTTTGTATGCCTCAATCATCGATTGAGTATCCGGGATGGCTGCCAGAGCCCTTGCATGACCCTCGGAGATAACCCCCGAGATCAAGCCGTCTTTTAAGGCATCCGGAAGCTCCAAAAGGCGAAGTGTATTGCTGACGAAAGCTGGACTTTTGCCGATCCGTTGGCAAATATCCGAGTTTCCCAAATTGAATTCTCTGACCAACCGATCAAACGAGTTCGCACGGTCGATGGGGTTCAAGTCTGTCCTTTGGACATTTTCGACGATGGCCATCTCCAGCATTCCCTGAGGGGAAGTTTCGATGATGCGAACCGGTACGTCTTTGAGTCCGGCTAAGCGAGAAGCACGCCAGCGACGTTCCCCGGCGATAATTTGATATCCAGCAGGAGTGTGGGCGACGACGAGTGGCTGGATAATGCCGTGGGTTTTTATAGAATCAATAAGTTCTGAAAGAGATTCGGGGGTAATGACACCTCTGGGCTGAAGCGGATTCGGTTGTAAATAATCTATCGGGAGTATAGTAACCGGTTGATCGTCCATTTATTTTGCGATTACATCAACGTAATTAACGCCATGCAATTTTCTATATAGGACCGTGCCTTCTTTGAGGGCAAAAAGCGTAAAGTCTCTTCCGAGCTCTGTGTTTAGTCCGGCATGAAAATCAGCTCCACGCTGTCGGACAATGATCTGACCGGTTTTGACCGTCTGACTTCCGTATATTTTTACCCCTAGTCTTTTACCTGCTCGCTGAGCATGTTGTCTGGTTGCTCCTCCGGATTTAACGTGTGCCATAGTTAGTTATATTGGATTTTAAATTGTATATTTTATTTTATATCTAGACTGCGTCGATCATTACTTCTTTTGTAAGACGACGATTTCGCGCCTGACATCCGCATTGGGACGTGAATATAGAATATCGCGTTTGAGGAGATTGTAACTTAATTCCAGCTTTCCGTCAATGACAGAGCTTGTCTTATAGATATGCTTTCCGTCATCGAAGGTGGGGAAGACTATAACGATATAACCACCTGGCTTCAAAACCTCTACCCAATTCTTTAAACACCCTAGATATAACTTTTGCAGGCCTGGAACCAGATATCTAATCTGATCCGGTCTTAAGTTCGGTTTCCCCAGAAAGGGCTCTGTGACAATGGCATCTACTCGACTGAACTTGTCCGAAAGGTGAGTTGCGTCCAGAACCTCAAGCCGGGCTTCAAAACCCAGAAAGTCAAGGTTGGCTTTTGTCTCTTTAACCTGCTCGGCAAGAATGTCGGCTCCCCCAATCGTATACCCTAGTTCAGCCGCTTCGATTAAGACACGGCCGGAACCGCAAAAGGGGTCTACCAGAAGTTTTCCCGCCGGCTCGAGGGGTACTAAACTGATCATGCTTCGTGCTATCTTTGGGGGTAGAATGCCGGCCTTGGCGTTGGCATAAGGCATGCGTCGGTCTTTTTTGATCCAGTGCTCAAAATCGTGCGACCAGATTGTCTGCCAAACTTCATCAGCCTCTTCATCGACGAAAAACTCATCGATTTTGTGTTTTGAGAGGAGTACCGGAGTAAGTCCAAACTGATCTTTGGGTAGAATGAAACGCCCTTTTTGGAGAAGCTCTTTGATTTCTTGGTTCATCCTGGAGGATTCCTTGAAACCACCCAGGACAGTAACCGAGAAGTTTTTTGATTTAACCAGATCGGCAATAGACTGAGAAGTGGAAGCTACTCCCTGCAGCTCTTGAGCCAGTTTGATACTACAACCAAGTTTGGCGGCAAGGGATTTGGCCGATTGGCTGTCCTCGGATTCAAATAGATAAATATTCGGCTGAATGAGGATGGCACCTTTGATCTGAGTCTCAATTTCAGACTCGGCCAAGGTGTTGCTGGCACCGACGAAAAGTATGAAGCGCATAGTTATTTTAGAGATTGATAGCCTTGACAGTGAAATGGCTTTCAAGCTGCCTATGACCGGTAACCCGGCGGTATCTGGATTTGGCTTTGAATTTGGCAATACGAATCTTCTCGCCCTTCTTGGTACCTTCCATGATGAGATCTACAGTGGCTTTTTCCAGATACGGCTCCCCTATCGTGGTCTTTTCACCATCATAGCCAAGTAAGACCTCCTTAACCTGGAGCGTTTCGCCTTCTTTGATATCAATTTTTTCAGCCACGACCTTATCGCCTTCTTTGACCAAGTATTGTTTTGCGCCAAGTTGAATGACCGCGTATGTAGTTTTGTCTGCCATGTGCGCTATTATATCTCAAATGGGGTGATTTGATCAAGCTGGCGAGCCAACAGCCCAGCCAAGATGGCGAAACTCAGCAAGGAGCTGCCTCCATAGGAAAAAAGAGGTAGGGTAATACCGGTGACGGGCATAATTCCGAGGTTCATGCCCACGTTGACCACAAACTGAAAGAAGAACAAGGAAAATATTGAGAGTGAGAGTAATACCTGTTGGTTGTCGCGTAGACGTTTTACCCCATGGATACAGCTTTGAAAAATGGCTATATAGGCAAGAAACAAGACCAAAGAGCCTACCAGGCCAAACTCTTCGACAAACGAAGCGTAGATAAAGTCGGTGTGTCTCTCGGGTAAAAAATTCAGATGAGACTGAGTTCCAAGTTTAACTCCTTTACCAATTATCTTCCCCGAGCCGACGGCTATGGTTGCCTGGATAACATTGTAGCCCGCTCCTTGGGGGTCTGAGTAGGGATTGATAAAAGTTTCCAGCCTTTGGCGCTGGTAAGGCTTGAGGAGTTTTGACTCTATTGGCAGAACCAAGGCGGTGAAAATGGTTCCAAGTATAAGTAGCTTCCATAACTGACCCGAAAAAGCTAATAGTGCGAGGGGTAAAAAAATTAAAGTCAAGGCCGATCCAAGATCAGGCTGCATTGCGACCAGAGTTACGGGGATGAAAGTAATCCCCAAGAAAACAAGTAACTGTTTCCAGTCAATTTTTTTCAGCTTGGCCAAGTAGGATGAATAGTATATGGCCAGAAGTGGTTTGATGATTTCGGAGGTCTGCAAATTGAAGAAGCCCAGATCAATCCAACGAACTGACCCCCTAACGTTTTTCCCAATGAACACGGTGAGTACTAACAAGATAATGCTGACGATGTAAAAAGTTTTTCCCAAACTGGGCAATAAAAAGATATCGGATTTGCTCAGAAGATAGATGGCAATGGTACCGACGATCACGAAGGCCAGCTGCGACATAAAGAGTTCCGGAGCCGTACTCCAGATGGTAGTCAAGCTCAGGACCTCAATTAGAACCAAGGATGAAAACAAAAGGTTTTTATATTGACGCATTAGGTTCTGGAGATTTTTAGAGTGTCTCCCTTACTAATATTGTTGACTAACGTTTTTCTCTTAATTTCCTCTTCATACTCAATCGGCCATTCCGGGAGGGTTATCGATACAACTTCATCCAAGCGACAGCCGGCATTCTTCCTCGCCTCTTGGATGGAACGAATGACCTCTCTCATCTGACCCTTTCTGATTAATTCGGGCGTGAGAAGCTTATCCAGCTCGATTGATAATTCAATATTTTTCTCACTTTCCATCGCAGGTTCCCGAAACACTACCTCCAACACATTAAGCTCGTCTTTAATTAATTGCAACAGCTCCGGTTCGGATCGAAGAGCTGACTTGGAGCCGATAACGGTAATTTTGGATAGTGGCTGTTTGACGGCAATGGAGTTAGCTTTGCGGTCGGCATGGCCCATCTCACAGACTCTCCTGACCAAAGCCATGTTCTCGATTAGTTTTTTGTCGACAATGTCTTCGGTGGTCACCAGTGGCCAATCGGTGAGATGAACAGATTCGTCTCCCGTAATGTTGGTGTAGATCATGTCGGCCATAAAGGGGGTAAATGGCATGAGAACGCGGGACAAACAATCGAAGACGGTTCTGAGAGTACGGTAACAAGTTTCTTTGTCATCCTTGTCTTGAGCGCTAGGACCAATACGATCTCTAGAACGGCGAATATACCAAGTAGACAGGTCGGAGACGAACGCCTCAATTGAGGTGGCGGCAGAAAAGGCGTCGTATTTATCCAGTCCGGCCGTGACTTCCAAAACCGTTTGATCTAATCTGTTTAAGATCCAGAGATCTAACTTGGTTGGTATATGCTCGAATTCAATTTCCGGCTGCCAATTTTCCAAGGCGGCAAAATTGGCAAAAAACCGATACGAGTTCCATAAAAGCATGTGGAAGAGACGTTTGGTTTCCGAAGTCATTTTGTACCCAAAAAGAAGATTCCTTTCCGGGTTATGCCTAGCAAAAGTCCAACGCATGACGTCGACCCCAATCTTGTCTGCTGCTTCGTTGAACTCTATTGAGTTGCCCCAGGACTTATGCATTGCTCGGCCGTCTTCCCCTAACATGGAGGCGAAACCTAAGACATTTTCAAAAGGATTGGTATCTTCAAGAACAGTGCTCATAGCAATCATCGAATAGAACCAATTTTTGAACTGGCCAGGAAATGACTCCGTAATGAAGTCGGCAGGGAACCATTGTTCCCAATACTTTTTATCTGAGGTGTAGCTAACCTTTCCGGTCTCGAGGTCTAGCAAAGTAGAAAACGGTACAATACCGGCGTCGAGCCAAGGATTTCCAACATCCGGAATACGTGACATATTTCCTCCACAGCCATGTTTGATTTTGACTTCATCAATGTAGGGCTTATGGGGTGTGTGCCCTTCGAATTTGTCCCAACCGGATGCGGCCCTTTCCCTTAATTCATCTTTACCACCCACAACTTCGAATTGACCGCACTTCTCGCAAACCCAGATAGGTAGAGCCAAGCCCCAATAACGATTTTTCTTACTGATAAGCCAGTCGTGCATGTTGTTTAACCAGTCCAGTTCGCGGTCGTGTCCAAACTCCGGTTTCCAAGTAATTTTCCCGGCAACATCTATCATTTTTTGCCGAAGAGTTCTTCCTTCTTTGTCATCCGGGTCTACTTTGTCCATCGAGATATACCACTCGTCGGCCACTTTCCAAACAAGTTCTGTCTTACATCTCCAGCAGGCGGGGTAACGATGGGTATAGTTTTCTATTCTAAAAACAGTGTTCTCGCCTGACTCTTCCTTTTTATTCAAGTAATCAAGAATTATTTCCGGATGTTTTTTGGCATTTTGTCCGGATAACCAATCAAGACCGGGAAGGTAATCGGCGTTATCTGCAATAACGGGGATCATCGGAAGTCCGAGTTTCTTACCTAAGGCGAAATCTTCCGTGCCCGCGCTGACCGCGGTGTGGACCAAGCCGGTGCCCTCGGTATTGCTGATGGGCATAATTTGCGAGTCGGTCGGGATAACGAGGTGGAATTTCCCGGGATTTTCCAGAGCGATTTGTTTTACGGCGGAGATATCGTCGAACGGTGCCCTGTAATGAAGGCCGACCAGCTCTTTACCTTTAACGGTTTTGACTATGTTTATATAGTCTCCCTTAAAGACATTTTCAACAAGATCTTTCAAAACCCAGAACTTACCGGTAGAGGCTTCAACGAGCGAATAATCTTGCTTTTCGTCGACAGCTACGGCGATGTTGGCCGGTAAAGTCCAGGGGGTAGTGGTCCAAATCAATAGATATTCATTTTCCCGGCCGACAAGAGGAAGTTCGAGGTAGATAGACTTATGTGTCAGCTCTTTGTAGTCCTCGGTAAGCATTTCGTGTTGAGAGATTGCGGTCTCACAACGGGGACACCAAGGGACTGAGTCGTGGCCCTTGTAGATCCAGCCCTTTTCCCAGCAAACCTTGAGAAAGTGCCAGATCATGTAGTTGTTTTCGTCGGACATGGTGAAATAGGAATTTTCCCAGTCCATAAAGTAACCCAGCCTCTTGCTTTGATCCGTCTGAATTCCGGAGTATTTAATTACCCGGTCTTTGCAATGTTGTATAAAATGGGCTACTCCATATGTTTCAATATCTTTTTTAAAATGGAAGTTGAGCTCTTTTTCTACCTCCACCTCGACCCAAAGCCCCTGACAATCGAAACCGTTTTGGAATCGTTGTCTGAAACCGCGCATATTTTTGTAGCGCTGCCACAGATCTTTGTATGTCCTACCCCAAGCATGGTGGACTCCCATGGGATTGTTCGCCGTGATCGGGCCGTCTTGAAAATAGAACTTCTCGGATGACTGATCGTTTTTGTGCAGATATTTTTCCACGATGCCCGACCGATACCAATGGTCCAGTAACTGTTTTTCCAAAATAGGAAAGTCTGGGGATGCTTCGACTTCTTTGATTGAGTGTTTTTCTTTTGGCATAAGACTAGTTTACTAGATACTAAAAATCCCGGCCGTTTGGCGGGATCCGGTTGACAAACGCTTTTCGTAATTATACCAACAATCTCTTCCTGGTACCACTTGCTGGTCTTGACAAATACACAAAATGCTTCTACATTGTAATTAATCCCACATATAAGGGTGTAGAGATAAGTTAAAAGAATTACGATCTTTCTAGCCTTTATTGGTACACCGCACTTTTAAGTGACAATACAGCCTAGGGATCCTAGACCCTCTCTGGGGTACGTGTACTGACTACCAAGAGAAAGCGGATTGTAAGAGTCCGCCCAGATTACAAGCTAAGAAATCTAAAAATTTGGTACATGGTAGCCGGTGTAAAGCAGAGAAAAAAGCCACCCAATCCTTACGGACAGGTGGCTTTTTGGTGCCATGAAAATCGCCCTTAGGCTTTAGAAACAGTAACCTTTAATTCCTGTCCATTGTAGTCAAATCGGAAAGTAACCGGTTTGTCTTGGTTATTTACAATATAGAGATTCTTTCGGGCACTAGCTGCTCTGTTGTTAGGATCCAGATAGATGGACACACCATAGATTTTTGGGACCTCTGGAATAGCCGCAAAATCATGGTTGGTGAACTGAACCACCTTTAAGTTGGCGTCTCTAGCTGCCATATTGATAAATGAGGCAAGCTGACAGACACCATCTCCATAAAGATATCCATCGGTCTTGAAACCATCCTGTTTATTAAAGCGAGCCTTGGTGGTTACCACAACCCTATCTTTGTATTCAGGCAAAATGGTGTCGTGATAGGCAAACGCCTCGTTGGGTTGGAGGGTAAACTCTGATTTAAATGGTTTAGCGATTTCATCCCAATTGATGTCTTGAGCGTTGGTCACCCTGCCGTCCAGATAAGCTAGGTTTAGGAGAATGTTCTCCTTAAATATCTTGCTGACAGAGGCCACCGGGTAACGATACCCCATGCTCATTTCTTGAGTAGAAAGCACTTCTTGGCTGTAGTTTTTGACCACCTGCGAAACGACCGGAAGTTCCGGCTTGCCGACGATTAAGGTCATGAGAAGCGATAATATGATTTTTTTCATAGTTTGAGGATTATACTCTATTATAGGTCTTTTGTCAAATCCAAACGCCATCAATTGCCTGTGCGCATTCAGGCACCACTCGTGCCTGCCTACGGGCAGGATAATATTGATGTAAGATGAGGTTGTTATCAACAAAAAACCGTATGACCGGATACCACACCGACATAGAAGCCGATACCATCGCCAATAGCAACTTCCGAAAAGTACTGTACACAGCTCCCCACTCTCAACTTGTGCTCATGAGTCTTCTACCCGGAGAGGAGATAGGCATGGAGGTGCATCCCAATATTGATCAATTTTTTAGATTTGAGGCTGGACAGGGTAAAGCAGTCCTAAATGGAGAAGAAACAATTTTTGAGGCTAATGATGTTATCGTCGTGCCCGCCGGAACAAACCACAATATCATTAACACGTCCACGTCCGAACCATTGAAACTATATACGGTTTATTCCCCAGCCAATCACCCAGACGGTACTGTTCATCCGACTAAAGCTGACGCGATAGTAGGTGAGGCTCTGTATGAGAAACACTAAATATCCAGCTTGTATCTTTCTAAGTAACGTATGGCCAAAAACCAGACAAAGGCTGTGACCACCAGACTCTCGGTGAGGAAGGCGTTGATGGCGGTGGCTGGGCTAATGGCCACACCCATGAACTGCGAGGCCAAATATCCTCCCAAAGCCCCCACCGAGCAGACAAAAACAACCGAAAGTAAGCCACTGAGGCTAGTGCTGGCCTTTTCGGGATTGTAACAAGCCGTAAAGTCAAGAAAAAGAGAGCCAATTAGCGGAAGAGCGACAGCCAATGAGGTAATGCCAATGACACTAAGAAGAACAAAAAAGGCAGTGTTTACACTAAAGGGAAGTATCTGCCACTCAAGCAAACCCAAAGATAGTAGAGGTAAACTCAAAATTAAAGAGGATGAGACCTTTGACTGAAGTATCCGTGTAGAAGCTATGGGCAGGGTAAACAACCACCATTTTGACTGACCCTCATTGACCATGAGTGGATAAGAAAGTCGGATTACGTAGGTACCCGAAAAGAATATCAGCCAAGCGAAGGAAAAAACCACAGCGTCTACCAGATACTTTTCAGTGACTCCTCTGGCCAGGTAACCTCGGGAAAATAGTCCAAAAAAAGATACGATCATAATGATCAAGAAAAGGAGGTAGCTGACATCTTTAGGATTTCTAAAAAACGAAAGAAGGTCTTTGGAAATTAGAGAGATTCGGCGGAAGTGGCCAATTTTTGACTTTATCTTGATAGTAGACGAAGTGTGAACTCTTTGAGATTGCCGGCAAGGAACAAAAAGACATATCTGCGTCAGGAGAGAGATCATTATAGTCACGAGAGTGAATGCATAAAACAATACCGATGGACCAAATAAACCGTCTGTGGATTTTATTATCTCGCCAGATAGCCAACAATCCCTAATCAGGGGTAAACTGTTAAAAAAGGCAGAAAAAGTTTCGGCTGGAATATCATCCAAAAGCCTGAGCTGGGGTGGAAAAGTAACCTTGAGCAAGATCCCGGTAGCAAGAATCATGGAAACTCCGAAGGTGATAGCGATTAATCGGCCATATTTTTTCCGAAACAAGAAATAAAAAAGATAACCGAGAGAGGAGCCGAACGTTTGGGTGATAATGACAAGAAGTATTAGAGAAAGAAGTGAACCAAAAAAGTTTTTGGTAAAGGCCAACACCAAAGGAAACACCGATATAAGAAACAGGGATAAATTGATGAGAGCCGATCTGGCTGAAGCCTTAAGAGAAATTGATAGTGTGGAGAGAGGAAAGGTGAGTAGTAAATCCAGGTGCCTGTCCGGAGTTAGCAGAAAGGTGAGGGTGGAAATGAGAGAGCTGAAGATACCAACCCACATGAGTAAGGTAAAAGAACCCCTCAGGATATATTGTGAAGTTAGTAGTCCGAAAGATTCGTAAGGGACAACGTATTTGATAAAAGCGTCTGACCAAAAGTAGATCCCCAAACCAACTCCAATCAGTACCAGAAGATATACTGTGGCGATAATCACTTTGGAAATAGTTTGCTTCCGAAACCAATCCTTAAAGGCGAGGTAGTCGAGTTTTACGAATTCCCGGATGGCTATCATATTAAGAGGTTTCCTCAAGATATATTTCTTCCAGATTAGTCTTTGGCCCAACCTTCATCTCTCGTATCAGCTTGCCGCGGTGAATGATTCCAACCATATCAGCATACTTTTTGACAAAACTGAGGGTGTGGGTGGACAGAAAAACCGAAGAACCACTACGGGTAAGCTGACGAAGAGACTCTCCAAAAGTTTCCACGCTGGTAGGATCAAGTCCGACAATGGGTTCGTCGATTACCAGAAGCTTAGGGTTAGCAATGATGGCCGAAAGAAAAGCGGTTTTTTCGATGTTTCCACGTGAGTAGCTTTCGGTACGGGATTCCAAAATATCTTCGATAGGAAAAATCTTCTTTAGTTCGGTGAGTTTATTCTCTGTCTCATCTTGACTTAAACCGTGCAGCTTGGCGCTAAGTCGGATAAACTCTAAACCGGAGAGATAGGGATAAATGGCCGGATTGTCGGAAATATATGAAAAAAGATGTTTTGCGGTGATTGGCTTTTTTTGAATATCTATCCCGTTAATTAACACCTCCCCCTTATCCGGCTTGAGAAGTCCAACGATGCAGTTAACAAGAGTGGTTTTACCGGAACCGTTTGGACCGATTAGGGCGTAAACCGTGCCGGGCTTCACTTGCAGAGAAACACCACTGACAGCGACTAGCCTGCCGAAGCTTTTGGTAACCGAGTTTATCTGTAAGGTTTCGGACATACTGAAACCAGTTTACATCATTTACCAAAACTTATTCGATCTTTGATGACATCTCCCATATTGGCCATGAGGGCCGGAGTAATAACGAAGTTGCCCCACCGATCGTTGATATCGTCTATCGCCGACACCAAAGATTCTTTTTTTATTTTGTCTTCAAACAGACCCAGCTGCAGAGAGTCTCTTTCCGAAAGACCAAAACAAGAAACGGCTAAGTTGCGAACCGGTAAGTGGTAGGGAGAATGTGAAAGCAGGCGGTAGGCTACCCGATAGATATCCTGACTTAAAAAAAGGGGCTGATCCAGTTTGAGGCCCTGGTGCCAAAACTCGTGGTCACGAAAAAGAACTGCCAGATGTACTCCTCTTGCTTGGTAGCCTTCCCGGCGCATCCGGAAACCAAGCTTCTCTACTAGCTTCGTTAGAATAGGGGCCAACTCTTCCGGCTTGGTCAGAAACTTTGGGAGAGCATAAGAGTGACCAAAACTCTTGACTCCCCAATCAACATCGTCTATTTCCCAGCCCCGAAGGCGAACAAACCAGTAGTAATCCGAGATGGAACGAAAAGCCGCCCGTAAGGTTCGTAGGTCGGCGTGGAAAAAATCCAAGACCGTGTAAATACCGGCTGAATTTAAACGGATAGCATTTTGTCTGGCTATGCCCGTGAGATCCGTAAGGGTGAGACTATCGTATATTTTCAAAAAATTATTTTTATCAATCTCGTCGAGACCATCCGGCTTATGAAGATTGCTGGCCGTCTTGGCGAGAAAACGATTTGGTCCAAGACCGATAGAAACCGTCAGATAATCCCCTACTTCATTCCTGATACGATCCTTGATTTCTTGGCCGATAAAGAAGAGGCCTCTTCTGAGAGCCGGGGTTCCGGCAAAATTCAAAACGAACTCATCGATAGACTTGGGAACGATGTCCGGAGTGTAGACGGATAAAACTTTTTTGAGACCAAGGTGGACCGACCGGTATTTATCCGGATCTGAAGGGAGGACGATAAGATCCGGACAGAGAAGGCGTCCATCCTTGACGTGCATACCGACCTTGATACCAAGCTTCTTGGCTTGGACCGAAGGAGCGAGGATGCAACCGTTGGGGCTGTCGTAAGCGGCCACAGCGATTGGTTTGCCGCGGAGAAGTGGATTGGCTTGCTGCTCGATAGTGGCAAAACAAGAATTGAGGTCAATGTGCATGACCGTGGATGGAGCAGGGTTGAAGTCTAGCCCACCCAGGCGGGCAGGCTTAATTGGTAAGCCCATCGGAGATTTCTTCTAAAGTCCAAAATAATGAGTCGGTGTCCAGCCTTAATCTAAAAGAGAGATTTTGAGCAGTGACCGAAAAAATGTGAAATAAAGTGCGACCCTCACGAAAGGTGTGATGAAGACCAACCTGGGCGATCCGAAAAATCTGGCCATCCCAAAAAATACGTCTAGGTGCAATGGTTCGCTTGCGATGGTCATAAACGGTTTCGACCGAGACAGGGGCGGATATTTTTTGAATCATAGTTTGTTTCCGAAGAAATCCCGAATACTTTCATTAAACCAAACAATACCCGAATGGTCAAGATAATAAAAAACCTCCCTGTTTTCACAGAGAGGTGCTGGCCTTAAGCAGGCTACTTACCTTCGGGAATCGTCCACTGATAGCGGCCTTGTTCGTAGAGCTTACCGCAGTTAACACTGATGACGGCGCAGCCATATAGCTGAGCATACACATTACCGTCGTCTGCCCGGTAAGCCATAACGACGTCCCCATCACTTTCGGTGCTGATAGTGATGATCTGAGGGACACCGTCAACGTACAACATGTCGGCGGGAAGGTCCCCGAGCTCAATGGTACCTTTCCAACGAGCCTGATCCCGAGCACTGCAGGCCACCAAAATCAGGGAAAGGGCAAAGAATGTCGTAGTAGCAATCCAGATCTTTTTTTTCATACCTTCTCCTCTTATTATTACTAGAATTTTTAGGACGGCTACATGACTTCGATTTTGCGTGTTCCCCCGGCTAACGCCATCAGATCACCTGCACATGAAGTGGCCGTGACAGTCGTGGGCTTAAAGCCGTATCGCGATTCGTCATCCAGTTCAATGTCAAAAGGCGAAAGCCCCTGCGTGGCATGAATAGCGACACAGATACCTTCACGGTCCGGGTCATAATTTCCAGTATGGCTGATCCGAACGCGTTTCCCCACAAACATTTTCTCAAGCTCAGATTTGGTCATTGATCTCTCCTTGTCTTTAAAGGGCGTACGCACTGTTACTCGAACTGTGCCTATTATACTACTAGGACACGCAAAAGTCAACGTTATGGGACATTTTTGGGATTAGGGTTATTTTTTGATGCGGTCGACGGAGATGGTGCACTCCCCTATCAGAGCGGCGACGGCGCCAACGGCGGCCAAAACAGGAAGGAAGACGGCACCAACCACGCCGATGGTCAGAGGGAACTCCATCACGGTTTTCTCATCTTTATCCTTGATGGTGATATGGCGAACGTTGCCTTGAGCGATGAGATCTTTGACGGTCTTGATCAGATCTTCTCCGGTGACTTTGATGGTTTCTTCGGCAGTCTTTGATTTTTTGGGCATAAAGATATTATATTACAGTGGCGGGTGCTTGTTGTTATTTTGCCCCAGAGGCGGAGTTGACCATGGTTTTGCTCAGCCAAAAAATGACCCGCTTAGGTTCGTCCCGGCTGATATCGGCGATGAGAGGGACTCCTTTGGGGATTTTAAACTTAACTCCTGCGGCCGGAGTAATAATCAATTCATTTATTCTTCTCTTGAGTTCTCTGCCGGCCTTGCAGATATCGGTCTGGGCTATAATCCAGTCTCTCAACTGATTGGTAGCCATTATTTGGGTACCATCCGCTTCACGGATATGGGTAAATTCATTCAAGAACTTATCAAATATTTTATGAACAACTTCGGGGGTGAGTGAGTTAAAAACAACTGTGGAGTCGATGCGGTTGAGAAACTCCGGCATGTGATGCCAGAATTTATCTGCAGCAGCCAGGCCGGCCGCCTGGATATTCCTTTGTCGTGTACCAGGGTTATCTCTAACAAACCCCATGCTCCGATTGCCGGATCGAATACTCTTTATTTCATCCGAGCCGAGGTTGGAGGTCAGAAGAATAACCGAGTTGGAAAAATCTAAACCGGGGAGTTCACCTTCTTCCTCCACATACATCATTCGATCTTCTTCGCTTTCGTTTATATCCAGTCTCGCCTTATCCATTATTCTCAAAAGAAGCCGGTGAAGGGCGGTATCGGCCTTTTCAACCTCGTCGAAAACGAGGACGTTGGGCTGAGCCAAGAATTCCTTGTTTATTAGTGGTTCGTCACCATAACCAACATAAGAAGGCGGGGCACCCAAGATTCTTTGAACATCATGACTCTGTTGAAACATGTTACAGTCGATGATCTTTAGTCGTTCCTCGGGATATTGGGGATCAAATACTTTGGAGACGGCGACCCCCATTTCTGTCTTTCCCACGCCGGATTCTCCAAGAAATAGACCGACATATATCGGCCTAGAGGGATCATCCAAGCCGCAAATAAATCTAGCGATGGGTTTGGCTACTTCGACACAAGCAGTGGGCTGTCCAAAAATGGTCTCTTCTAATATTTCCGTCACCATATGCACCACCGCATCATCACTTTCCACTGCATAATAATCTGGATTCTTTTCAAGTCGAGATCGATCCAGAGCACTTTTTTCTTTTTTCATTCTAAGTTAGGAGATTATAACGCAAAAGCCCGCCGGAATGGCGGGCTTTAAAGTTAATTCCAGCGAAGAGAGAAGACCTCTCCTGGCTGACAAACAAAGGCGATCTGAGTGACCGACGAAATTTCGCCTGGGAAGATTGACACCGTCACGTCCTCCGTCTGACCAGTACTAATTAGATACACCGTGGCAGCTGAGTCTGGTATGTCCTGAACGATGAGGTGCTCTGGTGAGCAGTCGAGTTGCTTCGAGAGGGGGAGGTTGGCCAGATACGGAGCATTTATCGAATCTCCGGGCATCCACATGAAGAAAGCCTGCACATATCCATTCACCACGATTGGAACATAGCTCCAGACCTGATCACTAACTGTGTCCTGAACGATATTTTCCACGGTAGGCGGTTCGGTTAGCTGGGGTGAAACAGCCAAGGAGGGCGTCAATTCAAAGGTGGAAGGTAGATTTTCTGGAGTAGTTCGCGTTGGCCGCGGTTGTAGCAACTCCGGATAATAATACGAGGTCAGTCCGAAGGTGGACATGCTCACTGCCAAGATGATAAAGAGGTATATACGCCATATCGGTTCTTTGGGTCGGCGATGGCTGTGACGCTCGTGACGGAGTTCCCGAAAGTACTCCTCTTCCCGGGCGTCTTCCTCGGCTTCTCTTTCTCGGCGTTCGCGCTCGTTTTGCTTAAGATTCCAGGACATTTAGCCTCCTTTCTACGATATTTTGATTTTTTTAAGTTTGCGAGATAAGAACCTATATATTTTAGGCTATAGCACATCGAAAGTCAATATAGGGTAATTTGGGTTAGAACTTGTTCCGCAGAAAGGTAGGGATATCGAGATCGTCTTCGATACTGACCTCGTCGTGCTGAAGTTTATATTTTCCGGCCGGAGAGCTTTTTGGAGGATTTGCCGGTTCGGGTACGATTTCCGGCACATTGGTGGTGGCCTCCGACGAAGATGGTTTGTAGTAATTATCGGAGCTTGAAACGGGGTTGTAATGACGAAGACTGTCAAATCCTGCGGCAATCACGGAAATTTGAATGTCCTCCCCGAGATCATCTCGAATGGTCGTGCCGAAAATGATATTGGCATCCGGATCGGCGGACTGGGTAATGATGGAAGAGGCCTCGTTAATTTCCGAAAGGGTCAGGCTTTCTCCTCCGGCAATGTTGAACAAGATGCCTTTGGCGCCGTCAATACTTACCTCAAGTAACGGAGAACTAATGGCGGCGTTGGCGGCGATAATGGCTCGTTTTTCTCCCGATGAACGACCAACCCCCATGAGAGCCGAACCGGCGTTGGTCATGACTGATTTGACGTCAGCAAAGTCCACGTTTACCAGACCGGGAATGGTAATCAAATCAGAGATGCTTTGAACTCCTTGTCCAAGAACCGAGTCGGCCGTTTTGAAGGCCTCTAGAAGAGTCTGATCCTTTTTAACTACGTCCATAAGTCTCTGGTTAGGGATAATTATCAAGGTGTCGACATTTTCCTTGAGCTTCTCAATCCCCTCTTCTGCCTGAACCCTACGGCGGGCTCCTTCAAAAAGAAACGGCTTGGTAACAACAGCAACCGTGAGGGCTCCGACATCTTTCTTGGCGATTTCGGCAATAACGGGTGCAGCGCCCGTACCCGTGCCACCACCTTCGCCGGCAGTGATAAAGATCATGTCGGCTCCTGAAAGGACCTCCTTAATTTTTTCCCGGGATTCTTCTGCGGCCATTTGGCCAACTTCAGGATTTGACCCGGATCCGAGTCCTTTTGTACTTTTTTCACCAATTTGTAATTTTATATCGGCGTTACTGGCCAACAAAGCTTGCATGTCGGTATTTACGGCAATAAACTCAACCCCTTTGATTTTTCCGGAAGAAATCATGGAATTGATGGCGTTGTTTCCGCCTCCGCCAACTCCAAGAACTTTGATCTTGGCAAAAGTATTTGTATCTGGTTTGACTAGACCCACTTTATGGTAAGAAAGATTTTATAAATTCAATCGCCCTCCCAACAAATTGCTTGCCGGGAATTCCCTTTATCATACCAGATAGCTTGATTCCGCCAGAAGGGGTTTCATCTTTTCTTTTGTAACCATAGAGAACCAGTCCAACCACGACCGAGGAGATGGGGGTAGATATTTCCTCGATCATCCCGGATAAACCGGTCGGAATCCCAATTTTGGCCGGAAGCTGCATGACTCTCCGGCAACTTTCTGTACTGTTTATGGTGAGAGAGCCACCTCCGGTTAAAACAACTCCGGCCGGTGTCTGTCCTTCGAGTCCTGATTGTTTGACAACATTGTTTACCATGGAAAAAATTTCATTCAGTCTGGGTCTGATGATGCCCTCGCTGATGGTTTTGCGGGAAACTTTTTTGACATCTTCGCTGATACCTAGCTTCAGAAGATCAATTTCATCGGCGACTTTTTGCTCACCCTCATCTCTCTCATGTTTTGGACGACTAACAAAATGTTTAATTTTTTCGGCACCATCGACACTTATCTGCAAGCCAATGGCAATATCGTCGGTAATTTTTTTGGCTCCGATGGGAAGTACTGATGAATAAACGCACGATCCTTCAAGATAAATACACACGCTGGTGGTGCCGCCACCAATGTCCACCAAAATTACACCAAGTTCTTTGTCGGTTTCGGACAAAACAGACTCTGCCGAGGCTAAACCGGTAAAGACTAGACCAGACACGTTGGCGCCAAGCTCACTGACGCACCTGGTAACATTCTTGATTGAAGGAGAAAGACCGGTAATGAGATGGGCCTCAGTTTCCAAACGAACGCCGGACATGCCGGTTGGATCTTTTATTCCCTTTTGACTATCAACAACAAATTCTATTGGCAGTACGTGGATAATTTCTCGTGAACTGGGAAGGGAGACGGCTCTGGCGGCTTCGATTACCCGAAAAACATCTTCGGAGGTAATTTCCTCTTCGGCCTCCCTAATAGCTACTAAGCCATGGGAATTCTGAGAAGAAATTTGCTCCCCCGAAATTGAGACATAGGCCGTATCGACACCAATACCGGCCATACGTTCGGCGGACTCAACACAATCGGTAATGGCACTAACACACTCTTCTATATTGACTATTTGGCCCTTGCGAACGCCCTTACTGGGAACAGTAGCGACACCGACGACATTAATCTTCGAAGTGTCTTGCGATGGTACCGAGATCAAACAAGTTATTTTGCTCGACCCTATATCTATTGCACTTATCCCCTGAGTTTTTGCCATATTATCTTATGATAGGGTTTTTAAATCGTAAATCAATCACCTTGACGTCTTTCTTAAGGGTAACGAGATAAGAATAGGACTTAATTGCCTCGCTTACCTGTTCCTCATCGAAAGGTACACTAACAATAATATCAGGTTGGTCCGCCTGACTCAAGAAAACCCTCTGACCCAAGACGAGAATTGAATCAACGTTAAGATATTTATTTGCTATTTTTGTGAGCCGATAAAGCGATTTAACCGTCTCTTCGTCCGGCTTTTTGGACAGAATGTAAATTATCTTTGCTTCATCCGTGGCCACCGGAGTCATCCGACCGTTGTCCCAGATACCAAAACTACTTGGACTGGCGTTTTGAGTAAATATCTTAAGTTCCTCGGAAGGTTTAGGCCAACCGGCTGACTCGGTTGACCCTGAAGCCTTATCCACGGAAACCATCGGTAATTCTTTAACCAGATAAACCATGGTAAGAATTGGTGGATGCCCGCCATCTAAATTTACTTTGAGAGTGTTAAACATTTGGAAACCAATGCCGACTTTTTCGACCGGGAACGAATCCATTAGCACCCCGGAGAGCTGTTTTTGGTTTAAAAATAGAATGTTCGAACCTGTTAATTTATCTAATTTTTGAACAATTTCCGGTGGACACACTTCTCTGTCAAGCTGACACTCGGTTTGAGAAATGGTGAAGAGGTTGTTGGTGATAAATAGGAATAATATGAATAAAACAAATGGCAGTATTCGCTTGCCGGGATGGTTTTGCGGGGTGAGACTATCGATTATGTTTCTCAAACGCCTCCTGAGGCGTTTAGATTGATTGACGGATGATTTGGGCAATTTTGTCAGCAGCATTGGTTACTAGTTTGACGGAAGCTTTTTTTACAGGCTTCTTGGCTAATTCTATGATAGCTTGATACAAACTATCCGGAGATAGATCGCGTTCTTCCAAGATTGAGCTGCCAATCTCTCTTTCGGCCAACTGGGCATTAAGATACTGCTCATTGTGAGAGACCCAAGATATAGGTATTAGGATGGCCTTTTTGCCAAGCACCATTAGCTCGTACACTGTATGGGCTCCCGATCTGCTGACAATGATTGAGGCGGAACGGATGTAAGTGGCTGCTTCTTCGGCAAAGAAGTATGGTGCATGGACATAACGAGTTTTATATTTTCCAAGTTTGTCTTTGATTCTCCGAGCTCGTTCCAGATCTTTGGTCAGAGTACTAGAACCGGTCTGGTGGATGACCGTAAATTTTTCTACCAATTTGGGAATTATCGGAAAAACGGCTTGGTTGATAAGATGAGATCCTTGTTTACCACAGGTAATATAGATTAACTTTGGATCAAATTTCTTGGTATATTTGGTATTGAACAGTTCCTTCCTAATAGGTAAACCAACCACTTCCGACTTACCCTCGGGAAAATTGGGAAGAGATGAGGCGTGCGTTAGAAGTATTCTTTTTACAAAAGGGGTGATGGCTTTGTTCGCCCAGCCGGAGATGACGGTCTGCTCGTGAGTAATGGAGGGTATCCGGAGAGCCCAACCCGCAATAACTACCGGTACGGAAAGATAACCACCGGAAGAGAATATGATAGCAGGACGGTAGCTGAGAAGATATAAAAAGGATTGGAAGAATCCAAAAATTATTTTTAGCCACTCCATGAGGTTAATTTCTTTATAAAACTTACCGGTTTTTAACTCCAGGAACTTGATGCCATTATTGGTAATTTCCTGATATTCGGCGGATAGGCTTTTTTCACCATGAGCCGTAAACTTATGTCCGATCCAGATAATTCTATAACCTTCTTTCCTAAGGATCTTGGCCACTTCCAGCGCGCTATTGTGATGACCTCCGGTAAAAATAATATAGGGTTTCATGTCCGTTTGGATAAATTAATTAGTACACCAAGTGCAATAAAATTGGTCACCAAAGATGAGCCTCCATAGGAGATAAATGGGAGAGGTATACCGGTTAGTGGAGTCAGGGCAACCATAGAACTTAAATTTACAAAGATTTGTAATAAGAATAATAGAGAGATACCGCTGCCAAGTAGTTTATCAAACTTATCACTTGCAGACAGAGAAACCTTAAATGAAGCCACAATAAGTCCAACCAGGACGGTGATAAACAGAGTACTGCCGATAAATCCGAATTCTTCGGCGATGATAACGAAGATGGAGTCCGTGGTGGCCTCCGGCAGGTAGGCGTATTTCTGCCTCGACCGGCCCAGTCCAACCCCGCTCATGCCACCCGAACCCAGACCGTAAAGGACCTGATTGATGTGATAAGAAGAACCCAAAGGATCGCTGGTTGGATCCATAAAAGTATTAACCCGAGCCAGACGATAAGGTGAAGAGAGAATAAGTAGAGAGATGGCAGCCAGGAGAATGACACTAAATGAAAAAAGATCTTTTAGCTTGGCACCGGAAAGGTAGTAGATCAGGAAAGATACTCCAACAATAATAATGGCTGTACCCAGATCAGGCTGAAGCATAATCAGAAGTGAGTTTAGTCCAACAAGAAGAAGAAACTGTTTGATATTCCTATCTACTTCAAGCCATTTGGCGAGATAGATAGCAAAAGTAATCTTCAGAAGTTCAGATGGTTGTAGAATTGCCGGTCCGAACACAAGCCATCTTCTGGCGCCCAAAAATTTTGAGCCGATACCTGGGATAAGGACCAGAAACATTAATATAAGAGTGGCTCCGTAAAGGAGATGGGCGTTCCTTTTGATCCAAGGTATCGGTATGTTTGAGGTAACCAATGCAGCGATGACCCCAACAACCAACCAAAGCGCCTGCTGTTTAACGTAGTGAAATTTGTCGCCAAAAGTCCGGTAAGCATCTATTACGGAAGCATCATATATCGCCAATAAGCCAAAACAGGCAACAACAATGCCTGTAAAAAGGATAGCCAGAGGTAGCCTGTTTTTTGAATCGCGTCTCATGGCTAAATAATGGATAACCAGATCCCAAATACAACGAGCATGATGCCGACCAGCCAAGCTCTTTGGACAATTTTCGGCTCCGACCAGCCAATTTTAAGAAGCAAATAATGCAGTGGCGCGATGGGAAATATGCGGCGATGAAAAGTTTTGACCCAGAGGATCTGCAACAAGCTGCTAAAACCATCAACTAAGAACGGTAATCCGACTATCATAAGGGCTACTACTTTACCGGTGAGGAGTCCGACCATGGCAAAAGTCGCGCCAAATGCCAGAGCACCCACGTCCCCCAAAAACAGACGTGCCGGAAATACGTTAAAGTACAGGAAAGCGATTAGTCCTCCCAACCAAAGGGCAATAAAGATTGAAAGTGGAGTGTCCAGAATGGAAGTGGAAAGAATCAGAAATCCAAAAAGACTAATCATAAGGAGGCCGGAGGCGAGACCATCCATACCATCGGTAATGTTGACGGCATTGGCAAAGGCCACAATCAAGAAAGCGGAAGTAGGAATAAACCATAGACCAAAATGAATCACCCCAAAAAAAGGTATGTGAATGATGTCGATGCCTAAGTTGATAAACATCATGGCGCCGATAATGAGACCGAGCACTCCTTGAATCATAAACTTGTAGCCGGTTTTTAGTCCGGTATAACCCTCTTGTCTATCAAGTTCAAAGAACTTGACGATATCGTCATAAAGACCAAGAAGACCGAAGGAAACAAAGGTAAAAAAGATGATGTTGATTTCGTCATTTATGGGATAGACATGAGTAATTTCGTATCCGAGTCTACTTAATAAAGGCAGGGTCAAGGCAAAAATGAAGCTGGTAACCACCAGGATGAGGAGTCCTCCCCCTTCAGGCGTCCTGGCCTTTGAACGAATATGAACCGAGGCTTCGTCGATCTTTTCTTTGGCCACGGCCGTCCGGTTTTTGAAAAATTTTAAGTTATAAAGGAAATTTACAAAAGGTACAATCAAAAAGGCATGGATGATAAACGAAGCAAGGAGAACTCCAAGTAAGATATCCATGTTTATAGGGCGCTCATTAGTTTTGGTATAAAAATCAGCGATCCAACAATTGTGGCCATGACGGCAGAGACTAAGACCATTCCTGCGGAGACATCTTTGGCTATTCTGGCATCCTCTCTTCTCTCAAGAGAAATGAGATCGACCATGGACTCAATAGAGGTGTTCACCATTTCCGCCACCAAAACCATATTGACCGTGAAAACCAGGGTTAACCATTCAAAATAAGAAATCGAAAAATATATTCCGAGCAAAACGGCACAGACAGTAGCCAAGAGGTGGAAACGAAAGTTTGGCTGAGTTTTGATGTTATGAACAAAACCATCAATGGCGTGCCTGAAAGATACCCTGTGGGCTCTAAGTCTACTGAACATTTAGTCTATTTTAATCTTTTTGACGTTTTATAGCAAAAGTTGTTTGGCAATACCAAACCAGAGGGGTGCCGCTGTTTCAGAACCCCACTGTGAGGTTTGAGGCTCCCTGAGTGAAACTAGCATGGTGTAGCGGGGATTTTGGGCTGGGAAAAACCCTATGAAACTGGCGATGGTTCTTTGGGGATCATAATGACCCTCAATGGGAATTTGTGCCGTGCCTGTTTTCCCGGCCACGGACATACCCACAGGCTTAGCCCATTTGGCCTCTCCGGAGTCGACCCCGGTTATCATCATTTGAGTAATTTGAGAAACGGCTTCCGGGCTGAGAACATCCCAGGTGGCCGGAGTACCACCTTCAATTAGGGTCGGACTGATATATTTGCCGTTGTTCGCGATCGTATTCAGTGCCGTGATCATTTGTATCGGAGTAATAGCAATACCTTGGCCGAAGGAATTGGTCGCCAAGTCAATATCTCCATATTCTTTTCCATCACGAACGGTTCCAGCAACCTCTTCTTGAATTTCAATGCCGGTTTTGGTTCCCAATCCGAATTTCTTGAGATAATTGGAAAGTTTGTTCGGTCCCAATTTGCGGGCCGCAAAAACCATCCCGGTATTATCGGAGTGAACAATAACGCTAGTCATACTTGTCGATGGGTAGTATTTTCCATCCCAAGTTTTGATTGAGTACTTACCGATGTTGATTGGACCCGAACAGATGTCGCATTGAGTTTCCGGAGTAATTAGTTTTTCGTTTAGAGCTGCGGCCATAACAAGAGGCTTAAAGATTGATCCGGGCTCAAAGAGATCGGCGGTCATTGGACTCTTATAAGCGCTTTTATCAAACTCGGAAAACTTTCCCGGGTCGTAATTTGGAAATGCAGCCATGGCACGAACCTTACCTGTACTGACCTCCATAACGATTACATTGCCTGCCAAGGCACCGTAGCGGACTAGACCCTCTTTTAACATACCTTCGGCAATGAATTGGATTTTCTTGTCGACGGTTGTGTGGATGGATTTGCCTTCGACTGCGTGAAGAAATTGATAGTTACCAATCAGAATAGGGTTCCCCTCTCCATCTTTTTCGGTGCGGACCTTGCCTTCTCGACCTTTGAGAACTCTGTCAAAATACCCTTCGATGCCAAAATATCCTTGCTCTTGGCCGGCTGCGTCCTGACCCACAAAACCCAGTATTTGAGCGGCCATACTGGCCTCCGGATAAAAACGAACGTATTCGTCTTCGAACCCCAGTCCGGCGATTTTCTGGCTTTCGATTTTTTCTTTTTCTTCAGCACTCAGATAGTGCTTGAGAGAAACCCAGTTTGATTTAAGAGATAATCGGCCATTTAAGTAGTTTCGCAGGTCACTCTCGGTACTGGCTTCTTTATCCGGAGTGAGGGAGGAGAGCAACTGCTCGACTAAATCACTAGCGGAGACCACCAGTTGAGGCTTGTAGATAAATAGATGATATAGGTTTTTGGTACCAGCCAATATGCCGCCATCAGAGTCAAATATATTCCCCCTCTTCGCTTTAAGGATCGTAACCATTTGGTGCTGACGTTCGGACTTAGCTCGAAGCTCCGGTCCACGAAGGATCATCCAGTAAAACAAACGGAGAATAAGAATAAAAAAAACAATGGGAATCAGAAAGGTAATAACCCTGAGTCGGTTATGCGTTATCCCCAATTTGTTTAACATGAATTATCTGGAGGCAAAAGTAGAGGTAGAAGGAACAAAAACTATACTTTTTGACCTAATAAATCCACGATTCTCAGCCAGCTTTGCAAGACTAGCGAGAGTGGTGGCTTCCTCTATCTTAACAGATAGCTTTTGATTCTCTTTTTCCAGCTGTAAGGTTTTGGTTTCGGATTCACTAACAGCGAAACCCTGAGTTGACAAGACATTGGTGCCAATAAGATTAATGGCAGCCAAGCCAAATAAGATCACGCCGGTAATGGCGAAGACGGTACGGTAACTAATTAATTTTTTCGGCGAGACGTAATTTGGCACTTCTGGTTCGTTGACTGATTGATAATTCTTTGTCGGACGGTTCGATCGGTTTTTTATTAATAGCGCTGAGAATACTGTTGGCTTCGCATAGTTCGATAAAATCCTTAACCAACTTTTCTTCTCCGGAATGAAAACTGATAACTCCTAAGATCCCGGTTTTTTTGAGTAGATTGGGTAGCTGAGGTAGTAGTAGTCTGATGTTCTCTCTTTCAAGGTTGACGGCCATACGGAGAGCCATAAAGACTTTGGTGGCGGGGTGGATTCGTCCTTCGGTTCGGAATTTTTTGATCCGAGTTATGAGATCGCTAAGCTGTTTGGTGGTGGTGATGGGCGTAATCAACCTTTGCTTGGCAATGATACGGGCAATCGGCTTGGCGTAAGACTCGTCGGCCATAGAGAAGAGTTCGAACAGTTCGCCTTCGTTGAGAACGGCCAATAGATCGGCGGCAGTCACTCCAAGAGTTTGGTCCAGTCTCATATCAAGCGGTTCGTTTCCTGAAAAGCTAAAGCCACGACCCTCGGAAAGAACTTGAAACTGAGAAGGACCAAGGTCCACAATCACACCATCGAAGTCCGGTAAAGAAAGTCTCTTACTGATTTCGGTGACTTTGGTGAAGTTACTTTTAATGATTAGCCAATTAAAATCTTTGGGCACTCGAATGTATTCATCCCTGTCGTCGAAAATAATGGGTTGAAAATCTTTGATATAGCCGATGGCTCGCTTGATTGACTCTTCATCAATATCAAATGAGACGACTCGGCAGCCGCTCCTGAGAGCTTCCTCGGTATGCCCACCATCCCCAAGGGTAAGATCTAAAAAAAGATAACCGGGCTTAAAACCATAAAGTTTCTTTAACTCGTCTTTGAAGGCAGAGATGTGTCTATCGATATGTTTCGTCATATGTCGAGTGAACTAAGGGCATCCCCTTCGTTAATTGTTTGCGCTATTAAGTCAAGGTGCCGGTGGTACGTTTCTTGATCCCAGATCTCAATTCTGGTCAGGGATCCGGCGACGACCACTTGCTTTTTTAGGTTGGCTTGATTCCTTAGATATTCCGGTATGAGAGTTCTTCCTTGTCCGTCCAAGTCGAGAGCGACGGCTGACTGCACCAAGAGTCGTGTCAAATTTCGGGCTGCCTGGTTGGTCAGCGGTAGCGAGGCCAGCTTTTCGGAGAACTTCTGCCAATATGAGCTGGGGAAAAGAAATAGACAGCCATCCAGCCCCGAGGTGATGACTCCATCGGATGCTAGTCCTTCCCTGAAGGCTTGAGGAATAGCTAGGCGCCCTTTGGCTTCCAGCCGATGGTAGTAGAGTCCAGTAAACATAATTCATAGGCAGGCTCAGTGGTGTTTATAGGTTACTTCACCACTTGTCACCACTTTTCAGTATGATACACAATATATGACATGTCAAGACCTAATGCAAGGCTAGTTTTGTTTGTGTAAAGTGGGTGTGAAAACCTTTCGGCCGGCTCAGGATTGACGAGTGATAACATTATTTTTATGAATAATGATTTGCCAAACAGAAGGTCAGTTAGACTGAAAGGTTATGATTATTCTTTGAATGGAACCTATTTTGTGACCATTTGTACCCAGGATAGAGAATGTCTGTTTGGGGAAATTGTGAATGACCCCGTAGGGGCGACCCGTGGGTCGCCCGCACATATGAAATTGAATAGAATTGGGTTAATTGTTGATAACGTATTGAATTCCTTACCCAATCACCATCATATGGAATTGAACGCATACCAAATAATGCCCAATCATATACATTTTGTGATTAATTTATCGGGCGGGTCACGTCCTGATGTTTCGGGCGGGGCACGACCCGCCCCTACGGTGGGAAATATTGTTGGATTATTTAAATCCGAATGCACCAAGGAAATCCGACGTATTTCAAACAATACTGATTTATGTATTTGGCAACGAAATTATTATGAACACATCGTCCGCGACGAGGGCGATTTAAACCGAATTCAAGAATATATCCTCAATAATCCGATTAATTGGGAACGGGATGAATTATTTGTATAGAACAATTGGGCCGAGAAGATATAGAGTCAGCGATTCTTTGGAGCCTTTTTCATCATCGCGAGTGATCTCGGCTTTCATGGACCAAGGTTTTTGGTTGAGTGCGATGGTAACGACGTTTTCTTTCTGAGCAATCTTCAGTGGTCTATAGCCCGAGCCATCATAAATGGCGGCGGAGCTAACGCCGGCTTGATTAATGGTGAAGCTACCGGAAATAACCTTATCGTTCGTGGAAGAAATTACGATTGGGTAGAGTAAGACCTCAAGAGAACCTTGATCTATGGGCTTAGGTAACCCAAATGAGTTGAGCATGATCAAATTTTCTTTGGCGGTGAGCTTTGAGGGTTCAAAAACAACCTTGCCGTCCGGCAGATTTTTCTGACCCATCAAAAAAACGAAGTCGCCTTTAAGAACGTGGGTCACATCTTGACCGGGGAACGTTAGTTTAAGTTTCTCTGTACCGGACTTTAGGTCGGTATCAAAAGTGCATTTACCCCCAGTCGAACAGCTACCCAAGATAATGGCTTTGACAAAGGTACTAGCAATGGGGGTGTCAATCGAAGCCCTAGCCCCTTTCAGGAGGTCTCCGGACTGGTACTCCACGTCCACGGAGGCAGATTGTGCCTTGTCTGCACCGATAGTGACAAAGGTGAATAGACGATTGGTAGTATGAGGCACCAGCACCGTGAAAGGTCGGTCTTTGAGAGGCAGTTCGTTCACCAAGAGCTTGGTAACCAGCGGTTGGTTCTTATTGCTTGTCGGTGCGGTCCCGGTTTTTTGAGGCCCACAACCGGCGAGAAGTAAGGCAAATATAAAGACTGGAAGAATGTGTTTTATTTTCATAGAGATTATTTTATATCTTTACTGATAATTTTGCGGTTCATAATGACTTCAAAGTAGGTAGACAAATTATCTTTTTCGGGAAACCTTGGTGGCGGATATCCAAGATGTCTAAGAAGAAAGAGTCCAAACCGACGGCTAAGATTGTTAATTTCTTTTTGATTGACGGCTTTTTCTAGACCATCCAAAAATGATTTTAGGGACATAAATATTTCCCGATCCTCGGAGTCAACAGGCAAGGTGTTGACCAGGATTTCCGTGATGGTCATACAGATACCGACCTTGACATAACTTGATTTGATGCCCGGAAAATAGGCGACCGATTCGACCTGATTCATGTAACGTGGACTCTCGCCTCTACCAACGCTGAACCTTATCAGGTTGAACAGATCAAGATGTGAAGATTTTTTGGATGTCGCCCGCCTAACTCCTCTGGCCTGAAAGAGACTCAAACCATGATTTTCAGATACAACACTTATATATTTGTCCGCTTCTCCCGAATCAACTACCCGCACCACGATACCAACATCAGAGTATGGCGCGTTCACTTAATTTAAGATTACTTCCTTGTCCTGATCTACATCGACGACGATCTGATTGCCATTCAAAATAATCGTGTGTTTGATGGAGGGTGTTCCCGGTTGTTTTTGGATGAGCATCTTATAAGTGGAGAGGTCCAGGGGCGGCAGCTCATATTTGAAGACTATCTTGCTGCTGGACTGTGGTCTCATGGTGAAGAAGGCTTCAAAAACTGTTTTGTCCATGTCTTCGGAAACTACTTCCTTGACCTCGGAGCCGACTACCGAGAGCAACTTTGAGCCTTTGGGGACGAGCAACCGAATGTAATCCCGGTAGACTCCGTTTAGACAGAGCTGGCCAGCTTCCAGATTGCAATTACTCCCCTTCCGTGGATTGTTGTAACTGATGGATACCGTCTTGGTGGTGATATTATCCGATTTTTCTATTTCTTGCTCTACTTCACGAGTTATGTACATATCCGACTTGGCCCCGCCAAAGTTGGCATCGTTGATGTGTAGGTAGTCAAAACTATACGGCCTGATTCGGCCGGCAGCGTTGAAATCTTCGGCTACCTTTTGGGTTTTATTTTCCAAGAAGTAAAAGAGTAAATGCTTTTGTTTGATCGCGTCCAGAACAACATTGACCAGTTTGGGCCAAGTGTGCTTGGGGCTACCCATAGCGTTCGCCAACATGGAGTGCATGAGAGGTCCCAGAACGGCCTTACGTCCGGCTCTGAAGCCTGCGACAGGCCTGTCTGCAATGAGCTCGAGTTGATAGACCACCTGGGGACAGTCACAGGCAGGATCGTTTTGGGGACCGAAGTTACCCCAACCCCCCACCCCAATTGGACCAATCACCTTGAGGATCTCGACCGGAAAATGGGTATCAATTGCCACGATGGCGTCAGGGTGTGGAAAGCCAGGAATGTCTTTGTAGTATTTGTAGAAGAGGTCCATGGAAACTTTATAATCCGGTGAGATGTTTGAGTTTCTAAGATTGAGATAGGTTTCGTTGAGGTACTTCTTGATGGCGTCGGGTGCCGGAACCTTTTTATTGAAACGGGCATCTAGATCGTAAATATCAAAAGAAGACAATGGTTCAATCCTACCTTTGGAAACTCTCAAAAAAGCGTAGGCCGTCATGAACCCTCCGGTTGGTCGTAGCTCGGCATCATTCTGAAAAAGAACCATATATGTTTTTGGATTTGGATTACCCAAAAGATCGGGTAGTAGTTTAATCAGCGGTTTTGCCTGAGACAGAAGCTTGGCTGAGTCGGAAATGGTAGATTTGATCTCGACTATTTTGCTACGAATGTTCTTCCCGGAAAAAGTTTCCGGATAACGTGCCGGATTGATTTGCTCGAGCTCTTTTTGGGCTGCGACCATATCGTTCTCGACTTTTTCCAAATCAGGGCTAATTTTGTCTAGAGTTTCGGCCATGAAAACAATTCTGTCTTCAATGGATTGAGCCTTCGGCTGGCCGGAGGGGGTGGCGATGCCCGTTGTTTTGAACCCAAGAAGGTCGGCATACGGCTCGACTGAGGCAATTAAAGTTTCGACCGATTTAATTAAAGATTTTCCTGCATTGATACCGTGCTGACCGTCCTGTTGGTATACACCCAAAAACGGGAGAGAACCAACCCAGCCCACCTTCCGGTATTTAACATCCAACTCACCAATTTGACGGTTCAAGTTTTGTGCTTCCAACTTTGCCACCACAAGGTCTTGACCCTGAAAAGCAGTGGAGAGCTTGGAGCCCGTCTGCTGGAGAGCCTGAATATTTGGGGTAAATGACTTGACGGTAAAGTAACCATAGGCAACGGCACCGCCCAGAA
This sequence comes from Candidatus Collierbacteria bacterium RIFOXYD2_FULL_45_13, assembly GCA_001774685.1. Lineage (GTDB taxonomy): Bacteria > Patescibacteriota > Microgenomatia > UBA1400 > MFAQ01 > UBA10133. The sequence continues at coordinate 598,578 of MFAS01000001.1, read as the reverse complement.
GCAGAATAATGATAACCAGAGAGAAGAGAACATATAAGAGTTTCTTTTTCATATTAATGCAAATTACCACTTACTAATCATAGCAAACGGAGTTTTTAGGATAATGTATGTGTCATACAAAATGGATCGTCTCTTGGCATAATCGGCATCGATGGCTACCCGCTGATTCCAAGGAATCTCATTTCGTCCCGAAACCTGCCATGGGCCGGTAATGCCTGGTTTGGCCGAGAGACTCTCTTTAATAACTCCGGCGATGGTTTTGCCATATCTCTTCTTGGCATCCAGCAGTTCCGGTTCTACATAGGCTCTGGGGCCAACGATACTCATCTCTCCCTTAAGCACATTAATCACCTGAGGCATTTCGTCGATGCTGGTTTGGCGCAGGATTTTACCGAGCTTAGTAATGCGAGGATCTTCGTCGAGTTCCAGTTTCCAGCCATTTTTTTTGTATTTTTCGAATAGCTTAGGATTGTGTTTCCAAAATTCAACCGCGTGAACCTCTTTTCCTTCTACTTCAAACATTTTCATAGACCTGAACTTGTACATATTGAAGATCTTTCCATCCTTACCAACCCGTTCCGGCTTGTAAAATACCGGTCCCCTTGAATCCAGCTTGAGGAGGATGGGGATAATGATCCAAATAGGTAGGAAAAGGATACCCATAACAACAGCTCCGACAACATCCATGATCCGTTTCAAAATATCGTAAAACATAAGAGGTGGGTATATTTTAACCTAAAATTGGTTACAATGGGTGCGTTATAATGCTTGAATATGATACCAGTAATAATCTGTGGGGGGGTGGGCACAAAAATGTGGCCTCTGAGCACGCCTTCTCTCCCGAAACAGTTTTTGCCCCTAATCTCAGATCGGTCCTTATTTGAGCTTAATTGGGAGATGCTTAGAAACAGATATCAGCCCGAAGAAATCTTTATCCAAACTAACCAGGAGCAAGCAAAGATTATCAAGAGAATAGTGCCTGAAGTTATTGAAAATAATGTGTTTATTGAGCCTGAATCGAGAAATCAGGGTCCGGCTACCGGTTTGGCGGCGGCTATGCTTAAAAAGCTGGGAAGAGGTGACGAGCCGTTCTTTTTGGTCCAAGTGGATGTTCTTCGGAGTCCGTCCGAGAAATTCTTCTTAAGTATGGATCTGGCCGAGAAACTGGCCACCAGTTCCGATCAATATATCTCCGGGGGTTTTGTCCCAACGAGAATGCTGAAGGGTGTCGATTTTTTGTTGAAGGGTAGGCAGATAGGTGAATTGGATGAGGCGAAGATATTTGAAGTAGATGAATATGTTGATCGAAACGACGTTGACAAGATCCGTGAAAATTTCAAAACAGGCAGGCTTTTGGTTCATACAAACCACACTTCGATGACTCCGAACAACTTACTCAAAATGTTCCACAAATATCGTCCAGACTGGTACGGTCCTTTGGCCAAGATTGCATCCGGATCGGACGTAAGAACCGAGTTCCAAAAAATGCCTAAGGGAGCATTGGAAGAGGTTACGAAGAAGGCGATCCCCGACCGAAAGTTTTTAGTGATCGAGCATCCTTTTGAGTGGACTGATTTCGGAACATGGGAGTCACTGGATAAATACTATGCCGATAATGATATGTCGCCTAAGAATGGCGGAACGATAGAAGTGGAAAGCACCAACTCGTTCTGTTACAGTGAAAACAAAATGAAAATTGCTATTTTGGGTTTAAACGACATTGTGGTTGTCGAAGGAAATGGCGGAATACTGGTATGCAAAAAAGATAAATGCGGTAGCGTGGGAGAAGTTGTCTAGGAAGAGACCTTATAACTTTCGTAGTAAGAATTAATCATTTCGGAAAATCGGGAAGAAAAAGCATTGAAATTGAATCTCTCTGCATTTTGGACACAAGTTTCGGGACGCAGCAGTTTTTTTTCAAATTGGTGGATAGCAAGGCTAAGTGACTCTTCGTTTTGTTCATCGAAAAAATAACCCGTTTGACCGGAGATGACGGTTTCTAGAGCCCCCCCTTTTGCGTAAGCAATGACTGGGGTACCGGAGGCCTGAGACTCTAAGGGTACCAAGCCAAAATCTTCTTCCTGAGGAAATATTAAAGCTTTTGCGTGACGGTAATATTGGATTAGTTGCCGATCGTCTACAGCACCGACAAAGGAAATATTATTACCTGCCATTTTTTTTAATTTTCTTTGTTCACTTCCGATGCCGACGACAATCAGTGGCAACTTTAACCGGTTAAAGGTGGAAATGGCCAGATCAACCTTCTTGTAAGGCACCAATCTAGAAACAATTAGATAATAGTCTCTGTTATCAGGAGATATTTGGGTTTTTGTATAGAACTTGTCCTCGATTGGAGGGTAGACAACCTTGGAAGTTCTTTTGTAGTATTTTTTTACTCTGTCTTGAACTTCGTTTGATATAGAAATGTATTCATCCGGCCTTTGAGAGATAACCAGATCCACTGATTTAAAATATTCTCTGATAACCGCTGGAATATATTTAAGTTTTTTGTCTTCTTTATATTCCGAAACTCCGCTCCAAAAATACCTTGTCGGGGTGAGGCAATAACAGACGTGAAGCTGGTGAGGTCTAGTAATAATTGACTTAGCATCACCACTTGTGATGCTAATCACAACTTCGAATTCCGATAAATCGTGGGTTTCGAAAGCTAATGGGGCAATGGGGGCTAGCCACTCGTGTTTGGACCTTAAGAAGGAAACTCTGTTTAAAAAGGTTGGGGTAATCCGGATATCTTCCGCCCAATGGGATGTTTTTGGTTCGTGAACCAAAGTATAAATAGGTGCGTCCGGATACAGGCGGTGAAGAGATAACAAGAGTCTTTCGGCTCCTCCAAATTTGTTGATCCGATCATAAACCAGAGCTATTTTCATTTCAGTAGAGTTTTATAAACCGAGATGGTTTCCCGCGCCATTCTTTCCCAGGAGTACTTGCGAACTTGCTGATAGCCGGCCTCCGATAAATGTTCTCTGAGGTCTGGGTGTTTTATCAGCATATCAATTTTGGAGACAAGGTCGTCAACACTTTCCGGGTCAAAATACAAGGCCGCCTGACCATAAACTTCCGGCAGGCAACTGGCATTCGATGAAATCACCGGAAGGCCGACGCTCATAGCCTCCAGGCCGGTCAGACCAAAGCCTTCCAGTTTACTCGGATGTACGAGCGCAAGCGCCAAACTATATATCTTGGAAAGATTTTCGTCGTCGACAAAACCAAGCATTTTCACGACACCCTCCAAGCCCCTGTTCTTTATTTTTTCGTAGGTCCTGTTCCAAAATACCGTCCGTGAACAAATCAAGGCCAGCTGCAGATCTACCTCTTTATTTTCGTTGTGCTTGACGACAGCATCGATAAGCAAATCTACATTTTTGTGAGGATAAAGACTACCGGTATAAACTAAAATCGGTTGTGATAATCCATATTTGGAAAGAACTTCTTTCGCGGCATTTTGAGAGAGAACAATATCTTTTAAACTTGATGAGGTGGCTTCGTAGGTGACGGTGATTTTATCTGCGGGTATTTTGAGACGTTTAATTAGATCGTCTCGGACAAAACCTGAGGGAACGAGTATTGCGGACGCCCTAAAAGCAATGGATCTCGTCAGAAATAAGTAACCAAGCCTTTTGACAATATAGAGCCAGGGCGCTCTCGTAGTGGTCTCGGGTCCCTTTGAGTCGTGTTTGATCAGGTCATGAACAGTAAGGATAAATTTGTGGGGGTAGAATAGCGGTGCGTTGAAATGGGGAACGTGAAGAAGGTCCAGCTTTTCTTTGGCAAAAATGAAAGGAAGGACAAGCTGTTCTGTGAGACCGTAAATAGGAACATTACATTCAATAACCGTGACTCTGTTTTTGCCTTTAAAGGCGTCTTTATGAGGCGTCCTTAGGAAAAGAACATAGTCGTTCTTTTTGTCGAGTTTCAAAATGTTTTCGACTAGTTTCATCACATACCTACCGAGCCCTGCATGTTCCAGGCCATATAGACGGGCGTCGATACCTATTCTCATTTTGTGAGCCTGTGTTTTAATACTCTAATATTACCCAAGATGGTGATACCGGTAACCACGGTAGCCGTAACAATAAAGGGATACTTGTCTGAATAGAATTTCTTATAGAAGATTCTCCAAGCGTCTGTAGAAGCTTTGGCCACTTTTAAACGGTTAGCTTTGCTGGAAACAGCGGTCTTGGCGTTTTCTTTTCTAAGACCCGAAGAGGCTCCCCTCAAATGCAAGGTGCTGACTTTGGGATAGTAAATAATTTTGTACCCAGCTTGGTTGATTCGATAGCAGAGGTCGATATCTTCTCCATAAAAGAAGTAGGTTTCGTCCCACATACCAATCTGGTGGAACAGTTTGGTGGGCATCATCATATAAGAACCGGCGGCGACAGGGATTTGGTGAATTCTATCTAGACCGCGGTGGCCCAGATGATAACTATTAAAAAATGTCGACTTGGGAAAAAGGGTGGAGAGACCGGAGAACTTGGTTAAAGCAGCCCAAGGGGTGGGAAATCCGCGATGGTTGTCGTAGTCAATGCTACCGTCCTTAAGGAAAAGCTTGATGGTGACGGCGCCAACTTTGGGATGATCTTTGAGGAACTTGCGGGGCTTTACAAGGCTATAGCGCTTAACAACAGTATCTGAGTTTAGGAAAAGAATATGTTTGGCGTCACTACTGTCAACCCCGATATTGTTAGCCTTGGCAAAGCCAAGATTCTCCGAGTTGGCGATGACAAGAAGATTGGGGTACTTCTTTTCCATCCGGGCAAGAAGCTCCAAACTTCCATCCTTTGAGCCGTTATCGACCACAATGACTTGAAGACCGTCTTTGGGCTGGTCGGCCTTAAAAACCGAGCTAAGACAGTCTTCCAATAGTTGTTTTGTGTTGTAATTGACGATAATAACCGCCAAATCGTATTTATATTTTTTCATTTTTTACCGAGTTTGTTGTAGAGGGAGTCCAGGCCTTTGGCGATAATCCGCCAATCGAAGTTCATTTCGACATGGTGCCTGGTCGACAAAGCAAGATGCTCTGCCAAACTGGGTGATTTTATCACTTTTACCAGTAAATCGGCGATTTTGGCCGGTGTATTGCCGATCAGAACGTGCTTCTTATCTTCAACCATGAGCCCCTCCACGCCTACCTTGGTAGACACGATTGGAAGCTGACTAGCCATAGCGGCCAGGTTTTTGAGACGGGTCCCGCCGGGGCCTTTGATGGTGGAAGCAAAAACTGTGGCATCGTGCCAGGCGTCAACCAAGGTTTGAACGTCTTCCTCCGGAACAGACTTGACCAGAATGTCCTTCTCTTTTATCTCAATAATCTCTTTCGGTACATATTGACCAATGATCCAGAGCTTGACTCCTTTGACCTTGTCCTGAACCAACGGAAAGACCTTGTTTATTAGTAAGTGGGCAGCTTCGACGTTTTGGAGCCACTTGAAGTTGCTGATTAATAGGATCGCTTTTTCTTTGGTACTCCAATTGGTTTTTTTTCTAAACAGATCAAGATTTACACCGTTCGGAACAATTTCGACGTTCAGTTCCGGTTCCAGTTTGAGCATTTCTCTTTTATCTGCTTCGGAAACCGCCACTACCTGTGAAGCTTTGCGCCAGTAAAATCTCTCAGAGAACTTCATTTTTTCAACATCTATTTGGAGTAATGGTTTGAGATACCAGGGAGCGGTTTCGTTGACATAGTGTTGATAGACGAGATACTCAATGGTTTGGTCTACCAGAATAATAGGAAGGTCTGTTTTGGGAATACTGGGCATGACATAAAATGTTTCGGCGTGAACGAGATCGTACTCCCCCGTTTCCAGCTCTTTGGTGACTGCCTCTTTAACACCCGGAGCAAAGTTTCTGACGATAAGAAAGGGATCAAAAGAAAAACCGGTTTTAAGAATGTTTTTTAATGTCCAGGGTGTGGCGCTTCTTTGAAAGGTCATGACTTTCTTACAGTATTTCAACAAATGCATAATGTTTTCGTTTTCTTTAGCATCCTTGATTAGAGATACTAGGGTGATTTCGTGGTTTTTGCACAAGTGCTTCAGTAGGTTTTGTGTCCTTATCTGCCCACCCGAGCTATCCGGATAGGGAAGATAAGGGGTAAGCATGAGGATTTTCATTTATTTAGTAAGTTTAATGATAATAAAGCGGTCTGTTTTTTCAACTAAGGTGTACTTTTTCTCGAGGGTACGAGCTTCATCATCGTAAACAACCGAGACATAGTAAGTAGCTCCTTTGGCTATTTTGTCTTCGATGTCGTAGCCTATGGGCCAACCAGAACGATGGGTTTGATATAGGAAAGCCGTATCACCGTTGTAAGGTGCAATCACTTTGGCATCTTTGGGTGTCAATCTTTCAACCTCTTTTCCGGACTCGACTATCGGCCAGTTATTGATCTGATAATAACCCTTGATTTCATACCAGGAGAGCGAAATCATTGAGATGAAGATGGTGACAGTCATCAGAATCGTTAACAATCTGGAGTAGGTAGTCCTGGATAAGCTTAGGACCAAGGCAACTCCCTTCGCCAAAATGAAACATATAAAGGGAATAATAATTGCTTGATAATAATCGTGTTGGACGTTTCCCCCCGCAACTATCGAAAAATAAAGCAGAATGCCTATGGCCCAAAGCCAATAGGAAACCCCCTCTTTTCTGGGTTTAGCGATCAGTCCGAGCGTTAAGAAGGCGGTGCCGTAGACACCCAGGATCAGCTTGCCTATCCTTTCGCTAAACAACCACCTGAACCATGCAGGCCTGAAGCGGATACCGCTGGAATTTAGGAGCCAGTCGCTTGCAGGAATACCGGTGGGGTAGCTGAGAATATGGTACCTCCACCAGATTAGGGGCGTAACACCTAAGATACTAAATAGAATGATATCTAAAGTGTTTAGCTCAGCTTTGGCCCACGAGCGGAAAATTATTGCGGCATGAGGAAGGGCAAAGAAGACAGCGAATGGCTTAACCATGATTGCAACGGCGAAAAGAATCGCGCTGATTGTAAGGTTTAATCTTTTCTTGACTCCGACACTTTCAGACATTTTGATAAGGTACCAATATGAAGCTAAAACCGAGGCAATCATTAAAGGTTCCGGCAAGATAACCCGAGAATAATAGATATTGAAAGGGAGTATCGCCATAAAGAGGGCGGCGATTAAACCGACAAAGAACCCGGAAAGTTTTCTACCAATTAAATAGACGAGGTAGATCGAGATGAGTGACAGGAAAACGGATGTCAGACGCCCCGCTTTATCGATACCCCATGCAGGGTGGATCTGATAGACACCGTAATGAAGTAGATTGTAAAGAGGAAATTCAACCATACGATAACCATTCGGATTATCTTTACCGGACTGTATGTTGGAGTTATCGTGATAGGTCGGGACCAAGAGGTTGACTCCTTTTTCAATATAGTTCCGGCCGACAGAGGCCGTGTCTGCTTGACGAAAGGAGTGCCAGTCGGCTACCGGGTTGTCTATCTTGTATAGCCTCAGGAAGAGAGCCAAGACTAACACCAATAGAATAAGAATCTTCTTGATCATTTTGATTGTGCACTAAATGCTAATCCCATAAAAGCCCAAAAAAGGATGGCTATCTTACTTGACTCAAAAACGTCGATAAAGGTGGCGGTGGATAAGAACGAGACAAAAATACCGATAGCGGAAATGATAATTATTTTGTCGACGCCGGAGGTTTTTTTGATCTGTTTCAACAGGTGTTTTCCAATGGCTAGTAACAGGGCCAGGAAAGAGAGCAAACCCAAGATACCCGTTTCACCTAAAGCCCGAAGGTAATCGTTGTCGGTGGCCAAACTAATAGATGAATAGCCTGTGCCCAAAAGAGGATTCTTGTAAAAAGCGCGAATAGCTCTTGGCCACTCTACATTGAGACGGATACTGGTGGAAATATCGGGAGGTGCGACAGGAACAATTTCGTTTACTGGTGTGGCTGAGAGTGTGGCGACTGCGGCCAAAACAGGCTTAACCATCACTTCAGAAGTACGAGTGGTAACAAAATGGAAGATGCTTTTGAAACGGCTAATGTATTGAGATGAGGTAGCGATGGAGGCAAAAATCAAACAAATAAAAACAAATCCCAGTAAGTATTGCCGGTAGAGATAACAAACCACACAAACCGAGAGAACTAAACTGACGAGAGAAATTCTGGATCCGGCCTGCATAAAAAGCCAAAGAATGGCGATGAATAAAGACAAAGCAGGCAATCGCCTGAGCCAGGATGTTGCCGAAGCGCTAATAGCAACCAGAAAAGTGAGGATCATGGTAAGGTAGACGGCTAAGTCGTAATGACCGGCAAATGTACTATTCAAAGTGACTCCCGGACGAAGAAACATGGCAATGCCTTTACTTGATTCAGCGTTCATGGTGGAAATAACGGGTGCCCCAAAGTATATTTGGGCGATACCGTATAGAAAAACTCCGATAGCGGGAAGTACAGATAGTTCCAAATAATAACGGCGCGTTCCGGCATCCCGGACTGCCCAATAAATGAGGAAGAACACGGACATGTATTCAAAACGCCTTGCTAAATGAAGTAAGACCAGCAATGGTTCAACGTTCTTAGTGATTAAGATAGCGGAGAGACTGGATACCAAAGCAACAAAGAAAAAGACTCCGAACTGGAAGCTGATTTTGGGAAACGTTATCCGCCTTTGAACGATCAATCGCATGAGAAACACAAACCAAACGAAAACGATGAGAAAATCTTCGGCTCTGATGGCCACATAAGTAAAAGGTAGGGTGAACAGAGGAAATTTTGGATACAACGGAATAAAGATAAGTACCGCCGCAAAAAGGTATTTATATAATATGTCTAAGACACTGTATGTATGCTCGACGAGCTTTTTCATCACCTTTGATTATCCCAAATATTAATAGCCTAAGCAATGAACCTGTGAGGAAGGCAAACTTAACCAGAGGAAGTTGCCAACCAGATCTGTGTTTTTTCCAAAAATAGATCATGTATTTAACTTCGCTCACAATGGCGAAGACTGAGCCGTTGGAGGCGCCGCCGAGGTGGATAATGGCAGGAGTGTTTTGATAAACAGTGCGGTATCCTACCCGGGAAAAGCGATAGCAAAGCTCCATTTCTTCCGTATACATAAAAATGTTTTCATCGAAACCACCAACCCGGTCGAAAAGTTTCTTGGGTACAATCAAAAAAGCACCGGTAACCCAGTCCATGGCTTGATTTTGGTCGTAAGCACTTTGCTTTGGATGAAAAGAGGAAATGACACTACCGATAATCGGCAAGTCGTCGATAAAGAATTGCCAGGCAAATAGATTTAGTAAGGTAGGGAAATGACCACCGGAGGGCTGAAAAGAACGGTCAGCGTTGAGAAGCCGACAAGAGTAGGCTCCAATTCTGGGGTGTTTGCGGACATATTCCACGGCAGACTTAAGGGCGTTATCAAAAAGCAGTGTATCGGAGTTGAGAAAAAGGAGAAATTCTCCCCTGGCTTTTTTGGCTCCCAAATTGTTACCTCTGCCAAAACCAATGTTCTCCTTCGCATCCACGAGTATTAGTTCTGGGTGTTTTTTAGAGAAATCACAAAGCATCTCCAAAGAACCATCTTTGGAACCATTATCAACCGCAATGATTTCGTATTTGAGTCCCTTTGTGTGTTTGACTATCGATTCCAAACAGTCAAGCATTATCTGCTTGGTATTGTAAGAAACGGAAATAATCGATAAATCAACTTTGGTCATTTAGGAAAAAGCTTTTTTGAAAGATAGATAAACTAAATATGCGGATGGAAAAACGAGAATCCAGATGAGGAGTCTGGCCCAGACCGCGGAGAAAACCGGTCTCATGGTGATCTTGGCGTCATAGACAACTCCATGAAGTGATATCTTGGGAACATCCTTCTTTGCCAGACTGGCAAATCTGGGGGCGTTCTTCGGCTCCCAACCATTGACAAAAAGCGACTCCCGGAAAGGATAAACAATTTCTTCAAGATAGTTACTGTTTAACTGATCACGTACCAACTCGTAAGCATCTTCTACTCGGTAATTTAAGCGATAACTGGGGATGATTAGGTTTCCCAATTTGGTGATGAACTTTGACTGAAGATCCGACAAGACCTGACTGCGCGTGAGATTTGAGTAATAACCTCTCTGATCCGGATGCTGCCAGGTATCCCCGGCCTCGTCTGACAGAGCAGATGAAGAAAGCTCCGGAAGTGTCGGCGAAGGAAGAGTCAAATAGATTACTCCAACCAGAAACAAGCCAGTGCCCAGTAAATTTAATTTATTCATTGGAATAGGCGTGGCCTGCCTAGTCGATATTGATATTTCTTGAGTTGTCTTTCGCCAATAAGTTTGGCCGGCACTCCTCCAACGATTGATCCGTTCGGTACGTCTTTGGTCACCACGGCGCCACCGGCGACCACCGCCCCGTCTCCGATTTTCACCCCTGGCATAATTATCACTCGTGGGCCGATAAAACAATAATCTCCAACGATAACCGGCTCTTCAATAGCTTTGAAACCCGAATCAGTCAAATCATGTTCGGAGTTGTAGATCATCAAGTGAGAGGCGATATCGGTATGACTGCCTATGGCTACTTTGGCCCGACCATCAATAAATGCATGATCTCCAATAATTGTGTCCTCTCCAATATAAATATTTTTCGGCTGATAGAAGCGGGCACCCATGTGGAACGTAGAACCGCGTCCGAGTCTAATTCCGGCGAGAGAATAAAATAGTTTTCTAATCTGATGGCTGGGAACGTAGCCGATAATCCAGAGGAATAATAGCTCAAGATCAAGAAAATAATTGAAAAAACGATTTGTTATTTTGCTTAATCCAGCGTTCCAGGATAGCCTATGACCGTCCTTATCAATAAACTCCACCCCCTTGGAGGAAAAGCGCAAGTTGCTTATTTTCATATATTTTTTAACATAGAAATAATCCGTTGGGCTGAGGTATCCCAGTCAAAACGTTTGGCATTATCTTTACCCAGCTTAATGATTCTGCTTCTGGCAGAAGCTGACAGAGATAAAACTTTTTCCATAGCCAGCTTGATACTCTCGACAGAGTGAGGATCGTCAATGAAAATGCCTGATTCCCCGGTTACTTCCGGAAGTGAACTCACTGCGGATACGACGACTGGGGTCCCTACGGCTTGGGCTTCGACGACCGGAATACCAAAGCCTTCATAAAGACTGGGTAGAACAAAGGCCCGGCTGGCTTTGATCAAAGCGGGAAGATCCTCAGTGGGAGCAAAACCGGTAAAAATGACGCGATTGGCAATGCCCAGTTTCTGGGCTTGATCCAGTATTTGATCGTATAACCAACCCTTTTTTCCCACAATGACCAGTTTGAGGCGAGTTTCTTTGAGTTTGGAAAATGCCTCGATCAGTTTGGAAATATTTTTTCTGGGTTGTAAGGTACCCCAATATAGCAGAAAACTGCCGTTTATTTCATATTTTTTTCTGACTGCCGCCTGTTGCGTCTTGGGAACTTTTCCATGAAATACTTCTTTGTCGTAGGCAGGATAAACAACTTCAATTTTTTCTGGACTGGTACCGTATAGTTTGACTATTTCACTTTTACTGAAATCTGAAATGGTAAAAATCTTTTTGGCTTTCTTGACGGAGATCGGAGTCCATTTTTTTAATTGGTTGATATCATAACTGGTGAAATATTCAGTGCCAAATCTTTCAAATGACAAATCCATTAAGTAAATTGCGCTTTTGACCGGAGAAAATATAGGAGCATAATGGCTAGGAGAAAAAAGAACATCAACTTTGGGACGGCCCAACCAAAGACGCTTGGTAAGGCTAGTCAGCACCCAGGCTTTTTTTGAGCCGAAGATCTCGTAGGTCAGCTTCTCCGATGCGGGAGGCATATCGGGAAGAGGTCTCTCTTTGCCTAAGGCAATAAGCTTGTCACCTTCTGGTAAATTTTTGACCATAGCCACAAAGATGTTGTAGGCAACCTGATTGACCCCGACTCGTTGAGGAATATTGGCTTCGTTGATATCAAATCCGATGTTCATAGATTATTTGGCCGACAAAACCTCTTGGTATACCTTATAAGTAGCGTCGGCTGTTTTTTTCCAAGAAAATTTTGAGGCTTGTTTGAGGCTTTTTGGCCTGAGTTTGGCTCTATTCTCAATAGCCTCTATTATACCAGCGGCGATGCCATCGATACTTTCAGGATCAAACAATACCCCCGCATCCCCCACCACTTCCGGTAAGCTGCTGACGTTGGACACGGCTACCGCGGCTCCACAAGACATAGCCTGCAGAGGAGGCAGGCCAAAGCCTTCATAGATACTGGGGAGTACGAACGCCAGACAGCCTGAGTATAAGGCCGGCATATCCGAGTCAGGAATGTACCCAGCCATAAGAACACCCTCGGTTTCAGGTAACCCGCCATCTTGGCGGACTCGACCGGCGATAAGCAATTTGAGATCCGGGTATGACTCCCGAACGCGCTGATAAGCCTTGATAAGAGCGGATTGGTTTTTACGCGGCTCCTGGGTGGATAAAGTGAAGATGAAATCATCTCCGGTCTTGTAGTGATTTTTGGCTAACTCAATGATTTCTTGAGGCTGGGGAGTGTATCGGTCCTCGACACCCTCGGGAATAACGACAATCTTATTCTCGGGTACCCGTAAAATAGATATCAGATCCCGCTTGGTGGATTCACTAACGGCGATAATTTTCTTGGATTCCCGAATAACCCAAGCCAGTTTCTTTTTATGAGCGTTTCGAATGGAGTCGGTAGTGGTTTGAGGATAAAGAAAGGGAACCAGGTCGTGAACTGTAGTTACTTTAGGGTACTTGGAGGGTGGCTCGGTCCAGTCTGAAGTGTGAATGAGATCTACCGGTCCGGTGAAGGTTTCAATAGGGAGCAAATGGAGCGAGTTCCAGATAAAGTCCATCAAGGTGGGAGCAAAAGGAAAAATCCTGGGGATGCCTTTTAGTTTTCTGGCTAGGTTAAAAAGTTCTTGACGTCGGCGAAGCGAACCTCCGAAGAGTACAAATTGATCGTCTGGATATTGTTTGATCAGATTAGCCACCAAGTTCTTGGTGTATACGGAAACACCTGTACCGTAGATGGCCTGCGAGATATCGATAGCAATTTTCATAGACGCCGGAACTCGTAAAGTTGTCCCAGATTGTTAAAATTATATACTCCGATCTGGGTGAGTCCAAATTGAGTAAGGGAGTGAAGGCCTAACCTACCCGGATCGGTAAGATCAGCCAGATAATCTAAATAAAAGACGCTGTCGGCACGGGTAGCTGTTTCTTCGAACTCAGTTATTAGTAGTGGTTTTTGAGTATAGGAAGATGTTTCCAAAGGAAGATATCGTGCGTCGCTGGCATAGAAGTTAAGAGGGGCAAATTTGTACGGAAAAGCTAGTAAGACCAAACTGTTTTTTCCAGCCAGGAAAGTATTCAAACCACGCCAGTCTTCCCGCTGGAAACGTAGGTTCGTCCAGAAATATAGATTGGCAAAGAGAAAAACTCCACATATCCAGGCGACAGTTCCGATAAAGATAATTTTGGGTAGCGATTCTACTCCAACGGCCAACAAAGCCATGAAAAAGGGCAAGATGAACAGAAAGCGCCAATAACCCAGCACTGGAGTCTTTAAACTAACAAGCGCACCAATGGCAAGAGGCGTCAGAAGTGAAACCCAAAACAATAAAGCCTTTTTGGTAGTCAATGCTCTGACGGAAATGATGAGAAATATTGAGGTAATAATGCCTCCGGCCAAAAAATATAGTTTCTGCGGCTCGAATGAGATCCTACCCAAAACAAACTTGAGCGGGATGAGGGCAAGCGACTTGAAAGTGAGTGGGCCGGAAAGAATCTTCCATCCGGGAAGTGCGCTTGTTAGGTAATGACCATTGGTGAGCTGAGCCCCAAAAACAGGCCACCAGTACAAAAATATAATGGCGGTGGGGACGATAATGATTAACGCGTTTCTTAAGATGTTTCTGGGCTTGGTAAAAACGAGGAAAACAATTTGGGAAATTAGATTGAAGACCACTCCGTAAAAGGTGAAAAAACTGAGAAAATTAAAGACGGAAACCAGTAGATACTTTTTCCTGATCAAAAAATACCAGGAGGACACAACGAGTAAGGTGGCCAAGGAATACATGCGAAGTTCCTGGGAGTAATATATATGGAGCGGGTTGATAGAAAGAAACAGGGCAGAAAGAAATGGGATTTTTGATTTTTCCCCAAATATTTCCCGGCAAAGATAATAAAGGACGGGAATGGTGGCCGTGGCCAGTAGGATAAAAAGTAAGCGGATCAGCCATTCAGACCGACCGGCAAAGGGAAGCCAAAAATGCAGCAAGGTATAAAAGATGGGTGGGTGAAAGTCGGTTTTGATTGACTCCATCAATTGGCTTAGTGGGAGTTTTCCAAACATCAGTGAGGCACCCTCATCGAGCCAGAAACTTTGGTTAGCCAGAATAAGTCTTAAGAAGAGTGCGGTCAAGGTAATGATCGTGATATACATATCATTTATTAAGATCCGACCCAATAATCGAGGATATCATACCAATTAGATATCCAAAGTCATAGACAACCTTGAAGGGAATAAATTCAAGACATTGATGACGAACTGATTTGATGAATCCAGTCACCAGAGAGATGGGTAGTGAATACCTCAATATATTACATAATTTGCCGAATAGACCAAATTTAGTATTCCGCTTTCCAATCCATCGAGCTTGATGGAAGACCTCCGTGTATGTTTCCGGGTTAGCATGATACGAAACGGCTCTCTTTTCTATCTGTGGGCGGTAGCCTAACTTTTTTACTAAAGTTCTAGAGTCTGTATACCCGGTGTTGTCAAAACCTCCCACCTTGGTAAATTCGCTATTCAGAATTGCTCGAAAATCTTCCGTGTCTTCCTGTGACCGAAGGTTCATTCTTCTTTTCCCGGCAAGACCGTTGTTGATATTCCAACAACGGGCAAGCGGGTTTTCAAAATTGGAAACAAATTCTTTCGCGTTGAAAACCCCTTTGGATTTGCCGCTGGCGATCGGCCTGGTAAGATATTTGAGGAAATTCTTATCAAAGGTCATATCTGCATCAACAAAGACGAGGATGTCACCATTGGCTTTTGAGGCACCAAGATTTCTGGAAACTCCAGGCCCTTTGTGTTCAGATTTTAGTAGCCTGACAGGGTATTGCGTAACTATTTTTGTGGTGGTATCGGTAGAGCCGTCATCTACAACGATGATTTCTTCGGCTTTTTTTGACTGTTTAAGTAGACTCTCGAGACAGTTAGCTATGTTCAGGTGTTCGTTGTAGGTCGGAATAACGACCGAAAGCTTCGCTGGCATATGTTTATTATACGACTGAGTGAGCCATCAAATGTTAAGATTGTCGAATGATGAAACATTTGGTAATTGGTGGAGCGGGATATATTGGTGGGGTCTGTGTAGAAAAATTAATTGAGCGGGGAGACGCGGTGGTAGTACTGGACCATCTCGGTACCGGACACAGAGAAAACGTTCATCCAAACGCCATATTTATTCAAGGAGAAAAAGGTGACTCCAAACTACTGGACAAGATATTTAGTGAACACAAGATAGATACCGTTCTTGATTTTGCCGGGCTGATACAGGTAGGTGAGTCGGTAAAGAAACCATCCAAATATTTCCAAAATAATTTTTGTCAAGGTGTGTCTCTGCTGGATTCGATGAGGCGGAATGGGGTAGACAAAATTATCTTTTCTTCGACAGCAGCGGTTTTCGGCAATCCAAAAACCGTGCCGATCACCGAAGAAGCAGACAAGTCTCCCATAAATCCCTATGGTGAATCGAAATATTTTTTTGAACTGGCCATCAAAAGATATGCTGAGGCTTATGATCTGAAATACACAATCTTTCGCTACTTTAACGCCTGTGGGGCCACAATAATGAGTAAGGAACAGCATATTAACGAAAGTCACTTGATCCCGTTAATTTTCCAGGCAGTTAAAGGAGAAAGAGCCAACATCGCGGTATTTGGAACCGATTATGAAACTACGGACGGTACCTGTATCCGTGATTATGTACACATAGAAGATTTGATTTCGGCACACCTAGCGGCGATTAAATATATGGAAAAATCTTTCCGGAACGAATTTAACCTAGGCAACGGTAGCGGCTACTCTGTCAAAGAAGTAATCAATGCCGTGGAAAAGATTACCGGGAAAAAAGTTCCTGTTGTATTTGCGGATAGAAGAGAAGGAGACCCGGCCAGACTAATCGCTTCCTCTGAAAAAGCCAAGAAAGAATTAGGGTGGTCACCGAAATATCCCAAAATCGAACAGATTATTGAGTCGGCGTGGTCGGCTGAGCTTCGTTAAAGCGCTCGTCTTTGTTGATCAATATGCCATCTTTGATTTCCCACTCCCGACTGTCGTAATGTTTGAGTGAAATAGGTGTCTTGTTTTCAATGGCGTCAGTAACAACTTTGGGCCATAGACGGAGCTTTTTCCATTCACAGATATTGGCAACCAAATCGAAGTTCTGGTCGATAATGGCTCTGTCCTGAGCTCGTCTTTTTTTCTCAAAAAATTCCTTTTCGGGACCCTGTTCGACAGCAGTTTGTTTTGCATCGTGCGCATAGGGAACTTCCACCTGTTCGACACCAATCCCCAATGCGGCTGACATAGTAATGGAGTGATAAACCGCTGCAGAGTAATGGTCTACAGGGTAGGAAATGAGCGAAGGCTTATCTCCGTACCGTTCGGTCATATTGACACCTGGATCAGTCGTAACCCACTTCGTTTGTCTGACTACTTCACCGGTATTTCCGCTGTCCACCATATTTTCTTCAATCTCAACTTCTTCATACTGATAGGTAAGTTTGAGCAGGTCGACTGGGTTAATGTCGATACCGGCGTTGGTGGGAAGCAGCTCGTTGGAGACAATTCTAGTCCCATTCAGTAAGTCCAGCGGCAGTGTGCCTTCTGGATAAATACCAGCACTGATCAAATGTCTCATGATCGAGTAGTTTTGGTGTAGCTCCCCCTCATCTTGAGCACCAGGTAAACCAACCAACTTCTTAAAAATACCTCGATTCATAACCACAAAGCCTGGCTTTTTATCGGATTGACCGAAACGTCTTAAGAACTGTTGGTGGAAACGCTCTAATTCTTTTTTCTCGATCTCACAAGTCACTATATATTGAGGAGACAACCGGAGAGCTTCATCGGCGGCTTGTCTTCTAGCCCCACTATACGTTCTTCCAGATTCTTTTACCAAAACTAGTTTTCCTTTGCCGATTTCTGAAGCCATCTGCTGTAGAGCCTCTGAATATTCTAATGGGGTGGCTGGAGAGATTACAATAGTCATGTTGTAACCATCCATGAGGGTGTTTCTAATAGCCTCAAGAGCTAGATCGGCTTTGATTTTGTCGGAAGATTCGTTTTTTAAATATTCCGGAAAATGTAAACTTCCGGTAATGCAAACTTCACTTGGACTAACTATCTCTTTCTGAACTAATATCTCCTGAGTTGAAAAAACTGGAACCAGAAGATTTGCGTCAATTAAGGCCTGATTAAGATCGGGTAACCCTTGAGCACGAGGTGATTTTTCAGGATCGTATTGTTTCCCTACTCCGGGAGTATTGGTGGCCACAAGGGAATCGATGTGCGCATAGTTTTGCTCAACCTTTTCTTCTAGGGACTTTACCCAGGTTATGGCAGCATCAACACCTTCATCCTCCATGACTTGCATATAACCCACAGCTATAAAGGCTGCAAGATGAGAAGAAGGGATCGGGCACTCTAATCTAGCAACTAGAGTTTCAACGATATCTTTTCGAACGGGTAGTCCAATCATGTGACGTGGTCGTTTTCCGGTACGTAAAGTGAACGCTTCTTTTATTTCTTCTAAAGTTAACTCTGTTGTGGCCCGAGTTATAATCTCGCCATGAGTCTTTGGTTCCGTTTCGGTAGCATAGGCGATCGTCTCAAGTGTAATTTGATTAGAGGTTACGCCCATTTCAGCTTCAACACGTTCGCGGGCGAATATGGGAATCACGTCCCTTATGTTCATCAGTTTACCATTGTCATATCTGGATCGCATGATACCTCCCGCACTGGCTCCTGCGGTAAACTGGTATTCACTTTGGCTTTCTCTGTTTTGGATTACCATTGTCCTTATTCCGTACCTGTCCTTTTTCGTAAGTAAAATAACACAACATCCAACAGGCATTGCGTCTTTCAAGCGTTTAACGTCTTCAGGAGTATTAAGCCTATGAAAGCTTTTATAAAGACCCATGGTAGTTTCGGTCGTTTTACAGACCACCTTACCCGACTGATCTCTTCTGAAATCTCTTAAAGCATATCTTCGGTCTGCCATTTCTTCGATAAGGTCTTTTGCTCCACTCTCAGGGTCAAATGGCACTATGCCATCAGATTCGATATCCAAGCCCTGATTTGTTTCAGCAATGTAATGTATTTTTACCTTACTGGTCTTAAAGACACCTTCTTTGGGTATAAGGAATTCCAATGATTCTGTGGGTTCAAACGACGGCATAAATTCATTATAGCAACGGTTTGTTATAAACTAGGGCTATGTTGAAGAAGATTTCCATAATAATACCGGTATACAACGAAGAAAAATTAATTGGAAAGGCAATAGAGGCAGTTTTGGCAACAAAAGTTGATGAACTGAAAAAGGATATCATCGTTGTGAACGATGGATCGACAGATGGAACCCTCCATCAGCTACGCAGGTTCGGCGGGCGGGCTGGAATAAAAATAATTTCTCTAAAAGAAAACCAGGGAAAGGGGGCGGCGATCAGAAGGGGTCTAAAAGAAGTGACCGGTGACGTCGTTGTTATCCAGGATGCCGATTTGGAGTATGACCCAAAAGAATTACATATCCTGCTAAGGCCGATTGCCGACGGTGATGCCGATGTGGTGTATGGCTCTAGATTTTTGGGAAACAGACCACATCGAGTTTTGTATTTCTGGCATATGCTGGCCAACAATCTACTGACACTGGCATCAAATATGTGTACCAATCTGAATCTTACGGATATGGAAACCGGCTACAAAATGTTCACCAGGAAGATTGCCGATTCTATTGATCTGAAAGAGAACCGTTTCGGAATGGAGCCGGAGTTTACGGCTAAAGTGGCGAAAATGGGAGCGAGGGTCTATGAAGTGGGAATTAGCTATCATGGCAGAAACTATCAGCAAGGAAAGAAAATCGGCTGGAAGGATGGCTTCCAAGCCCTCTGGTGCATTCTGAAATACAATTTATTCGACTAGGGTTTGGTGGCGATCAGGACGAGGCTTTGGCCGAAGAGAGGGTGGACAAATTTTTCAAAGTAAAGCAGAGGTACAATGAGATGATCAAAAATTTTGGCAAAGAAGCTATCCGGCTTGGCTGAGCGGAACCTTCCCCTACCCCACCAGAGAAAATATCCCGGCAAATTTGAGTAATAAATGCGCTTGACTGTGAAACCTGCTTTTTTGGCCTTCGCAGTGAGCTCCAATTTTGTGTAGCGACGATAGTGGCCCATTGCTTCATCCAACCTTCCATAAATCTCCGAACGTGCCGGGACATACAGTAGTAGATGGCCCCCCGGCTCCAGTAATTTGAAACAGTTGACGATAGCCTGACTGTCATTTTTTATATGCTCGAAGACATTGGAAGAAAAAATGGTGTCAATTTTCCCAACCAGCTTGGCTGGTGCATCCTTTTCGATGTCCAAACTTATAACGGGATCGGTGAAAGTCTTTTTGAGACCGTCCAGGTACTCGGGAATAATGTCGGAGAGAATGACGATGGCTTTGGCAGGTAACAACTTGGATAAAGCTCCCTGTCCACTACCGATCTCCAGTATGGCTTTGCCAAAATACGTTGAGAAATGGCTGACAAGCCAGCGATTGTAATTGGTGAGACCTGTGGCTTGCTCTAGGATTTTATGACTGTCGCTAGTCCAGGATTTTTTCATATTAAAGTTTTTCCAGTTTAGTCAATTTAATTAATTCGTTTATGTTCCACTCTCGGGCAACCTTGGCCGGCTTTATAGAATCCAGCTCCCAAACAGATTTGGTGAGAGGATCTTGGTCTAAATAAGATACCACATAGAGAGTCTTGGCTTCCGGATATTTGTCGGCTGACATAGACAGTTTGTGATCAACATAAGTTAAAAAATATCTAAGGTTTTCGGCACGGGTTTCTCCATCGAGTATGGCGGCGACTTCGAATTCCGAAGAAGAGTCTTGGGAAATGATTGAGGATATGTGTCTCAAGGTTTGCAGATTCGTACCATCCGGCATTCCCTGAGGATACTTCACGGTTAAATGCCAACCGGGAATGGAGATCAAAACATACAGTGCCAAAACGGAATAAACGAGGCGTTTAGATAATTGTCGAGTAATAACAATTGATATTAGGATAAATATGGGAATTAAAAAGTACAAAAAGTGATAAGGTTCAAAGCTAAAACCTGTTTTTGTACCGGAAAACATTTCTGATAAGAAGGTTGCAAAGGTGTACGTGTTGTAGAAATTATGTCTTAAATCAAAAATAACTGTGGGGAGATTGCCCAAAACCATACCCAGAAGCAGGTAGATCAGGTATCCAAGCTTGTGTTTTTGATAAAGTATGAAACTACACATAATTAGCCCGGTCATTAGCGCGAGAACGTAGCTAATATTAAGTCCAAATCCGAATCCCAGGACGACTCCCAAGAGTCCAAACCAGACCGGTTTTGGGGTACGGGTTGAGGTGTATAGCAACCAGATCGAGCAGACAGTGACCGGAACCAGAAGATACACGTGCCAAATTGATCTGGAAATATTGACCATGATTGGGGAAAACATAAAAAGAGTTAAGGCTGTCTTGGCGGCGACTGGAGTAAAGTACCGCCTCACCACCAAGTAAAGGCCAATACCGGAAAGAATATTGAGTACCGTGAAAAGCACGGTGGTGACCAAAGGGTCAAAACCAAAAAGTTTTTGCATGATCGCTAAAGGATAAAGATAGAAAGCGCTATTAAAAAAACTGTGGCCAGTTGAGGTCTGCCGGATAAAATATTCAACCCCTATTAATGAGAGCTTGCCTGTTTGCACCATTTGGCCTGAGGCCTCAAGAGCCAAAGCTTGTTCATACGAAAAAGACGCGAGTTCAGGCAAACGGAAAAACCGAACAAGTGTACCCAGGAGCACGACAATGACTGCCAGCTTATCTCTTTTCATGAAGGAGCAATCTGATTTTCAAAGTTGAAGCCAGAAGAACAAAAATATTAGAGGCGAATAAGGCGATAGCGGGGGCGTTGAAGTTAACCGCAGGAATGAGAATTAAGTCCAAGACGATAATGATGGTAGTCTGAATGGCCATCATTTTGGTAAAGTAGGAAACCTTGTTGTAGCCGTAGATGATGACCGAGTTAAAAACAACGGTATAAAGAAAGGGAATCATCGCTAGAACTAGATACCTAAAAACCCCGATCGACTCGAGGTATTTTTCTCCATACACTAGGGTGATGATAGGCGTAGCAAAGAAGGAGATGCCGATCATGAGCACAGCGACACCGGAAACCAGATAGAGAAGTTTCTTCATGTAAGAAAGTATCTTGTGGTGATCATCAAACGAGGAAAATCGAGGGTTGATGACTGAGCCCAATCCAGCTGCCATCATTGCAAAAAGAATGGTTACCCTGCTGGCAGCGGAATAAATTCCGGCCGAAAAGCTGCCTGCAAAAATATTGAGCAAAACAATATCTATTCGTGAAATCATGACCGTAAAAACTCTGGAAAGCGCAATCCATTTGGCAAAATGAAAAATATTCCAAAAAGGCTTTTTAAAAAAATCAAACTCAATTTGGTAAAGCTCTTTGCCAAAGGTAATGAGAAGGGCGATGAGGGTCGAGATAATGTTGGCGATTAAGGCTGTGCCGATAGACAGGTTCCCCATCTTAAAAATAAACAAAACAATCAGTATCTTGGCGGCCGAGTCAATAATTTGGCTGAAGGTTAAAGACCAGAACTTGCGATCAGAGGTAAAAACACCTTGGGTGTAGATAATCAGAAGATAGTTGAAAGCTAGGACGCCGGCAAGTAAGACATCGGTCCCCAGAGAGCCCGGTACGATTCTCTGGTTGAAGAGGGAAAAGACGGCAAAGAGGATAAAGATAAATACGCCTATGGTAAACTCCAGCCAGAAGCTAGTGGAAAGATACTGGTACCTTTCGGTAGTGTGCTTAGGTAAAAAATTGATCAGGGAGTTGGAAATACCCATTTCTCCTAGGCTGTAGACAATGGTGGCGAGAGCGGTCAGGGCGGAATAAACACCAAAGTTGATTGGCCCCAGACTGCGAGCCAAGAGAATGGTGTAGACGAAGCCAATAATAGCCGAGGCTCCCAACCCGAGGGCTACAACAAAAGAGTCCTTGATAGTCTCCGTCTTGAGGATGCCGATTATTTTCTTCACTACTTAATTTTACAATCAGGTGTAGCATAAATCTAATGACAAATGGAAATCTTGTATCTTTGTGTCTTATATTGAATATATGCCCGAACTAATTGAGCTTCCGGAGGATGGAATTTTTAGAGACTCCTTGGTAACAAAAGGTACCGTAGGTCCAGGTGAGGACACATTGCTCGTAGAGATATCAAGAGATCCACATACTGGTGTAATAGGGAGTGGCATCTCTGAGGGAGAAGTAAGAAATGGAGTAAAGATCAAACTAAAAAGGAGAATTCTAGATTTTGTAGAGAAAGTGTTTAATAGAGATTACTTTGTAAATAAAAAGTTCGAAGGAATAACCCTGAAGAAGATTGTGGAAAACCACTCAAAATTAAAAAGACTTGGTTTCCCAGTTGTGAATACGATGAGGATGGTGGACACTCCACCAGGTTATTACGAAAGAATTATTATGACTGATTTAACCGAGGGAGGAAAAAAGATGGTTCTTTCGTCTGCGTCGTATTTAGATGACGAGCCACAAATTGAAAATATTTCAAATGGAAATGAGGTTGGGATTCAATTATCGGAAATATATCAGAAGCTAAATCAAGAAGGGGTCCAAATTTGTCACCATGACGTATTCTTTTTAGTTATTGATAAAGAGACGAGAAAGGGAGAAATTGTTTTAGGAGATGTGTCAAGAGTAATTTTTAGTGATGACCCAGAGTTTTCGCCCCGTGATGATGAAATAGAAGCGAACAATTATGAAAACATGAAAGATTTTGTTGATTTGGTTAATAGAAGCTTAACTGGAAGGGTTGTCGACTTTTCGCCCGTACGTGAACGCATGATGGCGAACATAAAAACATAGAATGTCTTTCCCGATGGTTTATTTTGCTCTATACCAATCGAGGAGGTCTTTGAGGGTTTGATCTATGGAGATTTGAGGCACCCACCCGGTTTCTTTGGTGATTTTGTCGTGTGAGCCGTAAAGTATGGGGGCATCCTGAGCGTTGTTGCGTGATGGATCAACCTGGTGATCTATTTTGACTTTTGATAGGTCAAGTAGGGTTTGAAAGATTGTTTTGGTAGAAACAGTTATACCGGAACAAACATTGTACCTTTCACCGTTTTTGCCCTTTTCGAGCAATAGTCGATAGGCTTTGGCAACGTCTCTGACATCCAGGTAATCCCTTAAGTTCTCCAAGTGTCCAGTGACTAGCTTTGCTTCTTGGTGCCCGTTTTCGATCTCTACAATTTGTTTGGCAATATCTGCAGCCAAAAACCCGGTGGCTTGGCCAGGACCGGTATGACTAAAGGAGGAAGCGTAGATAACCTCACAGGCGCCATCACGAGCGTAGCAGAGTGAGAGATGATAACAAGCAAGTTTGCTTATAGAATAGGGGTTTTCCGGAGCGAAAGGAGTCGCTTCGGTAATTGGGAGCTGTTCGGCGGGTACAAAGCCACACTCCGTGGCAGAGCCGACCACCAGTACCCTGGGAGTATAACCAGCAATGTTCTTGATAGCTTCCAAAAGATTAATTGTGCCGAGGTTGTTTATTTCAAACGTCTTCTGAGGAAACTGGTAAGAGTGCCTAGGGCTCGGCTGGGCCGCCAGATGGTAGATATGATCCGGTTTGAGCTTGGCAATCAGCTTGGCAAGCTTCTTTTCGTTGGTAATATCGCACGCAAAGATTCTGGAGTTCTTAGGCTCAATTTTGGTTCTGGATGTGCCAAAAACCTGGTAGCCTGCGCTTTCCAGTTCTTTCCATAGATGGCCACCCACGAAGCCGGTGCTGCCAGTGATGAGAGCCTTTTTCATTAATAGGTATTATACACTATGGGCTTTGAGCCAGTCAATGTCCGAGTCTACCATGATCTCCATAAGCTCCTTGAGGTACACCTTTGGCTTCCAGCCCAGTTCTTTGGTAGCCAGGGAGTAATCCCCTATCATGTCTGTGATTTCGGTAGGACGGATCAATCTATGGTTGGAGACCACATGATCTTCCCAATTGAGCCCAACATGATCAAAAGCAGCCTTACAGGCGTCCTTGATCGAGTGCCTGGTCTGAGTACCAATAACGTAGTCTTTGGGCATATCTTGCTGCAACATCATCCACATCGCTTCGACATAGTCCTTGGCGTAGCCCCAATCGCGCATGCTGTTTAGATCCCCCAGATGGAGCTTGCCATCCGCATCCACCAAGGGTTCTCCAAGCTCGTTAATGGGCGGTTTCTTGATTCCGAGCTTGATGCAGGCAACTCCCATACTGATTTTACGAGTTACAAAATGGAGCGAGCGACGCGGAGACTCATGATTAAAAAGGATACCGGCGCAGACATACATGCCGTAGGACTTGCGATAGCAATCTACCATCATGTGGGCATAGGCTTTGGCTATACCGTAGGGGTTATTGGCAAACATGGGGGTTGATTCCGTAGCTGTTTCATGACCGCTTACCCCACCGTGAATTTCCCTGGATGTAGCTTGATAGACTCTGGCTGTAGGGCAGAAATGACGAACGGCTTCAAAAACCCGCACAGGTCCCAAAGCGGTAACTTCACCGGTATAAAAGGGATGAGACCAGGCATCGCCGGGGACAGACTGCGAGGCTATGTTATAGACTTCGTGTGGCTGGTGGCGCTCGATCACGGCGTTCAAAGATTCCTGATCGGTGAGATCGGCTGCCTCGATAACAATCTTACCCTTAAGGTGCTCAATGTTTTCGTGGACCATGGAAGTAGTTCGACGTATGGTACCGACAACTTTGTAGCCCTTGTCCAAAAGAAGTTCCGCTAGATAGGAACCGTCCTGAGATGAAACACCAATGATTACTGCCGTTTTTGGTTTTGACATATTTCCCCATTCTACACGATAGTCTCTTTTTTCTGAACTTGCTAATTAACGTGTGATTTCAATTTCCTAAATTTTCTCTGTTTTGGAAGGTGGTTTTGTCTGGCGCTAACCATTGTTCGAACGGTTCCGCTTTGGGTGAAGGAATGGATTGAATAATGCGTAACATCGTGGCTGTATTGGCACAATCTGAGTTTCTTTTTTACCATCTGGAGTTATTAGCTTCAACTGTACGATATTTTCGTACAGTTCATCAGTTGTTCTCCTCCTTCTGTTTTAACCTTAAGGATATGTACAAACTGTACCCACCCTTCGGCTAGCTGGGGATTCTTAATACTTGATCAGCTCGTAGTTGTTGTAGGTGCGGCGGTATAGCCTGAGTTGATCAACTGTGCCGACCTCGAACGATGTGAACCGCTGACGATTCTCTGGGCGATAGTCGAAGAGGACGTATCTGCCGGTAGAAAAAAGTCTATCTGAGGCAGGACAGCGATCAGGGATCAGTCCGTATTTATCTCCGTTGTCACAGAGAGCCACCGGGTATCCACTCTCGGAAATTAGGCCACTTCGGGAAAGAAAGTAGTAGAGAGAGTAAGCGTTTTCATAAGACCCGGAAAGAACATAAAACGAGACCGGTTTACCGATTTGATTATTGATAAAGTCATACAGCGCGGTGGTCTCTTCGGACTGAGATCTTTGGCTATATATATTTCTGTCAAAATAGAATCCGGCAGACAGAATAATAAAGCAAGCAAGGACAGTGAGAACCTTCCGGCCTTCGATAACTAAGGTGATAGCAAGAGAAACAAGATAAATGATAAAGAAATGGGTGAAGATGAGATATTCAGGAGACCTGGGTCCCCGATAATTTCTGATCGAAAAAACTTCGATGATAAAAACCAAGATGGTAAGTAGAGATACTTTGTCTATTTTCTTTCTGAAGGTGAAGAAAACAATAGAAACGAACGCAAAGACCGCTAAGTAGAGGCCGAGTGCCGAGTTCCCCCACAGAACCTCTCCGAAACGACTCGGCCAAAAAACGGTTAGATCCGTGAGCCATCTGACTGGAGCATAGAAACGGTATTGACCAAAAGTAGCATAATCGATGAGGCTTTTTGTCCAGGCAAGGTGGTGCTGTATCTCGAAAATTATAATAGGCGTCATTCCAAGGAGAAAACCGGCAAACGAACCAATTAAAGTACCAAGCTTGAGACCTATTCTCTTACCATGGGTTAAAAATACGGGCGAAAAAAGGAGAACCAGAATTGGCATGGCTTGTAAGTGGGCATGAACAGCTAGAGCCACACCGAAACCTAAGAGGAGTAGATATTTCTTACGCTGGGTTTTGAAGTAGGCGGAAGCGCTATAAAAGCTGAGGAAAACGGCGAAGGAAACCAAGGACGTGTTTAATAAGTTCGCACTGTTTACGATCTCAGCAAATGAGATAGCTGTGACCAAAGAGAGTATGACACCAAAGGTTTTTCCTCGAGAGTTGACTCCAATAAGATAAGCCAGAAAGACGGAAAGCGTAGAGAGAAGGGTGAAGCCGATCCAGGGAGAAAAAATGCCTGGGATGAGGATCGTAAAGAAGATAATAACGTAATAATAAAGTGGCCCAAAGTTAAAACCCCAGCTGGACGACGGTGGTCCCAAAAGAGGCGCTCGGTATAACCGCAGAGATTCGAGACCTATGAGGGCATCTCGGCCCTGGTCGACACTCACATTGAGACGATCAAAATAGCCGGAAAATCTTAAGATGACTGCCAGAACAAGGATAAGAAATGGCCAAGTGGGTTTTTTTATTAACATCTCATTTTACAAATCCTCTAAGTCGTATTTCTTGCCAATGGATTCAATTTCTTTAAGATGTTTTTTGCGGTAAGTGTATCGGAAATATTTGGCGTTGATGAGGAAGTAGTAGAAACCATAGACAACTGAGGCAATATAGCCATGTAGGCCTTCTTTGTATAACTGCCAAATAAAATATTTATAAAGAAATTCTTTCAAGGGAGACACGATCATCCTGAAAAGAAAGTACCAATCGGGTCTGTTCTGATTTTTGTCAAAAAGCAACAGAGCTTCCCTGGTCGAGTAGTGATCTATTTTTTTGATGAAGTCCATAATCGTAGGGTGTGAGAGGTGTACCAGATGGCCCTTGAGGGTGACAACGCCTCTGATTTTGTTGAGATACCAAGATCTGACAAGGGGTATTTTCAAAAGATATTTGCCGTACCATAGGCCGGAGGAGAGACTGGCGGCTTGAATACCGAAACCTTCTGCGGTAGAACCCGTCTGGTAAGTAAAGGCCCCTTTCCGAAATAACCGAACAAAGGGTTTCTTCTTCTGGTCACTTTTTTCGAAGAGCTTGCCGAATTCGTAGTTGATAAAACTGGTTTGGTAGACATCCGCCTGTTTGGCATGAGTCCCGAGTACTATAGATCGGACTTCTTCCTGTAATGTCTCATCCATTCTTTCATCGGCGTCTAAAACCATAACCCAACCATGATTAGCCTCTGAGGCTCCCCAGTTCTTATTGTTAAAGACGATACCCCTCGACTCACCCTTGTCAAACAAGATCTTGCAACCGAATTTTTTAGCCACGGCGGCACTTTGATCGGTGGTGCGAAAGTCGACTACCACAATAACCTCGTCCGCAAAGTCACGGATATGCCCCAGAAAGGCTGGCAGGAGCTTTTCTTCATTGAGGACGGCGGTGACGATAGTAAGCGGGAGTTTGTTGGATGACCCTCGAACGAAGAATTGACTAGTCTTTTGTTTCACAAAGCCTATTATATAGATTCTATCGACACGCAGACCAGAGACCGAGTTTGGACTCTCTGGCGAATTTTTCACTGCTCAGAAATAGACCGGCATTTTTGACATCAGGAGGGAAAGTGGCGATCTTGGCATATCCTTCTTTGACCAAGGTGTCGTTAATCATTTCGTCCCCCAGATAGACGTATCTCAAAAGTCGTCCGTACTTGTCTGTTTCTGAGATGTCTTTTTCTAATCGCACTTCATGCCCGGAGATCAAAGAGCCTAGCTTTTGGCTGGCTTCTCTCGCAAAACAATCGACGGTTTTGTTCTTGTTCTTCATCTCCGGAGTGTCGACGCCAATGAGACGAACTTTGATGCCGCCGTTGATTTCAAAAGTATCACCGTCGATAATTCGAACAACTTTCTCTGTAGACACAATTGGTTTTACCGCTTCACCGGTTGGGATTAAAGTGGTCCGAGTGGGCTGATGCAGAAGATAGAAAATAAATAAGTAAAGATATGTACCAACTAAAAAGAACCGCAGAAAAATTTTGGAGAACTTGGAGGTCTGTATATTCATAACATCATTAAACCCGTAAGGAAGTAAGAAATTGACGATGGGGATTCTTTCATTATTCTGACTACAATTACGGCAAATGAAACTAAACTAAAAGGAAAAGTCACATGCTTGGAGACCAATCTGCCATAAGACAGGTAATACTGATCGTTTCTGCTTTTCTGATCTAATCTGGTACCCCCGGATACGGCACGGTGATGATAAACCAAAGCAGAAGGGGAAAAGGAGATAAGACCTAGCTTCCCCACCCGAAAACTGAGGTCAATTTCCTCGAAGGCTGACAGCGGAGTCGGCCACTTTTCATCGAAGCCCGAGACCGCTAATAATACTTTTCTTCTAAAGGACATATTGCAGCCATAGACAAACTCCACCGTCTGCTTCCTGGTGCTCCAGAAACTTTTGTTAAATTTGGTTAAATAATTATTGGTTTCTCCGGTCACCACATCGCTCGACGAGGGAACTGATTCACCGTCGTTGATTACTCTACCGGAAACACCAACGACATTGGGATTTTCGTACTCTCGAACGTGGGCAGAAATAGTTTCCTTGGTAATTTCAACATCATCATCGAAAAAGATAACAATCTCCCCTGTTGATTTTTTCATCCCTTCGTTCTTGGCTCTGGAAGTATTTGGCTCACTAGAGTCGCTTTGATCAATAATCAACACTTCGCAGTTTGGAAAATACAGCAAAATTTGTTGCTTAAGATTCTCGGCGAGACCTGGTCGTTTATAAGTAGGTATGACGACTGAGATATTCATTCGGTTTTTTTAGCATCAAATCCCCAAGAATAGAGCTCGAGCGGCCACTTGTCGTCCGGCGATACGTCCATAGATTCGACCCTCAGCTCACGTTTCATCGTTTTCTTGACGTACTCTTTGATGTTGTCCGGCATAAAGGATTGCCAGTCATGAACCATCACAAAACCTCTGGCGTTTCCCGAAATAATTCGAACAAAACTAGTCATATCAGGATAAGTCCAAAAACCATACTGGGTGGAATAGACACTTTCCTTTTTTGTCTTATCAAAGGTGGCTGAGGGGTATCTAGTTGTATACCAGGACAAGGAGTCGAAGGGTCCCGCAAGAATGATCTCATTTTCAAATTCGGGATATTTAGCTTTCCAATTCCTAAAGAAGTTTTGATAATCGGCGTTTTGGACGTCTGCGAAAAAATCAGCATTGGGGGTATAGTAGACAGCTGGTTTGCGAACGGTTTTATAACCGCCCGCAAAAATTATTGCCATTATGCTTAAGCAAACAATCGCCGGTTGCCTAAACATTTTATCTCCGACATTACCCCAGAAGATTCCAAATAAAACTACAATTAGCCCAACAACCGGGATTAAGTAACGCACGTTGTGACTATAGAAAATGAAGTTCCAGGCAAATAAGAGTGACAGCGTGGCCAGCGCAATCCCCCAAGCGGTTTTTTTGTCCTTAATGAGTAATAGGCCAAACATGGCAGGCAACGAAATAAAGGCAAATTGTCGCCAAAAAAATTCCCGGAGATATGTGACCCAGTTATACTGGGTTCGTACAAGGATCTTTAGAATAATATCCAGGTGCAAAAACCACCCAAGAAGTATTGTAATTAAAAATCCCAGAATCAAAATCGGCAACTTAGGATTTTTTATTTGAATCGATCGGTGTATGATCTGGGCAACGAAGGGAAAGAAAGTCAGTATGCCAATGTAGTTATATAAAGTTGCCACCACGGCAATAGTGAAAGTAATTAATAGATTCTTTTCGGCGAAGTAAATTGCCATCAAAAATAATGTCGATATGGCGGAATATGGCTTGGCCTGGGTAGAGTAAGCCAAATTTAACTGCAAGAGAGAAAATAAGATTGAAGCTAGAAAACCACCCCAGATGTTGGAGTGTTTTTTACTTATGAGATAGGCAAAAACAATACCGGCACTTCCCCAAAGCACGCTTGGCAATCTAGCGCTCCATTCTGAGATTCCAAAAAATTTTAAGGATACAGCCGTGGTAAGGATTTGTAATCTTTGGTAGTGCTGAAGATTAACTCCATCCCATAGATTAATTTTCCCCTGAACTATGTCACGGGCGATAGAACTAACCAGAGCTTCGTCAGCCCAAAAAGAGTGATTTGAACTAATGCCTTTTAATCTAAAGTAGAGCCCGAAAAAAAAGAGTGCGCAGACTAGCAAAATTTCCCAAATGTTTTTTTTAATCCATGTCACAGATATATTCTATCCTACCGGTTTCCCGAGTATATAAAGAATACGGAATTACTTATGGTTTTCTTGTAACCTTTTACTGTGAGGTTACCCGATCTGGTAGTAAATGGATCAGTCCGAAAGATAATTTCTCGATCTCCCCATACTACAACTCTCTGTTCAACTCCGTCGATCCAAACTGTACCGGCGAAAGGCATTTCTCTGAAATTCCTGCCTCTAATTGCCACGTCGACCCAGGGTTCTGCGGTCTCTCCGGGTGAAACGGACCATATCTTAAGGTCGTTGCGGTAAGGAGTCGCGTTGGTAAATAATGAATGAGAGATGATAGTACAAAAGTAAAACATGACCGTTAAGATAAGAACTTTTCTTCTGAGGTCCAGTTTTTTGATAAGGAGTAGTACGAAAAAGATAAGCAGGACAAAAAGGTATATTTTTAATAGGTTATTTCCAACCTGATCCCAAAAATAGTCCATTTGCCTGTCAGGGAAAAACGCGTAGAAGAAGTTAATCTGTTCCCTAGTTTGACGGAAGAGCACCCACAATAGCCATCCGAAAATAATAAATGGTCCGTGCGAGAGTATCTTACTAATGACTTTAACTACCATGACTGTCATGTAGGCCAAAAATCTAGAGGTGTAAATGTAAGTTCTTACCATGGGTGCTTGCCAACGGTAGACTACCAAGGTGACCAATTCCGGAGATTTATCACTGCCCAAGATTGCGCCGTCCTTAGTACCTAAATTATATTTTCCTCTTTCGACAGAGATGTTCACCTCTCCTACAATAATCTGATAAGTCAAAGCGGCCATAGTCCGTCCCTCGGCAACAAGATCGTGCCAATATCTATGGAGCGACAATAACTTCTTGGGCCTTAGTTTTGTCTCGTAAAAGAGCTGGACAACAGTAAACAATAGAAACATATATGTCCAAGCGGCAAGCTTATCGCCTACGACACTAACCCCCAACAAATAAAAGATTATCGATAGAAGAAAAGCGGAGAGTGAAACCGATACTGATACTTTGCTCTCGACTCTGTGGTGTAGGATCATCAAACTCCATCCAAACATAACCGATAACATGAAAAATGCCGAGAATCCCCTGAGAAGTAATGAGTTGAGTAAAATTGATAAAAATATGATTACGGAAAAAACTCCCATGCTCGATCCCACAAGTGAGTAAATAAGAAAATAAATAAGAGGCAAAGAATATAGTGTGAGGTGTCTTATGAACAATGGGTCGGAAACTAGAAAAGTGGCTTTATGAAAAGCTAAATACAAGATTTGGCCGATATCTTCACTTAGTCTCTCTTTTGAGAATGCGTGTTCCACCTTTACTGAATTTTCCAAAGGACTGGCTATTGCCACGTAGTCCCCTTCCGCACCACCAAGAGATTCAATTTTAATCTGATAGATCTTTCCTGAGGATTCTGCAATCGTAGGGAATTTGAAATAGTACTTTTGGAACTGTTGAATCTGACCGGTACCGTAATCACCTTGGTAATACCAGCCTTTCTGACCAACTTCTTTTATACTGAAACGTAATGTGTCGGTATTTTTTTTATAGAAGGTATTAAAGTTGACAATAACGGAACTAAGATAAGGATGGTTTGATGGATAGTCAAATTCCACAACATGCTCTTGAAGCAACGGGTCCCCCCTATAGTCACCCAGGGATTGACCTGGAATCGGTTGTTCAAGGGATAAGGAAAAATAATTAACACCGCGGAGATAAGATCCAATAAAGATTATCCATATAAATACAAGAGCGAAGATGATCAGATTTGATTTAATGAGTCTCATGTTTTCCGAAAAACGTATTCCTAATAAAGATAAGGATGACAAGTGAAACGGAAATTAAAAAGAACATAAGACTTGTTTTGACACTGTATCTGAAAAATTGTTGAGGCCGAAACTCAATTTTTATTTTTATGTCACAAGGTTTTTGGTCACAGATTAGTCCGGGTTCAATAAACCACCCATTTGCAAATCCGTTAACCAAGAAATGTTGAGTCTCAAGATCCTTACCACCAATATTCAAGTTCCAGTTGCGGTCAAAAGATTGATTTAATACTAAAACGAAGGGTTCGCTGGCATTTAAAATCTCAACACCATATTCTGTCTGAGAGATTTTTTGAGTAGAGACTTCCGGAAGGACTGTCTTGTTAGGAGGCAAGACGAGGTCACTGGTGTTAACAAAAATACCACGACCGATGAGATCGTTTAAGGGAAGATCGGTAACTTTATTATTTCTGTCGATGGATAAAACTTCTTGCGTAGCATAGACAATCGGTCTTGAGTACTGGTCTCGTATCTTGTAAATCCTTAATTTACCTCCGAAACTGGCAACCGGAGCCGCATCCACGTAGTTTAGAATCTCTTTCATTTGCCAGCTATGTTTATCAGAGTAGCTGGAAGTATCCAGATCCTCTTGTATCATGACCATCTCAACACCTCCCATCTGGAGCCAATCAAAACTTCTACGATCAGTAAACGCTTTAAGAATGTTGATATATTTATCGGTATTGTTGTTACAAATTACGTTGGTCTGACCTAAGATGCAAGGTACTGGTAGTATCGTATTTCCAATATCCTCGGGACTCCATCTATAAAGCGAATCGAATGGTGTCACCCCAAAAGGTATAGGCAAGATTACCTTCTGATTTGCTTTTGTCCAATCACTGTACTCCTCCCAATATTGAGGAATTTTAACCACTCGTCTCTTCCAGCTCAATACTTCTCTGTCAACTATACTTCCGGAAAAAAAGGGATAACTCTGCACTCCTAAATAAATGACTATTGTGAGTAAGGTAATAAAAAACCTTTTACGGTCATTTTTACTTAGATAGTCTAACA
This sequence comes from Candidatus Collierbacteria bacterium RIFOXYD2_FULL_45_13, assembly GCA_001774685.1. Lineage (GTDB taxonomy): Bacteria > Patescibacteriota > Microgenomatia > UBA1400 > MFAQ01 > UBA10133. Next base: position 564,901 of record MFAS01000001.1, on the reverse strand, counting down.
ATACCAGTGTCATGGCAGCTACCGAAAGGACAACAAGGGGTACGAATTTTGCCCAAGTCTCTCTGAACATTACCATCATCGGTATATGCTCCATCATAAAATGATAAAAACCAGGCAGAAAATAGAAACCACTGGCAAGTCCGATACCCAGTAAGTATGCGGCTAGCCAGAAAGTGGGGTTTCTTCGATTATTTACAGACTTGTCCCACGTTACGACGATAGTGGAAATAATAATCATGCCAATACCTATGACCGCCGATATTACTGTCAAAAAGTGACTATAAAACTTTCCCAGATTGAAATACAAAACCCCTAAATGTCCGGATTTTTCCCACCAAGCGCCACGCATCTGAAACAGGAGACTTAAGGGAGCGCCTATGGCGGTAAAGGTAAAAAGCGCCGGCATTTCCTTCATGGCTGTTAGGACCGTAAGGTAAATTATGAAGTGCGGCAACAATACAGGAACAGTCAAGGTGACCAAAACAATGAAATCAACGAGCACCGTTTTTTTGTTCCAGTTATCTTCGGTGAATAGATAATATAATAGTGCAACTAAGTACATTGCCAGAGAGGTAACCGCCAATGGTAGGTTGGTAAAAACCCCTTGGAAAATAAATAACCAAATATAGCTAAGAAATAGATATTTTATTTCTCTGGTTTTTATGTATCTGTAAACAATGTAAAAAAGAGCGGGCATAAGAACAAGTTGGAGCGTTTTGGCAGTGTATCCAATCGAAGTAACAACGTAGAAATTAAAGATATAGACCAGCATACCCATAGATCTCAGAAATTTCTCTTTAGTAAAGAGGGTGGAAAATAACCAGAAGCTATAGGTGATGGATAGAAAAATAAAAGAGATAAATAACCGTTGTGTTTGTGAGCGATCTAACCCAAGCTCTCTTAGATAATGGTAGAAGAATGCGTTTGGTATCAAAAGCGACTGATTTGAAGGATCGCCTGCAGCACCAAAACCATTGTCTTTGGACCACATAGTAAGGGCGCGGTCGATCTTGATATCGTAGTTGATGAAATTTGGCTCTTCTGAAGTATAGACAAAACCCTCTGGAATCCAGAACCACGGCATGATTACTACTATAATACTGATTATCAAGTAGATTGATCCCGAAATGAGTTTTGGTATGCCTAAATAGAAAGGTTTCAACTTTATTTATGATAAACCAATGCCAATAAGAATGTTTCCAGTCTTTTAAACAGGTTTAACGATACTTTTTTATTTATAATAACGGTTGTGAACAGACTTAAAGTGCTTCTCATACTGATATTCTTATTTGGTTTCTTTTTCCGCATCTCCGGAATTGGATTTGGACTCCCAGATCTTTTTCACCCCGATGAGGCGAGAATTATTTTGGATTCGATGTCGATGGGACAGAGAATGTCTCCAATCCCGGTAGATATCAACTATCCATTATTTCATAAATACTTTTTATTGATAGCTTTTGGGGTATATTTTATTTTTGGAACTTTTGCAGGATATTTTAGAGATACGACGGACTTTGCCGTAAAATTTTTTCAGGATCCATCTACTGTAGTTTTCATTTCACGCATAGTCACTACAATTTTGGGTAGCCTGACTATCTTGATAGGGTACTTGTGGGGTAATTCTATAGCAAAGTCTAAAATAACAGGTTTAATTGCCGCGTTGTTCGTGGCTCTGGAATGGCAACTTGTCTTTGAATCCCAGTACGCCGTTCATCAGACTTTGTCAGCACTATCGTCTTTGATAGCTTTTTTGGGAATTAGTTTGATTTGTGTCAACCCGAACCGCAAAACATATGCAATTGGAGGGATTGCAATGGGATTTGCTGTGGCGTCGCACCAAACAACAGTGCTATTATTTCCGGCGGTCTTTTTACTCTTTTTAATGGATTTTGTTTCCAGGCAAAAGAGTAAAAAGAATGTCTTATTGAATTGGATTACTTATTCCGTATTCGCTTTTGGTATTGGAGTGCTGGGCAATCTAAACTGGTTCTTTCGATTTGATGAATCACTTCACTTTTTCCTACAAGGTTCAGGTGCGGGTAAGGTGGCCTTTTCTTCGACTCAATTTTTTCACTATAACATACCAAGTATTATTTATTGGTTTTATTATGAGCTCGTCAGGCGTGATTACATTATTGGACTACTGGTGGTTTATGCCACAATTATGGCGGTTTTCAGAAGAAGTAAGCTGGATATCTTGTACTTAGTTATATCCCTAACTTACTTCATTTTCTTTTATCAGTGGGCATATAGATGGATGCACCTTTTTGTTGGGCTAATCCCAATATCTTTAATGTTCGCGGCTAAGGAGCTGTCAAATTTATTTAAAAATATCAATCTTAAATTTATATCGGTAATTGTCCTGGCATCTGCAGTGATCTTACCAAATGCCTCAGCGATTTTAAATGGAAACAAAAAAAAGCAGTTACCCGAAACAAGACAGGAGGCAAGGGCGTGGATATTAGAAAATATCCCTTCTGACACGAAGATTGCCGTTGATTATCCGGCATATTCAGTTTCTCTTCCCAGTACCTATCCAATAATGTTAAGGAACCGTGTGGCTAGGGAATATTATGACTATCAACTACCAAGCGCGATCAAACAAGAACTGTCGGGGCAGGAATCCGGTGCTGCAAATTATGAGATTGTTGAAATGATAGATTCAAAATCTGAACCGGTTTGGCCAAGCGACATGCCCAACAAGGCGGTTGAAAGAGCAAAGAAAGACGCGACAATGAGAGATGTTTACGCTTATTTTAATTTTAAACCTATAGATCATCTCAAAGAGGAAGGTGTCAAGTATATTGTAATCAATAGTTACACCTATGGTATGGCGTTAACAAACGATGATCCCAGGAAGGTTTTTTTGATGGACTATTACTTAATAGACAATGTCATTCCTTTTGCATCCAATTTAAAGGATGTCCAAAAAGGCACTCAACACGAACTTTTGTATTATATGGTCAAGAGAGAAAGGGAGTACTTTTTACAACTTCTAGATGATATGGTGGAGGGGGTAAGTCTGATAAAAGAGTTTGTTCCTAGAAACAACTTAGGGCCTATCGTAAAAATATACAAGATTGAGTAGCGGCTAAACTTTCTTTAGACGGTAGAAACAGTAATCTTCTTGTGGGATCAACGTATTGGTTACTTTTATTACTTTGCTCTCAGCTATTTTAATAAACTTAAGTCCGGAAAAGATACGGTCATATTGCTTGGCAGTTCTGATAAATCGACCCCTATCGAGAGATGCAAGCACCTTAGCAAGTAAAGGGCTGGACTTACTGGGTTTTAGAATATCATAGAACCAAATTTCACCTCCCTTTTTCAAAACATACGCTAACTCTTTTACTATTGGAACAAATAACTCATCGGGGATGTGGTGGCCTGTCCCGGCAAACAGAACATAATCAAAGTACTCTTTTTTGAAAGGCTTTTTAAAAATGTCTTTGGCGAAAAATTTAACGTTGGAATGTTTTTTCCACCTGTTTTGAGCATATTTTATACAACCTTCGTCCAAGTCTATGCCATAATAATCAAAATCCAAGAAAGCCTTTGTGGTGTTTCCGGTAGAGCATCCAAAATCAAGTAAACGGTTCCCGTTGTGGAACGCCTGCCTATATATCTTCATCTTTTCATCATCTGCCCCAAAGATTTTCTCAAAAATTTCAAATAGGATCGGGTTTTCGGCTAAATTGTGGAGAATTTTTCTTATCATGACTATTTTTTTGGTTTGTTGACAATATCTTTGACAATGTACATAGGACGATTCTTAACCTCCTCGAAAATTTTTCCAACATATTCGCCAATTACACTTATAAATAGTAATTGCATGCTGCCCAGAAACAGAATCGTGACCAGAGTAATTGGCACGCCTCTAGGTGTATCAGGAAAGAATATTTTAAGTATAATTTCAATGACAATTCCAACCATCGAAAGCAGAGCAACAGCCAAAGAAATATAAGTAATCAATTCAAGCGGGACATAAGAAAAGGAAAATATTCCCTTACGTGCCCATCCGAAGTTTTTATGCAAGCTGTTGGTGGTTTTACCAAAGAGTCTCTCCGGCCTGATATAGGGAATGCCGGTTTGTTTGAAACCCACCCAAGCGCGCAGTCCTCTAAGGAACCTATCCTTTTCCGGCAATGTGTTGATTGCTCTTACGACTTTCTTATCCATCAACGAAAAATCTCCGGCATCGAGGGGTACATGAATATATGAAAGTTTTTGGAAAAGACGGTAAAACATCTTATATGCCACTTGCATGAAATTTGATGCCTCTCTCTTAACACGAATTCCATACACAACGTCAAAGCCCTCTTTCCATTTTTTGTAAAAATCAGAGATTATCTCCGGAGGGTCTTGTAGGTCTCCATCAAGGAGTATTACAGCGTCTCCTGTGGCAATGTTCATACCGCTTGAAAAGGCCATTTGTGAACCGAAGTTTCTACTGTGGGTGATGGCGACAACGTTCCCGTCTTTCTTGGTAATTTTATCTAAAACCAGTTTGCTATCGTCAGGGCTGCCATCGTTTACGAATATTATTTCGTAGCCGACACCAATCTTCTTAAAAGTCTTTTTTAGCCTCTCGTACATCACTGGAATGGCCTGCCCGTCTCTGTAGCAGGCAATAATAGCAGTGAGAGTCTCCGTTTTTCTCATATTATTTTTTAAACGCTATCGCACTAAGATTGCCGGGATGAAACTGAACCGTCGTGTCAAAAAGTGGGAATTTTAAACCTGAAATAATTTCCTTGATTTTCTTTGGAAAAGGGAGTAGTCGAGCTATGTATCGGAGAGACATCAAAGCTTTCGGAGAATATACCTTCTTAATACCGAATCCGTTTTTAATTAAAATCATTTTTATCGTATCCTGATCATATAAGTAGGTGTGTTCGATATCAAATATCGGACTTCGCTCACCCAATACTTTTGCCGAAGCGGACTTAACGTCATGGTTCATTAATAATAATATGCCTTTTGGCTTTAGTAATTTATTGCATATTGCCAAAAAATTGTTTGGGTCCGGGATATGGTCAAAGACCTGAAAAGCACAGATTAGATCGAACTTTAATTTATTGAAGGTGTCTGCTTCTAATATGCTATTAACTATATGGTTCTTTACCGATTTTTCTGCATTTGCGATGGCGTCAATGCTCGGCTCGATTCCCCTTACGACCTTATAGCCCAATTTTCTTGCCTCTTCAAGCATAAAGCCGTTCCCGCAACCAATTTCCAAAAAAGCACCCTTGGAGGGAACAAATTTTCCTGCCTCTTTGAGAATATGGCCGTATGTTTGACTTAGCTTGTCAGTCATAGAATTATAGGTAAAGTGGCTGTCTTCATACAGTTTATTGAGTTTCTTTCTGTCAATGACTTCCAGCGACCTGACCAAACCGCAGATATTACACCGGACAATTGTTCCGTGAATTTTATCTGGCATTCTTCTAGCTGAAAACACCTTTGTGGTTAAGTGTCGCCTATAGTTAAAATTTTTCCTATAAAAAATACTAAAATTATCGGTATCTCCGCATATTGAGCATTCACTATTTATGGTTTTATTCATATATCAAATACCTTCTAATATTAGTACCTTTCGACAATATTCTATTCTATAATACTGTATCAATCTAGTATGAAAGAAAAAGCTGTAATCACTGGAGCGAATGGATTCATAGGTTCAAGGCTAGCGGAAACGCTTGAGGCTAGAGGTGTTCAGGTGCTAAAGCTCGACAGGGCATTGCTTAGCCTTCCCGATGCCCTTAAGAATACAATCAACAAATTTAAACCCAGCTCTGTCTATCACCTGGCGGCTTATGGAAATCACTATAACCAAAAAGAGCCTGGTGGTATATTTGGAGCGAATTTGCTTGGCACTTTTAACCTCCTTGAGGCAGTCAAAACCACCAAGATAGACTCTTTTGTGAACATGGGATCCTCAAGTGAATATGGGACAAAAAACAAACCAATGCGGGAGGATATGCTGCCAGAGACTAAAACTTTATATGGGGCCACGAAGGTTGGGGCTACCTACTTGGTCAGAGCTTACGCGTCTGAGTTTGGACTACCTGCCGTAACAGTCAGACCGTTTTCGGTATATGGACCCAATGAGGCGGAACATCGCTTTTTGCCAACCGTGATCAGGTGTTGCTTAACCGGAGACAAGCTCAAGCTTGCTCCTGGGGTTCATGACTGGATATATATAGATGATTTTGTTGAAGGCGTGATAAGTGTCTCAGAAAACGCAAAACTGTTGTCTGGGGAGGTCGTAAATATTGGTTCTGGAGTACAGTATTCCAATGAGAAAATTGTTTCTCTCGTTCAGGAACTTTGTGGTATAACAATTAACATTGAAGAAACGGGTAACATTAGGAGTTTTGACACGGTTACCAGCTGGGTAGCCAATAATGATAAACTAAGGGCGCTTGGGTGGAAAGTCAACACCAATCTTCAAAAAGGAATAAAAAGCGTAATAGATGCAAAAAGAACAAATAAACCATAGAAGAAGAATCATCGAGCTTACGCGTGAGGCAGATGCTACCCATCTAGGGTCGGCACTATCTTCCGTAGACATAATTGATGCGATCTATAGGATTAAAAAAAGGGGTGAGAAGTTCATTCTAAGTAACGGCCATGCAGCATGTGCCCTCTATGTCGTCCTCGAAAATATGGGGTACCTTTCCGATCCGAAAATTGCTGAGCTTGGCATTCACCCTGAAAGGAATCCCAAGCTTGATATTGAAATGTCCACTGGCAGTTTGGGACAGGGTTTACCCGTAGCCGTCGGAATTGCACTGGCGGATCGATCGAAAAATATCTACTGTTGTATCTCTGACGGTGAGTGTGCGGAAGGTAGTATCTGGGAAGCCGTTTCCATTGCATCGAGATATAAACTCAAGAACCTAAAAATTGCCGTAAATGCAAATGGCTACGCCGGCTACGATGAGATTGACTCGGAAAAACTAATACCGAAATTTCATGCCTTTGGCTGTGACGTGGCAGATGTTGACGGACACAATATTGATAGTCTTATTGAAGGTTTAACCCTAGATACCGAAATTCCCCTAGTCGTATTCGCCAGGACAAAAGTTGATCAATTGCCTTTTTTAAATGGCCTGTCGGCACATTATCACAAGATGACAGAGGCAGATTATAAACAAGCTCTTGACATATGGTCGAAAGATTAACACCTAAAGATAGACACGAGAGTATGCGTGGCTGGTTTGCTTATGAACTGCATCGGAAAATGACGGATAATAATAAAATCTGGTTGGTGACTGGAGACTTAGGATTTGGCATGTTTGATAAAATAAAAAGAGATTTTCCCGAAAGGTTCGTAAATGTTGGAGCGGCAGAACAGGCGATGATGGGTGTCTCGATTGGTTTGGCATATCAAGGAATGGTGCCTGTAACTTATTCAATCACACCATTTCTCTTATATAGACCGTTCGAGACAATTAGAAACTATATTAATCGGGAAAATGTGCCAGTAATTATGGCAGGTGGAGGAAGAGATAAAGACTATGGACATGATGGTTTTTCGCATTGGTCCGAAGAAGATAGAAAGGTGATGTCGCTCTTTCCAAATATAATATCAATGTGGCCGGAAAACAAGGAAAGCATACCAGACATTATTGATGTTCTTTTCTCAAATCCCCGTCCATATTACATTAACTTGAGAAGATAAACTTATTTCTTCACCAACACAATCTCCCAGTTGTAATAACCAAAGACAGGAATTCTGATAGATCTGAGGATTTTCCAAATAACACCATCTCTTCTCTTCCCACCTAGTTTGACTCTTTTACTGAAAAAGTCGACGACAGGAAACCATTGAAGCGTCTTTTGGTTGACCATGACCGTAAAATCCTTATTTAAAATGTTTATTAACTGGAAATCACTTGAGTATTCTCTCAAATGCGTCGGGTCAATCACCCAACCAATATCATTTTTGTAAAAATACCACCCATACCATTTTTTATAAACAGTGGACAAGTAAACTACTCCACCTTTTTTGACAACTCTCTTCATGGCGGCTGTCATTTTTTTGTCGTCTACATGTTCTATAACCTGAGTAGTAACCAAGAGATCTATTGAGTTTGACTTGATAGTTTTGAGCGTTTCAGCACTATCAACAGCAGCTTTAATTTTCGAAGAGATTTTTTTGATTAGATTGATCCTACTTTTGGATAGGTCGATGGCGAAGATGGTTGAGCTCTTAACCAGGCCTGTTTTAAGAATCGCGTGCACTAGAGAGCCGTCGCCGCAACCACAGTCAAGAATGGTTGGAAAATGATTGGACAACAACAGGTTTCGCAACAATCCGGGGATTTCACCAGTGTAAGCCTGAGGGGCAACTTGCGCATATCTTTCTATGTTCATAAATTATTATTGGTAAATAATCGCTTGTATTTAAATATACTTTTTATTGTTCCCCACCCGTAGGAGAAGGTAATTCCAAAACACATAAGAGGATGAACAAACCAAGCAGGATCAGGAATTTTTATGTATCCCACCAAGGCGTCGTAAGTGGGTTTTATGAAGGTTAGGCTGTAGAAAATAAATTTAACTAAATTCCACTGGTCTCCAGGCATATAAACGCTGTACCTTCTTTGAGGGCCGTCAGCAAAATGATATTTCTCGACGAACATGACCCGCCTCTTTAAGAAAGTCAACACTCCCCTAGTGCCAGTGAGATGAATCAAAGAATTCTTAACAAAAGCAAATTTATTATGACCAGATTTAACCACATCAACCATAACATCGATTGGGAAGTGATGGTCAGGTCTTACATCAGCGTTTCTGACGACTAACTTTCTACGCATCAGACACCCATTTGTGCCTATGGTCGGGAAAATCTTTGGATTATCCTCAAATTCCACCAGGTAGTATTTACCACAATCTGTTGACTTACCATGCAGGTTCCATTTTTTTGATGTCCACATCAATTTGTCAGCCTTCCCAAAATAAAAAGGGACAGGCTCAATAGTGCCAAAAAGAGCATAGTATCTGTCAAGTAATGAATACTTCTTACTGTAATGATAGTAACAACTTTCTGAGGCAACAATTTCAGGATTTTCTACCAGAGGCAGAACTAACTCTCTCAAGTAATTTTTGGTTGTCATAAAGTTGTCATGATCAAGAATCAACACGAGATCGTTTTTGGCTTTATTAAAAGCGGTTCCACGGTTATATTCTGCGTTTTGCTTATTGGCAGGAATTTTAATTATTCTTGCCTTGTATTTTTTAGCAATCTCAAAAGTATTATCGGTGGATCCACCATCACCCAGAAGAATTTCAATCTTAGATTGGGGATAGTTCTGTGATCTCACTCGAGACAGACACTTTCCCAGAGTCTTACCTGAGTTATAAGTGGCAATGACAACTGACACGCTGGGGTTTTTGTTTATTGCTGTTTTTTCCATACAAAGTTTTGGATACTATTCCATAAAATTTCTGGCGAAAACCGCTTTATGACAGTCAGTATCAAAGTATCAATCCCAATCAAGATTTCAGCTGGGGGATTGGGGTCTTTTAAGCAGGCAATAATTTTCTGACTCACTTTTTGAGGTGTGACCAGTGGGAGTATCCATTTTAGTGCTGGAATTCTATCTCTTGCTGAACCCGGTGGAGGAGGTGAAACAGGAAACTTGGTAATTGCTCCTGGGGCGATGTGGATAACGTATCTTCTTTTCGGCAACCATTCGTAATATAAACTCAAACTCATGGCTCTTAAAGCAAATTTTGAGGCTGAGTAGAGACTGAATTTGGGAAAACTGATCAGACCACTGAGAGACCCGATATTTATAATTCTGCCGTTCTTGGGCAACTTTGGCAAAACTTCGTGAATTAGTCTGAAGGATCCAACTACATTGACGTCTAGAATTTTTTGAAAATCACTGACCGAGAAATCTAGAGTTTCTCCAGATGGGCTGATAGCTACCAGATTTATGAGAGCAAAAAATGACTTTTCTTTGGATATTGTCTTAGAGATGGCCTTTTTGCATGAATCAGAGCTGGTGATGTCGAGCTTGATTGGCACTATATATTGATTTCTTAGAATTTTCGCCCGATTAAAATGGTATCCAGCATAAACTTTGTACCCATTTTCCACCAATTCTTGACATAGAATGACTCCAAGTGATGAGGAGGCACCGGAAACGATTATTACTGGGCGCATAAACAATATTCTACCAGTCACGACCCAAACAATGATAGGACTTTGGCGGACACCTTGCCCCACTCAAACTGCCTGATGAAACCCCGACCCTTATTTCCGAGATTTTCCCTTCTTGAAGGATCGTTTAATAGCTCTACGACACGTTCAGCCATCTTTTTATTGTCCCCAACTGGTACCTTGATAACACCCTCCTCATAGTGAAGATGTGGGAGATCAAAAACTACTCCAGGGGTACCACATGCAAGTACTTCATCTAGAGCGAGATTGCCAGTGTCAAACCTTGATGCGGAAATGAAAATCTTGGCTGATTTCAAAAGGCGATATTTTTTTGATCCTGAAACTAAGCCACTGAAGGTGATTGAATCTAGGATCTTGAGCCTATCAGCTTTCTCTCTAATTTCATTTTCCAAAGGCCCACCGCCAGCAAGCAACAACTTGCTTTCTGGTTTACTTTCAAGGACGTCTCTCCAAACATCCAGCAAGTCGAAGAGCCCCTTTTGAGAATGGAAGCGGCCAAAGTAAACACAGTCATATTTTTTAGGTTGTCTTTTGACTCTGGAGATGCTTTTCAAGTCTATCCCTCCTCTGATAGAAACAACAGTGTGCTTGTGGAGTTGCCGACTGTTGTGAAGTAATTCTTTTTTATGTCTGGATGCAGTAAGGACAATGTCAGCAAAACGATCGACTAAAAACAGACTGACCGACTGAGAAATTGAAAGTAGTACGGCTTTTGTGAACCCTCCATCATAACGAACGTTACCAAAAGGATTTGGGAACAAGAGATAGATCCCGACCACGAGTTTGGCATGGGGGTGTTTAAGTTTGGAGATAACGCCGGCAAAAATGTCCGGCCAAAAAAAGGATGAGGCGAAGATAATTTCTACTTTTTCTGGTTTTTTAAAAATAGAGCGGAGAACGGAAGTGAGTGTCTTGTAGAGTTCAGAGATTATCAAACCAAATTTATCAGAATCCGAAGCTGGCCAGACCATGATCTTAACTCTTTTTAGGCCTCTAGACTCACAAAAAGCTTTTCCTTTTTCGTTGGTAACAATTGTAACTTCGTGTCCAAGGCTACCCCAAAACTTGCTCATTTCGGCAAAAATAACGTCGCCACCGCTGATTAAAGTATAAGTGTTGGCAAAGACCAGAAACTTCATTGGGGAATTAAGATGTCATGGTCATTGCTGAATTTTCCGGACATCATAAGTGGATTCCCCCCGACAATATGAATTCCGTCTTCAGCCGAAATGACAGCTCCGGCATACCGGGCAGCTGGCATGTTTCCTCTTCTAAACCACTTTTTTTCTTTTAATTTGTATTCGTAGATTTCATCTGACGTTGCCCAACCCTGTTCACCACCGAAGGCGAAGATACTTTTGCCATAAATACAAGCACTGAAACCGCTGATCTTAGCTGGAAGTGGAGCTAGTTTTTCCCAGACTTTTCTGCCTATACTATATCTTTCGAACGTATTTACATTGTGAAAGCGATCATTCTGATAGCCACCAAGAACATAAACAAACCTCTGTATCGTCACGGAAAAAAGATGCTCCCGAGCAGTAGGCATGTCAGGTAGATTTTTCCATTGATTTTTTTCAACATCGTATTCTTCAAAAGCCGAAAGTGGCCGTTTGTTGTCTGCACCACCAACAGCGTAAATCTTCCCATCTAGATAAGCTAGTCCTAGAGCGCAGCGCTTGGTGGGCATGTCCGCGAGTCTTTGCCATCTATCTGTTTCTGGATTATATTTATGTGCAATAGAGTACGAACTTATCCGTAAACCGTTGCCACCTATAACGTAAACAAAGTTTTGATCACTTGTCACGCCTGGATGGTGGATTATATAAGGATGGTTCGAAACCCTTGACCACTCTTTGCTCTTGATGTCGTACCTGTCTACACGCTTTGTCACTGTATAGACCGTTGGCGCAGTAACACCTCCAATAATGTAAAAATTGTCACCAACCAGGGCTGATCCAAATTCGTATCGGTATGTTGGGAGATCTGGCCCCTTTTTCCAGATGTTTTTTCCAGAGATTTTAAGTTTTGAGCCAATAAAATTGCGATTGACATTTCGATTTGACCAATCACGCCACATATTAATTAGGCTGAATGGGAAGAACCACAGTTTGAATAAAAACGAATGAGGTGACATTGTGAGAATGATTTTACCTCACTGTCTCTGGATTTAGCTGTTTGGGAGAGAAGTCCATCATGTGGCCGAGGAAGCGCCAGCCGGCCATGAAGAGGAACTTTATGTCATCGAGATGTCGGATCTCGGTGACCTTTCTGATCATAAACTTGGGACTGAGGAAAGATTTATAAAGATCTTGAGTCAGTTCCAATACCTGTTTCTCGGTCAAGGTTGATTTCATCACCGGCTTGCGCATATCGTAGTCATCGTAATCTTCCGAGAGGAGCCAGCCTTCCTTTTTGCACTCTTTCCAAAGTGGGGTTCCGGGATAGGGAATCACCACTGTGGCTTGAAGTGTATCGACGTAACCCTTTTCAAAGCACTTCTTGGCCAGGTCGACGGTGTTTCTTGCATCCTTGTAGGTTTCCCATGGATAGCCCATCATAATGGTAAGGTGAGGATCTAGACCACCCTTCTTGGCCATGCGGACACCTTCTTCTATCTGCTCGACCTTCAAACCCTTATCCAGGTGATCAAGAGTATATTGGTTGGCCGATTCCATGCCATAGAGAATGAAGCGGAAGTTGGCTTTGCCCATCAAGTCATAATGCTCTTGCTTAAGGGCATTGAGACGCATGTTGCAGCCGTAGACCACTTTCTTACTATAGCCGGACTCAATCATCATATTACAAAAGTCCATTAGTGGTTTACCGATCATAAAAGTACCGGCGTCGTCAAAGATTTCTTTGACGTGATACTTGTCTACTACATATTTGACTTCATCAAACAACCTTTGCGGGGTAAACCTTCGGTACGAGCCAACCGGGTTGATAGTGTGATCCCAGACACAGAAAGTACAGCGGTTCCACCAACAATCTCGACCTGAGTACATGTATGTCGCCGGGGTGTATTTGTAGTTGCCATTGTAAACAGAGTAAAGCTCCCACTTGGTAAGGTCGCGGTCGACAAAAGGAAGTTCGTTTAGATCGTGAGCAATACTGGGCTTACCCGAGTTGGCGTAGACTGCCTTGCCCTTTCTCTTAATGGTTTCCAGAGGTTTTTGATTGATTCTTTTGTCACCCATACGCCACCAAACACCAGCTTCAAGGGTGGTGCCTTTGGAAATGTGGTCGAGAAGGTTCACAATGACGAAGTCATAGTCACCGCCGGTAATGAGGTAATCAACTTTGCTGTGATCCATCATTTCTTCCGGGGCAAAGGTGACGTGGTCCCCTACCCAGACTAAGAGAAGTTTGGGGAGTTCTTTCTTCAGAATCTTGGTTAAAGCCCAGTGCTTCTTGACGATCGGCGACTTCGTTTCTACCATCAGAACATCAGGTTTGAATTGTTTTAGTTCTTTCAACCACTCTTCAAAGGTCTGCTCCTCGGCTATACCATCCATCCATTTGACCTTGTAGCCATGGGCGGCGGCATTGGACGCAGCATAGGCCGGAACCATAGGGTAGATATAGGTCTTGGCGTTGAAGTACTGGAACTGGCGGTTCTGTGACAGAAGCATGACGCCTTTGTCGGAAGGCATGGGTGGATAACCGACAACTAAACGGAGAGGGTTGTTGGATTTCAGATTCTTTTTTATAACTTTGGATTTTTTTAACATGGTTTGTTTATGGAAAGATTTGCTTTCCGTTTTTGTCTTTAATAAATATAGCAAGAATGGGGCAAGATCGGGCAGCTTCTTTGACTTTTTCCAGTGAGTCCCCGTCTGGGTCGAGGATGAGAGCCTTGCCGTCTGAGTCTCTCAGATAAAAAGTGAGAGGAGCAACAATGGAGCATGGGCCAGCCGAAATACATTTGTCTAGATCGACCGTAATGGTGTAGCCGTCCTGGCGGACTGCTTCACTTTTGTCTTCGGTGTTGTTAACTTGGACCATTATTGTATTAGTTTACCAGTAAACAGGAGTCCTTGGAGGAAACGCGCCCCATACCAGAGGTGAGTGATGAAGATGACGGGGATGGAAAGAAGAGATTGAAAGATGGCGTTGGTGGAGTGAGGTTTACCCCTTCGGGTACCAGCGGGCCGCGTCGCTTCACTCCTCGCAATGACGATGTAGACCCAGAGGGAGTTGAGGAGTAGAACAAAGAAATATGCAGCGAAAGAGTAGATGCCAAATGTGCGTATCTGGTGGAGTGAGATTGCCACGTCGGTCATGCCTCCTCGCAATGACGGGGAGGGATCCCTTGCCATGAAGAGAAAGAGGGTTGATAGAATAAGGTAGATAAAACCAATCAAAATGGCTGAGGGGAGGAAGTAGATAGGTCTAAGAGAAGTTTCCGGAAGAATACGGGCAAAAAAACCACGATGAAGGCCAAAGTTGCCGTTTTGTCGAAGGTGTGGGAAAAAGATGGGGCGGCGGTGATGAAAAACAATCGCCTTCGGTTCGTAGATAATCTTTTTGTGGAGTTTGTGGGTTAGATCCAAGCATAGCTTGGTATCCTCCCCGGGCCAGAAGTTTGAATCATAACCACCAACTTTCATAAAGTCTATTTTACGAACTGCCAAATTCATGGAAGGATAATCATCAACATATTGTTTCTTGCCCGGAAGAAATCTATAGGCATACGGACCGGCGCCGACCGGAGACGCGGATGCCCAGCCGGAAGCTGCTTCCTGCCAGCTGACTCCAGGCGGAGTGACACCCGGCCCACCGACACCAGTGATCTTGGTTTTTTGAAAATGGGGCACGAGACTGGCTAACCAGTCCTTGCTGGGGAAAGCGTCGTCGTCAATAAAAGCCAGAATCTCCCCTTTGGCCATCTTGGCTCCGGCATCCCTTTTCTCGGCCGGACCCACATAATGTCCATATGACTTCTGGCGAAGTTTGGGATAATCTAGGTCTACACGGAAGTCGCAGACCAAAATGATTTCGAAGTTTTTGTAGGTTTGCTTCCCGATGGCTTCCAGACATTCGACCAGATAGGGATTTTTCTTTTTGTAGTCGATGACGATGATGGAGACAAGTGGTTTCATAGAGTAAGTTAACGGTAGCGGAGCTTGAGATTGGGGTCATGCTCCCAGTGATCCGAGCCTCCATCATCATAGTAACGAAGGATGTAGGTACGGTAGAAAATGGCCAGATAGTCCATAAAAAAGTTTTGAATCGATGACAAACCTACATTGCTGGAAAAGTTGTGAGTGATTTCGACCGGTGACTCGTAAATTCGCTTGAAACCCAGACGGTTGGCAACAGTGAGAATCTCCAAGTCAAAAGCCCAGCGCTTGACGATGAGGC
Source organism: Candidatus Collierbacteria bacterium RIFOXYD2_FULL_45_13 (assembly GCA_001774685.1). Classification (GTDB taxonomy): domain Bacteria; phylum Patescibacteriota; class Microgenomatia; order UBA1400; family MFAQ01; genus UBA10133. Next base: position 549,336 of record MFAS01000001.1, on the reverse strand, counting down.
GAGGAAGGACTTCCACCAGTACGTCTCTGTGGAAAACCTTGAGTCCTGTCTGAGTATCTGAAACATTAAGGCCAAAAACAAACTTTGTGGCTTTCTGGACAACGTATGAGAGTAGCTTCCTTTGCCAGGGATAGTCTACCTTGCTGGCGTGGTGGCGTTTGCTGCCAATAATAATGTCTGCATCGTACCACCTCATATGTTCGAGAGCCAAACCGATACCTCTAGCGTGAAGATCACTACCGGCGTCGATAAAAGCAATGATCCCCCCTTTGGCGCGCGCCATGCCGTAACGCACAGCATAACCCTTACCTTTGTTTTCCTTGTAAAAATAAACCCTGCTACCTTTAGCCCTAAAAGACTTGGCCAGTTCGGCTGTTCTGTCTTTACTGTTTTTTAGACCGTCAACGACGCAAATAAGTTCATAAGGTCGATTGAGAAGGTCGAGATAAAGTTTGATGGTGGAGAGATCATTACGGATAGTCTTACAGTTGTATGCCGGCACAATCACCGAAAGCAATGAGTGGTTTACCGAACCAGATGTTTTATTTTTCTTTTTGGCCACTTTGGGCATGAGGAGATTATATGACGGAGAGATGTTGGTTACTAGCTAGTGGTTATTGACGCGGGAGAAGAGGAAGAATAAAAGAGAGGAGAGCAAGAGTAGGTGGACAGTAAAGTTTGACCAGATGACGAGAGAGAATGAACCTCGGAATATGTAAAACAAGACCGGCTGGGTAAGGGTCGCCGCCAATAGTAGAAGGGTTGCCCGAGGACGGCTGATAGCCATTTGATAAGAAAGTATGAACTGACTGAGGGCAAAAAAGACCATGGTGAAGGCGAAGACCGAAAGAAAGGGTGCTGCCTCCAAATAGGCGACACCAGAAAGAATTCTGATGATCAGCGTAGGGAACATGCTAAAAATACCTGCACCGATCAGTCCAAAAAGCACCGTGACGGAACCCAACTTGATCAAGATATTCTTGGCGGTACCGGAGATGGCCTGACGATGGGAGGCGATCGGCAACACCAGAGAAATGAGAGGGGTCAAACCGTAGAGAATCATACGACCAAGGATAGATAGTGATGAATAAATACCAGATAGATGAGGGTTGAACAAGGCTCGCACCATAAGAATATCCGTGGACATCAGTGACATGGTACCGAGAGCAAAAATAAAGCTGTATCCCATAAAACCCCCCAAAGAAAAATGGGGAGGCTTCTTGGTGACGACCTTCGGATAAAATGAGGGTCGCAGATCGAGGAAAATAATAAGAGAGGTTACTACACTACCCAGAAGCTGACCGATAACTGCGCCGGTAGCGCCAAAGCCAAGGCTGATAAGGCCGATTGAAAATAGAATGGTCAGAAAGGTGCTGACCAAACCGAGAACGGTTTGAAAGGTAAATTTTTGAAAAGCTATCAGATAGGAAGAGATAATGGTTTGGTAGAGAGAGATAAAGACACTGATACCCAACACGATAAGGGCCAGAGAGTGGGCTTTGAAAACGTGAGATAGAGGTCCGGAAAGGAAAATCAAAGCAAGTCCGAGGAAGGAGGCAATGGGGGTGACGGTACGAATGAGATAATGGAAGAAGAGATTGATGGAAGTTTTGTCCCCTTTTCCTTTGAACTCGGCGACATATTTGGTGATGACAGTGGCGATGGTGCCGGTGGGAATACCCAGAAGATAGGTAAGGGATAGATAGGATAAAAATTCACCATACTCTGCCGGTGCCAGGAAGCGCAGGAGGATGAGGTGAAAGAAATAGCGAAAGACATTAAGACCAAAGCTACCAAAGTAGAAAAAGGCGGTGGACCGGGCAGTAGGTGTAGAAATAGCACGAAAAATTCGCTTCATGGCTAATATAGTTTACGCTATTATTAATGCATGAAGGCATGGAAAAATTATTGGGTGTGGATAGTAGCGGTGTTCTTGGTTGGGCTTTTCTGGTGGCTGAGATTTAATAATATTGGTACCTCTCTGTTTTACTTCAATGATATGGGAAGAGACCTTTTGGTACTGCAAGACTGGATGGAGACAGGGAAACCACCACTACTGGGACCTCAGACCAGCTCACTACCGATAAATCAAAGCGCTATTTATTTCTATCTGCTGATGCCGGGGTTTCTACTATTTAATGGTTCACCGATGGCTCTCTTATATACAAATGCATTTATCTATATTTCGTTTTTCCTCGGAGGACTGTGGTTTTTACGCGGAAACAAAAAAATGCAAATGGCGTTACTGGGATTTTTTCTGCTTGTCACGATCAGTCCGCAGTATATTATCCAAAGTAGATTTGTCTGGAACCCTTCTTTTACCACTCCCCTACTGGCCACAGCCTTAATCAGTTTTTATCTGTTAACCCAGAAGTTTTCTCAGAAACTGATGATCGTTTTTGTTGCGACTCTCGCCATAGCGATATCTTTTTCTTATTCTATGGCTCCGGCCTTTATCGGTATCTTTATTTTTTTGGTCTTATTTTGGAAAACAAACAGACTAAAAACAGTTTTGGCTGAGATGTTGGCATTGATAGTGGTGAATTTACCGACGATTGCGTTTGAACTGAAACACCAGTTTCTGCTCACTTCTAGCTTGTTTACCAGAGGGGTGACACCGCAACAGGCCGAAAATATTTCTATGACGGCAAAGTTTAGCAGCCTATTTGGTTACGGTTTAGCAATTAATAGAGAACTGCTGATAGGAGCAATACTGATTCTGGCGGCTATCTTGCTATGGTATGGACGAAAAAAAGAAAATCCAGAGTTAAACTTTTTCTCAAAACTATTATTTCTGACGGTGTTAATTACTTTTATCGTACCCCTGACAATCCACTCACATTATATTTTTGGGTTTACTACTCTCCTTTTTCTCTGTATTGCCTCCTTACCCAGATGGCCGAAAATACTAGTGCTGCTAGTCTTGTCGTCTTTTTACCTGACTCCGTCAAGACTATCAGCGTATTTCAAACCGGCCATTAGAACATATGAGCAAATGACTCAATGTTTTGACACTGTTTGCAAGGAAATCAAGGAACCCATATTTGAGAGTGTGCAAGCCGGATTTCACCCATATCACAATGGGCCGGAGCATCGGGTAATGATGAAGCAAGCCGGCTGTCAAGTGAAATATATCGAAAACGAACCGAGTAGCGCTTCGCTGATGGCGGTAGTGCTCGACAATAGTACTTTTGAACTCGGAAAAACGTCATATAACGAACTAACTTTGTTTGGAAAGGCTAAAGAGATCAAAAGATATAACTGCCAGGAAAATTTCCAAGTAGTGGTCCTTGAAAAAGATCAGGCGATGAAGTAGCCGCGGGTGAAAAAGATCACCGAGAGAATGGACATCAAGATACAAATCGTGTAGAAAACATACTGGATAAAGGGATGTTGTTTCTCTAGCCAATAAGCTAGAACCATAAATATCGGAAAGAGAACCAAGGCGAAGCGGGGCATGCTCATAAAGGTGCCCGAAAAAGTGGGTAGTAAGAAGGATAAGAGAACAAACAACCAGTAAGAAAAGCGGATTTTTTTGAAGAAGAAGATAAGAACCGATACAATCAGAATTGCCGAAAGTGCTTCGAGAACAACTGTAAAATAAAGTGGGTCCCAGTCAGTAAAAACTAACATTTTGAAGTAACGGAAAAAGACTTGGTGAAGTAGGATAAGTTTGTCTATCGTCCGGCCACCAAAAACTGACTGGATGTGAAAAAAGAATAAGGGATCCCCGGTCTGAAGATATTGAAAACGCATGAAGGAGAAAACTCCAAGAGGTGGAAGCAGTAGCCAGAAAGCCGAAAGATTGAGTGACCGGCGAAGATCTCTCCCGTACATGAGCCAGTATTCGTAGATAATAGCCGGCCAAAGAAAAACTCCGGTGATTCTGGTGGCGGAAGCAACGGCAGCCAAAAGGCAAGCCAGGAATAAATGTTGGCGGCGGATCAGATAAAAGGTTAGGACAGTCAGCAAGAGAAACAAAGACTCGGTATAGACCGAGCCAAAAAAGAACGCGGTAGGAAATAAGAGCGTCAACATGATGGTAAGGCGGGAGACCTTCTTAGTGAAATCCAGTGCAGTGAGCCGATAGAGGAAGTAAAGAGCCAGAATAAGATACACATGTGAGAGAAGGAGCCCCGAAGCCAGGTAATTTCCCAAGAAATTGAAGGTGCCTATGGTCCAGGGATAGACGGGGAAAAAAGCATAGTCCATATCCGTCTTGTGCTGATAACCGTAACCATACTGAGCCAAATCTAGATAATGGAGTCCATCGAAATTGGACCACATGGAAAAAACGTTACCGAGTGAGGGCTTCTCGGTGAGATTGGTGAAACGGGTACGAGGGGGCAAGAGAAACATGGCCGGGAGAGCGATGAGAATCAGAAGAATGCGCCAACTCAAAACAAGCTTGAATATCTCTTTGATGGACATGGGTAAGGATGATTATATACAAATACTTAATCTAAGTTCAAAGAGCATTAGTTGCACCCCTCAATGACTTGTATCAAAGTTAAGATTATGATGTAATTGACGAAATATGTTAGATGTTCTGCCAGAAGTTGAGAACGTTGACCTGTCGAGCCCTGGTTCACAGGAACTAAGTTGGATAGAGAAAATAAAAGAAACTGGTTTCTACGACTCAAAAAGCCAAGACTACATCAGGAAACAACTAATTGAAAAGTTTGGAACGAATGAGTGGAAGGTTTGGTTGGTTGACAATATCGCCAGAGAGACACAGACGATGAAAGTACTGCGTATATTCGGAGTTTTTAATGACGAGTTATTAATTGAAGACATGAGTTTACTTGCACGCTTAATCGCTCTTCCACAAATTGCAGGAGTCGATGAAAGAAGTACAAGATCTGAGGTTCTAGGAATTATGCTCAAATTTTCAAGGATATCGAAAGATGTACCTGAAGACAAAACTGTATTGAACCTCAAAGAAGGGGTGAGACTTCTTTCACAGCAAGTTGAGAGCTCAGGTGACTCATACTCTGCCTTTCAACACCAAACAAGAAATGTTTGTATGACTTAATAAGGACAATTGTGTATTTGGACCCGAGGGAAATAGGATACATACACGACCTTCTCTTAGACAAAGCCATTTTTACTCCCGAATTCACACAAACAATCAGAAATTTTCTGCTTGATTTTTCACAAAGAGGTCCCAATAGTGATCGGCCATCCTTTCAAATGCCTGAAGAGCAAACACTACGCTACAATGCCCTTTCATATGATGATATGTCTCCGAGTTGGGACGACGGGAGCGATATGGCTGAAGACCAGGTTGTTCAAGACCCACCTTTTACAGTTCGGTTAAATCAGTCTGGCGACGAACGTGAAGCATTGACTGAAATTATTTCAGATGAAGAGGCGGCTCGTCTGGCGGTTCAGTTCTTCAATGTGGACCTACAGTATATGATAAATACATATCAGACCAGTCGTGACGTTGTAGAATTTAGGGCACTGATTGTAGGGAACCCCTCTGGTGAAGACCGCACTCCTCTAATGATTATCAGACCAGATCTGGAATTCCACCCGAGTCGGAGTTACTACAACGACGATGGGCGAAATGATATCTATCATGCAGATATTTGGGAGGGATGGAAAATTGAGGCCGAAAGAAACTCGGGGTCGGAAAGAGCCAAACTTTTTCGGTATCTAAGTGGGAAAATTGGTGGCCAGGGAAAGATGGAACATATCTATTTAGAAGTTAGGGATAACAAAGGGTCCTTCCCAAGCGTAGAAGTTGTTCTCGGATGGCCAAGTTTTAACAAGCACTTTGAGTATAAAGATCGACTGCTTATGGAGATGGGAAGATATGGTATTGATGCAATTAGAGATGGGCGCGAAGAGGAAGATCGTGTGAGCATCGAGAAGCTAATTTTGGAAACAGAAGTGAAATATTTCATTGAACTAACCTCAAAGCGCTTATCATCTTTTTTATCTTCCAAGGCTGTTAGGCAGTATAAGAATCTAGCCTTCCGGTTTTTGACTGACCCAAACGCGCCAAGAGATACCGTCACTTATCAAATTTTCATGGAATATTTTGCGCTAGTAAAAAAGTTGTAAGATCGTCATTGGCCATCAACTCCCAACTCTAGACCTAGTGGCTTGTTCGGAAAATAAACTAAGACATCTGACTGGGGATCTCGCAGTTCCAACATTTCATATTCTGGTCTTTCGATTAACCTCATGCCAGGGAGCTGACCGTATTTATGCTTGAACTGTTCATAATCCTTAACCCTAAAATCCGGCTCCCCTCTTTGAGGTCTAGTACTATCAGGGTTGCGAAGTTGAATTAAGAATACTTTACCTGCCGATGTTTCGAGTGGTGATGTTAGCCGGTAAATATTACCGGTAGAGGTAGTATGAACAATGCTGCCCAAATTATTAATTTCATGTTCCAGACTATTTTTTTCATTTTCGTCTTTGGTGAAGATCGCCACAAAGTCGAGAACAAAATGTTCGTGAGGAAATGAACCGGTAACCATTTCATTTCCCTTATCGACAATATGGTTCACAATCTCCGTTAAAGTCGGCATTTTATGAATTAGTTAAACTTCGGAGGCTAGACATTTTTGGTAGATATCGAGGGTAAGCTTGGCGGTTTTGGACCAAGAAAACGTCTTGGCTTTATCTTTGGCCAGAGAAATTTGTTTGGCTTTGGCTGACGGGGAAAGACTCAAGGCTTTTTTAATCGCTTTTTCCATAGATTTTAGTTTCCGAGGATTAAAAGTGATAGCTTCATCATGATATATCTCCGGCAAACTGGAAGTTTTGGAGCTAGCAATGAGACAACCGGAGGTCATGGCCTCCAGTAGCGGTAAACCAAAGCCTTCGTAATAGGAAGGTTGGGCATAGAGGGAGGTCAGGTGAAACATTGCACTGAAATCTTCGTTGCTGACAAACCCTGGATAGAGCACATGGTTGTAGACCTGCAGACGGACTAGATCGATGAGCTCCGGGTGTACCGGCTTGACCACTTCTTTGAGCATTCCTTTGCCAACGATCACCAGCGGGATTCCCAGCCGATCGGTCACTTCTGCCAGTGAAGGTAGATTCTTGTTGGGGTTTGGTCCAGCCGCCAAAGTAAGAACAAACTTGTCCGGTAGGTGATATTTTGCTTTAACATCGGCCAGCTTTGAAGCTGAAGGCAACTTCTTGTAATCGTCATCCACGGCAAGTGGGGTAACAAATATTTTTTCAGGGGAAACGCGAAAATATTTTTCGATATCTCTCTTGGAGCTTTCGGAGTCGGTAATTATGGCGGAGACAGAGCGCAGTGAGTACCACTGTCGAAGTAGATTGATAGTTCCCCTAATTCCTTTCGGGTAGCGGTCGGACATCACCAGTGGAGTAAGATCGTGGATGGTGACTATGGTTGGTTTTTCTTTCTTTAGTGGAAGAGTTGGATAGAAAAGATCAAAAAAGGGGTAGTGAATAATATCCGGATCTTTATCTGTCAATATGATGTCAGAGAGTTTGCCCAAAGACTGAATTAAGTGGTCGGCATAGATGCCCACTCCCCTACCTGAAGAGTGATCGCTGCCGGCGATATAGATTTTAACGGTGGGCATATTCTTCATCTTTATATAATTCCCAGAGCTTCATATAGGAAAAAGCATGATGCAGACCGGAGTAGAGTGAAAAAACAAAACCGGGAAAACCATCCAGGAAACCGCGGTAACGGAAGTAGAGACTAAAGAAGGTGCCAAAAGGTTTGAAAAATAAATAATTTAAGGTATTAAAGACTGTGATTTTGACTCCGGCGGCTTTCATTTGAGTAGCCTTCAAGCTTGAATAACGATTTTCCCGGAGTAAATATCGCGAGAAGGTCGGGGTGGCGTAATGATCCAGGTCCGATACCAACCAGCCGGTAACTCCACGGACGACCATTTGCTCGTGGACATCCTTGGCCGGTAACTCGGCTTTGCCTCTTTGAAAAAGACGAATCACCGGATCGGGGTACTGACCACCGTATTTTTGGTATCGATTCAAAAAAAAGTTTTTTCTGGGCAACCAGTAGGCTGCTGCAGGTTGGGTTAATTTGTTTGGCTCCGGAAATAATTTGACGATTTTGTTAATTGACGCCCGCAAGGGAGAGATCCAGCCATCATATCCAAAATATTTTCCTTCCAGAATACCGAGTATTTCTTTTTTCATTCCTGGTGTAACTCGTTCGTCTGTGTCCAGCTGAAGAATCCAGTCGGATTTGGCTTCTTGATTGGCAATATTCTTCTGGATATGAAAAACTGGATTGTTTTCTCTAATCAGGACTTTGGCACCCGTTTTTTTGGCAATCTCGGCTGTCTTATCCGTAGAGGTGCCGTCGACCACGATGATCTCATCGACCCAACCCTTCACCGAAGTAAGACAATCGGTAATACAGTCCTCGTTATTAAACGAAGCCATGGTGACGGAGATAGTTTGTCGTTTTGGTTTCATTTGGTGGAGACGAATTTGTACATGGGGAGGCCGGCGGGGTCGTTTATGGTATAAATAACGGCCTTGTCATCTACCGGCTCATCAGCTGAGATTATAAGGGTATTGGATAGTTTTTTGTCTTCCTGGTAATTTATCTGACGGAACTCCATCCTGCCGAACTTTCTGACAGTGGAAAAGCCAAACTTGTCTCGGGGAGTCATGACCAGCTCTTGCTGAAGCACTCTTGGATCATACTTCAGGAAAAATGCCATGAGGATATATGGCTGATCGTAACGGTCGGAGATGAGGATTCGGTCGTAGTTGTAATACTGCTGACCCACATAATCAGCAATCTGGTCAAAACCGTATTGCCAAGCATAAGGTAGTGTTTTGGGGTAGTGAACATAATAGAGATGTAGGTATCTGCCAACCGAATACCCACCAAGAATGAGCAAGAGGGCGGAGATGGATCCTACAAGCCACTTTTTACCGGACCTGAATAAAAGATTGAGAACCACCGAAAAACCCAAACCGGAAATGATACTCAGAGGAATGACCATGTTCTGCGACCTGAGGGCGTGAGGGGACTGGAAGGTAAGTGCGGCCGCGAGTGGGGCGATCAAAATCCAAACCAGAGTGAATACCTTGCCCTTGGAGTCTAACTTTAAAAGAGAAAAGAGACCAAGAAAATAAAATGGGATCAGAAATAAGTAGGTTTGTCCCATTTCGGGGACTTTGCTTCTGGCAATTTCATCCCCTGTAACAAATAGGAATCTGGGTGAAAAATGAGACAAGTAATTCTTGACGAATCTAAGACCATAAGAAAGGTATTGATTGTGAAGAGCTTTGACATAGACCGTATCTCCCTGATGAGCTCGGCGCATCTCCAATGCTTGCCAAAGAGGGCCGGTATCGGAAAAGACTGAAACACCGGTAAAGCGGGATTGTCCTTCTTTGGATAATAATTGAGAGGCAAGGGGAAGAGCTAATAAAACTCCAACAAGACAGGAAAGGAGAAAGGTTTTGGTGGGCAAGCGCAACGACGAAATTGGGAAAAGAGATTTCCAATAAAGAATGATCAGAGTAAGAGAGATAAGTGGTGAAATTACACGGGCCGAGTGATAAGTATAAAGACTGATGGCCATTGAAGTGACGTATAAGAAGAAATATCTTGGCTTCTCCAAGCCTTTTAAAAACCCCCAAATACCCAAAAGGATAAAAAACAAAGCAGCGTTGACTTCCCATCCTCCACGAGAAAACTGTAGATGCCATGGGGACACTGCCAAAATAAGGGCAGTTATCAGTGCAAAATTATTTGTTTTGATGTGGCAGGACTCGTCGGTAGTTTTTTTCTTGAATAAAAGATAGACCACTAAGTACAGCAAATAAACAGTGGCTGTGCCGAGTAGAGCTGATGGGAGACGGACAGACCAAACATTTAGTCCAAGAATTTTTACAAAGGGAACAACTAGGTAAAAATAAATTGGGGGTTTGTAGTCATCAAAAGACCGAAACACGAGTGGCCAAGACATGGCATGTTCATCTTTCCCTGTCTGGATCAGAGACCAAGCGTTGTAACCGATGGCCGCCTCGTCAGCATTTAGTCCAGCAGGAAACTTGTCTAAAGCAAAGAGTCTAAGAGCGGCGGCTAATATCAAGATAAGAATAATGGGAAGGTTTTTTTTCATTAAGGTTTGGTTTTAATGACCCGGAAAAGAATGTGATGGTCCGGAGTTTCGATTTGTCTAAAAAGGTCAACTTTTGGCCCGGCGATGTCGAATTGGTTATTAATATTCCCTTCGGAACCGATAAAGAGGGTGTCTGGTTGCGTCATCATATCCGATGAGCCAAATTGATGGAACTCAACATTCCCAACGTGATCCACTCGGCCGACATCCAAACCACCACTGATAAATTCGTTATTTTTTTGGTAGGTAGCAGGATCATAAGCCGTATAGAACACATAGTAGATGTATGGCTGGCCATAGACATCGGTAAAGACTACTCGTTTGGTTGGATTTTCTTTGATTATTTGAATTACTTGTTTGTAGCCGTAGTTGAACTCCTTGGCGAAAACGGTTTGGGAGTGAAAGAAATAGTTATCAAAAACATATATGGTGCAAAGTATATAGACACCGGCGAAAAGGGAGAAAAATATTTTCGAGTTTGTATATAGATAGTAGATACCGACGCCTGAGATCATGGCTAGAGGGACGGCCATGAATAGTGCTCGAACGGTAGAAAATTCGGCTAGGGTCAACGAAGCAGGAATGGGGGCGACGAGAAGCAACCCCAAAACCAAGGCGGTGGATCTGTCCGGTGTGTCGTGACTTCCAGGGGAGAGACTTTTGACCAGCCAGATAAAACCAATTACTAACCAGATGAACTCTAAGGGATTAAGGACCCCGAGACCAGGGAGATGGCCTCTCTCGGAGACAATGGGGCCTTCATAGAAAAGGACCTCCGGTGAAAAGTGATACAAGTAGCGGGAAAGAACAAGTCTGGTAGAAAGCTCTTTTTGGTTATGAAACAGATCTAAAGTAACCGGATTTTGATTGTCTATGGCCTTCGTTTCGGCGGATATTCCTGGTTTGTAGTTGAAGATACTCAGGGTGGTCAGTCGGTTGCCCGCGCTACCGAACAACGAACCAAAGAAGATCCAGAGACCAAATAGAATAAAGGGGGAAGTTAGTAGAATTTTTTTGGGCTTGAAATATGGGGTCAGCTGATACCAGAACTCTTTCCAGAAAGGGATGACAAAAAGTAAGTACACTAGGGGTGTCAAAAGTTTGGCCGCTTGATACATGGCAAGCGAGAAACAAGCGAAGAAGAGCGTGGGATAGAGTGTGGACTTGCCTTTGACAAACCTGAGAAAGTAGTAAAGGGCGAAGATGGTCAGGGTGGTGAAAACGTTAACCTCCCAAGCTCCGTGACTAAAATGTACATGCCAAGGTGACAAGGCCAAGGCGAGGGCGGCAAAGGAAGCCAATTGGTTACTGTGTTCTTTTGCAAAGGTTGCGAAGATTTCGCGAGTTAGGAGATAAATACCCCAAATAGCTAGGATGCCGGCAAGAGCACTGGGGAAACGCACAGCAAACTCATTTAGACCAAAGATGGCCACCGATGGTACTGTCAGGTAAATGTAAGCACCAGGTTTGAAATCACCAAAACTTTTGAAAACAATGGGTAATATGGCGCCATGCTCATCGCGCCCGGTCTTCAAAAGAGAGTAGGCGTTGTAGCCAATGGCGGCCTCGTCCCAGGTTAGTCCGTTGGGAACCGAAGAAAGCATCCAAAGGCGGAGGAAAGCGCCAATGACTAGAGCGGTAATTAAGAGTAAGTATTTCTTCATGAGTAGCACCTAAGGTACTGAGGTAATTATAAACGCTGGGGATCCATCGAGAAAATTGACTGTCTTAATGACATGGGCGTTGACAGGGACATGACCGGCAGAAGTAATTAAGAGGCTCTTTTGGGTTGATACCTCTCCCCCACTCTCCAAAGGAAGAGTCTTGATGGAAGTGACCGGAATTTGCCAATCATTGATGAAATAGATGTTATCTATCTTATCCGTCCAGTACCAATCCGATTTTTGAAAACGAATATTGTCCCCACCTGGTTGTATTGATAGTGGAGAAACTCTATTGAAAAAGGCATAGAAAATGTGTGGTTCTCCGAAACGTTTGGTAATAAAAACACGATCATATTCATTCCGATGATCCTTAACAAAGTTCATGGCTTCGGCGTAGCCGTATTGCCAGGAAGAAGAATACGTCAAGGCATAGCTCCCAAAATACTGTCTGAGATAATAGCCAAAAGAGACACCGATCCATAGTACTAGTAGTATCGTAAAGAGTTTAATGAATTTGGCAGGAATAACAGTCAACAGCCAAGACAAACCAAGACCCGCAAAAATAATGATGGCCGGGATCATGGGATTCGGACGGAGTGCCTGGGGAGGGTCGATAGTAAGACTGGCCGCTACTGGGGAAAGAAGTAACCAAGCGTAAAGGAATTTTAACGAAGACCAGGAACCTCGTAGTGACGGCAGGTGTAATGAAAAACCGAGAAGAGCAAGAAGAAAGATGGGGAGAGTTAAGAGACTTTGACCGGGAATGGCGAATTGGAACTGGGCTCCCCATTGCTGAGAAAAAAATTGTGGCGAGAAATATCCAAGATAATTTTTGGTAAAAGCAGATAAGAAATAGATGGGGCGGTTATGGACTAATTTGGAGATGAGCGGACTAAGAGTGCTGTGGGCTCTCTGTTCCCCTATTTGGAAGACAGTGGCCGGAGAAAGTATCTTGAGTTTCTCATAACGGGCGGTACCAGCACCAAGAAATACTTGAAAGATAACCAGACCGGAGAAAAGAAGGGCAAGAAAGGTGGAACTTATTAGTGCGAGGTGCGGAGTGCGAAGTGCACGGAACGAGGGGCGAAAAATAAGAAACGACGCGATGACGAGTAAGGGCACGAAGACTCGTGCCGTATTGTAAGTATGGAGAGAGAGACCGAGAAGAACCACAGAAGTGATTAGTGCGTAGTGATTGGTGCGAGAAATTGAGTGGAAGAATTTAAGTAAGAAATAGAAGCCGAAAATGATTAAGGTAAGAGAAAGGTTGGCTTCCAAAGCCGGGCGGGAAATGAAAAAGTGCCAGGGAGAAAGGGCCAAGAGGAGAGCGGAGAAAAGTGAGTAGTTAGTGCGAGGTGCGGAGTGCGAAGTGGTTGGTGATGGAGAAAAGAGCTCACGGGTTAATAAGTAAATGCCTGGGATGGCAAGAGTGCCGGCCAAGGCAGAAATGAAGCGGACCGAAAAGGTGGTTAATCCGAATAACCAAACAGGTATAGCAGTGAGGTAGATATATAGAGGTAGCTTGTAATCACCAAAGGCTCGAAAAATTAGAGGAAGTCTGACCCCCCATTCGTCCTTGCCAGTCAATAAAATCGAGAAAGCGTTATAACCGTGACTTGCTTCATCCCAGTTTGGGGAAACGGGAAAGGAGTCTAATTTCCAAAAACGGAGCAGACCACCGAGCAAGGTGAACAAAAAGAGGAAGAGGAGTGGTCGATTTTTAGTAATGGAGTTCATAATAAAGTGGTTCGCCGGAGGGCAAACTAATAATGTCATCGATCGTCGCCACAGAACCAATTGCACTGGTGTCAACCTCGGACCTGGTGAGGTAATAAACTGCGTTTGGTAATAATGCGGAAGGTTTGTTTTTGTAATCCACCAGCGAAGCAATGTAGAAATTGGAGTCCCCGATCCGGTTGCCATCCAGGTTAAAGTTTCCTGAGGTAGAGTTATAAACAGTATGGTTTTGGGAGTAAGCTTGGAATTTTCGTGGATCTAAGCGGGTGTAATACAAATAGAAGATGAGTGGATACTCGTACTTTGGAGAGATAGTTACCGGCTGATCAGGGTGTTTACCAACTGATTCCATCAATCCTTTCATGCCGGCACTCCAAGACCTCTCTGACGTGTACCGATAATGGGACCAGTAGTCATGAAGGTAGTAAGAAGTGTCTACCAGAAGCATCAAGAAAATCAAAAGAGCCAACCACCTCGAAGATGAAAAAAGATTATAAAAACCAAAGGAGGTGACCAAGACCAAAGGCAGTATAAGCATAAACGTTCTAGAGGAATGGGTGGCGCCATCTCGAGTCAGAGCGGAAGGAATAATAGCGGCAACCGTTAGTATGAAAAGAAAAACGAGGAACCTTTTTTGCTTGCCTTCAGCCAACTTGTAGAGACCAAATAGAAGCGGAATAATGAGGGCTTTTTCCATCATGCCCCAGCCTTGAACCGCATGTCTGGGGTTGGTGTCTCCCTGAAGAAAAAGATAGTCAAAAGAAAGAGGTCTTACTATGTTCTTTAGAAAAACATCCAGAGGATAAATGACTTTGTTGTGGATGGCTTTACTAAAGAAGTTGGTCTGTGATCCAACAGGGGCCTGCGGACCCAAGTCCTCTTTTCTTAAAAAATTAATTTCGGTGGGAGTCGTGGGGTCCGTAAAAATGGATATCTCACTGAAACGTTGAGCCGCGCCTCCGTTTATAAAAATAAAACCGAGCGGTATAAACAGTAGCAGAAGCCAAAGGGAGATCTTCTTACCCCACAAAAGTTCTTTGGCACCGGGAAGGATATATAAAGTCAGAGGAACAAATATCAGAGCAAGCTTGGCTGTGCTGTAAATCATGGGAGTGAGCGAAAACAATATCAAAGAGACTATGAAAGCCCAGACTCTATTGTGGATTAAGAAATGTGTGTAGAAAAATAAACCCAACAGATAAAACGTAATTAGCATAGAAAGTTCGAAACCAATCCGTGAATAAGTGAAGTGCCAAGGGAGTACCGATAAAATCAGTGTAGACCAGAAACCGAGAGAAAGTAGATTGCCACGGGCACCAAGTCCAAACAGCTCGGAAATGTTATTGGCCAAAAAATAGATTACCAGTAGGCCGAGAATAGCGAAGATAGCTGGCGTAAGACGAATGGCTAGATCCAAACTCACATTGGGGATGAGGGAGACGAGAGCTGTCGCGTAGATGGGTAAAGCCGTACGAACGTCGGAGAAGGAGTGGAATTGTAAAGGTAGCCAGTTCCCCTGATAATCCTTGCCAGTGGATAAAAAGGAATATGCTTGATAACCAATGTCCACCTCATCGGAAAATAGACTGATTGGATTTTGAAGTAAGCCATAGAGTCTGAGAGTGGCGCCCAGAAGAAGAACTAAAAGAAGGGGCCAGTATCGGCTAAGGATGTTTTTGAATTTCATTTTCGCTTTGGATTTGTTTTTAATATCCTCAAGGCCACCTTGCCGTCTGGGAAGGGTATCTCTTTGATTATAGTCAAATTGTGGGCATCAATCTGAACTTCCGACATGGCCAAATAATCTGCCACCAAGAACTGCTCTGTCTCGTCGGTATCCGGACCCCAGACAATACTCTTGATGGTAATGTTTCCTAAATTTTTAGACTCTTTTCTAGTGAGGCTGGTGTAGTACTCTGCTGGTGAGACTTCAAAGTTATCTCGCTGATAGAGGGAGGGGTCGTACTTAAGGAAGAACATCATCAGGATATAGCTGTCTCCGCGGGAACTATCGACCACCACCGGAAGTCTGGGATCTAGCTCTTTAATTTCCTTGGCTACTGTTTCCCAGCCGTAGTTCCAGAACTTGGAGTTGAAATAATCATTAAAGTAGAAAATAGAGATGAACATTCTGACCGAGGAAAAACTGACGGCAAAGATAACTACCAAATACTTCATTTTTGAAGAAAGGGAGGGAAGTAGTTCCCAGAGTTTAACCAAACCAAAAGAAATAATCAGTATCTGCGGTATAACTAAAGGAAGTGATCTAAGTGTGGAGTATGGATCTCTGGTAAGAGCGGCTGGAATGGGAGAGGCTAGGAGAAAGGTGAAAATAAAGAAGGTAAGCTCTTTCAGCTGTTTCTCTTTGATCAAAAAATATAAACCGATTAAATAAAGCGGAAACTGCCAAACAAAAAAGGTGCCCATACCGGGATAAGGCAGACGAGGCCCAGAATCTCCAAGTGAAAACATATACCGAGGAGACAGATAGGAACTATATAGCGAGAGAAACTCTCTGATTGCCAATATCTGAGGATTGTTTGTGAAAGCATGGACCAGACCCTGCC
This sequence comes from Candidatus Collierbacteria bacterium RIFOXYD2_FULL_45_13, assembly GCA_001774685.1. GTDB lineage: Bacteria > Patescibacteriota > Microgenomatia > UBA1400 > MFAQ01 > UBA10133. Next base: position 533,253 of record MFAS01000001.1, on the reverse strand, counting down.
CTTCACCAACACCCCAAGGACGTTGTCCTGAGGTGGCAAAAATATTGAGGACAGAAGATCTGGCCTGGAAACCCGGCGTCCCCATAATTTGAAGAGTCGGAAAAAAAATGACGAAGGCTAAGACCAGACTGATAAAGATGGGTAACGCATACCGTTTTGATTCAGCTAGGATTGTGCCAGAAAAACGAAGGGCGAAAGTGATGACCAGTAGCGGCACGATGATTATTTCCGCCCGATAAGCCATCATGGAGATAACGAATGATAAAGCGGCGGGGAGAAAGAACCAAGATTTTTTGAGAGCATTTAGAAGAAAGAGGGAACCCAGCAACAAGAAAAACAAGGCCACATTTGCTTCATAGGCAGTACGGCTATAGTTGATATGCCACGGGGAAATTGCGAGGAGAAAGGCGGAGATTGGTGCGAAGTATTTAGTGCGAGGTGCAAGTTGGCGGACGAGTAAATAAATTAAGGGTATGGTAAGAACTCCGAACAAGGCTGAGGGTAGCCGCACCGAAAAAATTGATAGATCCAGAAAGTGAATAACAGGAATCAGAAGGTAAGAATATATTGGGCTCTGAAAGGTGGAAAAGGAGCGGAACATCACAGGAAAACTTTTACCGTATTCGTCCAGGCCGGTTTTGTAGACAGAATAGGCGTTGTAGCCAAGTGAAGCTTCATCCACATAGAGGCCTATGGGGGTTTCCCCCAGTTTGTAAAAACGGAAGAAAGCTCCAATCAAGAAAGCAAATAGTATGAGAATGGTCGGCAGATATTTATGCGAGAACTTCATTTATCTAAAGATTATGCGAGCCAGTTCGATAATTGATAGAGGTAAGAAGAGAAAGGAAAAAATAAGGTAATATGCTTGGCAAAGAGTAAAGATTTTTCTCAAGCCAATTAAACAGATGAGAGCGATGGGCAGATATAAAATCAGATCGAACTTGTCTTGATTATTGATCAGAGCAATGGAAAATATTCCGGCTAAGAGTGTAGACACTATCCACAGTCTATCCTGGCTCTTGATCAAGAGATAGAGTCCAATCAAGAAGAGAACTATGGCCAAGAAGGGGAACTTGTGGAGATTTTGGTTTTCAAAAATTTCCCGAGGGTGAAGAGCAAAAAAATAGTTGTTTGGATCTAGAGAAGTTAAAACGTTTGACTTGAATTTATCCTGAAAAAGGTCGGTTTTGTTGTGAAAGATTCGGGCAAGGTTCCTGTTCGGAATAAGGGAGATTTTTTTGTTTAGAGTGTCGAAGGCTAGCGGATCGGGAGTAAAGATGGAGTAGGCGTAAAAGGATTGCCAGGAAAACAGGGAGATAAATATCAAGAATACGGCGTAAATAACCAGAGACATTTTTTTGATATCAGACCAGTAAAAAAGAATGGCGACTATCGGAAAGAATAAGTAGGCCGGATGAAGTAACGGCAAAACCAGGTAAGTAAAATAGTGATATTGGTACTTCCGAAGATAAAGAAACCGGTCCACCAACAAAACTAAGGCAGCGAGGATAAAGATGACCGAGTCGGACCGATTCGAAAGAACAAATGAAAACGGCCAGAAGACAAATATGAGAATGGTGGATGTCCAAAAAATTAGATTCTTCATGTTAGTCTAATAGAATTATATTCGTTATCGATCGGAAACGACATATAAGCCTGAGGATTGATTGAGAAATGGTACGTAGTATTTTTGTCGGGAAGATCCGATCATCTCTTTGGGGAGACTCCAGGGGCTGGCAATGTATAAATTATTTTGACTGTGGTCGAGGTCTGGCCAGTTGATTGGCGTAAAAAGGTAATTTTCAAAGTCACTACCGCCAAGTCTCCGGCGAGGATCGGAATTGTATAGATTAGGGTCGTACCGTGAGTAGAATAGGAAATACAAATAGGGTACGCCGTAAGTGTAGGGACCTTGAGTCCCAAACTGAGGATCGACATAAACATGGTCATACTCCGTGTAATGGTCATTGGCAAAAATAGCGATTTGTTTCCAGCCATAGGAACGGGTTTCCGAAAGCTCAATTGGGTAATGAAGTGTGTAGTAATCGGTAAATCTGATGAGACCGAATAGATAGCCAAGGATAACAAAAGAAACCAAGAGAGACTTAGCTAGTTTCGATCGGAAAAATTCAAAACAATAAATAAACCCTATGGTAATAAGGATAGAGATTACCGGGACGATGTTTAGAGTCCGTAAAGCGTGCTGGCTATTGTTGGTAATTGAGGCCGGTAATAAAGAGAAGAAAAACCAGCCGGTGAGAATGGTGGTGACAAAATAATGGGAAACGGAAGAAGCAAAGAAACGGCGACCAAAAAGTAAGATAAAGAATCCAATGATTAGAAAGGGGTATTCAACGGCAAAGATCACTCCTTGCCCGGGGTGCCCGGGTGTCGCTAGGCCTAGGCCGTTTGAAAGATAAAAATTGGCGGAAAAATATTCCAGATATCTTTTGAACCATAAACCAGCGAGGCCGACGGTGGAGGTAAGTGAAGCCATGGGATGGCCAGAAAACTTCGGCAGAAGACCATTGGTAAAGTCGTAATCTTTTGATAGAAAGGTCATGCCGGCTCTGGAGGCACCGGGTCCGAGTATAAAGTTTTGGAGAAAAAAGACAGTAACACCGACTAAGAGAAGGATGGCGAACAGAAAGGTAAACTTTTTCCGGGCATACCACCCGGTGACACAATTAAGAAAGAAATGGTAGTTGGTCAAAATAAAGAAAAGGTTCAGCAGAGGAACAACAATCTTGGTGGAGTGGTAGGCAATTGCCGAGAGATAAGCAAAGACAAACATATAAAAGAAGTGGATTAGATATCCTGACTTTCGAAACTCAAAGGCAAAGAGGACATTGGCCAACAAAAAAGTAAGGGCAATAACAGCCTCGAAACCGGAGCGAGAAAAGATCGTTAACCAAGGTGATAGCGAGAAAATAATGGCGGCGAGGTAAGACAAGTAGGAGTATTTGTGATCAAAGATATGACGACGAATGAGATACCAAACCAAAAAAACGTTGAAGGCGGAGAAGATGGCCACCGGAAGCCGCACACTCAACTCGTTTAGACCCAGAAGCCAAACAAAAGGAATGGTGAGATAAACGAGAACGGGAGCCTTGTAATCCCCTACTGAACGGAACGAGACAGGGAAGGGGGTTCCCCACTCATCTCTACCAGTTTTCAAAATAGAAAAAGCGTTATAACCAATGGAGACTTCATCTATGGTTAGATGTGGAGGATACTCTGTCAGCCGATAAAAACGGGTAAAAAAGATGATAACGAGGATGATGACCCAAAATAAGATTCTCTGTTTGGTCATAACTTAAAGTAGGCAGTGATATTTAGCTGGTATAGAAGATAAACGATGTTGGCAACCAGGAAACCGAGTTGGTTTTTTTTCGAAGTGGTGGAGTAGCCAATAACTGAAAGTAAGGCGAGAAAAAAGAGAATGGCAAAACTGAAGACAATGGCTTGGTCCACATAGATCAAACCGGTGACTAAGAGGAGAATGCTTAGGGCTGGAACAAAAAAGGCTAGATTGCTGTTAGTTTTGCCTTGATGGGTATTTCGAAAATAGCGATAAATAAAATAGATATCCCACGGAAAAAGATAACCCAGTGGATAATATGGATCGAGCCAGTGCCAAAATCCTGAAGCAAAAATGGCTACCGGTGATAAAAGTTTATTGAAATTGGAAATAAAAGAATGGGCCAGTTCCGACTTGTTATGAACGAGACGAGAGATAATACTGTTTTGAAAATCTGGGTGTTCCCCTCTTTGGGAATTGATAGCATTTAGTAAACCCATATCAAGACCAAGATGTGGCCTGAGAATGATGAGAGCAAGGACGACGATTGCCAGGAAAATAAGAAATTGACTGAGAGATGGTTTTTGGAAAAGACAATAAAGCAGATAGCCAAGCAATAAAGAGAGAAAGAGAAGAAAAGGCGGTTGCCCAGAAAAGACAATAAAGGGTACTAAGAAAAGATAGAGAATGCCTAAGAGGCCGATTTTTGGCATACCTATTTAAGGTGCCCCCTCCTTCTTGTCTGAAGAAGGTCAAATAGTAGAAAAAGGCTAACACCTGCGAATAGGCTTCTCACCGAACTTTTCAAGAAAACCAAGTCGGTTTTGGCTGCTAAGAGTTTGTCGATACCGGGAAAATTATTTAAGCTTTGATTGGCCACAGCGAAGAGCCCTACCGAAAGAGAGTTATCGAAGGTAAGTACAATAAAGATGTAACAGGCAAGTAACGTTAAATTGAGCCAAAGGTTGCGCCATCGATTGGCGACCAACTCAATAATGATAAAAGGAGAAATCCAAAGAAACCACTGAGGGTGATAATGAGTGACCGCAAATAGAAGAAGGAAATAACCCAGATAATATTTCCATAATTTCTGAATTGGGTGGGAAGCCCTGAAAGCGTGTAAATAGATGAGGACCACTCCGAGAAGATAAGGATAGACGCCTTCGGCGGCTGTTACCATCCATTCCATATAGAACATCTTTTGTGATTTGGCCCCAAAAACCATGTATTTGAAAGCTGAGGAGGATAGAAATGGAGCAACGGTAAGGAGATAAGGAATTAAACCGCAAAGGGCGATCTTCAGACGCTCCCAGAAATCTTTACCGGCAAAGACAATAAAGGGCAGGAGAAAAATGGGATATTGTTTGTACGCCGCACCGAGAGAGATCATGATAGCCGCCAAATAAAGATTTTTCTTTTTGGCGAAGTAGAGAGAAAGGACGGTGAAAAGAGCCGGGATAATATCGAAAACACCCATGGAAAAAGTAGCGTAGAAAGTGACCGGATTAAATAACCAGAGCAGGAAAGCCCACCTCTTTTGCTTCTCCTCATCAAAGAGAGAGGCCAAACCAAAAGCCATACCGATATCGATCAGAAGATATGGGAGTTTTATCAGAATTAGATTAAAAGATAAATTGGGAAGAGTATATACCGACACTCCATTCATCAAATCCAAAAAGAACTTTTCGGGAATAATCCAGGAGAAAAATTTGAGAAAACCACCTAATGTGAAGTATGTCAGAGGTGGGTAGATGAAAATATCACCAATTCCGAAGTTCTGAACCAACGGATGAGTGTCCGGGAGACTTACAAGATGGTCGTAAATGTTGAAGACGTTTTTGTATCCAAAAAAATAGCTAGTAAGCACCTGTCCGGATAAATCGGGATGAAAAGTGAAACCCGAAATGACTAGCCTCAGTATGATGGCGATAATTAGAGAGACCCAAAGGGACTTGGTAAGTTTCATTTAGATGATTTAGTATAGCAATTTTGCCGTCTATAAATTAACCACGGAACTTACGGTACTTAATTATCTTCTGCCATCTTTGGCCTACACGCAGTACAAAGTTGAGAAGGGCCGATCCAAGTACACCGTGATAAATCTGAGCCGATCTGGCCAAAGGGGACTTTAGATGATTGGTGAAGTTACCACTGACACCATGGGCGTGTTGAACTTTGGCTTTTGGTAAGTAGTAAACAGGTAAACCAAATTGACGAAGTCGCCGGCAATACTCAACGTCCTCGTAGTAGAGGAAAAAGCGCTCATCCAACCCTCCGACATAATCAATGACTGACTTAGGGACCAGAAAGGCGGCCATGACAGCGACATCGACGGTGGTGATTTCATCGCCAGGGTTATATTTGTTAAAACAATCTTTACAACCAAAAAAGTAATACCGAATGGCGTTCCAGATGGTGGGGAATTTGAAACACGATGGCTGAATGTTGCCGTCGTTATTAAGAAGACGAGGGGCGACCGCGCCAAGCTTGGAAGTTTTTCTGGCAAAGTCCAACAAATATTTCAAGGCAGAGCCAACTATGCGAGTGTCCGGGTTGATGATTAGAACATACTCTCCATGACAGATCTTAATACCTTGGTTGATGGCCTTGGAAAAACCAATATTTTCGGTATTTCGAATGACAGTCGGCTTTAATGGATGCTTCTGAGCTTTGTCGGCTCCTTTGTCTCCAGGATAGTTATCAACTACGATGATTTCCTTAGTGATTTTGTCGCGATTTTTCTGAATGGAATCCAGAAAAGGCACGATGGTATCCTCGGATTTGTAACCTACGGTAATAATGGATAGTTCTACTTTATTCATATTTTTTGTTGACTCTACTTAAGACTTCACTGTCAGATATGACAAAATCTTTGCTTTGTCGGTTTTGTGGCAGTCTAAACAAGGCCGCGAAGATCACCTGAAGGTAGCGGGGATGTCTTAAAGAATGTCGAATGAGGAAGTATAAATGAGATCTGAGTAAGTCTTTGTCGGTGATATTTATCCAATTGAATAGGAGCTCGTTTCTTTGCCTGATAAGTTTGACATAATTTTGGTTGATTTTGTTGGCGGTGGATTCATGCTGATGATACACAATAGAGCGGTTGTCCCAAATGATTTTGTAACCCATTTTCCAGGCCCGGTAACCAATACCGATATCTTCCCAGTAGAAAGGTGCATAGATTTCGTTTAGTCCGCCCAACTTGTCCCAGATACTCCGGCGAAAGATGCCACTACCGCCTGAGGCCCAAGCCGAATACATTGGCTGAGCCTTGTCCACTCCTCTGATGAATTGAAGCTTGCCATCGTGCCAGGAAACCAATGGCCATGAGGAACCGTCTTCGTTAAAGGAAACGGCAAAAACCATCTCGTCTTTGAAGTAGTCAAAGATATTTTTTAGATAATCCTTTTTGGGCTCAACATCGTTATTTAGAAGTATGAGGTAGTCTGATTTGGAAACGGCAACCCCCTGATTAACCGGCTTAGTAAAGCCGAGATTGGAATTGTTTTTGACAACAACCACCTCCGGAAAGTTCTTTTGGAGCCAAGGGATAGTCTCGTCGGTACTCCCGTTTTCGATAATGATCACTTTATTAAGATATTCGGTGTATCGAATGACCTTGGGGAGATGTTTTTCCAGCAGATACTTGCCGTTGAAGCTGGGAATAATGACATCGACAGTTGGTTTCATCCTGCCTAAAGTATATCAGGACATAAGAAAAGCCCCCGATCGTTTATCGAGGACTTTTGATGTTACAGCCAGATGGCTTGAGGCTTGGTGGGTTTAATATTCAGCCGAGTACGGCGCGCATACTCGTACTGAAAGGATCTGATTATTTTTTCTGCGCTGTCTGGCTCTGACATGTCTAGCGGAAGATACTTTTTATATTCATACGGAAGATCGCATGTCTCAACCAGGATAGAAATCAGTTTGATACCGCCGTCTAATTTCTCTAACTGAGCATCGAAGGCAACCTTCAAGAGTTTGGCATATCTGCCTTCGGCACTCTGAGAACCTCGCGAAAAGATGGCAACAATGAAATCGGCTTCGTACATGGCTTTTTCCTGTTCATTATGTCGGTCGCTACCAGGCATCAAGGAATTTTGACTGTCCCAGCAAAGAATGCCATGCCGACGGAACATCGCAATCATTTCCCAGGCGAGTCTGTCATCCGAAGAGGCGTTAAGAACAAAGATCTTGCATTTGGGGAACTTCAGCTCTCCAAGAGCCTGAGAGATACTACTAACTATATTCATATTTTAACCTCCAATGTTATTGTGCTTGCCGTATTTTACACCCAGACAAGGCAAGTGTCAATTTGTTATGGGATAGGTGGAACCAAAAGTGAGCCCATCAAATTCTTAGACAGCCACGAAAACCTCTTGAACCATAGTAAGACTCTGCTCCGTTGTGATACACAAAGACAGTATCGTAGCGACGGTCTCCAAAGACAGCTCCACCGAGCTTCCTGATATCGGCATGGGTCTTTAACCAGCTTGAAGTTTTTGTATCAAATGCTCCAAGTTTCTGTAACTCCCGATACTGCGATTCCGTCAAAAGTTCGATACCCATCACTGAAGCAATATTCGTGGCACTATCTTTGGGCTTAAAGGTTTTCCTTGCCTCCAGGGCATCATGGTCATAACAGACATTTCGGCGATCTTTGGGCGACTCGGCCGAACAATCGTAAAAAAGATAATCGCCGGTCTTTGCGTCTTGCCCGGCAACATCTGGCTCACCGCCGGTTCTCTCCATCTCATTTAGAGACCAAAGCTTTTCGGCATTGGCTTCCAACCTGCCTAGCACTTTTTCCCATTCAATACCCATGTGACGCTTTGGATTTTTTTCAAAACGGGTTTTCAGGATCCCGAGTAGTTCTTTGCGGTGGTCCGCAGAAAGTGTTGGGTGAGACATGGTTTTTTTACTTTACAACTTCTATATCAGTGTGGCAAGCTTAGACCGGTTAAAGGGTACATTGGTACTAGACTAATATTCTAAGAGATATAATTGTGAAAGATGAAAAAGATATTAAAGTTTTGGCCGTTTTTGGTATTTGCTGTTGCTTGTCTGGTTTATTATTGGAAGGTGTTTTTTAGGGGTGATGTCCCCTTCCCCGGAGACCTGATGGTGGGGGCCTATCTGCCTTGGCTGGAAAACAAATGGGGGTTCCCCACCGGTGTGCCGGTAAAAAACCCACTGATATCGGATATCTTTTCACAGTTCTATATGTGGAAAAGTTTGGTGGCCGAATCATGGAGACATCTACAGATCCCTCTTTGGAATCCGTTCTCGTATTCAGGTTACCCTTTGATGGCTAATTTTCACTCAGGTGCATTTTATCCACTTGGCTTTCTGTACCTCCTGCTGGGAGATATTAAGGGCTGGGACTTTTTGGTGGTCCTGCCTGCGTTTGCCACTGCCATCACCATGTATTTATATCTCCGTCAAATAAAAGTAAAGACTGTTGGAGCGGTGGTAGGTGGCCTAATATATGCTTATTCCGGCTTTGCCATCAGCTGGGCCCAGTTTGTAACCGCGGCTCATGCCATGATCTGGATGCCATTAATATTTATTGTTTTGGAAAAATTCTTCGATTCGAAAAAGACTTACTATCTTTTCTCCCTACCGATTATCTTCTTTTTGCTGATTACCTCAGGACATTTCCAGATAATGGTCTACATCTCAGTGTTGACGGTTTTCTATTTTGTTTGGAAATGGTTGGAGGAAAAGCACTTTAAGCTGATCTTAGCGACCATTATTCCCGGACTACTGACGCTCGGGTTGGCCGCCTTTCAAATGTTACCGACTCTGGAACTAACTAAATATGGCCTGAGATCGGTCGAAAATTATATCTCTGGATACAATTACGGCTTGCTACCCATAAAATACTTAACTACCTTAATAGCGCCTGATTATTTTGGCAACCCGGCTACAGGAAACTTTTTTGGAGTCTTCAATTATCATGAAGCGATCTTTTATACCGGTGTATTAGCGGTTTTCTGTTTTGTTCTGTCTCTTTTTCTATTTAGATCCAATAAATATGTCCGATTCTTCGTGGTGACCGCAATCATCGCCTTTTTGTTTGGCTTCGATACACCACTCGGGAAGGCCGTCTATACCTTTAACGTACCCGGGCTGTCGACCAGCGCTGCTGGCCGGATAGCAGTGATCTTCTCCATGAGCTTGGCTGTTTTATCGGGAATTGTTTTGTCCAACCTGGAAAAGATTAGCTTTAAGAAAATAGTTTTCACTGTCGGGGTGCTTAGTGTGGCCTACGTGACCATTTATTACTTAGCTCGTTTTACCGATGAGATACTCCTGTCGCCCAATAATCCCAATATGCTATTAGCCCAGAGACGAGCCGTAACCATGAGGAACCTGATTTTACCCGGTGCTTTTGTCGGTCTCTATTCACTGATATTCCTTTTGACAAAGAAATGGAAGGGCTTGACCGGTGTGCTGATAGTGGTGATTTGTTTGGAAATGTTCCGATTTGGCTGGAAGTACATTCCTTTTGTGCCGGAAAGAATCGTCTACCCCGATACCCCGGTAATCACCTTTTTGAAAGAGAAAGCCAAAACAGAAGTCTTCAGAATTGATCGAGAAAGAGCGGAGGTTATGCCACCGGCGACCTGGATGCAGTACCGTTTCATGAGTCCATCTGGATATGACCCAATGGCGATTAAGGACTACGCTAAGGCCTATCAGGAGGAAATAAATGGCAATCTGAGTGGACAGGTTGGAAGATATTCGGAACTGGAAAGATATGACTCGAAAGCACTGGGTAACTTTAACGTTAAATATCTGCTGGCCGTTAAAAGGGATTCTGTGGGTAAATTGGGAGGCAACAACATTACCTACTCTATTGACCAAAAAAGATGGAAAAAGGTTTACGAATCGGAAGCCACGGCCGTACTGGAGAACTTGGATTACCAACCCAGGGCCAGATATGTGGGTGATGAAGACGGAGAAATAAAGATCACCTCCTATACCCCGAATACGATAAAGATTACCTACAGTGATGGCGCCAATAAAACGCTGTTGTTAGCTGACACCTGGTACCCGGACTGGAAAGCTTTTGTAAACAATAAAGAAGTAAACATTGAAAAATGTAACAGTATTTTTCGTTGCCTTAATTTGACAGATGAAAGTGGAGAGGTGGTTTTTGACTATCAGCCAGCCAGCTTTTGGCTGGGGTTAAAGATAAGCATAGTTAGCGCCTTTCTTACTTTGATAGCACTATTTAGAACACGGAGACAGCAGGCGGACTGAGGCGTGCCAGGGAAAAACTTGCTCTTTGAGTAGGCAGAGCTTCGAAAAGTTTCCTAACCAAGCTTCTGTCCTTTTGGGCATATCCATATCCTCTTCGATGATGAGAAAAACTAACTCTTGAGAACCTAGTTCTCTCTTGTTGGTCCAGATTTTATCAACGTCCCGAATATATTCCGGCTGACCGGGTAAATAAGCTGTTTCGACGGGCTCGTAGCCATATTTGTGGTTGCCGTACCACCAGAAGAGATGATTGTATGGATAGTCATAGACAGAGGGTAGGTAGCTATAGACTTTAAACCCTTGGCCTTCGGCGTTTTGATAGACCCAGTCAAGGGCGGCAATTTCGTTTCTCATATTACTACGGTCATCTGAAGGCTTGAAGGCAACGTCGCGGGTGTAGTCCCACTGAGACTTAAGCGAGTAATAAACCGTCATACTCATGAGAACAATTATTAATGTCTTGAGAATGACGGATTTTCTCTCCCAAAGGTAGCTCAGAAGGCACCCAAGAAATAACACCAGTGGAACTGAAAGTCCAAGGGTATACCACTCCTTGAGCTTCTGAGGAAAGAGAAGATAAAACACAGCGGCAAATAAGATGAACCAATAAGAAATACACCAAAGCTTGATAGCCTCTGACTTTGATTTTTTGGAGGTGACATAGAGATATAAGAATAAAGCTAAGGCAGAAAGATATAAATAGGGAACATAGTTTGGTGGCAGATGGGTGGAACGGAGAATTAATAGTTGAAAATGCTCCCAACGCTGAGCCAATTTTTCGGCAAAAGTAATTTTTTCTCCGAGCATAGTGCCTTGGCCGGAAAATTCTCCAAAGAGAATTTTTGTCATGATAAAACCGTGTTTGAGTTCGAAGAGGATTTGTGGAAGTAGTGTAAGGCCAAAGCCGGCAACCAAGGGGAGAGTTTGTTTGAAAATAATTTTGATGGATTTCCACCATGCCATGCCGCGCGGCCACGAGGAGATCACAAAATAGAGAAAGGCGAAGGGGAAGAAAAGAATGCCGAAGGCTGCTTCGATCTGCATGGCCAAGCCGGAGATAAGACCGAGCATGAATAACTTCGTGGTGTGAGATTGCCACGTCGGAATACCTCCTCGCAATGACGCGTGGAGTGTTTCGGATTTGTAAGCAACCAAAGACCAAAGAAAGGAAGCAAAATAAAAAATAGTAAAAAAGACCATTGAGTTGGCGTTCCAAAAATATCTGGCGGTGTTAAAGCCAGTGGGCATTAGAAGTAGTAAAACAGAGACTAAGATCGCCAGTGAGGGGTGGTTCTTCTTCAAGACATACCATAAAGCAACTACCGAAAGCTGATACCAGAGTATCTGCCAGTAGACTATGTACGACGGATCGCCTCCCCCGGTAACAAAAGGAATTATATTGAAGTAATACCAGAATGGTCCCAGAAGGACGCCATTGATACTGGTAGTGGGACCGACCAAACGAGGGGTGTGAGTGACGACCATGTGGCGCATATCCACCATGTCTCGGCCCTGGTCGGTGGTAAAAGGAAAATTATAGCGACTAACCTCCAGCACCTTGAGGACTGAGCTAGCGGTGAGGATAACCAACAGGAAAATTAAGGACCAGTGTTTCTTCAAAAGACTGAGCATCTTTTTATAACAATAATTTTATTTTTTCAAAAAAATTACCCATAGAAAAAAATTGAGACCGGTCGATGGCGGCTTTGGACATTTTCGTAAGAGCCTTCGGGTTCCCTATTAGTTCGAACGTTTTTTCCGCCATTTCGTCGCTATCCTCAACTAAATAGCCGGTTCCTGCAGTAATGATTTCTTTCTGACCACCTTTATTTATGACCACAGGAATACAGTCGGAAGCCATAGCCTCGACAGTAGTCATGCCAAAATGTTCAACCTTTTCCGGGTCTGTTTGTTCGTTGATCCCAAAACCCGCGGCGTGCCAAAAGAACTTGGCTTGGGAATAAAGTTTCTTTAGTTCATTGAAGTCCGGATTGATGAGAAATTCTACAGCTAAACCCTTTGCAGAAGTCCTTAGTTTTTGCATGAGAATCTCGTCCCCTTTTAAGCCACCAGCCAGGACCAGGGTGTAGCCTTTTACCTTTTCCGAAAGAGCTCTAAAGGCCTCAACCAAGATATCCTGTCGTTTACTGTGGGACGGTGAATCAAACCGGGCAACGGAGAGAATTATATTTTCCTTTTTACCGGGGACAAAGCCATTGGTGTCAATCGGGGGATAGAGCACAAAGCCTTTGTCTTTCTGTAGATTTTTTTCAAGTACGTTTCTGGTGAAGTTCGAGTTGTAAACAAATTTCTTGATAAAGACGGTTTTCAAGTTGTTGATAGTAGAGTTGCCTCCCAACTTTTTAAAAGGAACTTGGAGATGAATCAGATTATTTTTGGAGAATAAAAAAGGCAAGCTACCATCGCTGACCCAGAAAATTAGATCGTAGTCCTTGGTGAACTTGAGTCTCTCAGCATAAGCTGTTTTTTGACTGCATAGTCCATAAGCTTCCGAGTCAATGGCGACTGGGGATAGATCCAGACCAAAACGGGTCTGTGCCAGATCCAGTTCTTTTCTATCCGGCCAAGCGAGAGTGACGGCGTAGTTATTTTTGATAAGCCCAAGAGCAAAGGTAAGGACATAGCGCTCACCTCCTCCGAGCGTGTCCAGATATGGATCAAATATTAAGGCTTTTTTCATCACAGGTATGTATATTCTAGTCTAAATAGGAAGTTTCTGTCTGAAAAATGGAAACGGTGGGGTTTGAAAAAACAAGCGGGTAATCGGTGTTTCCGAATTTGGGCGCTGTAGAGGTGTAAATATAGTTGATTCCATATTGGTTCACAATGCCCTTGATGTAAGCACTATCGGAAGCGGAGGCAAAGAATAACTCCTGAATGCTCCCGCGCTGGCTATCATAAGCTCCTAAGAGCCAGGCTATATTGCCTCCGGAATAAAAGGTTCGTCTTTCAGCCAGAGCGGTGACTTTCATTTTTTTGTTGTCAAATACCGGGTCAACCATGACAACCGAGTATCTATCCGTGTTCTCTTTTAAGTACCGCAAAGCCGAGTATTCATCCTTGGTGATAACGTATTCGTGAAACTTGTTGGAGTTAAAAAAATCTTTACTGAGACTGAAGATAAATACTGGCGCAAGTAATAAAAGCAGCAGTTTCCCTTTATTAACTGAAGATAGAAATAGTCCAAGAGAAAAACCCGTGAAGAGGACAGCTACTTGACCAAACTGAACGGCGTTAAAAGGATCTGGTTGAGGAGTAATGAAGAGTGGCATAGATAATGAAAATAGAATACTTAGAGAAATAAAGATATTTGCCGAGATATGTTTCCGGAACGTTTTGACTAAATATAATAAACCCAGCAACTTGACCCAAAAGTTCCCCAAAAGATAAATAATAATTTTTTCGATTTCCATTTGGGTAATTCTGAACCAGTTACCTTTTGATTGGTAATGAAGATATTTAAGATAGAAACCTTCCAGACTAAATCTCTCGGGATCCTCCACCATCTTGGTCAAAAGCCACCCTGGTCTAAATGAGATCGGTGGGGAGTGTACTGGGCCGGTAGTGTCTACAATCAGATAATAAATTAGTGTAGAGAGCACAAAAAGCAATAACGCCGGAAGTAGACTGCTAAAACTACTTCTCTTGACCTGAAGTAAACAGGTAACTCCAAAAGCGAGCGCGATGGGAATGGCAAAAAAGATTTTGAAACCGAAAAGGAGAGAGAGAACCGCAGCTGCCAGGTATCCAAACTTGACTGATCTAGTGGAGAACCACTTAAACATGAATAGAGTACCTAAGATTAACAAGATATAACCTATGCCGGTGTGCAAATTGATAAGCTGGTCATACGGCTGATCCAGCATAAAAGCGTTTCCGCTCCAAGCCGTATCCTTAATGAAGAGAGGCTTGATGAAGGCAGCCGAACCGACAAATAAAGTGGTAATCACACAAACTATGGACCAAAAATCATTTAGAGAATACACTTTGGCTAACTTAAAAACAAGCCAAACCAGTAAAAAACAAACGAGCAGTGATCCAACCTGAAAATAAATGACAGGAATCGGTAAACCGGTAAGGCCACCTAAAATACCCCAAAGAGCATCGCTAAAGTAATGATAGTTTTGGAGAGTTACTCCACTCATGCCGGGGAAGGTGGGTGGAAATTGTTTGGTGACCTCGGCCGACAAACTAAGATGCCACAAATTATCGCCACTACCATTGATGAGCATGGAACCATCGGGACGGACCGAGCTAACCAGTAAAGGAGAGGCTAAAATAACGGCTAAGACTAACAAAACCAGGAGGCTTACTTTTTTTGTTTTTCCCATTCAGTCAAGATTTGCTTATCAACATCTCTGTAAGTCTCTTTGAGAGATGGCTGTCTCTGCATCTCCCACAAACGCTCGTAGGTCACGAACTTACTAAACATCTGATAAATGATTTCTATCCAGCCTTCGGTACCATCCTTCCAGAGTCCCTGTTTGATACAACGGTCCCAAAATTCGGTAAACATTATCCTGATAAACCTCCAGCCAACCATTGGTGGATGACCAGCATTAAAAAGCATGGAAGCCTCGGTTTTTGACCAGAGAAGAGTATTGGGTAGTTTTTCGTCAATGTTTTTGTGGGAGAGATGAACCATTTGCTGTCTCAGGTCTCCAACGGTACCGTCAATTTTGGGCTGTTCGTGAAGCTTACCTTCCCAGCGTTTGAGGGCAGACCGTTTCATAAACCGGAGGACGCGGGGATCCCCCCAATGGCTGAGATGTTTTCCCAAAAAAACCTCGTAACGGCTAATGGTATAGGCATCATGGGACGGATTTTGAATGGTGGACAAGATCTCATCAGCTAACTTAACCGGAATTCTTTCGTCGGAGTCCAGGTAAAGAAGCCAGTCCCCTTTGGCTGCTTTGGCACCATCATTGCGCCATTTGGCAAAACTATCGGTAGTGGTATGGACGATCTTTACGCCATTCTTGCGGCAAATATCCAAGGTCCCGTCCGTAGAGCCGGTATCCACGGCGATAATTTCGTCGGCAAACTGAGATGACTTGATGGCAGGAATAATCTCATCTTCGACATTGTACGTAAGGATAATGACAGATAGTTTCATATTATTGTTTCCCGGGTACTGAGACTTTTTTGTTCCAGCTACCCCAGCCAAAGTTCCGCATAAAGAAATCCCTTACGGCAATCTTTTGGGCCGGTGTGCCGATAAATAATTTTTTCACAGCTTCGCGGAGAAGGGCGAACTTGGTGCGAGTGGTAGCATAAGTGGTGCCAAAAAGGAGTCTGTTTCTCGTCAGAAAATAGTCGTTTAGGGGCGAGCCGATGCCAGAACTTTGGGCTACTTTGTGCCAAAGTTTGATTCTGGGGTCGATGACCAGTCTGAGACCAACCTTCTCGATTCTTTTACCCAGGTCGGAATCTTCGAAATAAAGACAATAACGTTCGTCAAAAAATCCTACCCTCTCCAGAACTTCCCGCCTGACGATAAAAAGGCAACCGGTCACAAAATCGGTGGTGCGGACACCGTCAAACTGCCCATGATCAACTTCGTCGACACCCAAGTGGCTGGCGTAGACATTATTCCAGTCATGAATACCACCAGCATACCAGATAACTTTTCCCAGATCTGAGGATGAATAATTTTCCCTAAACTCAAAACCTTTGGCGAAATAGATGAGTCCCCCGACAACTCCAACCTTTTCATCGGAAATGGGCGACGAAAGAATGTTTTTCACCAAATCTTTGGGGGCAACCGTGTCATTATTAATTAGCACCACGATATCGACCTTGTCTTTGAGGGCACGCCGGAAACCAATATTGTTGCCGGCGGCGAACCCCACATTGCCGGGAGAATTCAGATACACCGCGTGGGGGTATTGGGCTAATTTTTTGGGAAGACTTTCTGAGAGAGAGTTGTCCACACAGTATGTGATTATCTCCACTCCTTTTGGCAAAAGGCTTTCCTCGAGCTGAGAGACAACTCCGATAGTATCCTCGTCACTGTGAAAGTTAACCGTAATAAAGCCAAGTTTCATTGACTTAATTATAGCCTAAACCAGGACCGGATCGTGGAGGTTCAGCCATGCCCTGATCTGTTTGAGGCATTTGGAGACTAGAACAACCTTAGCCGTTTTCTTAAAAGTACCCCCGGCGGCACGGTCGTGACCTCCACCCAGCCCCATCCTTTCCATAAGATCCCGGACACTGACAGACCGGGGAAGAGAACGGAGCGAAATACTACACTCCCCTGAGGATCGAGGGGTAATGACAAAACCCCAAGTAAAGCCTGTAACGGTCCGTAGAAAATGCGAGAGATAGATACCACAGGCTTCGCTAACTTCGGAATCGGAAAATTCTCCGGTATCTATAACCGCTTTACCAATATAACTATATTGGTAGTCCGGCCAGTTTGGAGATGACGAGAAGGCGGTGTTCTTCATGAGCACTTTGACCAATTCAAAAGCCCTCTTAGGGATTGATTGGTATCTGGATTGAAACTCTTGAATTTCGACGTTAGCAATTTCTATCATTTTTTTGGCTATCATCAATGTGTCGGTTTGGGTCGGCTTGAGATAGTTGAAGTTGCCGGTATCTCCCAAGATGCCTAACAGAAACACCTCGGCCAACCGCGGACTAATGGTCAGATCACCACATAAAGCCGAATAAACGAGCTGGGCACAAGAAGACGACGAAGGAACAACCAGACTGAGGGAAAAGTCGGAGATAGGAGAAGAGTGATGATCTATGCAGACTGTGTAAGGAATGCGCTGGAGCTTTTCCGGATATATAGAGAACCTGGAGTACTGGCCCCCATCCAGCATGATGAGAAGTTCGGTTTGATCGAGATGGTCAGCGTTATCTTGTACAAATTCGATCTTTTCGTGGTTTTGAAAAACGCAGAAATGATCTTGGGGCTCTGCCGAATAAATAATACGAATGTTTTTTTGGGGATTTCTGGTGGTGAGAATTTCGTAAACCGATAACACCGAAGCGATAGAATCACTATCCGGGGAGACGTGGGCAGTCACCACGATGTTGTTTACCGAATCAACAAGCTCAAAAAATTTATCGGCGAATTCCGCCGATACTTGGGAAAAATGCATAAAGGTATTATATATCAGACAAATCGTCTATTTCAGGAGGCGTCGCTGGAGCTTGAGGAGGAAGGCTTCGGTCTTGTTTTTGGAGTTTTGGATCTTGGAGGTAAGGAACCAGTAGCGGAACTCTTTGAACTTTTCGAGAAAAACTGACTGCCAGGTTTGGGTAAACACTCTTTCACTGACTGGCTTGCTACCTTCATTCTGCCAAACTTTAAGATAAATAAGCAAGATCGAGAAAAACTGAAGCACGGCAACAACGAGTCCGTGGAGACCGTCTTTGTAACCTTCACCGGCAAAGAAGCGAGAGAGAAACTCGCCTGTGGGTTTTTTGATCAGATCGACCGGATCAAATTTGTAGCCTGATTCAATCAGCTCTTTGGACTGCTGATCGGAATAACGAAGAGCTCGGATGAAGTATTCATCGATAGTGCGGTAGTGGTGATGTTCTAATGCTGTTCCCTGCTCTACGTCCAAATTGATGCCGTTGCCATAAGTAATAGGGACGGAATGAATCTCATCTTGCCAGTCGACCGAGCCCTTTTTGAAGAAGCGTATATTATAGTCTGGCCACCAGCGGGAGTGCTGTAACCAGTGGCCGAAAACAAGGTTTTTCCTAGGAACGCGGACGAAATCAACTTCGTTCTTGTCGGCAATCTCAATTAATTTCGCGGCTAAAGTTTTGGGCACACGCTCGTCGGCGTCGACGATGAAGATCCAGTCTCCCAATGCCTTTTTAATGGCAAAGTTTCTGGCCGGCTCGACAAAGCCCACCATCTTGTGGTCATAAATGCGGTCGGTAAACTGCTTGACGATTTCCTTGGTGTTGTCTTCCGACTCCATATCGACCACCACGATCTCATCACAAAATCCGAGTGTTTTTAGACAATCAAAAATGTTTTCCGATTCATTTCGGGTATTGACTACTGCTGAAATTTTTATCCTGGCCATGTTTAGTTAAAGTTATATACGGTGACTTCACCAGAGTCAAAGATTTTTACTAAGTTTAGGTCTGCTGGAGTAAGTTTCATTTTCTTGATTCTAGTTTCGTAAACATATCGGATATGGTTGTTTTGCAAAAAGGATATGGCCCAGTTTGCGTCCTGGGTGTCAAAAAATCTTTGGGCGTCTCTGGCTCTCTCCGCATAATCAAATCCGGTGATGTCAAGATTGATAGTATCGGCCAAGAATTCCGGCTGACCGGAAAGGGCGGAGATATATGCAGTAGAAACGTAGGCATATAGTGGTTTGGGGGTTGAAACACGACTGGCTGAGACCTCGTCATAGAGTGGAGATAGGACAACCCCCTTCGGCAGATCTCGGAGTGTATCCAGGGATAAGAGTTCGGAATAGCTTATTCGAGAAGATGAGAAGTAACCAATGTAGTCTTTGAGAGTACCGACACTGGAGGCAACGGCGAGAAGGAGGAGAATTGTGACGAAAAATGGCCGCAACGAAGAAATATACTTAGCGGTAAAAATGCCCAAGAAGAACAGAGCGTAATACATAAACTGGATGGTGTTCCAGGGATTGATATTTTGGACGAAGAGGAGGGGTAATAATAGACCAAGAAAGATTAGCCAACGAACTATTGTTTCCGAGTCAAAACGTGACTTGGTCCGGCTAATATCAATTAGTCCAAGCAGGCGGACTCCGAGATTGCCCACCAAGAATACCATTAGAGCAAACAAGTTGATTAAACTAAGTTTGATGAAGTTGCCTGAGGCTTCGTAAGCCTGCCAGGCTTCCACCAGACGAGGCCAATAGGCGCGATCGAACGAGGCGAATAGACTGCGAGGGAACCATAACGGAGAAAAAATAAAAGGAGCCGGCCCGCCCAGAGTGATAAATGGCAAAGATATTAGAATACCGACGGCAAGAACCCCAAAGAAGAGTTTGTATTTCTTACTAAGCAAAAGTGCTCCGAGTAAAAGGATAAAGGCGTAAACTTTGGTCTGGGCCAGAAGACCACCGATGAGGGAGAGAGTTATTAGTTCAGAGTTATTGGTTCTTGGTTTACCATTTAGCTTGTTCAGGAAGAGAAGGAGGATGATGATAGACAGGGTGTAGGGAGGGTTTAAGAAAATTGAGATAGACTGATTGGACCAGAAAGCCGATTCTCCGGTGAATATATCCTGACCCATCAGTAGTTTGGGGATGAAGCCGAAGGAGCCGGCCAAGAATACCAACAGCATGGACAATAGCCTCACGGGTCGGGAGTACTGCCAAGTGGTGAGAAGTCGGTCCAGTAGCAAAACGATAGCTATGCCGGCCAAAACAGGAAAGACACGGAAATAGAGATCTAAGGCGGAGAGACCGGAAAGTTTAGCAATGATCCCGGAAATAAAGTCGAAAAGAAAATGATAGTTGGTGATCTTTTCACCGGCAATCTGGGGATGGGAAAAACTAAAAGGATTGGCGGAGAACTTTTCGATTAAAGACAAATGAAATAGGGCGTCATGGCCATTGGGACCCCAGAAACCCATTCCAAAGGGATAATGGAGACCGCTGCGAAAAACCGTCAGACCGCCAATTAAAGAAATTAACACGCCAACAATCAAATAAACAGGAAGGCGGGGCTTCCTGGAACCTTTGTTGCGCTTTAGCAGTTTGAGTACGACAACCGCAATGAGTAACCAGAGGAGCCAAGTGGGTCTGGAGGTATTTTTGAATGGTGTATGGGGCGTGAGTTCCCAAACGGTCTGGGCCTTGGTAACCAAGAGTTTGATATCTTTTGAGTTGACCGGTGGAGCTTGAAAATTGGAGAAAACAATTTTGTCCGGCTGAAGAGTGAGCATTTTGCCATCCACCCATAGAGCAGTCTGCCAATAATCCCATTGCTTGGAGCGGACGATGTCGGCATTTTTCAGATCTATGTCCAGACTAACTTCAGTGGAAGGAAACTTCTCTGAATCAATAATGGCGGGAATTTCACGGTGTAGATTGAGGTCCTGATTTGGGGTGACAAAATAATCTTCATAGATTTCGCGGTTGTAGACCCGGAAATCGGTGATATATGTCTTTCCACTGACGGACTTTAGACCCAGGCGGTAAAAAGGACTTTGATACCAGTAAATCTTGACTGGCACAATAGAGGTGGCGTCCGGGGAATGGTAGAAATAAGCGGGTGAGCTTTCGGGGTAACGGCTTTTCATCCAATCTCCAAACTCGGCCAGGCCGATGGGGTGGAGGTCATATTTTCCCCGAGTCTCGGCCACAGTTCGGTTGGTTGACTCGATATCTTTTTTGAACAGACTGAGATCCAAATCATTTTCCAAACCAAGGTTCACGAATGAAAACTCGTTGAAACCCCTTTGGGAAAAAAAGTTCAGAAGAGAATCAAGAGTCTCTTGGCCAGGACCGGGATTCCGGGGAACGAGTACGAGGTTGACCCGATTTGCAAAACTGCCGGCCGGGATTGAAGAATTGTGCTTGTCCGGGAAATATGGGCTTTGGTATGCTTCTCCCCCACTCATCGCCGTCAGAACGGAATATTTGGATTGGAGATACTGCAGAGAATAACTATCCAGATGGTGAGCGGAAACAGACTTTGGATAATAACCGAAACGAGCAAAGAAGATATCCATGTAGGTATCAATCAACAGCTCTCTATCTAAAATAGAGTACCCGGAAAGGAATAGGCGATTGGCGTTTAGAAGAGAGTTGCCCGGCGGATACACGACATTGGCAGCTTCGGATAAAGATGGTGTAATTTCCAGGAGGGCACCTAATGATTGGTTTTTGTCTTTGCCGACCAAGCGGTTGAAAAAAGCAGACATGGTGGCATCATTTACGGCATCAAAACGGAGAAGCCATGTTACCGGAAAAGCCGAATGGGTTGACTCCTGATATTGAAACATGGGCAGATCCAAAGGTGTCTGCTTGGAATTATTCCATCCTTCCGGCCCCCTCACCTGGTTGGCAAAAGAGATATAAGTCTCTGCCTTGAAAGCGTGAGCCTTTCCAGAAAAACAAGAGAGAAGCAAAAGGAAGATGATAAAAGATTTTCTAAGCATGTCTTATCTTAAAGTAACTAAGAGTATCCCGGAAAAATGATTTTCCCTCGAGAATCAAAATGGCTAGGGTATAAATTGTGACAGCGAACGTAATAACAATAATGAGGGAAAAGACAGAGGAAATTGAGCCAGCGGAGAAATAAAGCCAGGCGATCATAGGCAGCAAGGCCAAAACGGGCGTCCTAATAATATTGGAGAAACTAAAATCTATATGTTTTTTGGCAAGCAGTATGGTGATTAGAGAAGAGGTGGCGATAATCCCGGTGGCATAGGCAACGCCCAGGTAACCAAACTTCAGGGCCGAAAAAGGCATAATAAGCCAGGTAAGACCGGTCCACATCAGCATTAGTTTGAAAGTGGACTTGATGTGTCCTGTAGCATTGAGGAGATTAGTAAGACTGGTACTAATACTGGCCCAGGCCGAGTTGTAGAGATAGATATATAGGGGAATGATGGCTGGAAGCCATTTGACATATCGGGGAATGAGGTGGGTCATAGGGAGAGCCAAAAAACCCATACCGACAAGAATGGGAAACGCCAACAAACACATGTACTTCAGACTGATTTCGACCGCTTTCGCCAGCCTTTCTTTGTCGTGTTGCAACCTGGCGAAGGTGGGGAAAGAAACTTTCGTGAGATTGTCCATAACGATTCTTAAAGGTAGGCCGGCCCAACGCGAGGCCCAACCGATATAACCGAGTCCTTGAGTACCAATGATGCGGGTGAGGATGATGGTCATGCCATCATCTTTGAGAACGGCCAAGAAAGTGTTCACCTGGTAAGGTAAACCGAAGCGTAGTAAGTGCGAAAGTGAGGACCGGCTAATACCAAACGACGGCATCCAAGGATATACAAGGTACATAGCGATGAGACCGACAACCCCCCGACCGAGAACTGCTAGAGTAAAAGAGGTAACCCCAAAACCTTTCCAAGCACAATAAACAGCAATGGCATTGAAGGTAAGTGTTTCCAGTACCTGAGGTAGAATTAGCCTGCTGAACTTGATTTCTCTTTCCAGCATAATAGAAGGGATAGTCTTTAGCGAACTGAGGAAAAGCGAAACCCCCATGGCAAAAAGTAGATACATCCCGGTCTGATCGATCTGGTACTGAGTGCGGATAAACGGAGAGAGAATAAAAAGAATGACGAGAATCGAAACGACCAATAGCTGCTGGATGGTAAATGTGGTCGACAAGTCTTCCTTGGTAATTCCCTCTTTCTTTTGAATGAGGGCGGCGGCCAAACCAACATCCGAAAAATAGGCAAGAAAATTGACGACCGAGGAAACCAGATAGAAGACTCCGTACGTCTTGGGATCGAGAAAGATCGTGAGGGCGAGGGTGGCAACAAAGGAAATAATCTGAATGATAAAAGTCCGGGAAATTAGAGCCATAACACCAGAAACAGAACGTCGTTTAACTTCCTGCACTTCCAGCGGTGATGGTGCGTCAGGCGGTGTGTTTTCGATCATCGGAAATTAGTTTGAATAATATAAGAGCCGAAATCAAAGTGATGAGATCCGAAAATAGTCTGGTACGGGTATAGCGTATTTTTGAATCAACATGGTGCATACCCTTTCCGAGAGTCACCACGACACGGCCCAGGTTCGGATCTATCTCGGTGACAACTTTTTGGTCGTCTATCTTGGTAACGAGACCCGGAAAAGTATAGAGCGGTAACATCACCTTCACCTCCTGGGTTGAAGAGTTAACGTCAAAAGTCATCCAATTTGACCCGGACCGGAAGTTTAGAATACCACCCTGCCCGGACAAAAACTGGGGAACGGTAAAGGCCGGATCGCCGGGTGGCTTGGGAGCGGATCGGGGTAAGTAGTCGAAAATCCCACCGGTAACCTGGAGTTCCCATTGAAGACTGGAAAGCTTTTCTTGAATGGTGATTCTGACGTGCCTTTCGAAGCGGAAAAACCCAACATTAAAAAGAATTGTACCGACAACAAGAACGGAGAAGGCAAACGGTTTTAGAATCTTGGGAATAGCGACGGTGGCAAGATAACCGGTGGCGAAGGAAAAATAGAAAACTATCAAGGCAACTAAACGCCAGGGAAACTGCGCAAACTGAAGGATGCTCAGCCGTTCCCAAATAAAGTTTGAGCGGCTATGAGTAAGGAAGGCGTATAAAAATCCAAAAGAAACTAACATGATAATCATCAGGGATAGTGTGTGTGATTTCTCGGCGATACTCGAGGTGATGATAGCTTTTTTGTAAAACTTGGTTCGATACATCCTCCCCAAAGCGACAATCGAGACGAGAATCGCCCCGATCCATTGGACATGACCGATAGAAAAAGACATACCATCCTCAGGGCCCCAGGTGGAACCACCATAGCCCCAAAAACGGGACAAAAATAATTGTTTGATATCGGCAAAGTGGGCGAGGTAATTGAAATAACCGACGGTCATCGAATCGACATGGACAAATTTTTGTTCCAAAACGACCGGAATAAAGAAAAAGGCTGAGAGTCCAATTCCAAGAAGACCGGACAGAAAAAGATTTTTGATTGCCATAAATTTACCGGTTTTCCACATCCAGAAAATGGCCCAGATGATGGCTGTGGGTGCAAAAACCAAGGTCATCACGTTGTGAGAGGTAAGCTGCAAAGCTAAAGCAAGGCTCAACAGAATAAAATTGGTTTTGGATTTTTCTTTGGTAATTAACCGATAAATATATAGAAGGACAAACGGGAACCAGACCATGCCCCACCCTTCATTCATGGCCCCGCGAACATAAATATCGACCGAGTGATAAGGAGAGTAAACATAGATAACGCCGGCCAGGACACCTCCCCATCGACCAAAGAACTCCTTAGCCAAAAGATACATCCCCAGACCTGAGAGTAAAAAGGCCAGAGCAAACATGATTTTGACTGGTAAGAAATAGCCGGCTCCCAATAAAACCATGAGCTCCATGGGATAGTACGGCATGGGTGGATAAAACTGCATTAAGGGGTAGCCATAACCATAACCGGCATCGGGAACCCAACGACAAGGTATCTGACCGTCGAGAATACACTTATGAACCTCGTAGAGACGAAAAACCTGGAGATCATCGTGCATCGGAAAGAAGCCTGGCTTGAAGATATCAACAATGGCAGGAAGTAACAGTAAGAACAAGAATAACTCCAATCGAAAGCGCCAGACCAGTTTGGCGAGATAAGAAATAGATTGGAGAAAATAACGCATGTGGCTTAATTATATACGCAGGTGAAAAGGATTATTTCAGGCGGAAGAACTGGAGGAACTCCCGACTGCCGTCGGAGCGGACCATCTTGGGATACTCCTTAACTAACTCTAACTTAGATAAGTCGGCAGCAGAAAGATGATTCCGGGATTTGTTGATAACCAAGAATCGCAGATTATCACCGGAAGTGTTTAGGAGTCCGGAAGGAATTTCAGAAACATAATAGGTAGAGCCAACAATGGTGATGTTTTTATTACCTTCTGTGTATATCTGCAGACCATCGGGGAGTGTACCAAAGAAACCTTCGGTAAATACGACTATTTTCTTACCTTGGGAAGCTTTGGTAATCAAGTACTGAGCAACTTCTCTTTGACCGTAGCCCGCAGTCCATTCCTCAAAATAACCATTACGCATGTCAAATGGCATGGGCGCTAGAGTGGGCTTGAATAAATAGACAAGAGTAATGAGAAATGGTACGGAAAGAAAAAGGGCGATCGATGATTTGATAAGGAGTCCTTTGCGACTGAAGAGCCAGTGAAGACCCAGTCCCGCCAGTGGAATTAAAGGCAGGACGGCATACAAAATATAGCGACTGGTGTAAACCTTGGCGATGAAGGCCTGGTACAGGAGAGGTATCAGGGCCACAACAATCAATAACACATATTGGCGTCTGACTTTTGAGTTTAGGTAGCCAAGTCCGCCTAGCAACAACACCGTAGGTGTTAACAAAAGGAATAACCAGTTTAGGGTAGTTCGGGCGTTGCCGACAAAGGGTGTCAAAGGGTGAGACAAGACCTCTTTGATAGAGAAAACGTAGTCTTGATTACGGGCACCGATCATTTGGAACCCAACTCCCAGCCGGAGAATGGCGTACATGGCTTGAGAGACAATCAGTACGAGCAACAAGCCCCAAGCAAGTTTGCCGATTAATTTTGAATCAATCTTCTTTTGATCCAGAGAAAAGAAAACCGCCAGAATGGCCCAAAAATAAAAGATCATGGCCGGAGACTTGGTCAGGAGGCCGGCTCCAATGGCGAAGCCAAGGTAGAGGGCGTATTCGGTTTGAAGAGATTTGGTAAATTTGACGGCAAAGACCAGAGACCAGACTCCAAACATGGCTAACATACTGTCCGCTAGAGCCATCCGGTCAAAAAACACGGTGAAGGGAATGATGGCATAAATTAGGGAAGAAAAAAGGGCGATAAAGGGATTTGAAAAGAGTAGAAATGACAGCAATCCTATACCCACCAAGGAACCAAAACCGGTAAAGACGGAGACCAAACGACCGGCAAGCAAGGGATCTGAGACGAACTTGAGAAAGGGCATAGTGGACCACATAAAGAGGGGCTGTTTACCATCCGACAGTGGTAGGAAGCGAAGCGTAGGCTCCGCACGCATTACCTGGGACCAACGGATATAAATGGCCTCGTCAACAAAAACAGGGACTTGCCCCAGACGATAAAGCCTAAAAAATAAAAAGAGGGCTAGGGAAATAACTGCCAAACCGAGTAGCCAAAAGATTTTATTTTTGGTCATATTTTCCTGAGAGATCGTTGATCTTCACTTGAATAATTTGTTTGAGCATGTCAACGGACTCGCCAATGAAACTTTTTTGTTTACTAACAGAGGTGTCTTCGTTTTTCCAGGTGACATCAATCTCTTTGAGCCTGAAGCCAAGTTTCTCGGCTAGAAACAGTAGTTCGACATCGAAGGCGGAAACTGTCCAACCTTTACTGATAGTTCTTTTGTTTTTGATAACACTAAGCAAAGGAAAAATCTTCCTGGCAACTTCCGTTTTTAGAGCTTTGAAACCACACTGAGTATCTACAACGTCGTGAAGCAAGAGCATGCGCCTGAAGGAACGAAAAGCCCAGGAAGAAATTTGACGTAGAGGTGAAAAATTGTGTCGCATTTTACCGCGGGAACCAAAAACAACATCGTAGCCCAATTCAAAGGAAGGCAGTAGCTTGTCGACTTCCTTTAGTGGGGTAGACTGATCCATGTCCGTAAAGAGAACGATCCCGCCTTTGGCGGCTTGTATACCGTTCCAAATACCGGCCGCTTTCCCACCGTGTTTGCCTCTGATCATCCGAAAACCAGGGTGGTTCTTGGCGTAATCCTCGATAATTTTGTCTCCACCATCCGTGGAACCATCATCATTGATGATCACTTCCCAAGAGTAACTGACACCCTTAAGGTGCCGATACATTTGTTCCAGGACACCGCGCTCTAAATTGGCGTGTTCGTTGTAGTTACTGACAACAATGGAAAGCATTGGTTTCATGAATGGTCGGCTACTTGAAGATCTCCGACTGGTAATATTTTAACTCATTGATGGACTCAATGATGTCTTTTCCTGCCCGATGGGCCTCGATCTTTGGGTAGTCGGGAACCCGAGGGTACCAGCGATGCATGAGCTCCTTAATGGTATTGGTGTCAATGATCCTGAAATGTAAGTAGTCATAAAGAAGAGGCATGTATTCTCCCAGAAACTCACGGTCAATATAGACCGATGAACCGGCCAAAACACCAGTCTTGAAGGCACAATGGGCTTTGACAAACTTTAAGGTTTCTTCGTAGGCCCGTTTCAGGGTTATCTTGGAGGAGACTATTTTCTCCATTAGCCCTGACTGGGAAAAATGCTCTTGATTCCAGCGAACCATCCCTCTCAGAACCGATTCGGGCTGATGAATAACCAAGTCCGGACCTACGGCCTTGATGTTGAGCTTGGCATCGGTGATGACCGTGGCAATCTCCACGATCTGGGCTCTTTTGACGTCGAGATCGGTGAATTCCAAATCCAACCAAACAAGAGGACCATTGGTGTAGTTTGTGGTCATTTGGTATGAATTAAGCGATAAATTTTTAGATAATCAATCTGCCACTGGCCAACAACGTGAGACGGGCCAAAAATTGCTATCTGCCAATCAGGGTGACCTTCGGGCTGACAACTGTCACCATCTTCACAGATAACGAAAAGCTGGTCGACTATTTCATCCTCTCCCCTGACCAAACCCGTATTTTTGTTTTCCAAAAAATAACGGTAGGACTCATCGTAGTTTTGTTTCGCGATCAGTCCGAAGTTGAAGGGCTGACCGTTCGCCTCTTTAACAATCAGATCCACAGCCTGCTCTGTCCTTTGGAGCTGACGGTTGGGGTTTTCCTTTACCGGGCTAAAAATTAAACTATTAGTAAAGAGAAAAATGATTAAGACGGAAGCAATCAATCTGAAGATGGTTTTTTGATTGAGGAGAAAGCCGAGTATGGCCCCAATCAGCAGATACACAGCCGGATAAATAAAGCCAAGATAATGAATGTAGACGTGCTGTTTGTAAATACTAAGACCGAGTATCGCAAAGCCAAGCCAGACAAAAACGGTTTTGAGAGGACTGAGCCACTTTGATTTGAGATAGAGCCAGACGGAAAGTACAAGAGTCAGAACGGAAGCCAGCGGAGCCCACATGGTCTGCCGAGATAGTACCAGGTCCGAGACGGTCATGAGTATGACGGGAAGAAAGCGATCTGATCTGGCAGGATTGAGATTGACGGTAGTCTGCCTGTCGGTGAAAAACATTTTGAAGGCGTTGAAGTTCATCCCTTGGTGTTTGAGGTCAAATAGCAACAGTGGCGACATAAGGATGAAAAAACTCAAAAACGCAAAAAGAGTAAAACTTAAAAAGGTTTTTTTCTCTGAGTGGCTCTTTGACTTATTGACTGAAATTAGAGTAAGGAACCAAAACAGACCGAGAACCGGTCCCAGCAGTAAGCCTAGATAATGCATCTGCAAGGCAAAAGCAAAGAAAATCCCCACAAGAGGAAGCCAGAAATATTGCTTGTTTTGCCAAACTTCGTATATGCCCCAAACACAAAGCAAAGCAAATAGAGGCATGGGGTTTGGATTCCAGGAAGAACGAGAATAAATAATAGCTACGGGTGAAACGGCATATAGTAGGGCGGCAAGCAGACCGGACCATCGGTTGAAAAGTTTTCGGCCGATAAAATATGTAATAAAAACAGTAAAGGCACCAATAATGGCGTTCAGAACGGCCGGACCAACTGGATTCAGTCGAGAGAGAAAAAGAGCAGGGGCCATCATGTAGTAGTAAAGTGGGCCGAGATACATGTTGCCGATACTGGTTCGCGGTCCAATAAAGACAAGGTTACCTTTGGTGATCAGATCCCGCACGATACGGACATCTCTCCCCTCGTCGCCCAAGAAAGTCATAAACTCACCAATACGGTACAGGCGGAGATATAGAGACAGGAGAGTGATTAATAAAATGAAGAGAGACTCAAGCTTGTTTTTTTTGATGAAGTTGATCATGTCACAAGTCTGGCTTATTTAAGCTTGTACCAAAGTTTAAATAGATCGACGAAACTTTGGATGATGACGTCGAGATTGGCTCCAGTACCTTCTCCCTGCTTCCTGGGATAATGATTGACTCCGATCTCGATAATTTTGAAGCCTGCTTTTTTGGATTTGATCAAGAACTCACTGCTTATAAAGGCACCCCTTTCACTTTGGAGAGGTTCGATGGTGTCGACAATTTTTTTGGAAATCAGCTTGAAACCACAATCAATGTCGCGGACATTGAGACCAAATAAGAGACGAACTATGACTTGCCAGATAAAAGTGTTTAGTTTACGACTGAATGAAACTTTCCGGCCAAGGTAGAAACCAATAATCATGTCGGCGCCGGTTCTCTGCTGAGTATCAATAAAGCGATTAATCTCGGAGAAGTCAAACTGACCATCAGAATCAATAAAGGAAATCCAGGGGTATTTACAGGCGTATAAACCACTCTTGAGGGCGGCGCCGTAACCGCGGTTTGGACTATGATGAATGACTGAGATACGATTATCTTTCTTGCTCCAGCTGTCGGCGATTTTTCCGGTGTGATCCTTGGAGCCATCATTCACGATAATAAGCTCCCAGTCGGTGACATTTTTTTTCAGATTCGTGACCACATTTTGGACTGTCTTATCCAGATTGGCACCCTCGTTGTAGGCAGGTAAGAATACCGATAATTTGTCTATTTGTCGCGACATACTCACAAGTATATACTAGAGGTAGATGAAACGAGCGTATTTATTACTCACCATTCTATTGTTTTCTCTACTAATCTGGTTGCCTTTTAGTCTGAAAACAAAATTGCCTGGCTGGGATTTGGACTTTACCAAAGGCAACTTTACTCTATGGCAAAACTATGATGGACCGAACTATCTGATTGTGGAGAAGACTTGGTACAACAAAGAAAAAATTGTGAATTATTTTTCGGTGACCGAGCCGGCCGAGTATTTCCCGGCACATTTTCCTTTTTACCCGACTATAATCGCTGTTTTGGATCCCTTCCTGAAAGGACCGACAGCTATGCTATTGGCAACCCTACTGGGCTCGTTGCTGTGCTTTGGGATGTTTCACAAGTACCTGTCGGAATTTAAACTCAGTCTCGATCCTTTTTGGCTGTCGCTCGTTTTTATGATCTTGCCTGCCCGCTGGGTAGCTATCCGGGCTATCGGTTCTCCGGAACCATGGTTCATACTTTTTATTCTCGCCAGTCTATTTTATTTTAAAAAAGGCAAATATTTGTTAGCCGGAATCTTCGGAGCTTTGGCACAGATTACAAAAAGTCCGGCTGTGATACTTTTGGCAGCTTATGGCGTGTATGCTCTGGTCGAGTCGATAAAGGAGAAACGAATTGTCTGGAAATATTGGCCGCTGTTGATTCAGCTAGCGGCGGTTGGCGGTTTGTTTTGGTTTTTCAAATTGCGAACAGGAGATCTTTGGGCTTATCTCCACAGCGGCGACAATATTCATTTGTTTTGGCCGCCGTTTAGTGTGTTTGTACCACAAGGTCAAGTGTGGGTCGGAAACTTTTGGCTTGAAGATGTGATTTGGACCTGGATTGTTTTTGGTGTCGGGATTATGAAACTTAAGGAGAAGAAACTAACAATCGAGTATTATTTTGCCGGTTTGTTTTTTCTGTCCACCCTGTTTGTAGCCCACCGGGATATTAGCCGTTATATTCTACCCGTTGCACCATTCGTCTTGATCGGTTGGGATAAGTTGGTTCAAAAAAGAGAGTTCAAAGTGATCGCTTTCCTATTGATCGTCCCGATTATGCTTTTTACCTGGAACTTTCTTCTAAACAATACCGCTCCGGTAGCTGATTGGGCACCATATTTATAGTATCTTTATGGAATTTACGGTAAGAAAACTACAAAAAGAAGATCGGCAAGAGCTTGACTACTTCTTTTTCCAGATCACGACGTTGTAGATAAACCAGTTAAGAGGAACAGTGATGAAGAAGACGCCAATGATCAGGAAGAGGAAGCGATATTGATCCCCGAAAACATGGGTGCCGGCACCGATAACCAGACTGGGGAGGATAATACCGGAAACGACCGAACTTAGATTAAAAGTGGTGAACTTCTTGATCAATTTGGCACCCCAGACCAATTTCTCATTCTTGAAGGTCCAGAGATTGTTAAAGGTAAAGTTGCTGATGATGGAGATCTCGGCGGCCATGGCGTTTGCCAGGGCGTTTCTAATACCCACGCTCCCGATAACGTTCTTCAGCAGAGTGGCAAAAACATCGAGACCGACTTTGTTAATAACAAAACCAAACAAGCCGATGGTGCCAAATTTAATAAACTTTTTTGTCATGGGGTCGTTCAGCCTGAGTAAAAAAACAGTACGGAAAATATCCTTGGCCGTTTGGGGTTCGATCTTGGATTCCCCTGCCTCTCGAACGAAAAATTGAAGAGGAACTTCTTTGATCTTAGCTCCTAAAGCCGTCATTTTATAAAGAAACTCGAGTTTGTAGCCAAAACTATGAGAGTAAAGGTGGTCCATGTCCATGGTGTCCACAAATCCTTTTACCCTTGAGGCTTTGAGACCTGTCGTCGGATCGGTAATTTTGAAAAAGTTTTTGGTCGGGAAGAACAAGACGAAACGTGCCACCATTCCTCCAATCTCGCTGAAGAAGAGTCTTTTGAAACCCCAACCTTTGGGATTGCTGCCACCTTTGATTTTACGTGAACCCAATACATAATCATAACCCTCCGAGATCCCTTCGAGCATCACCGGGATGGTCTTGGGAGGATGTTGGAAATCGCCGTCAAACTCGATGACGACATCTGCGTGGAGCTCGTTCATGGCATACCGAAAACCACGGACATAGGCACCGCCAATACCGGCTTTTTTGGCACTTAGTGACAGAAAAAGTTTTTTGTAACGCTTTTGCAGAGATTGGACTACTTTGTAAGTGCCATCAGGAGAGGTGTCGTCCACCACCAGCACTTGACAGTCCCAGCCTTTGGTCTTGGGGAAAGTATTAGTGAATAAATGATCGATCATCTTTTTGATCGAGCCGGCTTCGTTGTAAGTAGGGATGACAATGACGGCGACGGGGGTCTTGTTCATAGATATTAGTGTTGACATTTGCCCCCGCAACAGCCCTCTTCGCAACAGCTATTGTCATTCTCGGTTACGATTTCTTCTGCCTTGCCGTCAACATACCAGTAGAGCTTGTTTTCGTCCTCCGGCAGGGTCTTTTTGTGAGACAGGTCACAAAACGGCTGATTCTCCGACAAACCACACATACAAATGTCTTTATCCCCCACTTTCATAGGTCCGTGAGCTGTCTTCTGTACAAGTCTTGGCATAGGGATATTATACGACCCTAAAGCTCAAAAACTCAAAGATTCGAAAACTCAAAACAAATTAAAAGTATAATTAGGGTATGAAGATAGATATTTTGACCATATTTCCGGAGATGTTTGAGGGGGTGTTTAAAACCTCGATAATTGGAAGGGCTGTGGGGACCGAGGCTGTACAGATAAACGTCCGTAATTTGCGTGACTGGAGTGATGATGGCTATAAGAGTGTCGACGACCGGCCTTTTGGTGGTGGGGCAGGAATGGTGATGAGGGTAGATGTGGTAGAGAGGGCCGTAAAAGACTTAAAAAATCAAAACGTAGAGGCTAGGGTGATTTTGATGGATACTAAGGGCAAAATGTACGATCAGAAAGCAGCCGAAATGCTGAGAACGGAGGAGCACCTGATCTTTATTGCGCCTCATTTTGAAGGGATCGATCACCGTGTACATGAATATCTGGCTGATGAGATTTACAGTATTGGACCGTATGTCCTCAGCGGTGGCGAACTCCCGGTGATGGTCGTAGTTGACAGTATCTGCCGGCTAATGCCCGGGGTGCTGGGGAATCCGGAGTCTCTAAAAGAGGAGTCTTACAGTGAGGAAATGGCAACGGAATACCCGCAGTACACACGTCCGGCGGAGTATAACGGCTGGAAAGTGCCGGAGGTGTTGCTCTCAGGGGACCACAAGAAAATTTCCGCGTGGAGAAAAGGGAAATAGATGTTAGTTGTCTGTCCAGTGCTGGCTCGCTTTAGCGGCAGTTCTATCCTGAATCAAAATTTGGTAAGCATCGGCGGCAGTCATCGCTCGACCCTCACGGGCAATTTTAAGAAGTTCTTCCGGAGTGCAGCGTTTCGTTTTCTCGGCTATTTTCTCAGCATCAGCCACTAGTGTCTTAAACTCTTGAGTTTTAAACTTTTCCTGATCACTCCAATAGTTGTGGACGATTCTCTCGTGGTTTTCCATTTCTTATTGTTTAGGTATTCCAAAGGGAACGAGGTAGATTATAGTATCACCGGCCGGAATTGTAACCAGGTCTTTGACCTTAGCCTCATCAAAACCGGAAATGGTAACCATACCCAGCTTGAGACTTTCGGCCTGAAGGTACAGATTCTCACCGGCATGACCGGCTTCAAGATAGACTTCTTTATCATGAGGGATACCACCATATGACTCGGCCATCTTGTCCATATTACCGGTGATGACGATGACGGCCGGCGCATTCTTAAAAGAGCTTTCCTTTAGTGCCTCGTAGATGGCTTGCTGAAGATCGACTGCCTTGATGGGCTTGAGGCGGTGGACGGGAGTCCTATCCTCCGGAATATATTGGTATTCTCCCGCTTCCAGACCGGCAACTTTGTTGGCTATCAGAAATAAAGTCAAAGGATAAGTAGATTTGGCGGAGGGAGCGGTACGACCTCCCCAGTCTACAGTAACTCCCTGGCCTGCCCAGAGCATTTGCGAAACCTGCTTGAGAGTTAGCTCTTTGTCTAGAAAGTCTCTTCTGGTGCGTCTCGCTTTCAAGACCGCTTCGATAGAGTTACCACTACGTAATTCAGGCGAGGGTAGTCCAATATCTTCCGAAGTGAGAGTGGTAGTAGCCACCGGTTGATTTGGTGTTTGTTTCGTGGGAGCTGTTTGGCGAGTGAGTAGGACAGCCACGAAGATGGAGACTACCACCAAAGAGGTAAGCGCCGGAATAATCCAGCGCTTAACTTGTGGGCTTGTTACCTTTAGAAATAGATGTTGGGCAGTTTTTTTCACAGCTCTTTAGATATAAGGGACGATCTTGGCCGCTTTCCTTATACCGGCAAACCATTCTTGGGTTTTGGTGTATACCTCTTGCTGATATAAAGTGTCTTTGATGTCGCCACTAACATCCTCGAGTTTCTTGCCGGAAAAGAGGGTTTTGTTGTCATCAAAGTATTTCTTGATTTGATCCTCGGATACCTCAATCTTGTAGTTCTTTTCGATAATCTTTTTGAGACTTAGGCTTTGCTTGATAGAGTCTTTGGCCTTTTCCTCGGTTAATCCATACTGAGTCAAAGCTGCTTTGAAGGCTTCCTCTCCTCCATACTCTGCGATGATCTTGGCAGTTTCATCGGAAACCTCTTTATCGGTTACTACGATCTTCTCCTTTTTGAGCTCTGCATCCAGAAGTCTTTGGTTGACAATTTCATCAAAGGTTTGTTTGCCATATTTTTCGGCCATTTTTTGATTTAGTTCCCAGCGTGAAATCGGTGAAGAGTTCACCGTCCCGGCCAAGAAGTGACCTCGATATTTTTGAGCCAGCAAGTAAAGGGCGACACCCAAAGTGACAATCAGGACTAGCTTTACAGCAAACCCAAACGGTGGTTTCTTAACTTCTTTTATCTCAGGTAGAGATACGATATTCGAGTCGACACGTAGTTTTTTAATGACCTTCACCGGTTTTTTGGTTCTGGATTTGAGTTCTGCCATTTCAGTTTTGACTTTATTAATTGTTTTTGGAGACTTTGATTTTGCCATAGGTTATATATTAACACTTTCAAGATCAATTGAGTTGTCGAATGGCGGAATCACCGGATCGGGGAGATCGGTACTAAAGTTCTGTATATTTTGACGAATCCACTCGTAATCGGACTTGACTGTTTTCCCGGTGGTGGGAACCGGGGTCCCGATATCCGGCGGTAAGAAAACGGGGGGGCGTCTGTTCCGAGAAATGGCTTTTCCGATAGATAAAAAGATCAAAAGAACAATAACCATCAGCCCACTAATCCAAAACCATTTATAACGAACCAACCAAGCCTTCACCGGTGCGAAAGCCGCACCACTCTTGATGTCATTTAGAAGCTTGATGGCTTCCGGGTTGGTGATCTCAAATTTGGGGTTGGACATAGTTTATATCAATATCGATTAGACGGTTTATCCAATCAAGCTGTAATTCACGGATTTCGACTAGCTTCTCGACCCTGGCGGTGAAGAATATCTCGGTCACAGATTCGGCGACCGCATCGGCCAAGTTGAGATTGTTTGCCAGAAGATCGATCTTTCCATCGATAATTTGAGCGGAATCTTTGAGCTCTTGAATTCGGGCAGTCAAACTGGCGGGTATGGGGGTGGGAAGTTTGGGAATAATTGAATCTAAGGCAGTTTTTGAATCCCTCTGAATTCTGACGAGCGCTGTGATTTTGTTGGCTACAATACCGAACTTGATGATACTGTCGTTACCCTGAACAGTGCTCTGATAGTTTTGGGTGAATTTTTTGAGATCTTCTTGGGTAATCACGCTTTGAGATTTCTGAGCTTGAGCAAGAAAATATTCCCGGGCGATATTTAATGACGTGGTAATCGGCTTGATGGGACCATAGTCCACCTGGTAGCCGGCAATGAGATCCATGAGGTACCAATGGAGTGAGGCTTTGGCCAGATCTCTCGCTAGGATAGTTTGCTTGGCAGAAAGCATGGCTTTTTGCTGATTGTCCAAACTGGGAGTATTGAGATAGTCCTGCTTGAGAACAACAAACTCGGAGTACCCAGTGCGGTATTGACCGTACTGGTAGTCGTAGTCCGATTTGGCGTCCGCGAGGACAGAAGGTGCAAAAAATAAGACGATAAATGATAGACAAATGACGTAAAGGAATCTCATCTGATAATAGTATACCTGATTATGACTGAGGCGTAGCTTCCGGCAGACTTAGGCCCTGACCGATTAAATGCTCGACAATAGTTTGCCAAGTTGAATGGTGAAGGTCGAGTTGCTCTTCGGTAATGTTGGTCTTGAGACCTCCCCAGACGGGGTATCGATTGGGATTCGTCTGAGTCTTCAGGAACTCCAACACAGAGGCAGACTTGATAACCGATGGATCGGCGCCCAACTGGTCGATGACATAGGTAATCAATTCGTATGGAGTGGTGGTGTCGGAAGAACAATGGAAGGTTCCATTTGATTCCGTTTCGATGATTTTTTGAATGGTTTCCGAAATTTCGTCGATAAAGGCGATGCATATCTGCTGATCCATAAAGAGAGGATACATTTTGCCGTCAGCATATTTTTTGAGAGCACCTCGGATATAGTCCGGTTTTTTATCATGCCCGGTTCTGACGGGATAGATGATCCTTAGTACCGAACCATTTCTTTCTTTGACTATCTTTTCGGCTCGATTCTTGGTCCAGCCATACCAGGTAAGCTTCTCGTTTGAATCCGGAGGGATTTGGGTTTCGTCGTATG
Organism: Candidatus Collierbacteria bacterium RIFOXYD2_FULL_45_13; assembly: GCA_001774685.1. Taxonomy (GTDB): domain Bacteria; phylum Patescibacteriota; class Microgenomatia; order UBA1400; family MFAQ01; genus UBA10133. Next base: position 496,465 of record MFAS01000001.1, on the reverse strand, counting down.
GTCCGGGCTGGTCCAGATCACCAGAGAAAACCATATCTGTCGAAATCTGAAGAAAGTTTTTCGATTTGAAGGCCTTGAGAAGGTTTTCGACTCCGGTAACGTTTATTCTCCATGCCGGTCCGTTCTCATCCCCGGCTTGCTGCTCGGCGGCATTGACATCAGTAAAGGCGGCAAAGTTGATAATCCAGTCCGGATTTTCTTTTTCAACTAGCACCCTGACCGCTTCGGCATCTGCAAGATCGAACTCTGGCAGATCCGGGGCGACAAAATCAAAAACTTGAGCCAGTTCCAGGAAGCGGGAGCCAACCAATCCTGAAGCTCCGGTGACGAGAACTTTTGTTTTGGACATAGTGATTACATTAACTCAGGTTTGACGAAATCGAAGGGGACGGTCTCGGGATCGATCCGGCACTCCTGGGTATTTTCGTTGGCAACAAAAAACTGATCAGTAAAGTAGTTGATGGTGACAAAATCCTGAGTAGGATTCATGAAGCCATGAGCAACACCGGCTGGGATATAGATACACTTGTCCGCAGATAAGACTACCTTCATTTTTGTCTGGTAGGAAACAGACTCCGGCCGGTAATCTATTAGTCCCAAAAGGATGGTGCCGTTGGTTGTCCAGATTTCGTTTTGAGTCGGGTGAATGTGCCAAAAACGCTTGGTTTTGGGTGCTAAGAAAGAGGTGTTCGCCTGAATCATACGGAAACTGACACCCAGTTCTTTGAGGGCGACATTGAAACCTTGGCCGTCGAGGCGGAGGGTTTCTTTGAACCAGCCACCATAATCGTCGGCAAAAGTATTGGCCTTCAAAATATGAACATTTTGGATACCTTCGACCTTCTCATACGTTTGACGGTAGAGTTTAGTCTTTTTGGGTAGGGCAATATTTTTGTGGCTAATCTTTTTGAATCCCATTTTTTATTTAGTTTTATAAAAGTCTTCTGATTTTACTTTCATGTCTTTCCACCACCACTCATTGGCTCGATACCAGTCAATGGTTTGCTTGAGACGTTTGGAGAACTTTTCTTTCGGCTCCCAACCAAGTTCTTTGTTGATTTTCTTCCAACTGACGGCGTAGCGTCGATCGTGACCGGGACGATCTTTAATATAGTCGATACGGCTTTCCGGGAGTTTCATAATTTTGAGAATTTTCTTGGATACTTCTAAATTGCTGACATCCTTATTCATACCGCCCACGGTGTAAGATGCGCCAACTTTACCTTTGAGAAGTACCAGCTCGATGGCACGGCAGTGATCTTCGACGTGCATCCAATCACGGACATATTTGCCGTCACCATAAATCAAAATATTTTTCCCCTCCAAGAGGTTGGTGATCGTTCTGGGAATGAATTTTTCGGTATCCTGATAAGGTCCAAAGTTGTTGCTACAGTTGGTGATGGTGACCGGCACACCAAAAGTAGTGTGGTAGGACATGACGAGATGGTCCGAGGCGGCCTTAGAAGCAGAGTAGGGCGAGTTTGGCTGATATCTGGTTTTGGTATTGAATTTGTTTTTGGACTCTAGCTTGAGGGCACCAAAAACCTCATCGGTGGAAATGTGGTGAAATCTGGTGCCGTACTTTTTGGCGGCTTCCAGGAGGGTTTGGGTACCGATGACGTTGGTCCTGGTGAAGATCATGGGGTCCGTAATGGAACGATCCACATGGGTCTCAGCTGCAAAGTGAACGACAATGTCGACTTGAGACATTAAAGAATCAACCAACTCGCTGTTGTTGATGTCTCCTTTAACGAAGGTGTAATGATGACGATGGGACACATCTTTGAGTGACTCCAGATGCCCGGCATAGGTAAGACTATCTAGATTGATAATCTGATCTCCGGCATGCTTCTTCAACCAATAATGGATGAAGTTACTGCCGATGAAACCTGCTCCGCCGGTAATTAATAATTTCATAGATTAAAGTGAGATTTTGCTAAGTTCACCGACTAGTAATTCCGAATAGTGCTCTGAGTGATTGCTTTGAGAAATGTTGGAGTTGGGGCCAATGATACTGTTCTCGATGTTCTTGCGAACCTTATCAATGACTACCGATTCCATGAGTACCGATTCGGTCACTGTACTATCGATAATGACACAGTTGTTGTAGACGGAGGTAAAAGGACCAACCGTACTATTGGTGATATTGACATTGTCACCGATATTAAGAGGTCCCTTGAGATGCGAGTTGGTGATGACACAGTTTTTGCCAACAGTAACACGACCGGTAACCTTAACCGTCTTGTCGAACTCGGAATCGATCTTGGTCTTGGTGTTTAAGTCGAGTAAGTAGAAGTTGGCTTCAAGCCAGTCTTGGACTTTACCCGGATCCAACCAGGCGCCCTCTATTTCCAGAGTATCCACGTCATACTTGTGGTCGATGAGCCATTGGTAAGCGGAAGAAATCTCCAGTTCTCCTCTGGGTGAGGGAGTGATCTTTTCCTTACCTTTGAAACAATTAAAGATAATAGGGTCAAAGAAATAGACACCGGGAACGGCAAAGTCGTGAGGCGGGTTCTCAGGCTTCTCGACATATTTGACAAGCTTACCGTTTTCATCAAAATACGGGACTCCCAAACGCACGTTCTCCGGGTGATGAACCAACCCGACTAAACCCTTCGGTTTGTGCTTTCTAAAATGATCGGCGAGATTTTTGATACCACCGGTAAAAACATTATCTCCAAGATGCATGACAAAGGAATCTCCATCGATGAACTTTTCGCAAACTTGAAAAATATTTGCTAGTCCACCCCGGGGATTTTCTTGAAGAATGTAAGTAAATTTGACTCCCCACTTTGAACCATCGCCCAGAAAGTTTTGGATAATATCCAATTGACCTGGATTATAGGTGAGGGCAATCTCTTTGATTCCGGTAGCGGCTATTGTTTCTACGGGGTAAAGAATTAAGGGTTTATTGGCCACAGGAATAAGATGCTTGTTAGCAGTAAACGTTAAGGGTCTCATCCTGGTACCCATTCCTCCTGTGGGAATAATAGCTTTCATACAGGGTATATTATACGATACAGCGCAACTTTTTTCACTATAATAGTCCTATAACAATGACACACCCGAGAAGTGCAAACAGGAGGTATTCGAGGATGATTTGCGGGTAAAAGGTGTGCTCTTTGAAGTGGTGAGTGATGCCCCATATGATATATATAAGAGATACACCAATGATAGTTATTAGCTGGTATGTACGGTTTCCATTGAAAATAAGGGTCAAAAGAATAGCGGTCGAGACTAGTAAACTGAGAATCAAATAGTCAACTATTTTTCCTATAGGCTTTTTCATAGTATGATGCCTTGTCTAATGATAATCAAAATGGCAGCCATACCTAAGAAGTAGGTTAGGTGGGCCCAGGTATCTCCTGAGATACGGATGATATTGTACCTAAGGACAAAGATCCAGTCCAAACTAAGGGCAAAGAGAACAATGATGGCAAAGGCCAAGGACCATGACCGCTTTAGATCCAAAGGAGATAAACCGGAAGAAGGAATCAGCTTGGTAGGAGACGGCAGGGGAACCACTTCCGTGTTTTGGGCAGGTAGGACCGCCTTTTCGACCGCTAGAGCCGGCTTGACCTCGACACGATCCGAAGCAATATTGGAGACCGAAGTTTGGGGTGTGCCAAACATTTGGACAACGATAGTAGTCTCGACCCCGTTGAGATAACCATCCATGACGGCAACCCCAATATCTTTGTAACGATTGTCCAGTAGGTTTTGGCGATGGGTTGGAGAGGCCATCCAAGCTTTGACAATATCGGAAGGATTGCCAAAGTCCCGAGCAAGGTTTTCTCCCGCATGCTGATATTTGTAACCGGAAGAAATGACAAAGGACCAAGGCTCGGTACCGGCGGGAGATACGTGGGCCCAGTAGTTGTGAGCAAACATATCGGAAGCCTTGGCCAGAGCGGCTTGATTTAGTTCCTGATTTTGTTTGACGATAGTTAGCCCGGCGTTGAGACGCTCGTTGTTTGTTAGCTCAATTACTTTGGCGGGGTCGATTTGAGAAGCATAACCGAGAACGCCAGGAAGAAGTCCGATGGTAATGTCCACAATGGAGCGGCCCATGATAAAGAGCCCGATCAAGATGACAATGGACTTTGGCCAGAGGACCTTAGCCTTGTGATTGTTGTGTGGATGAGGAAAGAACAGGGTGAGGGCAGGATGTGCCATAACAAAACCATTATGTCACAGGATGATTTCTTTGAATATAGTTATGCCCGTGTTTTGGTTAAAACGCCACCAATTCGTTTGTATACGCGTTTATGATTTTTCAGAACCTTTCTTTTGATCTCTTTCTCCAGATTGATATTGAGAATCTCCGACAAGCCAAGAAGGTATATAGCAACATCGGCCAGCTCTTCGCCGACGGAATATTCTTTTCGATAGTGGGCACGGCAGGCTTCGGTAACCTCTTCGTGAATCAAACAAAACTCTTTGTAAATATCGGTGGTATTGAAACCCTTTTTAATTTTATTGGCGTAGATTTGTTTTTGGAGTTTTTTGAGACTGATCATACTGCAAATTATAGCCAAGATTATCCACAAAATACTCCGCCTTTCGGCGGAGTATTTTTAAAAGTTAAGCTTTGATAACTTTATCGAGTGACCGAGATGGGATCGACTCCTGCTGTCTCAGCGGAGGCGGCAACGGTAATGCGGCCACCGGTTTGGGAAATGGTGTATTCGGTATTGTAGTCGGCAGTACAGTCGACAACACCATTAGGATTGCTGGAGTTTGGATCTGAAGGCAGCATTGAGGTGTAGACGGGAGAGATCGCGCCACAAATATCAATCTCACCTGCAGCGGGTGGAGTTGATTTGGCAATAGTTTTGACTGCTCCCAATGCGGCACCTGAGAAGGTACCCTTGTTGTCTGCAATGTTTTGCTGGACGGCGTTGAGGATGGTCAAGACATCACTGCGGCGTTGACTGTCTCTAGCCTGCTTGAACTGACGATCAGGGTTGATGGCGATAAGAACGGCGGCTAACAGGACGGCGAGGATTCCCATGACGACTAAGAGCTCGATAAGAGTAAAACCTTTTTGATTTTGTTTGGTTTTAGCCATAGACTTGTACTAATTTTTATTAATTGCGCATATTTAAGCACTTTTATACAGGCTTGTCAATCACTTGGCAGGTGAGGATAAGAAGATGCTCGATTCCGACACTGAATTGGACGTTTGCATCAAGCTATAATTGCGATCCACCTTATCCAATTCCAGACGAATTTGTTGAGTTATATTGGTCGATAATTGCGAAGAAACGAAAAGATTGGATTTAATAATCGCGGAGGAGGAAGCAACCAAGTCCGTATTTTTGAAACCAGCGGCCCAAAGATTGCTTTGGAGTGTTCTCGCCTGTTTTTCGTTTTTACCAAAATAATAGATCCGGATGTTCACTAAGAGCGGATCGTCCGTGACCATTTTGACCGGGGTGACCACGACAGGACGGGATACTTCCGGAATTGGACGGGAATATTTAATCCGGGAATAGGCGAAGGAGCCGGCCAGAATCAGGAGAGCAAAGATGAAGACGATGATCAAGGTTCGCAAGTTTTTGTTGAGAGCAAATTGTTTGCGGGCTATCCTTTGGATTCTGGGCTCATAGCGGTTATAGACACCGATGAGACTGAGACTGTGAACTAGCGATGCTGTGAGATGTAGCGTCGCATATGAATTTATTTGCTTTGGGTTAAAACTATTGGTACTGGAGGTCAAAACAGCTTCAGGAATGATCGCCTCAATCGAAAATCCACGCGCCGAAAAAATAGTTTGGAACTCCTGAAAAAAATCCTTATTGGTGACGAGGAGAGGCCCGCCATTGTGAGCATTGTAGTGCTTGATACTCACGTTCTCAAAAGGGATACTTTCCAAAAATTCTTGTTTTGTTTCTTCTTGGGTACCGATCTCCATCTTTTTTTGAAAAGTGATGTTTTTGGACAAAATAATAATTAGGGGTCCAGGAGTAACTTTCTGGGAAAAAAGTGAGGCATCCAAACCGTTAACCAACAAAGATCGGTCATTGATTTCCAAATCAGAGATTGCTTTGGGGGGATAATTGAACTTGATTGGTTTTTCCAAGCCCGGATAAACAAAATAAAGATGGCCGGAGTCCAGATATAGAAAGGATTTTTGATTGGTGTTTTTCATATAGATTAGTAGATTTCCTGCCACCTACCAATTATTAAACTACCCTGAAGATTATACGTGGCGGTGGTGTTTAAATGTCTGGTGAATTGGTGATACGAGCCGTATGAATCGATGGTCTTCGGATAAATAGGTCCAATGGTATAGGAAAATTCGGAAAGTCCGGTAGAAACATGGCTGACCGTGCCTGAAAAATCCGGATTACGAAGTAACTGAATGATGGCCTCTTCAAGACCGCTTTCGGCCGCCTCGTAAGCCATCTGCCCCTGCTCGACTTTTGAAGCTGCGGTAGAGTTCGTAATTATGATCGCCACAGCAGAAGAAACAACGATTGAAGATATCAACATAAAAACGATTAAGGTGATTAAAATGTTTCCTTGAGGTTGTTTCTTGGCCATATTCTTTATCTAGTCCCGACGGTGGTACTAAAATCTTTTGTTTGTAAACCTGATGGTTCTTTGATTTGGCTAGTAAGAGTGAAAGACACCCTGACGTTTTCATGAGTGCCTCCGTCCAGGTGATGAAAGTTTAAGTTGGAGATGGTGATATCGCCACCGGTAAGAAACTCCGTGCCAACAGAGTCGGTGATCCGGAGACGGTTACTATCCAAGAAATATCTAACCTTGTCTGTTTGAAGAACGTTACCCTGTGCTCCAAGGATCGGGGTGGAAATGCTACCGGACCGGGCAACATCGTAGCTAAGTCTGGATAGTAAATAAACGCCGTCTTGTTGAAGCAGAGAGTACGATTGTGATTCTAATCTTAGGCGGCCTATCATGACAAAAACCTGTGTCAGAGAAACCAGAATAATCGCCGAAACCCCCATGTAAATTAGCAACTCGACAATGGTAAAACCCGGGTGGTTGATAGATATTTGCTTCATGGTGAGTAATTGATGGTGATAGTGTAGCTGGCGGCAGTCGACCCAGAGTTAACCACTCGATAACGCATACATTGAGCCGGGTTGGTGTAGCCTGAGCCAATAGTGGTAAGAGGTAGAGGTCCTGGTGTAAAAGTATTAAAGTCGGTATCGGTAAAGGTTACGCCCGTACAACTACCGCTAGAGCCGTGTTTGAGAGAGAACTTGTAAGAGAGATTTGGATCAGACGTGGCGGTAAAGTTGTTCCAGGCAACATCGTGCCCGGCATCGAAAGTACTCGACTCATACATACCACTACCTCCCGGTTCCCCGCTCCCCCCTTCAATTATTTGAAGTTCTGCCGATGAGTTGTCCGCAATCAGGTATGAATAAGCGTGACCATTATTAAGAATAGACGAAACATCATATAAATTGTCCACAGTAAAGGATCCTAGGGTAGTAACTGCTTTGCACAGATCATAATTATCACTCTCAATCCTAAATACTTGATAAGGTGGACTACCAAAACCCACGACAATGGCTCTTTTGTTAATTACCGTAACCCCTTTTGGGTCCATTTGTTTGGTGAGGTCAGAAGGGAGATATGTATCATAACCGGTACCGATTTGGACTGGATTGGTTTTGTCGGAAATATTTATAATAAAAAACTCTGGATTTAAGTCTGATTTTCGAGTAATAAAATAGGCTCTTGTGCCATCAATATTTACAAACACATCTTGCCCCGGTTGGTCGTTTAGTTTTAGGAACCCCTTTCCTCCTGGTTTTCTTAGATTAGTGGGATCCGAAGCGTCGATGATTTGAAACTGGTTTGCCGTGGATATTTGAGCTAAGAAGACATAATTGTCTACTACAAATATTCTGCTCGTATCCCCAACGAAAAGCACGCCTTTGGCGATCGGATTATTGCGATCAGTTATGTCATATGAATACAAATTGTTGTTGGAAGCAACAAAGAACAGAATATCTTTGTTAACTATCGAGTTGTGCGAGACATAAAGTGTCTTGGATCCTTTGTTGCCGTTGAAGTTCACCGCTGAAATAAGAGAGGGATTGGCTCCCGAAACATCAAGAATGATCACTTCATCTTGATTGTTACTATCAGGAGCGATATAGGCATAGATTGATTCCGTAAAAACATCGTTCGCCCGTAATCCTGGACTTTGGTAATTTGTTTCTCCAGTGAGAGCAAAAGGGGTTATGCTGTGATCGATACTGACATCGTCAAAGGCATAACCCGAAGAGTCTTTGGTGGTACCGACATACACCTTGTTAATTCCGGCAATAATGCTACTGGGTTGGCTTGAGTGGTAAAGATTTAAACGGTTGTAATTATCGGTTAAAGGGTTGCACCAGTCGCCGTGACCAGAAAGTGGTTGGATTGTACCTGAACCTGGAAGAGCAGTGTTGTCGACGAATCTGGATAGATAAAAGGTGGTGTCCAAATGTGAATAATTTGGAGTAGTCCAAGAAATTCTTAAGTCAACTTTTTTAACCGAGGGATCCGGAATGGTACCAGTGGGAGAGATAACTCCGGTACTAGAGTCCCTCAGGACACCGCTAATGGCTATTGATCTGGTAAAACCGTTTACATTATCCGTTCCAGAGCTTAATATCCAGGTGTTTCCGGAAATGTTCGGATGATAAGTGCCGTCGGTTTTGACATTCTCCCAGTCATTGTCCCTCACGGCGCGAGTAGCTTCCTCGGTTTCCTTGAGTATTTCCAAAGCATCCAATCTTTGTGATTGTTGAGCTTTGCCGAGACGAGAAGCACCCAGACCACTGACCAGAGCCGGCATAAAAATTGTCAGCAAGCCCATGGTGACGAGAAGTTCGATAAGTGACTGGCCTTTGTGATTAGTGTTCGTCATTTAATTAACTGACTGAATAACACCAAAACGATTGAGAGTAATAATCAGGGGGCCTACCGGAGAAGTGGTCCCGGTGAGACGGATTGAAGCACCACCCCCAGCAACCTCGCCACTGCCTCGGGTAAAGACAACCTCGTCCGAAGGAAAAGTGTTGGTAATAACGACATCGTCGAGTGACACCGTAAGATTTGAGGGATCGGAGGGAGAATATGGTGCTTGGAAGAGAGTGTAGCCATTCGTCAAGAAATGGACTCCGTAGTCTGAAGGAGAACCGCTTCCGCCTGTATCTCCGTTCATGGCGCGGGTTTGTTGGCCACGAAGATCGGTAAGCAAGGTGTCGACAGTGGTACCCAAAGAGGTGTGCGATCTGGCCCCCAGAAGGTTAAATGAAGAGACGGCAAAAAGGATAGTGAACATACCCATGACAACCAGAAGTTCGATTAAAGTGTGTCCGGAATGGTGGATGGGATGGCTCATCTTTAGTGTGGTCCAATTTGGCCAATTAAAGAGTAAATCGGGCTAATGATCGATAGCATCATCCCCCCAACGACCAAGCCAATAATGACGAGCATGACCGGCTCAATCAAGGTGGCGGCCGAGAACAGTCTTTTCTCGACCTGATATTCGAGATGTTTGGAAATATATTCCATGGACGTACTTAAAGATCCAGAGTGTTCCCCCGCATCGGCAATGAGAACCATAAGTTTGGGAAATAACTTTTTGGCTTTTTTGAAACCTTCGGACATTCTTTTCCCTGACGAAACCATTTCTTTGGTATCTTCTATGGCTAGTCTGATATCTTCTCTGATAATGACTTCTCTGGTCAAGTCCAAACTGGTGATAATGGGGATGCCGGCGTCCAGCAAAAGAGATAGGTTGTGAGAAAATCTGGCCAGATCAATATCGGCGACAATCTTGGAGATAAAGGGAAGAGAGATTAGACGATTGATGAACCAGGTACGCTTCTTTAAATAGATTAAAAAGGTTCCTGCACCCAGTACGAGAAGTGAGGCTAAGAGAATCAAGGTATGCTGAGTTAGAATATTGGAGATAAAAAGGAGAATCTTGGTGGGTAAGGGCAGATCAATGTTGAGAGTAATAAAGACTGAAGTAACTTTGGGGATGACGAAAACAAGAATACCGATAACAATTACAAAGAACACGATGGTGACAACCATGGGATACAGCATCGCTGATTTGATCTTGTCGTTAAACTTGATGGATTTTTCTAGGCTTAACTCGACTTCCCGAATGGTGGATTCCAAAGTGCCGCTTTCTTCGGCGGAACGAATAACGTTAACGGTGATTTTGTCGAAAATCCGAGGGAATTTGGACATGGTGGACGAAATGGTATGTCCCTGAGAGATATCCTCGTAAAGTTCGTCCAGAAATATTTTGAGATTACCCTGTGACTCCTCAGCCAAAGATCCCACTATCTCTAGAACAGATAATCCGGCATTCAACATGGTGACTAAGCTGGAAAGAAAGTTTAACTTGTCGTTGTTGCTAATTCTAACTTTGTCTAAGGTTTTCATAAAGATTCAATCTTGGTAACTCGAAGCACTTCCCCAATAGTGGTTATGCCCATACCGGCTTTTTTTAGGCCATCATCGAACATGGTAACCATACCTTCTTTGACAGCAACCTCTAATATTTGATCGGAGTCTCGACCTTCGATGATCATTTTTTTGATATTTTTGGTCATGGTTAAAACCTCAACGATGCCCACCCGACCGAGATAGCCAGTTTGGTGACAAGTGGGGCAACCTTTTCCCTGGAATATTTTGATTTTTTGTGAAGAACCAAAAATACGCTTGATGGAATCCTGGGGGATATTCTTGGCTAGTTCTTTGCGGGAGATAACAAGGGATTCTTTGCAGTCATCACACACTTTCCTTAGAAGTCTCTGGGCAACGATAACATTAACGGTGGAGGTCAGGAGAAAGGGCTCTATCCCCATGTCCAGTAAACGAGGAACTGCCCCGACAGCGTCTGAGGTGTGGAGAGTGGAGAAAACCAAGTGACCGGTAAGGGCGGCATTGACGGCAATAGCCGCTGTCTCACTATCGCGAACTTCACCAACGAAGATAATATTGGGATCTTGACGAAGAATAGACCCCAAACCGTTGGCAAAGGTGAGGTTAGTTTTTGGATTTACCTGAATTTGATTCACTCCTTTGATGCGGTACTCCACGGGATCTTCGATTGTGGTGATGTTCCTTTCTCTGGTGTTTAGAGTTTTGATTAGAGCATAGATGGTGGTGGTCTTGCCCGACCCTGTGGGTCCGGTGGAAAGAATCATGCCGTATGAACGATTGAGGGCTTTTTGAATGGTTTTTAAGTCGATGGGGTTAAAGCCAATATTTTCCAGTGAATATTCGCGGGACTTGGAAGTTAAGAGTCTCATCACCACTTTTTCGCCATCGGCCACCGGAATAATGGAAACACGAAGATCCAGATTCTCCTCTTCCAGGGGAAACCTGAACTTACCGTCTTGAGGATTTTGATGTTCATCGGTTCTTAAGCGGGACAGGACTTTGACACGAGTAGCGACTCTGTCCAACAGGTCTTTTGGAAGAGTGAGAACGTCGTGAAGAATGCCGTCGATACGGTAGCGGATGACGAAACTATTTTCCTCCGGCTCGACATGAATATCGGAGGCTCCGTCCTGATAAGCGTAGAGAATGAGTAAGTCGACAATTTTTTTAACCGGAGCTGCTTCTAAACCAAGATCGGACTTGTCTTTCAAAATATTATCTATCGCTTTCTGCAAAGGGAGTCTATAGAGAGGGAGGATTTTTTTTATCTCGGAGGGTAAGGTCAAGTATAGCTTAACCCGCTGACCGGTCTTTTGTGAGATGAGGCCAATGAGCTCCTTGTTCGAGGAATCCGAAACGGCTATCTTAAGACATTTTTTATCCCGGTCAAAAACGATCGCCTTTTTATTTCTAGCGACCTTTTCCGGAAGAAGACCGAGAATGGTTTTTTCGATTTTAGACGGAGAGAGTTTGGTGTATGGTAGGTGAAGATTGCGAGCGATTTCCAAGTAGAGGGCTTCCTCAGCGACCAGACCTGAGTTCATAATAAGACTGAGCAGGGAATCTGATGACTCCTTCTGTCCCCCTTTTATGTTCTCCAGGTCTTTTTTGGAAAGTAACTTTTTATGGAGAACCAGCTTGATTAGGTCAGAATCTGAAATTAGCATTTTTGTAAGATAAAATTCAATGTGGCAATTATAAGATGGATTGTTAGGATAAACAATAGACCTGGGAGTGCGGCACACTACAGTCTGGTGGCCTGAACGATGAGACGCCTCAGCGATGTTCCCGGGGGCCAACAAGTCATCAGAGTAAGGGTCTCCGCTTTGGCTTCATAGGTTAAAAATTGAATGGCGTCAGAAGCCACAATCTGTTTCGTTTGGACAAGATAACTGAACTCTTTATCCTCGTAAAATAGTTTGATAGGATCATCTTTTTCCATCTTGCTTAGAAGATAGAAAATAGAGTTGTATTTCGTAGCGTTGAGAAAATCGGCGGAAGAATGAGAAAATAAAAAGATATTACCCGTTTGGCCAGGTAAGGCTGATCCTTTGGCGTGAGCCACTCCCCCGGTAAGTGCGGACTGATATATGACTGAGTTGTATGGATCGACGTTCTTGATGACATGAGCGTTGGCTCCAATCTTGGGAATGATGACACCGAAATCGGTATCCAGAGGTTTGAGGTCTTTGATGTCGGATGGATTTTGATACTTGGCCAGATCGTAACTGATCTCTTGCTGAAGAACAGGGAGGAAAGTTCCCCCCAAGACAACAAAGGCAAAGATAATGAGAGCAATGCCGAGTAAATATTTCACAATTCTATTCTACTTCGATTTTGATCTACGGCGGGCCTTCATTAGCAGATAACCGACGATAATAGCTGCGGCTCCCAACAACCACTTGGTGATTTTTTTCCGGTCTTCGGTAGAAGTACCGAGAATCGAGGGTGTGGGGGCTTGAGAGTTATCGATAATTGGTTCCGGTGTATCGGAAGTTGTTTGACCCGGTTCGGCGACCTGAGCAGAAGCGTCGGTGAGAACTATGGCACCCGTCCCACCAGTTTGACTTCCGGCGACAGAGCCGGTGGTGGTACTCGTGGTCGTGGTAGTCGTGAAACTATCGCCGATAGTGCCGGAAGCGTTGTCTGAGCTATCTACAGCTCTGATAACGTAGTAATAATCCTTGCCACAAATCGGAACACTGTTGGTAATTTCCCCTTCGGTGTTCGGTGAGATATTGACGGAAGTCAGCACAGCACCAGCGTCGACATGAATGCTGAGAGTGTCGGAACGGAAAATCTGGACTTTGACGGTCTTGCCATCATCGGCGGTCTTAAACTTGATCTTGTAATCGCAACTATTAAGGCGCTCTTTGGAGTAATTGACCGGAGTACTCGGTCCGGAGGTGTTGTAGTCATAATTAACAATGTCGCTTGTCAACTGTTCAAATGACGGTTCGCTTACCGAGGCGACTGTTTTGAAAGAATAGACTCCATCCGAATTCAAAGTACTATTGTTGACAGAACATGAATACACATTTCCTCCCGGAATCAAAATCTGATCTGTATCAAATTGAACGAAGTTGCTGTCTGACGGACCCTTCTTGTAACATTTAACGGTAATGTTCCTAGTCGCGTTCGGCCGATCTAAGGATGTGCCGGTCAGATTGAAGTTATCAATTCTTGAGGGGGATTTCGGCCGATCGATGGTAAGCGAGAAACTCGCGGCGAAAATAACATTTGGGAAGATATATACCGCAAGGGCAGCAAGAAGAAATAGTTTTAGTTTCATTTTATTTGGATGCTCTTATTAATCTAAGACCAAAGTAGAGGGAGATCAGCGAGGCCAGGAGCCATAGTTCGTTGGCTCCGGTAGCCGGAAGACTGGTGGAGGCACCGAGGACTTGACCTTCAACTTTTTTCTCGACATCGTAGACTTCGGCACGAGTCTGGTCTTTGACGACTTTGACGCTAGTGCCAACGAAGTTGTCAGCGATGTAACCTTCGAGTTGCGCTAAGGCAACAACCTCTGAACCGCTGAGAGAATTTCCTTGTGCCATGGCAACATCAAAGTATGTACCGGGGTACTCATCTGAGGAAATATCGGCAGTGTAGAAAAGCTCGATATTGTCACCTTTGTGAACGTTACCCAGATTCCAGGTACCTGGAGAGCTGTAGGTAGGGGCTGAGAAGGCGCCGGTAACATCAAGTTCGTTGATGACGACTTGGTAAGAGCCGGTACGGTAGACGAAACCTTTGGGAAGAAGATCTTTGACGACTAGATTGTTTACATCGGCGTCCAAAATGTTGATAAGAATTCGGTAGCCAACTGACCCACCGGGCGTCTTGTCTCCACCGGCGAAGTTGGTTTTACTTATTTGAATTACGGGCTCAATTCGGACGTTACCAAAGTGATATTCTGGTCCAACAGTACCGTTTTCGGACTGTTGGTCGTCATTTGGCAAAGTAATGGAGTGACAGACGGATTGAACCTCACTATTGATCGGGAAGGTTTGAGACCAACCAGGTTGTATGATTTCGCAGATGGAATAGACACCGGGGATGAGGTTGTTGAAGACGTACCAACCCAGGTGATGCCCTTCTGAATCGGTCACATCCGATTGCTCACCTTCGTCCAACCGTTCATTGCCGTTTTCGTCCAGGAAGATGGTCCAACCGCCAAGCAGGTCTTCGCCCTCGCCCCCACGAATACCGTTGCCGTCTACGTCGCTCCATTTGTAGCCGTGGATATTTGTTAAAGGTGCGTTGCCGAAGTTTTTACCCTCGAAAGTGTCACCATCATCCGTAACAGTGATACTGTGACAGCCATTGGGGTAAGTTTGGGTGTGTCCGGTGGGAACTTCCTCACAAACCGTATAGGTTCCGGTAGCTAGATCGGTGAAGCTGTAGCTGCCGTTATCTTCTGTGGTGGTAGTGTTTGTAACTTCGTCATCGGAATTGAGAAGATTTATGGTAACGCCATTGAGAGTGGACTCATTCTCGTCCCATTCGCTGTCCCCGTCGGTGTCAATCCATTTTTGGCCGGATACTCCACCCAGTGAATCAATATCTACAAAGGCGTTATCAGTAGGAGTCTCAAGGCTCTGCCCATCGCCACATTGTTCGTAGCAGGCGGTCATATAGACTTCGTTCCCGGTCAGCGTAGGCTCGGCGGTCGCCTGGATAGCGGTGAAAACCACGGTGAGCGTGTACGACTCTCCGGGAGCCAAGGAAACAGGAAGTTCCCAAGTTAAGTCGCGGATAAGCTCGGTAGTGTCGCCATCTTCATCGTAGTCGGAGGTGTCGGCTACTGCGCCGGTGTGAGTGGTCGGAGCGACCGGGGAACTGGAAACAAATTCCAAGAAACTTGCATCGTAGGTGTCGTAGATAATTGGATTTTGGAGAGTGACATTGCCTTCGTTAGTAATCGTAATTTCAAAAGTGGCGGTCTCGCCAACCAAAATTTCTGAGGGGCTGGTAGTGGCTAAGACTTTGTTGATGGATAGCTCCGGCTCAAGGTGGAAATTGCCGAAGTTTGTGCCGGTAAAATTTCCCCCTGAAGTCATCACGATTTCGTGATCGTTATCCGAAGGTTCCTCCTGGACCCAACCGTTTTGATTTTCCTCGGAAACATGGTAGGTACCCGGTCCAAGATTGGTAAATTCGTAATATCCATCAGGCCAGTCGCCTGCGCCGGTGACTACCGAATTTGATGCTGATCCAGTCAGATTTATACTCCAACCGTCAAGTTCCGGTTCGTCTGTGTCTTTGGTACCGTTGCGGTTGAGATCATGATATTTGTAACCGGAAATAGAACCGTTTTGGAAGTTGGTAAAGTTGTTCTGTAGAAGCTCATCTCCCGGAGTGACGGTGAGATCGTAAGAAGTGACTCCGACTGGTGTCCAGTCAGATGGTTGATCTTCAGAAACGGTATAAGATCCAACATTAAGACCTAAGAATTCATAGAAACCGGAAGCGTCTGTGTAGGTCGTCAAGGTTGAGGCACCGGTTAAGTTGATTACCCAATTTAAAATTCCCAAACCGCTGGTTGCGTCAAACTTATATCCGGAAATGATACCGGCTTTTTGCTTGTTGACGATATTAATAGTTCCACTGCCGTTTGAAAATACAGTCACGGAACCGTCCTGGCTAACCCAAAGATAATTTGTTTCAGGAGATTCGACCGCAGCATAAGGACCTCCGGGGTTAACAGTGAAGACGGCAGGGTTACCTTCCGAAAAATCTTTAGTTTCACCACTTAAGGTGACGGAGAATACGTTTGAATCGGACACTTCAGTGACACCATCGGCCTTCAAAACATTTTTATAGACTGTGATGGTGGCTGGTTTCTGTTGATTTTTGCATGTGATGGAGACTTCCCCGCCTGAAGCGACAACAATGTCGGTTTTTCCTGTGGCAGTTAGACACCCAAAGTTTGTGTAATCTCCATCCTCGGATTCCGAAACAGTATATGTTCCCGGATTGACGGTAAACTCTGCGTTACTTCCTTCAGCAATTGATGAGGATTGACCTCCCGGGCTGAGATTGGCTGTAAAGGGATGAGAATCTGAAACTTCACCACCGTTAGGATTTACAACATCTTTAATGACTATTATTTTTCCGGTTTTCTGTCTGTTGGTTACATAGACATTGTTTGTTCCGGTGGTAACATTAAGTGTTAGTCCGCCAGTATTTCCGGATCCTCCGGCAGTATTGCTTATTCCGTAAAGAGTGTAGTCTGAATCGATTAATGATTCCGTAATAGTGTGACTTCCAACAGGTATGTCATTGTAAGTAACCGTGAGGTTGTCCGAAATAGTTTGTCCCGTGCCGGAATCCAAACTCACTTCAAAATAATTTGAATTATCCGTAACGTCCTCCCCGGCAGGCCCCTGGACGTCTTTGTAAACAACTATTGTCCCTGTATCGCGGGCGTTGTTGAAGGTACAAGTGAGAGGTGTACTGGATATGGTAACTGGAATAGAATTTGTAATTCCTCTTGAATCATCTGAACATGACCAACTTACGAGACTAAAGTCTGTTTGTCCGTCTTCGGAAATAGTGTAGTCACCGGTAGTGAGGGTTTTTGTTTGGCCAGTGGCTATATCCTGTTCACCGCCAGTGATATCCCAAGTCCAAGCAGTAGATCCGGTTTCTCCCTCATCGGTGTAATCACCGTCGCCGTTAAGATCTACATTTTTGAGAACTTGAAGACTGCCTGTGTTGCGGGCATTGTTAAAAGTACAAGATGCGTTGGTAGGGGTGGTTCCGGCCGCGATAACCGCAGTGGCGGTGCCGTCGGCAAAGGTACAGTTTGTTCCAGTTCCGGAAGCGAAAGAGTAAGTTCCCTGCGAAAAATCAACTTGGCTTTCAGTAATTGAGTGACTGCCATCGGGGACTACGTTGACAAAAGTGACTTGACCGCTGGAGTTTGTATTTAGGGTGGTTGTTCCGTCCAGAGTAAAAGAGAATTCGCTAGCCAAAGCTGTGGATTCAAAAGATCCGTTTCCATCCCGATCAATCATCTTGGTAACGGTGATCTCGGGGAGTTCAATAACTTGATTGGCAGGAACAGGAACGTTTTGTGCTCCCTGCTGAGCAACATCACCACCACCAGGATTTAGGCGGCTATGTTGAGACGAACCGTTGCATTGACCAGCTTCATCAGAGAGTTTGAGAGTGTAATACACAGTGGCTTCTCCATTGGAAGTTGAGCTGGCATTCAAAACGACAATCCACTCACCGTTTGAGGTTCCAAAACTGTCGGCCGTCGGACCGCTGGAATAAGTGATGGTCGGACTGGTACCGGAAACATTAACGATAGACCCTAATGAAAAATAGTTGTCGAAAAATAAACAAGTACCGTCATCACCAGTAAACCGAACTTGAACTTGACCACTGGTGGGGCTGTCCTTCGTCTCTACATTGAAGCGGAAATTTATGTAGTCCCCCTCTGAATAAGTGGTGACATTTCCCCCAGCATATGCTCCATCAGACATTTCGCCGTCATGACTTTTGGCAGTAATTTTGGCTGCGTCGGTAAATGTGTAAGTAGCGACAATTGTTTCCGAGGCGTCGAGGGCATCGACGGAGTAATTGGGACGGTAGTGGCCGTCGAGCTGGTAGGCGTAGGTGAACATGCCGTTTTCATCGGCCGTGACCTCGTCTTTGAAAGAAACCATGGGCATGTCGGAAGAGATTATGTGGAGAGTGTAAGTTTCTCCGGAATTAAAACCTGTTCCGTAGATATATGCAATGTCGGTGGGGAAATAGTCGGCTTTGTCGGAGGTGAGGGTGGGCTGTGGTAGAAGGGCTTGGGAAAGTTGGGTGGCGACGGTAACAGATTCAGGAATGGTGGTAGAAGAGGTGTCGGTACTATTAGTAGTAGTGTCTGAAGCCGGAGGAGCATGAGAATCGGTGTTGGAAGATGGTTCGTCGGCAATGGTGGGCTCGGTAGTAGGGGTTACTTCGAAAGTCGGGGTTATCTCAACGGTGGGAGTAGGAGTTTCATCGGGAACGATGGCGTCGGTGGGAATGGGAGTAATTTCAGGAGTAATATCTGGCGTCGGAGTGATTTCAACTGTTGGAGTAGGTGTCGGTTCGACAGTGGGAGTAACTTCGGGAGTGATTTCTGGTGTAGGAGTAATTTCTTCGGTAGGGGTAGGGTCGACAGTGGGAGTAACTTCTTCAGTAGGAGTGGCAGATGGAGTCGAATCGTCAGCGTAGACAGGTGAAACCAAGAAAGGTGAGAAGGATTGTAGGACAAGATTGAACGTTAGAATAACGGAGAGGATTTTCTTCGATATCTTTTGCTTCATTATGATGCGATTGTCGCATGGATTATAAGCTACGTCAAGATGAAAACGCAGACACTAAGGGAAATGCTATAAATTTCCCGCACGAAGAACCACTTCTGGATGTAAAAGGGAGGGATCTGTGTGGCCAAAACCGTTGGCTTCACCCGAGCTGATCAGACCATCTTTGACGTCGACCCAAGATGACTGGGGATTGTTCAATATATATAGTGCGGCGGCACCGGCAACGTGAGGTGTGGCCATACTGGTACCACTAATAGTATTGTAAGCTCCCCCTTTCCAGGTCGAGTGAATGGAAACTCCGGGAGCACCCAGATCTACGATGATGGGACTAAAGTTACTAAAAGAAGCAAAAGTGTCGTCGTTACCATAGTTGGTATTACTCCCCAAACCTCCCGACAAACCATCGGTGTCCACAAGTGCCGAGACCGTAATAACCGCATCGTCGTAAGCCGCAGGGACATGGTTGGCCGCATCATCTTTTTCGTTTCCGGCGGCGACAACATAAGTAATACCTGCATCTCTTGATCTACAAATGGCTTGGTGAAGAGCATCACCATCAGTATTGCCACAGTTTTTGTCGCTATTACCACTACCGCCAAGACTCATATTGGCTACTTGAATAGTGTTTGGGTGATCCTTGACCCATTTCGTGACCCAGTCGATGCCGCAAATGACGGATGACCAAGAACCACTACCTCTTTTGTCCAGAACTTTTACAGCGTAGAGATTGGCCTCGGGAGCGACACCGATCACTCCAATAGCATTATCTCTGGCGGCGATAGTACCGGCAACATGTGTACCGTGTCCATTATCGTCATTACCGGTAGTCGTTCTGTTCACACAGGTGATGTTTCCCTTAATATTTTCAATCAGGTCGGGATGTTTGAGATCGATGCCGGTATCGATAACGGCAACGCCGATATTTGTTCCCAAATCGGTGGTATTCCTGCCTATTCGCTTGATACCGTTAGGGATAACTTGCGTAGGTTGGGGAACCGGTGATGGATTCGGTTTGCCTTGTACATGGACATCAGCTGAAACCATCCGATCTTGGCTAATAAATTTTACCGAGGGATCTTTTTTGATCTGTTCAAGCCTGACGGCAGGAATAGTCGCCGAAAAACCTTTGATGGCATGACTGTATATGTAGGTTAGACCCAATCCATATTTACGGGCCATTCCATTTGCGTGCTCTTCTGGAGCAGTGACGTTTTCATGGAAAACTACTATATATGAATCGGGGATGTTTCCGTTAGTTACTCCATCACGGCCCTGAGCTCTGACCATTAAAGTCATCGAGCTGGTGATCAGAAGTCCGGATGCGAGCGATAGAACAAAATTAATTGCTTTCTTCATGAGAAAAGCATAACGGAAAAGATGATCTTGGTCAAATCGAAACCTTAGTTTGTTTGGAAGGAGTGATGCTGGGAGCAGAGGAATAGATGGGTTCGACGGGATTCTTTTGGCCATTGATTGGGATGCCCAAAGCAAAACCGAGAGCGTTAGCAATGGACACACCGATACGAGTACCGGTGAAGGAGCCTGGTCCACAGTTGACCTCGACCTCGGTAATATCTTCCTGCTTAAGATTTTCTATTTCCACACAAGAAAGAAGAAAACCAAAAACATCTTGATTGCGCGGTGAATCGACATGATTTACAAATTCTTTATTATCCAAACGGACGAGAACTCGGGTGTTGTCGGTGGAGTCCAAAAAAAGTTTCATTAAGTTCGGATGAAGTTATTAGAAATCAATGTTGGGGTATACACTAATCACTTTTTCCAATAAGTCGGGGTAGTCGAGCATTCTGAGAGCCTCAACAAATAACCTTTGATCAGACATTTGGCCGTGGTGGTGGACAGCTCCAGGATTTATGTCGGTGCGGAGAACCCCATATAGATTTATTATTCCATCGGGACCACCTTCGATCTTACTCAGATCTATACCGGCCGGTCTGGCGGTGTATTTTGCTTGACTAATTAATGATTCGGTCGTTACATGGGTCCGAGCTGCTCGCTCTAGGACACTCCGGTAATCATCTTCATTGATAATTCCTCCTAGTTCTTGATAGCGCGAATAACTAATATTATGATGGGAACCGGTTTCTATTTCAGGAAGTAATGACATATTTGTACCTCATTATATACTCGGATAATGCAATCAAGTTACCAGTGAGTAATGATTTTTATTTCGCGTTCGTCATCGGTGGTGGCTTTGAGGAAGATGTCGATTCTTTTGTGAGGAAGAATGTCCACAAATTTTTCCGGCCATTCGATGATGAGTAAGTTGCTGGGATCGGACCAGATTTCTTCGACGTCAAACGCCTTGATCTCCTCGACGGAATTGAGACGATAGAGGTCTAGATGATTGAGGGTCTTGATCACAGGGTGTGAGGTTACTGGGTACTGGCGCATGATGATAAAAGTAGGTGAGACCAGACGAGGAATCCGGAAGAATGCAGCCAGTCCTTGGGTAAAGGTAGTTTTACCTGCCGCCAGATTTCCATAAAGACAGACAGTAGTCCCCTGTTCCAATTTGGTGGCGAGGCGGGAGGCTATTTCTTGAGTTTCTTCAGTGGATGAACTAACAAAAAGCTGTTCCATGTAGAGAGTTTGATAATTGAAATTGAAGCTAAGATCAAACCTATCGAGTCAATCCCTACGTCGCGAAGTTTACCGGTTCTGGTGGGTATAAAGAGCTGGTGAATCTCATCGGTAAAGGCAAAAACGAGTGAGTAGAGGAAAGCTCTGGCGGGGCTTTTCTCTCCCACCGCCCGAAACATAAAGAACATGAGCACGGCGTATTCGAAGATGTGAGCTAGCTTCTTAGAAAGAAAGTCTTCGGTGATGGTGCCATTCACCGGCAAATCAGACTTTGAAGACATCAGAAAAATAAGGAGCATCCAAAGGACTACCGGAAGGTATCTATGAAAAAATTTCTTCATAAAGGTTATTTTAGACGTTCCGGTGTCTAAAATACAGGACACCTCCGGAAAGTGAGGTGATGATGACCCCAAAAATAAAGGTGTATTTGAGATTTGAAGCGTTGAAAGCACTTCTTGAATTTGAGATTGCCGCGTCACTTCCGCTCCTCGCAATGATGACATCCGGAGACGCAGACGCGGTTGACATGCCGAGAATGGAGGAGCGAGAGGAATCGGGTGGAGTGAGATTGCCACGCCCCACTAAAGTGGGGTTCGCAATGACGGGCGGGGTGGGTGTGAGTGTTTTGGTAGGAGTGGATGTTTTAAGAGGAGTTGGGGTAGGGGTTTTAATGGCCGTTGGTGTAGGAGTCTTGGTAGGATTCAAAGTAACAGTCGGCTCTTGGACTGAGCTTGTAGTAGGAGTGGAAGTCTGAGTTGGAGTAAGAGTGGTGGTACTTTCTTCGGTGGGCGTTGGAGTTGGGGTGGTCTCCATAAGATGGATGGTTAGTACATTTGAATCACCAGCTGACCCGTCGGACGAGCCGGTGTATCGTTTGAGTTTCAGATAGTAATCACCCGGTCCTTTGTAACCTGGGTTTTGATAGTTTGGTTTGATCCAAATTTTTTGAAGTGTGTCCCTCAAAAGAATGGGTAAATTGGCCGAAATAAACTCTTTGGTGGTGGATTGATACTCGACCCAATCTTCTTTCTGACCCCAAGTGAAACCGAAATAATCAGGATTGTCCTTGTTGGTAAACATACCAAAGACGTAAGCTGAGGAGGAAGAGATCCCGGAAACGCTGGCATCGACGATATAGTAATCCCCTTCTCTGACGGGATTATCAATAGTGAAGGAAACTGCAAGTGTGTGAGGAGGAGATATAAGGAAGAACAACAGAAAAAGAAACAACACGGGCAGGATTTGTTTCACTTTATACCAACTATAACAGAATGGAGGGGTATATAAAGAAAAAGAACTCCTTGCGGAGCCTTTTTCCGATTTACTATTGCTAGTATCTCTGATCGAAAACTTGCGTTCTCGACTATTTATGATTGTAAGTTACAATGAAACCAGTGTCAATAGGCAGTTTTGAAAGAAATTGAGATCAACCTAGTCACGTAACAGAAGTTACGCGATACGGGCTGATCTCAAGAATATATTATCACGATACCGAGGAAAAACCAAATTTTTCAAATTCAGGGAGATGTTTTAGATCAATGACGACATATTGATCCTGATCTCGGAAGTCTGCACGCAGGATGCCCTTGGAAAGAGGAGAGAGCTTTTGATTTATATCATGGAGGGTGTCCTGGACCAGAGCCGGCTCATCGGCCAGGTACCAAAAAGTTTCTTCATCAATTTTCATACCTTGAAACCACTTGCCGTTTTCTTGCTTTTCACCTAAGTCCGAAATGCTGAGATCTTCGGAGACAGTGCGGAAATTGAAAACAACATCCTCGACAGGCTGGTCGTAAGCAACACTAAAGGCCTTGTGAATGTTTTGGAGAAAATCTAGCAACTCCTGAGCAACTAACTCGGAAATCTTGAGATCAATTCCCTCCTTCCAAAGCTTTTCTGGATCTTCGGTCTTTGGTTTTGAGTGAATTAGAAAGGTCCTCTCACGGTCTAACATCTCCGAAATTCCCCGGAGTATTTCTTGGGAAAAAACAGTGGAAAAGGGTTCTGAGGTGATGAGGCCAGCTTGTCTTGCTAACCCGTAGAGAGTTTGGGCCTTAACGTGTATTTGCTGATCCATAAAAATATTTTATCATTTTGAACCTACGTGGTGGTAGAATTCATCCATAAGCGTAGATGAACTTTGAAAACTAGGGTTAGAAAAAGGAGCCTATATGTCCCAATGCTGCGGAAAAATTCCGACCGAAGAAGATGCGGGTTATATTGCTTTGGTTGTCTTAAATACTGTCCAGAGATATGGAAACATCTGGCAGGGTGATCTGGGAGAACAAATGGCTACGGAGCACGCTGTCAAAGAACTAAATTTGGGAACAGAGCGATTTGACAAAAAAATTCATGGCTATGACAACGTGTTTCGAGATGGAGCCGGTAAGCTCGTAATAGTGGAGGCAAAGGCCACCAAGTCTTCCGGAGTGGCATCTTTGAAAGATACAGTTCACGGACGGGAAGGGTCTGTCGAGTGGGTAGAGTACAAAGCCACCCTGATGTGTGACCCAACTTCTAGTTTCTATTCGGCTGCCAATGCAATGATCGGAGAAGAAATTCTTCGGGTTGGAGCGGCTAATGTTGAGTTCTTGGTAATTCATATCGACCCGGAATCTCAGCTCGTTGATGTAACACAACTAAGATGAGGAGAGAATATGCCGACAACCGAAGAGGTTCTGCATGGTCTTGAAGCATTTAAGAAACATGTAACCGATTATGAGAATTCGTTCCGGAAAAGAAATAAGCTGCCAAAAAACTTTGACTATCGGCCTTACCGCTGGTGTTCAAGAGATATTGTTTTTTCGCTCTTGGTGGTTAAACATAACCGCAAAGGAAACTTTCTAGAGGTCGACGTCTGTCTGATTGCCAACCCCCCGCAGTATGTAGAAAACAGCGGAGCAAAAGTAGCTCTGGGTTTTTTACTTTCCGAAAGCTACAAATGTGGCGGGTCGATGGAAATCGTCTTTACTTCGAATGTCGAGGGTGGCCGGGTTCCTGCCTACATTTGCGACCTAGCTATCGAGATGGGTGTCAAGCTCAAACATGTTTTTGAAGGCCATATTACGCCTTTTGAAGCACGACAATTGTATCTTGGTCTGGCCGGATTTTCTCAGACAGCCAAAGAAAAGATTATGAAGATGGCAGTAGATAAACTAATTTCTCCAGAGAGAGTATGTTTCTTGATAATGGGAGGAGTCTGGAGTTTGTCGGAAGCAGAATCTA
The DNA here is from genome assembly GCA_001774685.1 of Candidatus Collierbacteria bacterium RIFOXYD2_FULL_45_13. Classification (GTDB taxonomy): domain Bacteria; phylum Patescibacteriota; class Microgenomatia; order UBA1400; family MFAQ01; genus UBA10133. The sequence continues at coordinate 471,878 of MFAS01000001.1, read as the reverse complement.
TTATTCTCGGCAGCCGTCACCCGGAGAGGTTGCTACAAAGTGCCTCGGATCCTGAAGACAGACACTTGTATCTCAACGACCTACGAGTAGCCGGATCGGCGATCTTGGGAGGAGTGCTGGATAGAAAACTGCTCAGAACCGAGCTGTTTGAAGGTGGTCAAATCGTGGAGTCGGAAGATGAAGAATCCCCTCTGGCTATTGATTTTGACTCGGTTTATTTTGCCAAAATATATCATGCCGACACTGAACTAATGATTCCGTGGATCGATGAGAATAAAATGCTCTCTGCCGGCCAGCGCATGGTGGTACTGGTCCGAGCCAGGTCGGATGGAGAAATTCAAAAATATTTTCTGAACGATTTGGGAAGTTTGAAAAAACTGATTGCCAAGTACCGAAAAGACGCTACTACCATGGTCTTCTATCTAGTTCCTCGTGACTTTGAAGATGTATCCCTCGCCTTTCAAACTCAGATTATCAGCCAATTAAAAAAGGAGGGTGTGTATTTGATGTTGGCGCCGGATAGTATGACGAGTTTGGACAAAGAGGCAATCCGTCGTTTGGAAACAGGAAGGAGAACGCGGCAATGATGAAAACTTCCATAAAGCTGATTGCCGTTCCTGATGATGCATGCCTCGTCGAGAGGCTTGACTTGAGGGTACTGATGTCTAAAGCCCTCAAGATCGAAGAGCGTTTGAGGAAGGGGGTAAACCCCGATGATGAACAGCGGCGTTATCATATCCTGTGTGACCGAATGGAATACTTGGGTAGTTTTATCGGTATGAATAAATCGGTTCGGTCAGTGGAGTTGGGAATCGAGTATTTTGAACTTCTGCTGCAAATACAGGCACGTTTCCCTGTTGAATTCAGGTCCGCTAGAGTATCGGCCAACTTCTGTCCATGGTCCAAAATCACCGAGCAGATCAGTCTGTTCGAAAACCTGGTAAAGCGGGCAGGCGTTTCCGACCGGAAAGAAATACAAGAAAAAATACGCTTCTATCGTGATGCCGAAAAAAATAAGTTACACATACTGGAACTGCAAGAGCAGCTGATTACCGAAGATGCAGAGGTAAATCCCGAAGACGGACTGATATCTAAATTTTTATCAATTCCTGTGAGCGACAAGATTACCTCCGCCAAAGACGTTAACTCGTTCATGGCCCTCAGGAATCAGATCAACACCGTGATCGCTGATATGGAGAAAGGAATTCAGACGGGTGTCAATTTTAGTGATCTGGCACACAATGTCATTACCGAGATACTGCGCGAATTTGTATATCAAGGTGGAAGACCGATGTATTTACCGGTAATTTACGCTGACGGATCGAAAGGCAAACCATTACCGATCCGCTGTCTTAAGTTTAGAAGTGAAAAACTGAAGGCTTTGTCCAAACATCCCATCTTAAACGTGGGAATGATGAGCGGAAGGCATCATGAAATGGACGAGGTGGTGAAGGTGTATTTCTTCCGAAACCAGGAAATCTCCATCGGGAAAACAGCCGCAGAATCGGATGAGGCGGCTTATGTAAGAGCGAAAGAAATTTTCGAAAAATTACGGAGTGAGGGGATCTATCGAATCGCCTTCTTCCAGACTGGATTCCAGCCGGCTGTGGTTGGTTTTTATCGAGCGCTAACTGAAGAACTGTTGAAAAGAGAAAAATCGGCGCCGGAGTTGGAGGTAATTCCTCATTATTATTTTGGGGAAGAATATGAGGAAGGAAGGGTCTGGAGCTAACCCGTGTGACTACCGAGAGTGAATATTCACCCTCGGTTTTTTGTTTTTGTGGCTATTTGTTTTTTGATGGCTTGGGCGTAGAATCAGAGCATCCTTCAAGGATGACCGAACATTGACAACAAAAGGAGTGTGACAATGACCAGAACAACGGTAGAGTATACGGTCAAGTGTAAGAGGTGTGGAATTGAAATTGGATACTCCGGAATGATGTACGAAAAAATTAAAGAGTATGGGCAGTCACGCCCGGAATATTGTGAAGAGTGCCGCAAAGCACTACTCTTGGAAAAAATGACGATGGGAGCGGCTTATTTCTCGGTGAAGACACTCCCTGGAGAGGATCTCTCGATCGCTCTCCCTGGAGAATTGGGGATGGTTTATCATCCGCAGAGACCCCATACGAAAGTGGAGAAACCGTCCACCTTTGATGAAACTCAATTTGGGGCTACTCCGGATAAAATTGTAGAAATTTATCAGTGGTTAAAAGATAAGAACCATCAGGTAGCCATTATTATCGGGGAGACCGGATCCGGAAAGTCCACGGCCCTCCCCTACTGGCTGATTTTTCCTCCAAAAGGAGTGCCCGCAGATTTCTTTATCCGTGACGGCCAAATCCTGATCACCCAGCCGAGAATCGTAGCCACTACCTCCATTGCAGAATATATGGGGGTGCTACTTGGATCGACTGTCGGTAAGGGTTTTGATATTGGATACCGGTACAGTAAGGACCGAAATACCGATCGTTTTAATGCGGCGTTTTTGGCTACCGACGGAAGTCTGATCAATATGATTATGAAAGGTCAGCTGTCGGACTTGAGTGTGGTGATGATCGATGAAGCTCATGAAAGATCGGAGAACATCGATATCATTTTGCGGCTTCTGAAAGATCAATTGCCGCTTTATCCCCATTTAAAAGTGCTAATCGTCAGTGCGACGATCAACAAAAATCTTTTCCTAAACTACTTTGGCTGTGATACGGCCAAAATTATCGAGTTTGAAGCAAAAAGAAAGTTTGAATACAAGGTTAATTTTGCTCCCGAAAGTGAAAAGCTGCCCTACGACAACCCACCACATTTAAGGAACTTGATTGTTTCGGCCATGACAAAAAAGGTAATGTGGTTACTCAACGAGCAACTCTCCGGTAGAAAAGTTAAGGGAAACATCCTGGCTTTTCTTCAAGGAGTAAAACCGATTGAGGAAGCCGTGTCGGGATTGAAGAAAGCGATTGGGCAGAGTGACAACCTTCGAGATAAGGTCGAAGTTTATCCTCTTTACAGCGACCTGGATAAGGGAGTGAAGGATGTTGTTCTGAGAGATTCAAACTCTGGCAAGATTCGTGTGATCGTCAGTACTAATGTCGCCGAAGCGTCGGTGACGGTTTCCGGGGTTGTCTATGTGGTAGAAACCGGAGTTGAAAATCAAGCCAACTGGAGGTCGGAGACTTTGGAAACCAAAGTCGGTCTGACTCTAATTTCCCAAGCAAACGCTAAACAAAGATGGGGACGCTCGGGAAGAACTGCACCAGGTGATGTTTATTGCTTGTATTCGGAAGAACAGTTTAAATCGATGCTCCCCTTCCCCATTCCGGCGATTCAAAGATCGTCTATGGAAGAAATCGTCTTGCTTCTAAAAAGATTGGGCGTGGATGACCTCGGTGAGGGTTGGATTGAAAAACCAAAAGAAGCCGAACTTTCCAGATCGCTTACCTCACTAAAGGCGAGTAAGGCTATCGACGAAGATGAGATGCTCACGGAGTACGGATCTATGCTCAGGGAGTTTGCTTACACCAGCAAACTGACCGACCTTATTATTCTTTCCGATAGATTTGGCTGTGCAGTGGAGGTAGCTACATTACTGCCGGTCATTAAGAATGGTGGTCACAAATACTTGTTGACATCGAATGACGATTGGGATAAAAAAGAAGCTCAAAAGGCTAAAATAGCCCACCAGCTACTTTGGAAAAACTGCAAAGACGACGTGGAGTTTATTTTGAAACTCTACCAATTGTGGATCAGTCCGCCCGAACGTCAGAAAAAATCGGTGAAGAAACAGAGTTTGGCCGAACGCCGGGAAATCTGGTGTGCAGAATACTACGTAAATATGCAGGTAATTGAAGAGGTTGACACCGAGCGGAATCAGATACTAAGACTGTTGAATACCCACAAAAAAGATAGCAACTTCCGAGAAATTGATTTCCGATTGCTTAACCGGGCAAGAATGATTTTGGCTTATTGCATACCTTACAAAGAAGTGGCCGAAAGCGGGTATTCCTACAACCCGAAGATTTCTGCTGATAGCGGTACGAGCGCTACTTATCAGATGTTCTTACCGGCAGAACGAAAAAAGGCGGTAGCAAAAAGCGTTGCTGACAATCTTTCGTCGCTTGCACTGGCGAGAGAGCTGATTGGATTGGACGCAAACGATGATGCCGATGAGGCCTGTGCCCGGGTTTTCGAAGGGATGGACCTGACTCTCGAGGAGGCCATCGCATTGGTCGAGGAAGATTGGGAAAGAAGCATGGCCAAGACTTATCCTTTGGGACGGGTTCTGGAAGTGAAAGTTAAATCCGTCATCAGTGGAGGCGTCTTTGCCAATACTCCGGAAAATATGAATGTCTATATCCATGTCAGTGAAATCAACAAGAGCTCGTTCATCAAAGACGCTACCCAAGTAATTCGTCACGGTGAGTCTATCAAAGCTAAGGTGATCGAGTTCGACAAGGAACGTCAGAGCATTAGGATGAGCCTGGCTATTCCGGAAAATAGCCCGATAAACCGGTACAAAGTTGGACAACTTCTGGAAGCAAGAGTAGTCAATTTTGCGGCTTTCGGAACGTTTGTTTCCCTGGATCTTGGCTACCAAGGCCTGATCCACATCTCCAAGATGGGCACATGGGTAAACAAGCCGAGCGACATCCTGAGTATAGGTGACCTGGTCCGCGTGGAAGTGCTGAGTGTAACGGAAGAAAAGGGGGTCTCTAAGATAGGATTGAAGCTGAAAGAAGTCCTTAAAAAGGCTTGACAATGAGAAACTTGGGCTTATAATACAAAGTTGTTAAAAGGCGGTCTGGGCATGGGGCGTTTGGGTGTATATAGAGTTCGGGTTTCCCGACCTCCAGTGCCTAGCCTTGTTCCCGGAGCTTGCCTTTAGTGCACGGTGCGACTCCGTGCCCGGGTTTTAAGCCCGATTCCACCTTCCGGTGGGAGAAGTTGACAAAGAAGTACCGCGTTTGAACCGTATTATCGACTGGTTCAAAAAGGTGCCCTCCACTGGGGGGTGAACTTCTGAAGTCGACTCTTATTGGTGAGAGCCTCCCGTGTAACGGGAGGCTTCTTTTTTTTAGATTAATTGACAGAAACTTTATCAAATCGAAAAACCTGGTTTAGATTATATGTGCCAGAAAATGGCTTATCATAGCCATTCTCCATATAAGGATCATTCATAATGTAGTTGTCGCCATCTTTGCCTTTCAGAACGATGAAATGGGTTCCATTACCCGTATTGAGACCGGCGATTACCGGCCGACCGGCATTGATCTCTTCGTCGGCCTTGTCTTTACTGATAGTGGATCGAATTATCTGGACACCGTTGACAGACCATGGGTCAAATTTCATATAAGCAGTGTCCAGGAAAAAGGGTTCGTTGCTACTGGCGATATCACTAGGCTTTAAACTTTTACCATAGTGAGAAGCAACCATGGCGGTGGAGGTTATCAAACACCCAACTTGACCCAAAATTTCGGGGGAGTTGCCAATATTGTGATAAAACCAGGCCGAATCACGCTGACTGTAATAACAACCCCAGCCATCGCAATGAGTCTGATTGGATAGAGGAGTTGCTCCAGAAGTAAATTTCTTGAAGGCCGCGACTTGAGCATTAGCCTGTTTTAGAAGATCTTGAAATCTTTTTTCATCATTTTGCGTCGAAGCGAGCAGGCTTTGTTTGTCTTTTTGCTGGGTCACTATAACCTTTTGCTGTGTGATGAGCTTTGTCTTGAGCTTTTCAATTTCTAGTTGTTTTGTGATTTTCGTTTGTTTGCGTAAGTCGTAATCTTTTCGCGAATTTTCCAGTTCTGCCAGGATAAGCTGATCTTTAGCCTTGAGAGAATTTAGGTATTTGAGTTTTGTAAAGTAGTCACCAAAAGAATTTGTCGAAAAAATCAGATCGACAGGAGTGATCCGTGTGCGTCGATAACTTTCTTTTACCCGTGCCAGATATATTTGTGTGAGTTCGATTACTGATTGATTGACTGTCTCCAAGACGCCACTCAAGACGGTAATATCTTTTTCTAGTGAGGCAATTTGAACCGTAGTTTGATTTATCTGGGCTTGAGTCAAGTTGATTTTGGCGTTTAGAGACGAGATTGCTTGCTTGAGAGTGTTTTGGTCATTTCGGTTTTGGGCAATCTGGGTGGCGCATGCAGTACTGACATCTTTCCAAAAGGTCTCCAGGTCAGTTTGACTAAGATTGTCGGCTGGCTTATCATCACAATTAACCGCAAATATTTTCGTGGGGACCATCAGAAAAAATAAGGCGGCAAGTAGCAAACAAACTTTTTTCATCTTGATCTCTTGACAAATCTAGCGGCGGCAAAAAAGCTAGAGATGAGAGACAGGATTAAACCAAAAGCCAGTAAACCAACCAGGAGGGAAAGGTTGATCCAGTAAGGTATGGGGAAAGAAATGACGCCTCCAAGCCTGGGTGCCAGAAAGGGGGTGGAATAAAGAAGGGCGATGTAGCTAAGAGTCCAACCGAAGAAGGCTCCCAATAAGCCGTAGATAAGAGATTCGGTAATATAAGGCTTGATGATGTAGAGGTTTTGAGCTCCCAAAAGTTTGAGGGTGCTAATTTCAGTCCTTCTGCCCGAAATTTTCATGGAAATAATAATCATGACGGTCAAAATACAAACAAATGTCAGAGCGATGATGAGGATCAGTCCGGCTCCGCGAATGGCGTTGGTCCATTTGGTAAGCTCAGAAATGACGTCCTGGGGAAAGTCGATTTCTTTTTTTCCTTGTGGCGTGGCGCTGACAATGTCTGATTTCTCCATGATAGAAACAATAGTATTGAAAGCACTTGGATCGGAAGCGGTGATTTCGACGCTGGCCGGGAGGATATCGGCGGTGACAATCCCCCAGTCCGTAACGGTGCCCAACAATACCGGGTCATTGCCGACGCTCTTTTTGTAAATCTCCAAGGCTTCTGCCTTACTGATGTACACGGCATTTTTGACGCCTTGGGTAGAAGTCATGGTGCTGATGAGCCCGGCTACTTGGTCCGTAGTATGGCCATCTTTAAGGTAGGCAATGATCTGGGGTTTGGTTTCGAAATTGAGTAGGATAACGTGAGAGGCTAGAGTGACCAGGGTAAAGATGCCAACTACGAAGAGGGTCAGACTAATAATAAAAACAGCAGACAAGGCTTGAAAGGGCGAGCGGCGGATATTTTTTAGAGCGGTGTTCATTTATTGATATTTATTTTACGCTTGGTGGAGTGAGATTTCCCCCTTCGGGGACCAGCGGGCCACGTCGGAGTACCTTCTCGCAATGACGAGGAATCGGAAGATGGCTCCGATTTGGATGGTTTGCCATCGACATCTGAAACTATCTTACCCTTTTCCAGATGGATATTGCGATCCGGGTTCAAACCGATCAAGGTAACATCGTGAGTGGCCAAGATAACGGTGGTACCACCATCGTTGATTTTTTTGAGGAGGTTAAAGATTTCAACAGAGGTATCTTTGTCAAGGTTCCCTGTAGGTTCATCGGCGAATAAAATGGCCGGCTCGCAAGCGATGGCTCGGGCAATAGCGGCTCGCTGAACTTCTCCACCGGATAGTTGACCAGGAAATAAATGCTCTTTACCCGGTATCCCAACAATTTTGAGTAATTCCGTAATCTTTTCCTGGATTTTTTTGCGGTTGTATCCACCAATCTCCAAGGCGATAGTGATGTTTTCACCGATAGTTTTATCCGGAATAATTTTGTAATCTTGAAAGACGAACCCCACCTTTCTTCTGATCAGGGGTATATTTTTCGGTTTAATCTGATTAAGATCTTCACCATCGATAACTATTTTCCCTTTGATGGGAAGAAGATCGCGAATAAGTAAACGCCCCAAGGTAGTTTTCCCGGCTCCGGACTTACCGGTGATCACGACAAATTCTCCAGGTGAGACGGAAAAATTTACATCATTCAGAACCACATCGCCATTGGGGTACGACTTGGTAATATGGGAAAAATCAATCAAGGTTGTATGCCGTCTAATTATTAATTATCGTTGACTGTGTGGAGTGAGATTGCCACGGTTCGAGTACGAAACTCGCAATGACGGGATCGTTATTTTGGTAAGGGCATGTTCAGGTTTTCAACCTTAACACGACCGACATCCATTAGCCAACCAGCCTTTTGGCCTTTGAATGTTTCTCCCCAGACAGTGATTTGGTGCCCAATGAGAGTATCCAAATCAATTACGGAACTGGTCATGTAAACAGTTTGAGAAGGACCGCCGGGGCGTACCAGCTTGTGAGTACCTTCTCCGTTGAGACCGCCTTTGTCGAGCACGCCGGTAGCGGTGGTGTTGAAAGCCTTTTCATCCGGGGAACCATAGATGTCTCCGACTTTGACCCCTGTGACCGGTACTTCGGCTTGGATGTTCTTCAAATCTCCCGAGGTACTTCCGGCCGTTTTACCACCAAGAGAAGTTTTTAGAGTGGCTCCGGTATAAAAACCGGCAACCGCCACAATAATAAAAGTAACTACGGTGAGGATGTTTGATTTAGAGATCATGCTTTTGTTAGTAATTTTCGGTTGATAGACCGGAACTTCATCAACTCTAGGAGTAACGGGGTCAGCTCTATCAAGATCGATTGTCTTTATTTCCATGACTTATCTTATCAAATATATTGAAACTTAATTATATAGATTCCCCCGACACTCATGGTGGTGAGGTGGTGGCGAAGTACTTTAGTTCTGACTCGATAAAGCCATCTAAGTTACCATCGAGAACGGAGTCCGGATTGGTCTCTTCATACTCAGTGCGTAGATCTTTAACCAGCTTGTAAGGATGAAGAACGTAAGAACGAATCTGGTGCCCCCAACTAGCGATCGTAGCACGGCCCTTTATTTTGTTTAATTCTTCTTGTCTCTTGGCTTCCTGAATTTCCCAAAGTTTCGACTTGAGTATTTGCATGGCAATTTTTCTGTTCGCATCCTGATAGCGCTGAGTCTGGCACTCGACGACGATGCCAGAAGGAAGATGCTTAATGCGAACAGCCGTACTGACTTTATTAACGTTTTGACCTCCTGCACCACTAGAACGGCTCGCCTCAAACTCGATATCTTCGTCACGGATTTCCACCTCGGCTTCTTCTGGAAGAAGAGGGGTGATGTCAACTCCGGCAAACGAGGTCTGTCGCAGTTTGTCGGCGTTGAACGGAGACTGCCGGACCAGGCGGTGGGTACCTTTTTCATTTTTCAAATATCCATAGGGGAAACGGCCGTGCACAATATAGGTGACAGATTTAATCCCGGCTTCTTCCCCGGGCGAGTATTCTACCGTTTCGTAACTCCAACCTCTTTTCTCAAAAAAACGAGTATACATCCGGCTAAGCATGCTCGCCCAGTCCATAGCTTCGGTACCTCCCTGTCCGGCTTTGATGGAAAAAACGGCCTCCGAAGAATCGTAAATACCGGAAAGAAAGGTAATGAGTTCCATCTTTTCGACACTTCTCTGTAAAGTTTCGTAGAGAATCTTGATGTCTCTATTCATACTTTCATCCTCTGAGGTTTTTGACATTTCCAGAAGTTCCCCCAGACTTTGCAGATCGGCCATCAACCTTTCAGCCGATTCGATGGAGCCGCGAACACCAGCCACACGAGACATAACGTCCTTGGCGTGAGCTTCGTCCGTCCAGAGACCCGGCAGCCCCGACTCAAAAGTCAACTTTTCCAAATCCAAACGAAGAGCCGGTAAGTTTAGCTTATCGACGATATCCTTGGCCCTATTTTTGAGGCTGGCTAGATCGATCTGAGAATCTGAAGTCATGAAGATATTCTATCTTATGTTCCGTTTATATATAAGAAATATTCGCTGTTGGCTTTTCCAGTTGGAATTAGATAAAATGAAGTAATGAAGTTCGTGAAACGTTTTTGGTGGATTTTTTTTATTGGCCTGTTGGCCGGTGGAGGATTTATGCTGTGGAGAAACGCACAGGCGAGCGAGCTGAAGTCTAGAACCTACACTGTAATAAAACACGACCTAACCGACACACTTTCGCTTTCCGGTGAAGTTGATGCTAAAGAAAAGGCCGACGTCAAATTTCAAACTTCCGGACTGTTGACTTGGGTGGGTGTGAAAGAAGGAGACACGGTCAAAAAATATCAGGCGTTAGCTTCGCTGGACAAGAGAGAACTGACCAATAGCCTTAATCAATATATGAATCTTTTTCTGAAAGAAAGATGGGATTTTGAACAAGGAGTGGACGACAACAAAGATTGGCAGACAAGAGGAATGACAGATGCCGCCAGAGACGCGGTCAAAAGAACACTGGACAAAAATCAGTTTGATCTAAATAACGCCGTGCTGGCTTTTGAGGCGAAAAATTTGGCCATCAAGTTTGCCACTATCTTCTCCCCCTTCGAGGGAATTGTAACTAAGGTAGACGTACCCCAACCTGGGACGAATATTACCCCGGCTGGCGCGGTCTTTAGTATTGTGAATCCGGCTAGCCTTTATTTCTCGGCAACAGCGGATCAGACAGAAGTTCCCGCCCTCCAGTCCGGAATGACCGGAACTATTATGTTGGATTCTTTTCCGGAACAGGAATATAAAGCCCAACTTGAAAGAGTCGGTTTTGTACCAAAAGAGGGAGAGTCCGGGACTGTATATGAGCTGGTAATTAATTTTGATCCAGGTGGGACCCGAGAGGCCATTAAGATGGGTATGACGGGCGATGTAAACTTCATTCTTAAGGAGAACAAGAATGTGCTGGCCATACCCGAAGCGTATATCATAAAGATCGACGGAAAACACTATGTCACCATGTTGGATAATGGTATTTCGAAAAAAGTGGAGATCATTGTAGGAGAAAACGTGGAAGGCATGGTGGAAATAAAGGAAGGACTAAATGAAAACGACGTCATCTATAATCAGCCTTAAGAATCTATGGAAAGAATATGTATTGGGAGATGAGACCGTCTTTACGGCGCTTCGGGACATAAATCTGGATATTCATGAAGGCGAGTTTTCGGCCATAATCGGACCCTCCGGATCGGGAAAATCTACCCTGATGCACATGATCGGCCTACTGGACAAACCAACTCGAGGAGAGATAATCGTTAACGGAAACGATGTGGCTAAGTTAGACGACAACCAGACATCAACTCTGCGCAACTCTTATGTCGGTTTTGTATTTCAGCAGTTTAATTTATTAAACAAACTGACAATCAAAGAAAATATTCTTTTACCGGCTACATATAGTCGGAGAAAATTAGATTTTGATCCTGATGAAAGAGCAGAGATGCTGATGGAGAAGTTTGGAATATTATCTAAAAAGGACTCTTTCCCAAATAAAATATCAGGAGGTCAACAGCAAAGAGTGGCGGTTGCCAGGGCACTGATCATGAAACCTCAACTGGTTTTAGCTGACGAACCTACCGGCAATTTGGATCGTAAAACAGGCACTGAGATCATTAATCTCTTTGAGGATCTTAATAAATCGGAAGGGATCACTGTGGTTATGGTCACCCACGAAATGGAAATTGCAGAACGGACCGGGAGACAAATCAAGATCCTGGATGGTCAAGTTGTTAGCGATAAAAAATGAAGATCACTATAGAAATTTATCTATTACTTAAATCGGCTTGGGCAGACTTTAAACGAGACAAGGTCCGAACCGGCCTCACCTCTCTTGGGATCATGATTGGGGTTCTTTCGGTAGTGCTTCTTATCGCTTTCGGTCTCGGACTAAAAAACTACATACGTGATCAGTTTGAAAGTCTTGGAGCAAACCTGGTAATGATTCTGCCCGGTGCCGGATTCTCTGGTGGAGGTAACCCCGCGAGTTTAACCGGAGGAGCCGAGTTTGACGAAAAAGACGTGTCTAGTATTAACAAGTTGCCGAACATTAAATACGTTGTTCCGGTATTTATCCACTCATCGACTGTCAGTTCAGCAAATGAAGAAAAGAAAGTGAATGTGATGGGAGCTAATGAGGACATGTTCTCTCTGCTGAATCTGAAAGTTCATGCGGGTGAACTATGGACTAAGTCTGACGTGGAAAAAAAAGCAAAGGTTGCTGTCTTAGGATATACCATTGCTGAGAACTTGTATAAGAACCCAAGTGAAGCTCTAGGAAAGACCATTCGCATTGAAGGTCTGAGGTTGAAGGTAGTAGGAGTGTCCAAAAAAATTGGGAATCAAGAGCGCGATGAAGCGGCTTTTATTCCCTACACCACCACCTTTGGCTCCATAAACACCAAGAAAACATTTTTTGCTATATATCTGGGGATTGCCAACCAAGACTTAGTCGGGGAAGTAAAGGAAAGCGTTGAAACAACACTTTTAAGACGGTATGACAAAGATAAGTTCTCAGTCACTGAACAGTCGGAAATATTATCTTCAATCAATCAAATATTTGCTATATTGAACTTGTTTTTGATCGCTATTGGATCCATCTCCCTTATTGTTGGCGGGGTAGGTATTATGAATATCATGTATGCAACCGTGACTGAGAGGACCAGAGAAGTCGGAATACGGAGAGCCTTGGGGGCTACAAGAAAAGATATCTTGCTTCATTTCCTGACAGAGTCTACAATGCTCTCTCTTTTTGGAGGAATAGTGGGACTAGTACTGGCTAGTGCAATTGTGTTGTTTATTCGAAACTGGTTCCCTGTTGCGGTAAATGTTTTTGCGGTAATTTTGGCTATTGGTGTCTCCAGTGCCATAGGAATTTTCTTCGGCGTTTTTCCGGCCAAAAAGGCCGCCGATCTCTCCCCTATGGAAGCGATCCGATATGAATAGTTTGTGATATATTCTGTCTATGACAGAAATGCTTAAAACAAAAAGTGCCGAGTTGTCTGAGATAGCCATTGAAGGTTTGAGGTTGGTTCAAAAAGAAGTCGAAAAGATTGTCTCTGAAGATATTAAAGAGTTTACGTACCAAGCGCTTGCCGAAGTGGATGAAAATTATTGGACGGCCCCGGCCAGTTCTTCGGGGAAATTTCACCCGCCGGAAGATAACGGCGAAGGTGGTTTAGTGCGCCATGTAATTAAAGGTGTGGCGGTGATTGAGCAATTTGCCAGAAGAGCCAGATTTTCTCAGAGGGAACTTGACGAAGCCATCAGTGCATTTTTACTTCATGATACCTGTAAAAATGGAGTAGTGTGGACAACACCCAAAACGGATTACACTCATGGCCTGATTGCGTCCGAATGGCTGGAGAAGTTTCATCTGGAACCAACCGCTAAAGTGGCTATTCAGAATGCCGTTCGCTATCATATGGCCCCGTGGTGCTATGCCGTCAGCCCTTTTGAAGACAGACCTTATACCAAAGAAGAAATGAATAAGAATCTAGAAGAAATGTCACGGGCGATGTTTCCAACTAGAATTGAAGAGGCGGTCAGGGAAGCAGATTATTGGTCCTCCAGATCGTCAATGTCGTTTTTCCCAGGAACGGCAGTTGACATCCGCCATGACTTACCGGAAGAAGCTAAGAAGTAGTTCCCCTAACCAGAGAAATATTTTTGAGGTTTGGGCCTTGTTTGTTGTCACCCGGAACTTCGAGGATGAGGGGTAGATGAAGGAGTTCTTTTTGATTGATGAATAACCTTAGCCCCTCTAGACCGATTTTTCCTTCTCCAATATTGGCATGGAGATCGCGGTGGGAATCCAAGTCAGAAGCGCAATCATTAAGATGTAAACAAACCAGTCTGTCTAAGAGATTCAGATCTCTCAGTTCCAGAGTCAACTCTTTGATGGCTGAGAGACTTCTCAAATCAACCCCGGCAGCGAAGAGGTGAGCTGTGTCCAGACAAACTTTTAACCGAGGATCGTTTACTTTTTTGAGCAAGTATGCAAGTTCGGAGAGAGAACCTATTTTGCCGTTTTGGCCGGCGGCGTTTTCCAGAATTAGATCACAATTTTGAGTTTCCCCCAGTATCCTCTGAATGACCGCCACCAGCTGATCCTTGACCGAGTCAAAGCCAGCTCCCATATGAGAACCAATATGGACGATGACCCCAGCCGAAAAAATACGGGCGCCATTTTCGATATCGATTACCAAAGAGGCAATTGATTTTTCAAGCAACTCGATATTTTGGGAGGCAAGATTCACAAGATATAAAGCATGAATAAAGACCGGTCCGAAATTGTTTTGCTTCATTCCCGATAATAATGTTTTTACTTCCGAGTCCGGAAAGGGCTTGCGAAACCAAAGTCGAGGCGAACCGGCAAAAATCTGTAAACAGTTTCCTCCTATCTTAATGGTATTTTCGATGGCGTGAGGCAGGCCTCCTGAAATAGAAACATGACCGCCGATATAACGCATTATTTCTCTACGATGTCGATAGCCTTGATGGAGATGTCAGTGACAGGCTTGTCGCCAGCCGAGGTAGGAGCGTTGACAATAGCATCAACCACTTCTTCGCCCTTGGTGACTTTGCCAAAAATGGTGTGTTTGTTGTTGAGCCAGGTGGTGGGAACAACGGTAATAAAGAACTGGGAACCGTTGGTGTTTGGGCCAGAGTTGGCCATAGCGAGCATATAGGGCTGACTAAAATTTAAGGAGGAATCGAACTCGTCTTCGAATCGATAACCGGGGCTTCCTGTGCCGGTACCGAGAGGATCCCCTCCTTGAATCATGAAGTCGGAGATGACTCGGTGGAAAATAGTTCCGTTATATAGTGATTTTCCGGAGACCTTTTCACCGGTCTTGGGATTGGTCCAATCAATAGTTCCTTTGGACAAGCCGATGAAGTTGGCAACCGTCTTGGGGGCAGACTTGGGAAAAAGTTCGACGGTGATGTCACCTTTGGTAGTTTTGATAACGGCAGTAGCCTCGGTAATAATGGCTGAGGGTGTAGACATAGTTGTGGGTGTTAATTCGGGAGTGTTAATAATGGTCGGTGACGGAGTAATGATGGTAATTTTTGGATCGGTCAGCTTAATTGATGATGGCTGAGAGGCGGGAAAAAGCTGACAACCGGCTAAAAAAAGCGCGAATACTATTGGAAGAAGTTTTTTCATGGATGTGTCTATGATAACATGGGTCTAGTATGCAGATGCCGATTGCGGTTGGGGTCATAGTTGCAATTATATTTTTGGTGGCTTTTTCGGAATGGTTTTACCATTTGGTAGAAGGCTGGGGAGAAATCGTACTGGATGATGTCTATTACAAATTTAGAATCGTGGGAGTTTCGATTTTTTCGATGATAATTATCAGCATGACTTTTTTTGGAATGGCTCTCATTACCGAGTGTCCCAATGAACAGAGAGAAGGAGTTTTCGCCCGACTGCGTTGTGAAGAGTATCTAAAAATTAAAGCCGGAACTGAAAAGTTATTTCCTCAGAAGACTGAGGAGCCGGAAACTCAAGAAATATAAAAAAACTCAAAAAATCAAAAACTCAAATGAGAGGATTATTTTTTGGTGAAGAGTTTTTCCAAAGACCGGAGAGCATTGTCGACCCATTTTTCCAGAAAGAACCGGTTATTTTTTTGATGGGCAGGATGGCTATATACAGGATTCCACCAAGCGGAGGTGATAATCCAATCACCACCTTGTCTTTTGACGGCGGCCACAATTTTGTAACCCTGAATTATCTTGATATGCTTCTGGGAATTGGTGGTCGAGCTGGCTTGAACTTCGTCGGGAAATCTGACGGCACGGTCTACCCAGTCCGGATTTAGACCACGCTGTTTGATCCTCTCTCGCAAATGAGTAGTCCAGATAACATTGGCCATTATTTATTGAGCTTGACAAGATCCGGATCTTCTTGCAGTGGGTTGGCGGGAGAGGTCGGTGGCAATTCCACCGAAACAGATGCCGTCTCATCGGCTGTCGGAGGTGTCGCCGGTATTGGGCCAGGAAGCGAAGTGTCCGGTAAGATTGTCGGAACAACGTCCGCTAAGTGCACTCCGGTGTCTGTCATCGGGATTTCCGAAATAGCCGGATCCGGAGACTCGGTTTTGCCAGGAGTGATATCGATGACACCTGGAACTGTCTGGAGTGGTGGCGAGACGGGGGTGGTGTCGAGCGGTGTAATATCTTCCACCTTATCTGGATGAAGATCTTCGGAAGTACTCGCACCAGGGGTGATATCGATGACACCGGGAGTAACGGGTAAAGTGTCGGGGGTGACTGATTGAGCCGGTGCCGTTTGAGGCATGCCGGTCTGAGGAGTGATCATGTCAGGATTTAGATCGAGTCCTATTTGTGGTGAGCCGCTATCGTCCATATTCGTTTTGGGATTATTAATATTTTTGATGCCGATATCATCTATGAGAGTATCTGTTGATAAGTTTATAACATATTCCACGACCGAGGCGACTTCTTGAGGGTCTAGGGCTTGACCGAGATCTCTTACTGCTCCTTGTTTTTCGAAGAGTCCCGTCTTCATGAGTCCGGGATATATTCCTGTAACACCAATATGATACGGCGATAGATCCAGCTGAAGACATTTAGTAAAGCCGGTGATGGACCACTTCGAGGCGGTGTAGATGCTCCTATTTTCTTTGGCGTGTAGCCCATCCTGAGAAATAATATTGATGATCCTACCACCCCTGTTGGCTTTCATCGAAGGTAAAACGGCTTTGGTGAGTAACATTGTCCCAAGTGAGTTCACCTCAAGGACTTCTTTGATCTGCTTTGCGTCGTTGTCCTCCAGATTACCTTGTATCCAGATACCGGCGTTGTTTATCAAGACGTCGATCTTTTGGTGTTTAACCAAGACTTTCTCGATGGCGGAACTGATAGAAGCGTAATCGGTAACATCCGCGACAGCAAAATCACAACCTAGTTCTTTGGAGACTATTGCTAATTTTTCGGAGTTGTGAGAAAGAATAATTAATTTGTGAGCCGGTGCCAGCTTGGTGGCGATAGCCTTACCCAGTCCGTCACTGCCACCTGAAATGAGAATTGTTTTGGACATGTTAAAATGTTTGAATTGGTCTGGGAGGCAAGGGTGCTCTCGGAGGGAGAATCACAGGGGCCCGCCTTCTCTTGGAATCGATGTAATTACTAACACCGAGTACCACAATTATCATAACTGAAAAGATCATCAGACCGCTAGAGGCACCAATGTATAACTGTCTCTGGGCTCTCGTAAATCTGGGGGTTTTGTCTTCGAGACTGCCGGTTTTGGATGTTGCCTCATTGAGATATCGTGAGGCGGTGGGATGGTCTGGATAGAGAGACAGTACTCTTTCGAAATCGGCTTTGGCGGACTTAAAATAAGATATCCAATAATTGTTCAGACCGCTTTTCCAAATGGCATAGGTCTCCCCCATATCTGCTGTTACATTATTTTTGACCATTAACTCTTTGAGATCCCCAATGTCTCTTAAAAAGTTGTAATTGCCCCCGCCTTCGTCCGGTGTGAGACCGTAAGTTGCTAGCCCAACGACCTTGCCGTCTGTAGATACCGCCGGGCCACCACTGTTGCCATGATTAATTGAGGCATCGGTTTGAATTAGATTCTTCTTGTTGCCCTTGGCCTGCTTAAAAGCACTGACTACGCCTTTGGTAAAGGTTGGTTCGGCATTGGCGGAAGTATCCAACAACTGGCTATTGCTTCCCATTGCCACGCCAGGGAAACCGACCAATAGCAACCCTGAACCGACACCAACATCGGTCAGATTTCCCAATGATAGGGCTGGAAAATTGGTGCCGTTTATTTTTAACAAAGCCACATCCGAAGTGGAAAAACCGAGAACCGAATCCGGCTCGGCGTAGTCTGAGGCGATCAGGGTGGCGGTCACGATACCGGAACCTGAGTTTATTCCGGTTTTGGAGAGCTGGATCGGAGTGTTCCCCAGCTGAATAAAATAATGACTCTCGGCAGACTCGAGAGTGATCAAATTTTTCTTATACATCTGTCCGATTAAACCCGCAATTTGATAGATGGCTTCTTTTTTGGCATGGGCCTCCTTGACTTTGGTTTCGACTAAGGTTTTGTCGACCAAAGAACCCATCTGGACAGAGTAATAAGCCTGAAGCGAATCGACCAGTAACCCATCGAGCCCTCCGGTGGTGACGGCGTTAAAAATTGAAGTTTCCGGAAGATTACCAACCACATGTCCGTTCGTGGCAATGTAGCCATCTTTATTGACAAAGAAACCGCTGCCGGCTTGAGCCAAGCAAAATGGGTATGCCTTGCCGGAAAAATTTGCTTGGGCGCAGAAGTTGTTGAGAATCATTACCACCGATGGCCTCATTTGAGCAGCCAGCCGAGCGGAGTCATCCGGGGTGGAGTCTCCTTGGACCTTGCCGATTTCCACATAAGTGGTTTGAGAGGCAAGGTCACCGACTTCGCGGCGCGTGGAGTCATCCGACATGACGGCCACCAAACTTATCCCCCCAGAACCGATCCAAACGTCGACAATTTTTTCTTCACCAAGAAAATGGAAAGAATAACTTTGGATATTCCAGTTCTCGAGATTTGTCCGGGGAGTGCCAAGAAACTGTGGTGCTACGAAGTCCGATCCGAGAATTTGTCTGAGTTCACCTAGTGTAACCGAGCCAACGATGATTCTGGCCGTGGTGGATTGCCCAAGATGATAAAAAACGGGGGCATCTTTGTCCGGTGGAAACCACAAAGCAGGGTTGTATCTAATGATGACGGGAAGATCATGAAGCCGGCCGTCCCAGACTGACTCATTGGGAACTAACTTTTCAGTGGGTAGAGCAGGCTGAAGACCACCGACCAAACTAATTGAAGCACGGCTGGACATATCCTTTTGGTCGTCAAGTACTAGCAGAGCCAAAGTAATAGATGATAGAAAAAACAGCAATATAAATAAACCCATCAATCCTCTCTTGGGATTCATACTTTCAGTATACTTCGTCCCCGACCTTTACCTCTAGTAGTTGAGATTAACTTTGACAGTGGGTGAGAGGAGCTTCACGGGTGAGGACGGTGTGGCTTCGGATGAAGAGGTGGCTGGGGGAACGGGTGAGATCTGAGACTGTACTTCTTCCGAGACCGTGGGGGTAGCCTCCGGGAAATCATAGGATTTGTTTTCTGTATTTACCCCGGTCCAAAAAAAAGCAATCGCCAGCCAGACAAAGGCAATAAGTATCAGAATAATCCAGATTAGTTTTCTCATATAAAAAGTATACCGTGAGAGTGATTAGCCATCCTCCTCGGTGTCATCGTCTTTGAAACTTACCCTGACTCCCCCTGTTAAGTATTCGAGCTCGAAAACTTTGACTCCACTCAGCAAGTCTTGTTCTTCCTTGGATAACTCCAAATCATGAACAGTGAAATCTAAAGGGATATCCCTTCTGGCAATTTCACTGATAATGTCAGCTTCTAGTTTTTCTGTATCGTAATCGGTTTCTCGGTCGTCAAGTATATGGCCGGCGGGATACCAAGCCAGCACTCTTCTCCGGGAATCCATGATTACCAGTGATCTGGAATGATCATGAGTCAGTGTGACCATATCCGGCCGCTGGGGCAGTACAGGCAACTCGTTCCCCGTAGATAATAGTTTTTCTCCAGGCCATAGCTCTTGAAAAATATTTTCTTTGATTTCCTCCATATAGTATTTATATCACGCGATATCAGTATCAGCGAAATTTTCGGCTCCTCTTATGTTATAGGAAATTGAGTGATAAAATAATAGAATGAGTGAAGACCAAAAATTCAATGAGCATGAAATAACTGCCTTTTGGGACGAAGTCAAGACAGCTCTCGGAAATCAAATGGAGGGTAGGAGGGTGGTTATATTTGCTGCACGCAAGATGGATGAGAGGGCTGGAGCCAGACTTGAGAAGGAGGTGAACGATCTGGGGGCGAAGGTTGTGCTTCGTAGTCAAGAAAAACCGATTCCAGGCGGATCTGTATCTACCTATCTTGAGGATTACAATAAAGCCGACGCGACAATAGTAATTGCTCCAGAATTCTGCGATCCGTTTCCAAGTAGCGAGAACAGAGTGATTTTGGATACTATAAAGAAGCTATGTACTGGTCAGACTGATTCGTACAAAGTTGTTGCTTTTTCTCCAAATCACTTAAGACAGGCGTTTGGCTTCATTGGAAAGGCGAAAGGTGGTTACGTTAAATTGGGAAATCTGAATGCCGGGAAGGACTTTGCTGAAAAACTACTCGAGGCGTGCGCAATAAATTAGCTCGAGTTGGTCGAAAAATTACCTTTTCTTTAGCCTTTGTTGCTTAAAGAACTTGAGAAATCTGGGTGTGGCGTCTTTACCGGCAATCCGAACTTTAGCAGAAGAGTCGTAGTCTGTATCTCCGACAAGCGATAGGGCGGTAATTGAGTGACCTAGTCTGGTCTCTAATGGCTCAAGGTATCGCACTTGACGGTGGTCGGTCAGCATAAAAATGCTATGGGCGACTTCACCATCTGGCAACTCACTATTTGCTTGATATAGAAAAGAAACAAGATCGCTATCTGCTTTCATGAGAGAATCTGATGGGATGATAAAAATACCCCCAAGATCCGAACGCAGACGTTTTTGGTCGTCAGTTGAGGTGATCTGGTGGAAATCTATCTCATCACGGGTGAGGACCTTAATACCCTCTTTCTTTAAACCTGCAGCGAGCTCTTTTGCATAATTGGCATCTTCCAGGGAACATATCAATAAAACAGACTCTGCTAGCTTAAACCTCTCACTTAGAGTCAGATAGTCAAATTTCTCATTTGTGATGGGTAGAGTTTTTTCCATTTATTTGTATTATATTATCTGTTTATCGCTCAAAAAATGCTTGACTTCGGAGGGGGAATTGTTTTTTTCTATTGACCATTTATGTACCCAGATGGGGAAATATATTTGAATAATACCTGAACGTCAGGGTTGAGACGCACCCGTAACAGATCACCGATGGCCTTTTTAACCTCAGTATCATATGGATTTTTGAATTGGCTACTTTGGTCACTCTCTATTAGAGAGCGAGACATCTTTTTCCAAAGCAGATGCCAATACATAGCAAGGGACCATTCCCCCTTCGAATCTCTATAGACAATGTCTTTTAAACTTTGATCTTTGACCGAATTGCCTAACGTTGCCAGCTTGACCATCTTAACTAACCTGAGAGCCCAAGAATTGGCTTCGTCTCTGGGCGTCACGTTTGGATCTTCGAGAGATCGAGCGGTGTTACGTCTTCTTTGGTCAGAGAAAGTGGATGATGGACCAAAATCTTCCGGATAGAGAGATCTTGAAATAATCCCGGCGAGCTGTCTTCTTTGATTCCTATCGCTCAACGAGGCGACTGCCTCTTTAGCAGAGTCTCCCGCAAATGGGAGCTGTGAAACCGATTCGAGAGTGGCTCCATCAAAAGTACCGTAGGGATAACCATGAGAAAGAAGGCCTCCGGGCGAAGGCGCATAAGAGTCTTGCATGCTGATTTCTGGGTCGCTTAATTTTCTGCCAGGATTGGCATTGACTCCAAAACATTCCTCATAAAGGAGAATCTGTAAGGCAAAAAGAGGTGGCAGGCGAGATATCGTGTCAGTTCTATTGTTTCGTTGGTCTATCTCCCATGATTCAAGCGCGTCTGGATGCTGACTGCAGGCTGGGTGAACGATATGGTCTAACATTTCTAATAAGTCCGGCCAGTTTTCTTTGATGACATCTCTGAATTCTTGTCGATCCAGATAGTATTCGATGGAGGGAGATGTTTCTTTTATTTCAGTATTAGGCAAAATCTGGATACTGAACTCCTGATCTGGTGCGTCTAGGCTCATGAAGATATTCTAACCCAATTTAGGATAATGGCAGGATTTCCATTTTTTACCGCTGCCGCACCAACAAGGATCGTTGCGACCGAGCTTGTTGGTATTTTTTATGGATTGTCGTGTCGGAGTACCTCCCGGTAATGGCGAGGATGTATCGGTGTCGGAAGATGATTTTTCAATAGTACGGCGGGTAACTGGCTGTGGAATATTTATCTGGACCCGGAAAATACGATGTGAGACGGTGGAGTCGATCCGGGACAGGAGACTCTCAAACATGGAAAAAGATTCTTGTTTGTATTCCACCAAGGGATCTTTCTGAGCATAGCCACGCAGACCGATTCCATCACGGAGATTGTCAATGGCGTCGAGATGGTTCATCCAAAGTTCGTCATAAGTTTCTAACAAAACATATCTCTCTACTTGAGGAAGAACATCATTACCAAACCGTTCTTTCTGGGCAGCTCTGGCCTGAAGAATAATTTTGCTAAGCATTTCTTGGACATCCTCTCCTGTCTTGCCGACCAGATTTTTTTCCAGTGAGTCGGCTGACCGTGGATCCAGGGGCAAGATGCTTTGGAATTCTTTACCGATTTGGTCGGCTTCAACCTTATCTATACCTGAAGCGGCGTAGATATTAGAAAGATAAGCAATTTCTTTTTCCAAGGCTTGATCGACCGAAGCGGTGGCGACATCTGGCCCCTCCGTCAACAAATGATGCCGGCGGGCGTAAAAGATCTGACGCTGTTTATTCATAACGTCGTCATAATCGACCAAATGTTTCCGCTGGTCAAAATAAAAGGACTCAACTTTGGTCTGAGCAGTTTCTATTGCTTTGGTAACCATACCTGCTTCCAACGGCTGATCATCGGGAACTTTGAGGAAGTCCATCAGGCGACCCACCTGATCGCCACCAAAAATACGCATGATGTCGTCCTCGAGTGAGATATAAAAACGGGTGGATCCGGGATCCCCCTGGCGACCGGCGCGACCTCTTAGCTGATTGTCGATACGGCGTGATTCGTGACGGACGGCGCCAATGATATGTAAACCACCCAGGCTCTTAACCTTGTCGGCTTCCTTCTGCCACTCTTTGAGCTCTCTCCCCTGCGGGTCACCTCCGAGCATGATATCGACACCTCGGCCGGCAATGTTGGTAGCCACCGTGACAGCGTTCAATCTCCCTGCTTCGGAAATAATCATGGCTTCGTTCTCATGGTTCTTGGCATTTAAGATTTGATGGGGAATATGCTTCTTTTTTAGATACTGGCCGACGACATCGTTTTGCTCGATAGACTTGGTACCGATGAGGACCGGCTGACCTTTGGCGTGGAGCTCCGCGACTTCGGCTACTAAGGCGCCATATTTTGCTCGCTGAGTCTTGTAAATAATGTCCGAGTTATCCTGACGAATATTGGGTCTGTTGGTGGGGATAATTAGAACGTTAAGGTTGTAAATCTTTTTGAACTCTTCGGCTTCGGTGGCGGCAGTCCCGGTCATACCGGAAAGCTTTTTGTAAAGCCTGAAATAGTTTTGGAGAGAGATGGTGGCCATCGTTCTGCTTTCTTGCTGGATCTTGACGCCTTCTTTGGCTTCGATGGCCTGATGCAATCCATCGGAGTAACGTCGGCCAAACATGAGACGGCCGGTATGATCATCAACGATGATCACCTGATCATCCTTCACCACATAGTCACGGTCTTTGACGAAGAGAGTCTGGGCTTTGAGAGCTTGTTCCAGATGGTGAAGGGTCTGATAGTCTTGCTGATAAAGATTTTCGACATTTAAAATTTTCTCTAGCTTCCGGAGACCATGATCCGTAAGATTGGCGGTCCTTTGTTTTTCGTCCACCTCAAAATCGGTATCGGCAGAAAGCCCTCTAATCAGACCCGAAAAACGGACGTACTGATCGGTGGCTTCGGTGTCCGGAGCGGAAATAATTAAGGGGGTGCGGGCTTCATCGATGAGAATGGAGTCGACCTCGTCCACAATAGCAAAATGATGCGGGCGCTGAACGAGCTGCTCGGGAGTCTTCGCCATGTTGTCTCGGAGATAGTCAAAACCAAATTCGTTGTTGGTGCCATAGGTAATGTCGCAGGCGTAGGCTTCCGTCCTGGTAACCGGCTTGAGATGATGGAGGCGGTGGTCTGAATGGGAGGAGTCGGTAAAGGTTGAGTCGTACATGACGGCGGGCTGGTCTCCCTGACCGGAATAAATACAGCCGACGCTTAAGCCTAGAAAATCATAGATCTGACCCATCCAGCCGGCGTGGAGTCTGGCCAAGTAATCGTTAACGGTCACCAGATGAGCACCTTCTCCGGTGAGAGCGTTGAGAACCAGGGCGGGTACAGCCGACAAAGTCTTGCCTTCACCTGTTTTTTGCTCGGCAATATTGCCTTGATGGAAGGCGATACCGGCGATGAGCTGAACGTCGTAAGGCCTCATCCCCAAGGTGCGGGAGGCGGCTTCTCTCGTCAGAGCAAAGACTTGGGGCAGGACGTCATCAAGAGTTTTTTCACCTTTTAATTCTTCTTTGATTTGAGCAATTTCCGGTTTAAACTCATCGTCTTTCAGACCTTTGGCCCAGTCCTCCAAGGAGTTGACAGTGGTCACAATCTTTTTGATCTTGTCGATCTCGATTTTGTTCGGATTGAGAATGGAGTCTAGAAATGAAAACATACAGACATGATTATACTGTCTAAACCAAGGAAATGATGAGATTGGAGACGGTGCGGGCAGTGACAAAGACAAAGCGAGTGGACAGGGATCTCATAAAATTGATGGTCGGTAAGTGATGGTCGTACCAATGGATACGATTGACCAAAGTAAAGCGAGAGTGGTCTTTGAGCTGTTGCATAAAGTTCAGATCCTCCAATTTATGAGGAATGTACTTGCCTTCGAAACAATCGACCAATATCAGATCGTAGTTGTCCTTCGAGGTTAAGTTAGCGGCAAAATGGAGGGCATCGTCCACAATAATTTCCAGGTTTTTGACCTTTCCAATTCCAAAATATTTCTTGCTGATTTCCACCATAAATGGGTCTATCTCGACCGCAATGATTTTAGCTTTGGGATAGAGACGCCTGACCAGTAGAGTGTTAGATCCACCGCCGAGTCCCAAAATTAAAATTGTTTTGGGGATGAAATACTTAGGGATTAACTTTTTGATACCGGTTTTCCAGATATGAGTCAGAATATCACCGGATTCGATCAAACCGTCAACATGCAAGGTGGGCTGGAGAAAGTAGAGGTTGATGGAAATGTGGTGATTGAATTTGGAGTCCGGTAGTTTGAGGGTTTGAGGAAAAAATAAATGACGGAAGGACATATTAGTTAAGACTTTGAGTTAACTTTATTTCACTGCGAATTTTTCGGGCTAGGTCTCCCCAGACTTGATAATGACGGTTGAGCATGAGTGTAGAAACACGGACCGGGGGTAGACCCTTCGTTAGATAGGCGGCATCCAACAGATCCGCGGCGGCCCGATCTCTTTCCAGATACGAGCCGGTACCCGAGACAATAGCCACCACCGGTGTGTTGTCCCTGATCGCCGTAATAATGGTAGAGTAGCCGGCTTCTTCGGTGTAGGCGATCTTCAAACCATTGACTCCGGGGTAAACTCCCAGAAGGCCGTTCCAGTTGGGCAGATAATATTTACCGTGAGTGGTGGTCTGCTGAATATCTTGGTTATCCGATTTGCCGGCCAAAACAATATCCGGGTAATTTTTTTGTACGTTATTGACGAGCTTTGCCAGGTCTGCCAAAGTTGAGTACTGATTTTGATCATCCAGCCCGTCGGGGTTGGCAAAGTGTGAGTGAGTCATCTGAAGCAACTGAGCTTTTTGATTCATGTAATAAATAAACTCCGACGGAAAAATCTTGACAGCACTGGCAGCCCCGTCGGCCAAGGCCTGGGCCGAGTCGTTGGCGCTCGTAGCTATGGCCCCACGAAGAAGGTCGGAGGCAGGGAGAGTTTCGCCGGTTTTGAGTCCCAAAATGGTAGGAACCTTGTCTAAGGATTTGTCCGAAACAGTAATCTGATTATCCAAAGGTATTAGGTCGAGAACTACTTGAGCGGAGAGGAGCTTTGTAAAAGAAGCTGGAGACATTCGTAGGCCAGTCCCCTTGCTGTAGTAGACGAGGCCGGTATCGGCGTGGTAGACGATATATCGGGGAACTTGTTCCAAGGAAGATAACTCTTTGGATTTGGTAAAGTCCAGCCGAAATTGGCTGACTTTTTTAGAAATTTTTTCCGTCTGATCTTGTCCGGTGAACAAGGGGGAGATAAGGGCCAAAGAACCCCGGTGCAAAAACACATAGGAAACGGCTCCGCAGATCACGAAGAGTAGCAAAAGAATGATAATAATTTTCTTAGACACGTTCTATACGATCCTTCCCCATGTATGGAACCAGAACAGCCGGGATTTTGATTGAGCCGTCAGCTTGTTGGTAGTTCTCCAGGATAGCCACTAACCAACGAGGTGAGTTGCTGGCGGTGTTGTTTAACATGTGGACATATTGCATCTCGTTTTTGGCGTCGCGGTAGCGGATGTTGGCTCTGCGGGATTGGAAGTCGGTCACAATAGAGTCGGAGGCGAGCTCGCCCCAGTTGTCTCGGCCGGGCATCCAGGCCTCGAGATCGTATTTTTTGGTCTGTGGTTCGCCCATGTCTCCGGTACACATGAGCAGGACACGATAGGGCAATCCTAGTTCCTGAGCAATTTCTTCGGTGTGGGCCATCATTTCTTCGTGTAAACGGAGAGACTCCTCGACGTCGTTTTTGCAAAGGACTACTTGCTCGGTTTTGACAAACTCATGGACCCTGTAGACCCCTTGGGTGTCCCTTCCATAACTACCGGCTTCCTTGCGGTAACAAGGAGAGAAACCAATCATCTTGATGGGAAGATCTTTTTCGTTTAGAACCTCATCCTGGTAGTAAGAGACTAGAGGAACTTCGGCAGTGCCGGTAAGGAAGTACTCATCCTCTCCTTCATCGGTCACAAATTTGTATACATCCTGCTCGCTCCAAGGAAAATGGGCACTGTTGACAAAATTACGCCTTTTGAGGATCACCGGAGGGACGAACGGGGTATAGCCTTTGGAAATAAATTTTTGTAGGGTGTAATGCATGAGAGCAAACTGCAACATGACGGCATCACCTTTGAGAAAGTAACCACGGAAACCGGCGACCTTGGTGCCACGTTCGAAGTCGATAAGATCCAGATCTTTGGCCAGTTCAATGTGGTTCTTGGTTTCGAAGTCGAACTTGGGTTTATCACCCCAAGTCCTGATGGTTTTATTTCCGGTCTCATCTTTGCCCACGGGAACTTCGTCAAAAGGAACATTGGGGATCTGGAGCATTATTTCCTCAAAGGTCTTTTCTACTTCTCGTAGCCGGGGTTCCAGGTCTTGGAGTTGAGTCTTGAGCTCGGTAGACTTGGCGATTAGTTCGTCGGTACGGCCTTTTTTTAACTCATCGTTTAATTTGTTTCTTTCGGAGCGGATACTTTCGATAGTGACGATCAGGCGGCGTCTGTCCGAGTCGAGGGTCAGTACCCGATCGACGGCATCGGCGTTACGGTTTTTGTTTTTGGCGGCTTCTTTGACTTTGTCCGTATTTTCGCGGATGTAGTTTATATCTAGCATTTTGTTTATTTAACTTATTAATATCTTACCCTACAAAAAAACACGCAAACATTTGCGCGTTAGGGTCCCGATTTGCTTCGGGAAGGTGCCACCTTAACAATTACTTAATTTGGCTATTACGGGCCGACCCGTCCTCGGTTGTTACCCCGGGAAGCTTGCTCCGGTGGAAAACCGGAACTCAAACGCTTTCAGGATATATTGTAGCAAATCTTTTAGAGCCCTAGATCTTCGGCCACTTTTTGCATGGAGGTGAGGCAGAGGTCGATGAATTTTTCGAGGGGGAGACCGAGACCTTCAGGATTCTCGCACATGGCCACCTCGTCACGGCGGGTGCCGGCGGCGAACTTGGGCTCTTTGAGAAAGCGTTTGAGGACAGAACTAACTTTGACGTCAGCCAGTTTCCGGCTAGGGTAAACGTAAGCGACGGCCATGATGAGGCCGGTGAGAGAGTCGGCACAAAAAATGGACCAGTCGGCTTTGGTAATTGGCTTGACGCCGGTCAACTCGGGAGCGTGGGCGAGGACGATATGGTGAACCGAGTCAGAAAGGTCCAAGCCGTATTTGGCTAGAGCCTCTTTGGTGTGGGCAGGATGTTCGGCCTTGAAGGGTTCGGAATAATCAATATCGTGAACTAGACCGGCCAGTAGCCAATCTTCTTTGGGAGGCTCATCTGTACCGAGTAAGTTGTTTTCGGAGAAATAGTCATAAAGCCCTCCCATACAGGCTCGAAGAGCGAGTGAGTGGGTAAAGATTTTTTCGTCCAACTGGGTCTTAACGGCCTGAAGGTATTCTTGGTTCATCAGGCATTTTAAGCCAAAAAATACCCCGCCGCAAGGCGGGGTAGATAGTAACGTCTGGTCAAGAACCAGAGAAGTAGTGGTAGGCGAAACTCCCGCCAACCATGACGAGACAGACGATGAGGAGGAAAAGAGCCGAGTTTGCCGATGAAAGAAACAAAAAGATCGAGGCCAGAATCCACCCAAACCCCATAGCGCTGATCGGATCGAGGTAACGAAGCAACTTCTTGTTCATGTTCAGAGCTCCTTTTTCTGAGTTATATGGGATATTATAACATACCTGGCTCAAAGACTTGATTTATACTGGTAGATATGAAGAAAATTGTGATTTGCTTGGCGCTGATTTTGTCCCTCGTGCAAATACCCGGCGTCATGGCTCAGGAACCCACAGGAGAAGCTATCACCAGCTTTGATTCCGTCATAGAGATAAACCAGGACACCTCTTTGTCTATTACCGAGAAGATCGAGTACTTTTCGCCTGTTGAGAAACACGGCATCTTTCGCTATATTCCAGAGAAATACAGACGAGAAGGACTGGTCTATACTAACCCAGTCTCCGATATTTCCGTAACCGATACCGAAGGTAAACCAATGCCATTTTCCACGACGAGAGAAAGTGGAAATCTGACGTTGAAGATTGGAGATCCCGAACAAACTTTTTCGGGAAGTCGCGTCTACAATATTTCCTACAAAATCGACCACGCCATTCTCAGACATAAAGACTTCGATGAACTTTATTGGGATATCACCGGCGAAGGCTGGCAGTTTCCGGTCTTGACTTCGACGGTGACGATCAGATCCCCTTTTGCCTCAAGTGGAGAAACAATTTGTTTTGTAGGACCCGTGGGAAGTGTATCTTCGAACTGTAAAATCGGCCAGGAAGACAATCGGCTAAGAATAGAGGCACTTGAAGAGGTCGGTTATGGAGACAATTTTACGGTTGCAGTGAAACTGGATAAAAATAATAATTTAATCTTTCCCACGACGACCGAGAGATGGATAGCGACGGCCACGAACAACCTGTTTTTGGCCTTGACGATTGTTCCCGGACTATTAATGTTTTTGGTTTGGTATAAGAAAGGGCGAGACTTCCGATTTAATTCTCCCAATGCATTTAATCTAGATCCAGGTCAACCAAATGCATTAAGACCGATTTTTGAACCAATAAATATACCAATGGTTTACGAACCGCTGAAGGATCTGACGCCGGGAGAAGCCGGAGCCATGCTGGATGAGAAGGTGGATAATCAAGATGTGGTGGCCGAGATAATTGACCTCGCCCGAAAGAAATACCTAGGGATTGAGAAGGTGGAGAAGAAAGGCTTCCTGAAGTTTGGACATGACTTTCTGTTGACCAAGTTCAAGTCCGGTCCGGGAGATCTACCGCCTCAACAGGAATACCTGATGGAGCACATTTTTAATTCCAAAACCTCGGTCAAACTCAGTGACCTGAAGGGGACTTTCTACACTCATATGACCAAGGTAAAGAAAATGATCAACGATCGGTTGAAAGAAAGGAGGTTGTTTACGGCCAACCCCAGTACTACCCGTGGTGTATGGATGGTACTGGCAGTATGCGTGTCCGGTTTGACTTTTGCAGTCACCATCGGTCCCATTAGTTTTCTGCAAGAAGGGTGGCCGGTGATAACCCTATTGGTTTCTATCCTAGTCTCGATTTGGTTTGCTTGGAACATGCCTCAAAAAACCGCAGTTGGGACTAACTTCACCCTTCAGATCAAGGGTCTGCGTGAAACGATACGTCTCGGAAAATGGAGGGAGGAGATAAAAGAAAAACATCTCTTTATTGAAGAAGTGCTCCCCTTTGCGATCGCTCTGGGTGTCATTGGCAAACTGGCCAAGGACATGTCTGCATTAAATATTAAACCACCAAAATATTTAGATGGCGGGGTGGGCATGAATAATCTGGCGTGGTCCGGCTTTGTGTCGGACTTCAGTCATACGGCAGCCAGCGGACTTTCGTACAACCCCTCGTCTTCCTCATCAGGAGGTTCCGGATTTTCCGGAGGATCTTCGGGAGGTGGTGGTGGTGGCGGCGGTGGCGGAAGCTGGTAGTTACTTAACCGACTTGACGATGTAGGTGACTTTGCCTGCAGGGGCTTCGACTTCGACGTGATCACCGACTTTTTTACCAAGAAGTGCTTTGCCTAAAGGGGATTCGTGAGAGATCTTTTTGGCGGCAGGATCGGCTTCCCACTCTCCAACAATGGAGAACTCATGCTGACTGTTGTTGATAGTGACCATGACCACACTACCGATACCAACCTCTTCTTCTCCGGATCGCTTGATATCGACGACGTTGACTCTGGTAATGATGTCTCTAAGCTCTTCGATGCGGCCCTCAAGGGCGGCCAGATCTTCTCTTGAGGAGTGGTATTCGGCGTTCTCGGAGAGGTCGCCAAACTCGCGGGCTTTGGCCACGCGCTCAATGGCCTCTGGAAGACCGGTTGATTCTAGTTGTTTGAGTTCATCTACCAAGGCTCTGTAGCCTAGAGGGGTCATCTGAACTCGTTGTGTGTTTTGGGCCATGTTTTTTGTAATTACAATATTTGTATCAATATAAAGGTTGTGGATAGGAAGTCAAGCCTCAAAGTGGGTAAAAAAATACCAGCTTTGTGGATTCTGGCTGGGAACCGACACGACAACGCTATATAGTAGATGTATTTTAGTTTGGATCACCCATTTTGTCAAGTATTGGAAGCGGATTTAGGCACAAAATGTCGTAGGCGTGTCTGAGCCCAAAAATGATAAAATAAGCTCGATGGCCCCGTCGTCTAGCGGTCCAGGACATTTGGTTCTCATCCAAAAGATCGCGGGTTCGATTCCCGCCGGGGTCACAAGCAAAAAAGGACTGGTTTATCCAGTCTTTTTTGATTGTCATCTTGCGGGAAGAGAGCCTGGCGGAGCAGAGCTCGTAACGATCTCTGCGAGCCGCGCCCCGAGGCAAGTCAGCAGACTTGACCGAGGGGTTCGATTCCCGCCGCCGCGAGTACGCTACCTCAAAGAAGTTTCGCCCAGATTTCTGGGATCTCAAAAGGTGGAAATTCGGCTTACTTTTCTCAACGAACTTGGTGATAAACAGTTTTAATCGTCCATTTTATTCTTAATTTTTCTCAGGAATTCTTTGTATTCAACAATATCTTTCGAAGTGAAATCGTCAACGTTCGAGGAATTGACATGATAATTCACGATATTGAATTTTGAAGATATGACATCCAAGAACAGATCGTAAACAGATTGAGGTGGAACGTTGTCCGGAATTAACCAATGAATATGGACGTAGGTTTCGTCTCCAAAGGAAACAGATTCAGCCTTACTTTTATATTTATTGTCTACTTCTTTGATGGTGTGCTCAATGATTTCTTTGTCATGTTCAGTTAATTTTTTGTCGCTGATTGTCGTAAAAAGAACATAATAGCGAAATTTTTTGCCAAGATGTCCGGCTTTGGTGAATACTTGTACTCCGTCCTCCCAGATACTGTTGTCTGATTTTTTTGCCATAGTTGATTAGGTTAGTTGTTCATATTTTTGCCTGATCGTCACCTATCACGACCTGTCCGATCATATTGTTGTAAAGAGCAAAGGCGTAATCTTTTTTGTTTGGAATGTCAGATGAAATCATTTCAGAAAGGGTCTTTCTCATTTCCAATAGTGACCTGTGATGTGCCTCTTGTACGGTATTCCCCTTAATAATTGTTGTTGCGATTAAATTAGAGGGTTCGATGAATAGCTTTGCTAACGGATCATCCTTAGGTCTAAAGACATAATGATTATTTATAGCAATAGAAAACGACTTGGAATAACCGATAAAGGTTTTTACTCCCTTATCCACCAATATTTGTCCTAAATGTTCACCAGCGTTGCAACTTCTGGCAAAAATTAGTAGTCCTTTCACCACTGATGAATTTGCAGCTTCATCCAACAAAACGTCGTCGTTAAACCCACAAATCACGTCAGAGGATCCATGTCCATTTAGAAATAGAAAATTGGGTTTCTTAGATTCTAAATATTGTTCAAAATATTTTCTCTCAGCCTTAGTACTGAATAAATCAAATACAGATTTACCTCTTGACTTGGCCAATGTGATGACATATTCTGACCACTGAGATAAATAAGTTGTTATCTGATCATGATTTGGCCGTGTTATTAGTATTCCGGCCATTTTTTTAAAGTGACATAATATTTTCCATCAGTTTTCCACTAGCCAAATCTCTCAAATAAGTCATTTGCATATCGATTATCTTTTGACCGATCTCATCTCCGTCTTTCACACTTTTTATCATGTCTGATTTTGAGAGTTTTTTGTCTCCTCCAATCATCAAACTGGATTCATCTGAAATTGACTTAAGTCTTTCGATGACTAGATTCCTTATTTCCTGGTCGGTTATTTTTTGTGTCATTTTAGAATTAGTAAGTCAAATAATTTTTGAAGTATCTCGTTTCCTTTTGCTGTGTCAGTATCTATTTCCAGTTTTGCCACATTCCAAGTGATTGGTTCACCATCTATAACTAGACAAATTTCAGATCTAAGTTCTAAAGGGAGGTTCGCGTAGGACTGGTAAAATTTTGCTTTTTTCTCGTCCATTAAGGTTATTTTATACCAAATAATGGTATTTTATATACAAATGAGCTTGCATGCCTGCGAAGCAGGCACTGGCCGCCAGGCCAATGATGTCTCAATGCTTTTAATACCCACTGATAAAATTTTCTCCTAATCAGTGGGTATTTTATGGCGAGGAAACGCAATCTATATAGATTGCTTCGTCATTGCACTCCTCGCAATGACGATTTTGACGAGTCATATATTGAGATAGCTTCGCCACGTCACTATGTGATCTTTGGCGAACATAGAGATGCGACAGCGATAGCTGTCGCTTGCTCGGAGAGCAATCATCCCAAACGAGTGTCAGTGGAGTGAGATTGCTTCGGTTCGAAGTATCGAAACTCGCAATGACGACGAGGACGGGATACCGAGTTTGTATGGCTCACCGACAACCCAGTTGGAGGTGCGGTGTCGCGCGACCGGTGAACCCTGCCGGCTGGCGGGGTTGGCGAACCGCGAGGCAATTTTGCCGTGCGGTGAGCCATTAATTAGTAATGGTCCCGAAAATAAGTTCGAATTTCGTTATAACACCTCACCTCACAAACCTTGATTTCAAGTCCAAGCCAAAAAGGTTGACATTCTATTTGAAATGTCCTATAATAGCGGTAGCGTTGCAAATTCAAATTTTGGAGGAAACCATGAAGAGATATCAGGTTGTGTTTTTGCTAATTGGATTGGCCGTAATCGCCACTTCCGCAATGTTCCCAAATCCGTGGGTTTTGGCGCTGGCCCCAGCCGCCTACTTTGGACTAGGTGGTCCGTTGTACGCTGGGTTTATGCCTGAGAGCAACATCAGGAATAGCACCGAACCACACATGATGTTCATGGTGGGGGCACTGATTGGCATATTTTGGCTTTTTGGCGTAATGCCCACTCTTATGCTGAGCGGAATAATCCTCCCCTTTTGAAAACAAAACCCTCCTGACGGAGGGTTTTTATATTGCCAATACACAAGGATCGCAAGTCGGAAGTAGTTTCGTAATGAACCTTAGTGGTTTAACTATCTTCTTCCGAGATCGCCTGCAATAATCTCACGATACCTTATGCAATTATCGCGAATAACGCTATCGCCACTATAGCTCCTGGTTCAAATACCGTTGAGGAGTCTCTGTTTTAAAGCTTGGTCAATCAAAAAGATCTGATTTTTTCGGAGGAGAGGAAAGTTATCAATGGTGAAGAATCCACATTCGGACACTTCGTGTGTTGGTACAAAATCCCCTCCAATGATCACTCCCGTGTAGCAAATATCAAGCCGAGCAGAGCCTCGGTCAGTACGTGTTTTAAGCGAATCATCCAAGCTTACCACTAACCCGGATTCTTCTTTAATTTCTCTCTCAAGTCCTTCGATAGGATGTTCTCCTGCTTTTAGATATCCTCCCGGCAAGCTCCACGAATGTGCTCGGTAGATATGTTTAAAAAGCAGAACTTCGTTCTTGGCGTTAAAAATAATTCCTGTTACCCCTACAAGAAATTGGTCTTGAAAAAAACGCATTATAAAGAGCTGGAGACTTTTGGGCAGGTGCAGAATCTTCCACAGTTTCGTAAGTAGAGATTTCACAAAGCATTAGTATCGATGACCTCCATTGTGGTTCCATTTTTAATTTTCTCGTTCTCAAGCTCCAGCTGATGGACTCTCTTGGTAAGCTCTAAAACCTCGTCTTGACCAGATTTTATTGCTTTTTTGTTACTACGCAAAGCAAACGAATTGGAAATATTTCTGAAAAGTTGCATCAAAAAAGATATAACAAGGCCTAGCAGTAGAGATCCAATAATGACATAGAAAAGGGGAACGTCTGTAATGGTATATTTCCCTAGATTGACCGTGACTAGGTCTAGATTGTACTTAGAAACGTAAGCCAGAATAGAGCCTGTCAAAAGTAAGAAAATTAAGTTGATCATTTTAATAGTCCCAGCCCTAAAGCGCCGATAAGGATTAGATAAAAAGCGATAAGGTAGTTTAGAAATTTGGGGAACGCCAAAATGAGAAGTCCAAAAACTAACGAGGCTAGTGGGCTAAGACTTGTAGTACTAAAGTTCACATTGACCCCTTCCTCATCATGCGACCGATGTAAATGACAACAACGGCACCGATTACAGCGACAAATAGACTGTAAAGATTAAACCCACTTACTCCAGATTTGCCAATTAGATTCATAAGAAAACCCCCTACGACCGAACCAATAATGCCCATGATAATGTCCCCTAACGTGCCTTGACTGGAGTCTGTATGCATCAACATCGAGGCAATCCAACCCGCTAAAGCTCCAAATACTACCCAAAGTATTATTCCCATATTTATTGTTTTTTATTAATTAGTAACGTCAACGCCGATATTATTAGACATGATATCCGGGTAGGAATTGTGAACTGAGATCTCCCGGGAGACTCGTGTCGATCCTAAAGAACGACTTTTTTAATAATGGTTACCAATGGTAAATGTGCGATTAGAGCGTTTGTAACCAATTGGGTAAGGGTAATTTCTTCAATAACAGCCTGAGCCCTTGCCTGTTTTAAGATTTCCGGTTTGAGAAATAAAGTTACTCTTTGGGACTTCTTATTTGAATTGGTTGATGTACTTGATTTGGTTGTCATAATTATTACAATACAACCTCTTGATGTATTTGTACAGTGCCACTATTGTTGGAACCGCAGAGTTCCGGTATCTTCAAGGACAGTCCTTGAAGCCACTTTGGCCGCGGCTAGCCGCGAGGCAGATATGTCGACATGGTGAGCGAACGGCCTGCAGGCAATTCGTCTTTTTGTTGGTATTGTGTAATAAACATTACTATTTGTTATACTTATTGTGTTACCGTTATTAAATCTAAAATAATATGGCGGAAATTATTAAGGAAACTGTGGTCACCCAAGGTGAAAGCCAAAAACCAATTGTGATTGCTCCCGTTACCAGACAAGCGACCGATTCTCAGACTATCGAATACTTTGTGTATTTTATCTTTGGAATCATTGAAATTCTTCTCGTATTTCGGCTAATTCTTAAACTCATGGGGGCGAGTACTATAAGTGGGTTTGTGAACTTCATCTATGCCATCACCGGAGTTTTTACCTTACCGTTTCAAGGGATATTCCGTAGCGCGGTAACTGAAGGTTTGGAAACCGCGTCGGTCTTGGAACCGTCGACGATGGTAGCCTTGATTGTTTATATGATCGTGGCCTGGGGTATCGTCGCTTTGGTCAGAATCTTTTCCGGCGAACAACAGGACTAACTTAAGTTAGAACACCTATGTGGTTAATAAGGGGAAATGTTTCATAGGACACCTGAAATGTGATAGCACGACCGACTACCCTACTATCGGCTAACGTCGAAAAAGCCTGAAGAGTTTTGTTTCTGACACGGTGTAATAATATTACTTCAAATACTTGTTTATGACGATCCAAGCTTTTCTTGTTCGTACTCCCAGAAAGCTTTTAGAGTGGAGTCTCTTTTGAAACCGTCCCAGGCGGCTTCGGCATTACGCAGAATATCAATGGCTGAAACAGTTTTACCTAGGTCTCCGACTGCATATTTAAAGGCCTCATCAAAATCCCGCTTTACCTGCTCTTCTGCATCGAGATCGTCCATGGCTTTACGAAGCCGACGATGAAGTCTGCGGAATTTTTCTTTTTTCTCACCGGACCACGGATGGCCGGCTAAAGCTGTCTGAATCTCCATTTTTTCGAGTTCCAGATCGTCCACAAGCGATTGATCTTCCATACCTTCAAAAAGGTGGTGGAGCTTTTGTCTGGGAATACTTTCCACAAATTCTTGGAATGACCACTGAGCAACCAGCAAGCGAATCATCTCGAGATCTGCGACACCCCTTTCGTTGATTGCCTCGCAAACAGCAATTACCTGATCATTGTCTCTGGTCCAGTATTTTTTGTCAAAAGAATTTATGGTGGCGACGAGGTCTTCGGCTTGCGTTATTTCTGGTGACTGTCGTCCGAACTGGCTAAGAATAGGGTATATTAACAATGTCCTGGCTGAAAACCCCGTATTTCTGCTGATTAGCACTCTTAGTTTGTCGTTGATTTCATCGAAGAGATCTGGACATCCACTGAGAGCGGCGTTGGCATCCTGTTTCTCCGGTGTGGCAGGTGTAAGAAGTTTGGTGGCTTTTTGGAACCGTTCTATCCAATCCTGCACATCAGCCGCCTGTCTCCACCATAGGTTAATTTTGTTCTGGGCATCTTCACCCACGTCAATGACTGCAATTTTTTCTTTAAACAAATCAAGTGTGTACCTCGGTAGTGGTGGCTTGTTTCGGTCTCTCTCAGCAGGTTCTTGTCCCGACCGATCTCCGCCATCTGCTTCTGCTCCCATGGCTAGATGATAGCACTAATTAAGAATAGTTGACAGGGTGAGCTGTATATAGGATAATTCCTCAACAAAACAGGATTGTGGAAGGCCCAGCCCCGATAGCTCAATGGATAGAGCACCGGCCTTCTAAGCCGTTGGTTGTGGGTTCGACTCCCGCTCGGGGCGCTCGATCCCATCCGGGATCACATTAACAGAGGTCTGTAGCTCAATTGGTAGAGTAGTCGCCTCCAAAGCGAAAGGTTGTAGGTTCGAATCCTACCAGGCCTGCTCGTCAGTCAAGACGCCGACAAAGGCGTCTTTTTTTATGGTTTGAGACCGCGACCTGTCTAGAGCTATAATGTAAATACATGAAGACAATTATTTTATTGGTCTTGCTGTTTAACTTGATTGTGGCAAAAAGCAAGAAAAGCCGGAGGTTCCTATGGCTGACATGCATCCTCGGCGTGTTGGTCTCAGCGATGTCTATTTATGGATATTTCCTTACTCGATGACGATGAGTTTTCCGACTTGTCCTCTTTGCCTGTGTTCACCGATGGAACAGTAGTACTCGAACTCCCCCGCTTTGTCGGCCGTGAACTCGACAATGGAGGAATTACCCGCTTTGGTGACAGGAACTTTTACTCCTAATTCGTCGATATTAAAGTCATGCATCAGGTCGTTTGCTTTTAGGATAAGTTTTATTTTTTCGCCTTTTTTGACCCGAATCAAATTTGGCGTGAAGTAGAAACTGCCGGCTTCGATAGTGATCTGGCCGTTTCCAACATCCACCATGGTGGTTGGGGTTTGCTCGGTAGTCGGGGTAGGAGAAACCACACTTTCTATTTCCGGACGGATGGCCTTGCCGGAATTAGATAATCTGGAGATAACGAGAATCACGGCAACGATCAGGAGACCGATGATAATGGGGTTTCGAGATTTTTTTGTTTCTTCCATAGGTATACTAGGACTTAATTGGTATAAGTAAATAATACACCTCCCTAGAGACAGCTGAGATTAGTGCGACAAGCTGAAGCGGCGGTTGCGTTTGAAGTTTTGGCACAAACTTGACAGATTTTGGCCAAGTCTTCCTTGATCTTTTGAGAGGTTTCGTTTGAGTCTTCAAAAGTAAAATCGGCGGGAACCTTGAAGACAGGATCAACGTCATCCCATACATAACAAAGCCGGTCACCGGAGATATTTGGACCACTGATTCTCTGAACTTCATCGGGGGTTGAGGTAGCTATGGAAAGAGGTAGCGAGGAAAGCCTGACCTTCTTTCCCGGGGGATTGACGACGACGTCGTCCTTGTTGTAACGGTGAGGCTGATTCCAAACATAGAGCCACTGGCCATCGGAAAGTACTTGAAGATTGAGAGCCTTTTCCTCCGTCGTAGCAGCTACACGATAATCGAAACGGATGAACTGGCCGGATTGATAGGTAAAAAGCTCGACGGTTTCTCCGGCAGAAACGACGACGTTTTGGCATTTGGTGGTGCTTTCGGAAACTTGAGAGGGGGCGGGTGTTGGCGTAACGTTACTCAAGGCAGTTTTGTTTGGAGACAAGGCTCGGCGACTGAAAATGAATAAAAAAATTAAGAGAAGAATCAGAACTAAAAGAAAAACCTTCTTACTTTTTCTTGTCATGCTCTATATTATATTCCAACAAAATGCCCCCTGGTAAAGGGGGCTGAATGCTCGTCTTTAGTCATGCAGTAAATCTTCGATCTGGGATTTCTCTGTGCTGAGTTCCATGGTGGCAATGGCCAACTT
Organism: Candidatus Collierbacteria bacterium RIFOXYD2_FULL_45_13; assembly: GCA_001774685.1. Taxonomy (GTDB): domain Bacteria; phylum Patescibacteriota; class Microgenomatia; order UBA1400; family MFAQ01; genus UBA10133. Next base: position 433,109 of record MFAS01000001.1, on the reverse strand, counting down.
GAGAGCTTTTTTGACGAGTTCGTCGGGAAGGTTGATCTCGGCAAGGATGTCGGGCTGGTTTGCTTCTAAATCATAGTGGGTAAAGGCAAAGACTTTTCCTTCGGCCACCCCAAATACCAGATTGGCGGCTTCCGGAACAAAAATACGACGCATATAGTGTCCGCCGCCATGAACATAGTCCATTATGCTTAGGGAAACTTTTTGACCAATTATTTTAGCTTTCAAAGATGCCTCCTTCTTCGTGAGATGGGAACAATTCTACCACTTATAAAAAACTATGTTAGTTGAAATATAATCAAAAGAATGGAGACAGAAAGAAAACGGTTGGAGGAACAACTCAAGAGGGCTCAGCTGAAACTGGATCAGGCAATGAAAGAACAAGGCGAGGCCTGTGGGGAAAACTGTGACTGGCATGATAATAATGCTTACGATCTGGCGGTAAGTTTGACGGAGACCTATCAAGCCTTGGTGGATTCTTTAAAGAAACAGATAAAGGAATTGAAATGAATAAACACAAACTGGATGAGAAGAGCATTGCCGAGCCGAAGGCAACTACCGCAGCGAAGTTCGAGGCGCCTATCCTTTGGGGGCTTTTGACGGTGGCCTTACTAATCTGGCTGACGAGCCTGCCAAACAAATTCGTGTCTGATGATATTCCGACGATTTTGGACAATGCGAAGGTGGGTATCTGGAGCTTTGACCTATTCCGACCGTGGTGGTCCTTTCAATATCTGATTTATGCAGTCCTGACTAACATATTCGGAGTAGTCCCCTGGCCATTACGGCTCACCGGTATTCTATTTCACCTAACAACTTCATTTGTATTGTTCAAAATTGTCCGGAGATGGTACGACTTCCCGGTGGCGATCATCGCTGTAGCTTTGTTTGTACTGGCTCCCACCGTCGTTGAACCGGTAGTGTGGATTTCGGGAATGCCATATGTTTTGGGAGGAATGCTGACGATGCTTTGTATGTACCTACACTGGGATGAAAAACAGACAAAGCTCAAACATGCTGCCGAAGTCGCGCTTTGGATCTTGACGTTAGTCTCATGCGAAAAATATATTTTTGTTCCTGTGTTGTTATTTATTTGGGACTGGAGAAACAAAAGACTGAGAAAAATGAGTATGGCCTTGACCGGTCTCTTTTTGATGTCTTTTTTACGAGGACTTGCCTTGATATCCGTCTACGGTGAACGGGCGGCTGTACTTACCAACTCATATTACACGGTGGCGGGGGAAATAATCGAAAACCCCATAGCCAAAGTATTGGTCCCAACGGGGAATTATATATGGCTATATTTTTGGCCTAAGGCCCTGACTCTGTATCATTCGGAGGTGGATCTTAGTTGGAAATTTATCTTCTCCTTTGGCGGGATTAGTTTACTTTTCCTCCTGTGGGCGTGGATTGACAATAAAAAAATAAAGAATTTTTGGTTATGGCCGGCGCTATTTATGACTTCGCTTCTGGTGACTTTGACGCCTACGGGTATGAACATGATGGTAGCCGAAAGATATGCATATTTTGGGTACGCTTGCTTAGCCGTCATGATTTCTCTATCCACCACCTACATATCCGAGAAAAAGAAACAGTGGATTGTCTTGTACTGTCTGGTAACGGTCTGGGTTTTACTCATGGCCGGCAGGACCTTGCTGCGGATCAGAGACTGGAGGACGGCTGACGCTTTGTGGTTTTCGGCCGAGGAATATTCTCCCAATAGCCCAATAAACCATAATAACCTGGGGGATGCTTATGTCAATTTACGCAATGCCGAAAAGGCGATCGAGGAGTTCACCAGAGCAATTGAGCTAAATCCGAATTACGCAGATGCGATGCATAATAGAGCCTCTACCTATATGTTTTTTGGCGAAAGAGAAAAGGCTAGAGAGGGTTTTGAGGAGGCACTCAAGATCAATCCCAACTTGTGGATGTCTTACCTAAAACTGGCATTTTTGGATGAGTCGTATGACGATTGGGATATGGCCATCGTACATGCGAGTAAAGCTTTGGAGATTGTGGACATACCTGACATTCGACGCTACATAGAACTACTGAAGCAGAAAGCGGAACAAAAGCAGAAGAATCCCTAAGGGGGACGTCTTGACATATGAGGCAGTGATCTCATATAATATAGGATGTCTTAACCTATTCCTCCTGGAGGTTCCTTGAAAAAAACAATCGTAATTTGTGATCCCAATCACAACGATATGGATGATGAGTCCTCGATCGTTGCAATGAATGCATTAGTAAAAATGGAGCTCTTGTCCATGGCAGGCGTGGTAGCCAACACGAACCCGGAAAGAGATCGAGCCCGAGTGATTCGAGGCTTGATGAACTGGCTGGGACTCGACACTGTGCCTGTAGCGGTCGGCGAGACGGTCATGCCCGAGCCTGACCTTTGCCCCGACCTGCACCTGATCCCCTACATCGATCAAGGTGGAACAACCCTTCGGGAAGGGAAAGAATTGATACTCAAGGTACTGACCGAAGCTGAGAATTTGGGAGTCGTGATCGTCATCCAGACAGCCATGACCGATCTGAAGTGGCTTCTTGAAGAACACCTAGACTTGGTGCTCCGAAAGGTAAGCAGGGTGGTGTTTATGGGTGGTGTGATGACCGAGCTTTCAAGTGATGGCTTCATCCAACCGAACGATGCGATGAATGTTCTATTCGACAAGAAAGCTGCTGAGTTCTGCTATCGGAGATTACAAGAACTTGGCGTCCCCATGACTATAACGACTAAGAACGCTACCTTTAAGGCGATGCTCAGCCATAACATCTTCGAGCGGATGGGCGAGGTGGGAAAGTGCTTTGCTGTCCGGGTTCCCCGAAACACACAAAGCTTCTGGCGCTCTTGTACGGCTCCGGAAGGATCGAAGCTCCGCGGAAAACTGCCAATGTCTCGAAATCGAGCCTGGTTTGTGAGTGTGTTCTGCGGTGGTGTGAACCCGCCGATCGCCGACGATGGAGAAATTGTGCCTTACCTAAAGAGTCACGCCTGGGCACAGTACGATCCGATCAACCTGATCGCCTCCGTGCCCATACTGCGTGACCGATTCTTCTTCACCAAGAAAATCTCCGTAAATGGAGTAGAGCACGAAGTGATCGGCTGGTCCCCCGAAGAGCACGGAGTTATCGATCCGATGGACCTGACGAAGTTTCTGGAAGCTCTGCTGGAGATGGGCTCCCGATAACAATTTAGACCGGCATAATATGCCGGTCTTTTTTTTGTGGTAATTTAGAGACTATCTGGCAGGAACGGTAGGAATAGTGGGGACCGCTTTCATCATTTCCGAGAAGTCAGTGAATTTGACGTCGGCCGGCGGAGTAAAATCGGCGTCCGAAACACCTCCTCGAGTACAGTCCATCCGGTATTTGGTATCGTCTTCGTAACCTGCCGCTGTTTCGGCCGGATTTACGGATTCCGCCTGAGTCAGGGTGACTGTAGGCCGGAGAGGCTTTTCGGTTTCCAGTTTGGTTTTGAAGCCAATTTTCTCACCTTCGGTCCAGACGTAGGTATTAACGCCGTCATTGATCATGGTGCCTTTTTTACCTTCGCCAAAATCGGAGCCAACCACTTTCATTTTTTTACCGGAAACGGTGATTTGGGTACTCGTATTGTCTGCCAGATTGGTCACTTTACAGTTTGCCTGGCCACCACTACTAATAATCTGAGAGAGCTTTTCGGCCTTTTGCTGTGTAGTGCCGGTGATTGGTGCTTGGGGAAACAAGATACAACCAGAAAACAACAGGGCGGCAGGAAGAAGAAGGAGGGACTTTTTCATGCTGAAAAGTAATTGATATGACTCCATTATAGAGAGTTTTGCAAAGACAATATTCAAACACGCTCTATCTGGTGCGAAAAAACACTTTATTGGTTAAAAACAGGCCGCCAATAATGAGAAGGTTGAAAACAGAGCTAAAGAGAAAGGTGGCAGAGATGGTGTCCGCCAAGGTTACTATCTGCGCAGTGGGTCTAATGAATAATTGTAGACCGAGAGTCCAGGCTATAAGGAGACAAACTAAAGCGATGATCACTAGGGGTAAGGTTTGCCGGATATCAGACCAACTTGGGAAAAAAGAGTTGGCAACCGTAAAGAATAAATATCCCTGAAGACATAAAAATAGTATTTGACCGGAGGCATAACTTGTCTGAAGAAGAGAAGCCAACCAGACCAAAAGAAACATACCTACAATAAACGGGGCGGTTCCTACAAAGAAACCTTGTATCGGATTTAGTTTTTGGGTCTGAACATAACCCAGAGCGACAGACCTCCCCTCTTCTTCATCCTCCCAATCACCTTCTAAGTATTCGGGAAAAATTTCGATCTTGCCGGTTCTGGCCCCGGTAATGATAGCGAAGAAGAAGTGAGACATTTCGTGAATAACAGTCCCGGGTAGGAAGATAACACTCCAGATGACAATAAGGCTTTGGTGCCCTCCGCCGAAACGGTGAACAAGTCGACTTATTTCAATGGTTAACCATCTTTTGGAAAAGAATAATAAGAGCAGACTAAGCGGAACAAGTGCGACAGACATCTAGTAATTAGTATACGGCCAAAAAATTGTGTAATATTAATATATGTACAACTATTATCAAAACATGATGTTCTCGGGCCGCTTCGGTTGGCTATACTTTTTCGTCCTGTTGGACTTAATCCTAAAAGGGATTGCTCTATATAAGAGTGCCGGAAGAAAGCAGGTTGTTTGGTTCGTCGCTCTTCTTTTGGTCAACAGCATGGGAATCTTGCCAACCATTTATCTCGTGATTCACAAGGATGTCTTTGTGGGAACTTCTCCCAAGGTCGTGGTTAAGAAAAGTACCAAGAGAAAAAAATAAAAAGCCCCGCAAATGCGAGGCTTGTAGAGAGCTTATTCTGTTTGTAAGGAGACCATTTTGGCGTAGAGTCCTCCTTGATCCACCAGTTGAGCATGAGTGCCCTCTTCGACCTTTTTACCGTTATCCATAACGACAATCTTGTCTGCCAGCCCCCAAACGGTGGATAACCGATGGGCAATGACCAGGGCGGTTTTTCCTGTAAGGATTGTCCTCATGTTGGTCTGAATTTCGCTCTCGGTAATGGCATCTACGGCGCTAGTGGCTTCATCGAGGATGAGGATGGGCCGATTGGCTAAGATAGCTCTGGCCAGAGCTACCCGCTGTTTTTGACCACCTGAAAGACGGATGCCCCTTTCCCCCACCTGAGTGTTGTAGCCATCCTTTAAACCTAAGACAAAGTCATGAATACCGGCTAGCTTTGATGCGTTGATGACTTCCTCATCGGTGGCTTCCGGCCGGGGAAAAGAAATGTTATAACGAATAGTTTCGTCAAAAATATAAACGTCGTCACCTTGGGGCACATAGGAAAATTGTTCCAGCAGTTGAGGTCCATCCCAGTCGTTGATGTCTATACCTCCAACAAAAATGGAACCCTTTTGACATCCGGCAAGACGGGTGACGATTTTTCTGATAGTGGTCTTTCCTGCCCCCGACGGACCGACAAGAGCCGTGACTTGACCAGGCTCTATATCCAAACTAAAGTCGTGCAAGGCTCCGTCTTCTTCAGAATAATCTCCTTCGTAGGCGAAACAAACATCTTGAATACTGATCCCCAAAGGTTTGCTTGGTAATGTCTGAATCGAACCTGTCTCGACCGGCTCTGCCTCACTCAGAAGATCGGCCAGTCTTTTGGCGCCTTCACTGTTTTGAGCCGCCCGATCCAAAAGTCTGGCAAAGCGCCAAAAACTGGAAAATAGCCTCTCTACCAAAACACTAACAAAGATTAGAGAGGCGAGAGTAAGTGAACCCTGTAATAGCTGAAGAATCCAGATAACCAGGACGACTCTTCGAGCAACGGTAAGAACCCGGATGCGCCAGCGGTTGTACTTGAAGATGCCGAGCCGGTGTTCTTGGAGGGCTTCGCCAATGATGCCGTCGTGAATTGCAGATTGATCGCGCAGTAAGCGCTCTTGCTGACCAAACATCAAATTGGTTTCTACGGACTGAACTGAAGCAATGGATTTGTTCCACTCATCTTCATAGTAGTCTTGACGCTTGGCTCTGAAGGGCTCTTTCTCACGATTGCCTTTGATGGTGAGCCAGGCAAACAGGACGAAGGTGACAATCGAAATCAAAGCAACCCAAGGACTAATGAAAAATAGGGGAATCAGGCTAATAACGGTTTGAACCACGGTGGGCACAAACTCCCAACTCATGACATCAACGATCTCCAGTGTTTTCCAGACCCCATCTCCAACTTTGCCAACCAGAGTCCCCGAGTTGTGTTTGTGGTGCCAAGGGATATTCATCTTGAGGAACTTAGAAATAGCTGAAAGTTTCAAAAAACGGTAGAGAGGGTGGCTTTGTTTGGCGATTATGTGCCAGTCAAAAGCGTTATCTAGCCTCATGTTTAACTCGTCGAAAAGAAGTAGTCCGGCTACCAGGAATATCCAAGTATACGCGGCAACTCCAGAGCCGAAGAGGGTAACCACCAGGCTGATGACATAACTATTTCCCAACTGGACCGTCTCGTAGAGAAAGGCCAAGAAGACAAAAACGAGAAACGTGCGGTGAAAGGGTGCCAAGAGTGACCAAAGTTTCCGAAACATAGAACCTCCTTTGTTTTTTTAAAGTGCGCACAAAAACGCCGCGTAGGCCGCGGCGTTTGAGTAAATCTAATTTAATTCGAATTACGGATTGATATACGCAAAGACCGAGGCACAGTTAAGGCCAGTAAAACCTTCCACGAGATCTTGTGGAAGAGTTAACCTGATATTTATGACCGTGTTTTTCATTTGGTTTGCCAAAATTGGCATTTAGTACTATATCATCTTGTTATAGGGTTGTCAACTGTCGGATGCAAATGTGATAGAATGCCTTATCTTAGGCACATTAAAGGAGATTGAATGGTAATCAATCTGATTTTGGATCTTGATCCGAGTGATAATGTGATCAAGGAAGTTTCAAAGCTGGCCAGCTCATTTGGTTTATCGGATATGCTGGAAGTGGTGATGCAACTAGCCTCGTTTGAACCTGGAAAAGCCGGTCAGCTATTATTCCTCATCACTGATGAAAATGCAGCTGAAGCAATTGCCACACTGCTAGCGCTCGCTATCATCAATTACGCCACCTGGAAACACGAAGAGGTCTTTATTAGTCATCATCTGCCGGCTGAGCCTCCATTGCGTTTTTATCGTAACCAAGCCGCGGAGGGATATAAGACTGATGGAGATAATTACTTCACACAGGCCAAGAAGCTGGCTGAGAAATATTTTCCAGAATGTTGATAAGACATTATCGAAACCCGTCGCAAAGGCGGGTTTTTTGGGGGTAAACCGAGCATCTTTTATGACTTGAGATAGATCTGTTGTGCCGACCGAAGGTTGTCTTTGGTGAAATAGATGGCAAGGCTAATTGTAAGGACAGCCAGAGTATTGATGCGAAGAGCTGTGCCGCTACCAAAAACGTCGGTGAGATAACCAATTTCCAGATTGCCAAGAAACAAGAGCCCCGCATAAAGAAGATAGTAGATACTGGAAACACGACCACGGTATTTTTCATCGGCCATCAACTGGACCATGGTCCCCAAAATGACGTTAATGGCGACCAAGCCACCACCTGCCAGAAAAAGATAAAATATCCCCAAGTTTAGATTGGAGGTGAAGGAAAAAAGAAAGAGACTAAGAGAAAATAATGAATTACCAAAGATGACGATGGAGAGCTTACTAAACTTACCGGAAAGGGCGGAGACCAGTAATGTGGCCACTATAGCCCCAATCCCGATGGATGAGAAAAGATAGCCCATACCGGTAGAGTTTGAATGAAAAACATCTCTCGCTAGGACGGGAATAATGGTGGTGTAGGACCAGCCAAAAATAGACATAGCACTGACATATAAAAAGATGGAACGTATCATGGGATTCATGAAAGAATAGGCAATCCCCTCTTTGATAGCGGTCAGTGGTGCCAAATGTTGGTTGGTAACTTTGTAAGGAGTGTCTATAAGTAGAAGAGCAACGATGACAGCAACATAGCTTAGACCATTGAGAATGAAGGCTCCTCCAGTACCCGCAAATGCGATGTAGAGCCCGGCAATTCCCGGACCTAGGACCCGACCAAGACTGGAGATGCCGGCGTTTATGGACATGGCTGAAGAAATATTTTCTTTGTCGACCAGCTCACTAAGATAGGCAAAGTGTGCCGGCATAGATACAGAACTGACAATGCCACCCAACAAGGAAATAACAATGACCTCGGTGATATTAACAACTCCCAGAACAGTAAGTATACCCAAGGCAAAGGCTAAGAGCATAGATAAAGAGTTGGTGATAAGTAACAACTGCTTTTTGGAAAATCGGTCAACGATGATACCTCCAAAGAGAGAGAAGAAAAGAGCCGGTAAGGGAAACAGTGCCGCCACCAACCCGACCATAAAAGCGGAGTTGGTCAACTGAAGTGTGAGCCAGCCGAGAGCCGCAATTTGCATCCAGCTACCGATGATGGAGATAAGCTGACCGGCAAAATAGCGCCGGCAATTACGGCTCTTTAGAGCCGGTAACGATGAGAAAACTTTGTGAAGTAGCTTGGTCTGGCCTCCAAAACCAATATGTGAACTACCACTAATAATAAACTTCTCTTCATGAGTGAGACGAGTACGCTTTTTCCGGTGCACAAGTATAATAATAAACTATGGCAAAACAGATAGACTACGTAACTTTGGAAGGCAGAAATATGGTAAGAGATGGGTTGTCCTCCGGACAAAAAATTGGTACGGTGATGCTGGCGCTCGGATCAGTCGGGGACCCGAAGATCAAAGAGATTGAGAAAATGGCCAGAGAAAAAGGAGTGCAAATCCGAACTATTCCGACTGATGATCTGAACAAAATGGCGGAGTCGAGAAACCCTCAAGGAGTCATTGCCCTTATGGATGTACCGGAGGTGATTTCCCTGAAACAGATATTGGATAACAAAAGGAATTGTTTCATCTTGCTGCTAAATCGAATCGACTATGAGCAGAATATGGGAGCGATACTGAGAACGGCGTGGGCTGCCGGCGTCGACGCCGTAGTGGCGTCTCCAAATGGAGTGCATGAAATTACACCAGTGGTGGCCAAAGTTTCCATGGGCGGAGCCGCCTACGTACCCCTGATCCCGATGAGCTTGTTTCAGGCAATAAAGATGCTTCACGAATATGCCGTACCGGTAGTAGGAGTAGAGGTGGAAATGGGCAAGACGATGTATGAACAAAAACTGACCGGTCCGGTAGCCTTTCTGATGGGAGGAGAGTCCGAAGGAATATCCGAACCTTTGCAAAAAGAGTGTGACTTCTTTATCAACATCCCTATGCAAAAATCTGTGGCATCTTTGAATGTTAGTGTGGCCACGGCTCTGGTGTTGTATGAAAAAAATAGACAGGAAGAAAAAACTCAAAAACTCTAAAACGCAAAAAATCAAAAACTCAAATAAAAAAGGTTGGACAACACTCGGGGTTTAGTAGGAATTAATGCTAATATTATTTTATGGAAGTAGTCTATAGAAAAGCTCAAACTAACGAAGAAATTAGAAACTGGGTCGTACTGCATGAGGGCAAGCCGGCGATGATTAACGACTCCGAGATCGTGAGAGATCAAGTGGGACTAAGGATCGACTGGCCAGGAAACAAAGATGAAAGAATGCTGAGCTCGGGAAGAGCCACCACCAAAGATATTTCCTGGGAGGAGTTTTTCGCTGTCATGGAGCGGGAGAATCTCGACTTTGAATATTCCGATCAGGAAGATATAGAGGCTACTTGGAGATACAGGTTCGTGCCTAAATACGCTGCCGTACCCGAGGAGTAGGCTTGCTTTTGTACTATGGGATTGGTAGAATACGGGTGTTCCTGAAAAAACTGTGTAGACGAGGAGTAGCTATGAAAAATGTGACATTGTATGTTCCTGATTTCTCCGCGATGACCGTGGAATTGGTAGAGATTGTAGTTCAGAAGGCCATTATCAAAGTAACGAAGATTGAAACCACCGTTTCGACCTCCTCAGCAAAAACCGCCAAAGGAGTAAGCGTTGTCCTTCATGATTTCAATCTGAAACCAACTAAAGCGGTTGTCGTCATGTCCGCCATCAAGCTTGCGGTCTTTCTCGCCCTTGAAGGTAAAGTTCCGACTAAGGATATTCACATAACTCTTCATGGTAGCCTGAGCACCGATTTGTAGTTCTTTGCCCCGCCTTTGGCGGGGTTTTTATTTTTCTTTTGCTCGGCGAGCGCCTTCGGGGCTGAAACTCAACTCGGAAATCAGATAATAATCAACCGCCTCCAGTAAATGTTTTTTGGTGTCTTCGTTTTGGATGACCACATCAGCCATTTCCAGACAACGACCAACTTGCTGACCGAAAACACTTTCGCCAATGCCCAGGTCCCGACTGTTGGAATGAATAAAATCTGACTCGGAAACCCGATCCTCTCCTCGCCGAGCTGCTCGGTACAAGTACCGCTCGAGTCTGAGCTCCGGCGAAGCATCGATGCCGATAACGGTAAGGTCGAGCGTCTGCTTCAGAAACTCAATCTCTGAGGGATTCCTAATGGAATCAATAACAATGTTGCCTTCGATGTTACCAAATAGTTCCAAGGTTCTTTCCGCCAAAATATGACCACCAAAAGTTTCCCGGAGATCATTGCCGACGTTCTGAAGGTTTTCTCTGGACATTGGTAACCCACGCGCGTCAACTTCTTCACGGACACGATCCGAGAGACTAAGGATGGTGAAACCTAAACCACGAAGATATTTGGCTACCTCGCCTTTCCCGGAGGCAATGGGGCCTACCAATCCAATAACTGTCCTTTTCATAATTACAGTGTACATTTTTTGTGGAGTTTTGGTAACATTGTTTCCATGGCTGCAAAGTTCAAAGAAATTTTTGAAGAAATGGTAACTAAATATGAAAACGAGTTTGATAGTTTTCAGGAGCTACACGATAGATATGAAAAAGATCCCCAAAAACACCAAGCGGAGTTTAATGCCGAGGGGGAAAAAATTATGGAGATCGTGCGCCTGTATGAAAACAAACTCTGTGGACATATGGAGAATACCCAGAATGCGACTTACTCAGCAGGATTGGCCGAGAAGTTTAAAAATGAGATCAAGAGATATCTACCTAAGCTGGACATGATCGGGGTGACCGTTGGGTAAAGAACTTAAGATATGTCGAATATCTATTTACCGCACTCGGATTTGATTTTTTCGAGGAGGGCGTTACAGAACTGCTCAGAGACTGCCTTGGAAGATTTCTCGACTAGGCTGGCGGCGACACTAGCGGCCTGTCTGCTTATTTCCTCCGTGATCGAAGAAATTGGGGATTGAGTGTATTCGGTAGTGACTCCCATAATTTTTGGGGTGGGAATTTGAATCTTATCCGGGAGAACTTTGTTGGCTAAGCCCACAGCCGGAACGATCACTGAAGTTTGAAATTGAGGGTTCTTGACATAGTAGTCAACGGGCTGCGAAATCTGAGGAAACATTTTGTACACTCCAAATAATGCAAGGCTAACTATGACGATTCGCATAAATATATTATTCATTTGTTACGATTAGGTTTTACATATTACTTTGATATGCTGAAAAGTCATATTTATTTCCTCGTGAGTAAGAATATCGGAGACTTGGTTCTCTTCAATCGCCTTTTTAAGTCTGGCGCAAGTAACGATTCCCCTCTCCAGAAGCTGGTTGATTTTGAATCTGGGAATGGAGTAAATCAAGGTGACAGGATGAAGCCCGGCGGCCATGATCAGATCCGACATACCGTGTCCTTGTGGGTGTAGCCAGGAAGTAAGCTCCAAACCCACACAGCCCGCATAGTCAAATACCTCAGAAGTCACTTTGGTGTTTGTAACTAACCATGGGTAGTAGGTAATGTTGGTTCCGTGACTTTGCTCCATCGCCGACTTGATGTCCAAAAATCGAGCATAGGTGTAGAGAGCAACCTGAACATCGGTTTTGACACCGGGACTGTTGTGGAATTTACACTCGATAAAAAATTGCTTCGTCTCTTTTTTGGCCACAACATCAATTTCGTGAGTAACGCATTTACCGAGAACGATGACGCCAACTTCGGATTTGTATCCGTATTCCGAGAGAACATCAGACACAATGGTTTCGAAGGGGTGACCCGAGGGACCCAGATCCATAATGGCTCGTTTGAGGCCGTAGTTGTAGTAGTTGCTGACCGGCGCATTTTCTTTGAGATAGAAGGAAACGTGCCCGTGGATATCTTTGGTGGTAATGCCGGTTCTGAGATGGCGCTTGAGGTAGTCAACGGTTTGTGAGGCAACGTCGACAGAAAGTCCTGTTTTGGCTAGAGACTTTACGAGCTTAGATTCATCAAAATGCTCTTGCTCACCGGAAGCCTTGGTAATGGTAATGGGACTAAGGGTTATCACTGAATTTATAATAACAGGTAGTGGAGTGAGATTGCCACGTCGCCCTGCTCCTCGCAATGACGGCGATGAGGTAGAATAACAGTATGAAAATGAGCAGAATGGGTGCGAAGCCCGAGAAGACGGTTTCTAAAGAGTCCGAATCAATCAATCACCAATTATTGGTTCAGGCTGGTTTTGTGAGGCAACTGATGGCAGGTGTCTACACCTACTTACCCATGGGCCTCATGGTGTTGAGAAAAATCAGCCAAGTTGTGCGTGAAGAAATGGATAAGATTGAAGGTGAAGAGATACTGATGCCAATGTTGCACCCAGCAGAAATTTGGAAGAAGTCAGGAGGATGGGATAGCGTACATGTCTTGTTTAAACTCAAAAGCAGAACCGATAAAGAGTACGCCTTAGGGCAGTCTCAGGAAGAAGTAGTTACCCCTCTCATGAAAGAATTCATTCATTCGTATAAGGATCTGCCAAGAGCCACTTATCACATTCAGTGGAAGTTTAGAGACGAACTGAGAGCCAAATCGGGAATCTTAAGAGGCCGAGAGTTTTTGATGAAGGATATGTACTCGTGGCATGAATCTCAAGAAGATTTCGACAGTTATTATGAAAAGGTAAAAGCTGCCTACATTGAGGTGTTCAAGAGACTCGGATTGGATGCCAAAGTGACCGAGGCGTCAGGTGGTGCTTTTACCGAAAAAGTTTCGTACGAGTTTGAGGTGCTGACAGATGCAGGAGAAGCTAATATTTTGTACTGTGAAGCTTGTGAATTTTGCGTAAATGTAGACGACATTCATACCAATGCCGAAGGTGATCTGTGTCCGAAATGTGGGGGCAGCAAATTGAAACCGGCAAAAGCTGCCGAGGTAGGGAATGTTTTTGACTTAGGGCAAAAATACTCCAAAGCTTTTGAAATGAACGTGACGGGGAAAAATGGCGAAAATATATTTCCTATCATGGGTTGTTACGGCATAGGGATTAGCCGGACTATGGGAGTGATTGTAGAGAAGTTTCACGATGATAAAGGGATTGTCTGGCCAAAGAGTGTCGCTCCTTTCTTGGTTCATCTGGTTGATTTACAACAAAAAGAAAAAGCTGGGGAGGTTTATAATTCCCTTAAGAAGGCGGGTGTAGAGGTTTTGTGGGATGACAGGGAAGGGGTGACCGCCGGGGAAAAGTTTGCCGATGCAGACTTGATTGGTTGTCCGGTCCGCATGGTAATTTCTCAGAGAAGTTTGGACAAGGGTGGGGTGGAGGTAAAAATGAGACAAAGTTCGGAAAGCGAAATAATCTCGGCGGAGAAAATTGTCGATTTTCTAAAAAATGTTTGACCTTTGGGGGGTAACCATGCACGGGTACGGTATCATTTTGGGTTTGGGTGTGTGGGTGGGTATAGAGGCCGCCCAGCTAGCTTTTCCTAAAATAAAGAAGGAAATTGAGACAGCCCTTCTGTGGGCACTAGTGGGAGGGGTGGCGGGGGCGAGACTGTACCACGTTGTAGATTATTGGAATAGGTATTATCAATATAATTTGGGGAAGATTTGGGCTGTTTGGGAAGGTGGGCTGGGAATATGGGGGGCGGTTTTGGGTGCGATATTTGGTGTTTTTCTCTATGGTTATTTCAAAAAGAAAAACGTGTGGCCGGTGCTGGAGGCCTTGGCTATTGGCGCACCGATAGCTCAGGCAATTGGAAGACTGGGAAACTGGGTAAATGGCGAGCTTTACGGCAAAAACGGTGAGCCGCTTTTTGCCTGCGAAGCATTATTAAACCTATCTCTTTTTGTAATCCTCTTGACACTGAGAAAAAAGAAGACGTTTTCGGGGAAATTACTAGGCGTCTATCTGATAGGCTATGGAGTAATTAGAATATTACTGGAAGGCATACGTCCGAATGAAATTATCTGGAGAATTAATGGAGTGCCAACGGCTATGATATTTGGGTTGTTATCTTTGGCTATCGGATTTTTGATCCTGCTAAGGGGAAAACTCAGTCGAAATAGGACAACGAATCAGCCTTGAAATGATATAGCCCGTTATCTGATTCGATTAGAAGACCGTGGGATAAAAGTTCGTTTTCAAATGTTTTTTGGTCGTAGGACTTATTCATTACTACTTCGTATATTTCCCTAAGTTCGTTTAATGAAAAATCTTTCGGAAGAAACGAGCCGGCAATGTTTGAATAGGCCATTTTCCCTCTGAGTCTCACTAATGCAAAGTCGACAATCTGTGAGTGATCGAAGGCCGTTTCCGGGAGCTCTAAAACGGGAAGCCATTGGATATCAGTGTAGTGTTCGGAGACAATTAAATCGTAAGACTGGGTATTATTGACCAACAGCATATGGGCAACGGAAATAACTTGACCGCGCATGTCTCGGTCAGGATTACCAAAAGTATATAACTGCTCCAGGTATCCAGAACGAATATTGGTCTTGTTTTTAAGGACTCTAGTTGCGGTTATTTCTGGTGACTCGCCCAAGTTTACCAGTCCTCCTGGTAAAGCCCACTTGCCGTTATAGGGCCCGCCTTTGATCTTGAGCAATAGGACCTTTAGCTGTTTTTCGTCTATTCCAAAGACTACGGTATCAACCGCGACAGCAGGGCCTTTGACAGTTTCGTGTAGACTTGATTGCATTTATCTTAAAATTATTTAACAATATAGATTATAGATTATATGAAATACAACTACGACGATATTAAAAACCCGGAGAAGATAGCCCTGATGAGGCGGGATCTAACAAGACTGGCTAGGGGTATCCGTGTGAGTACTATCCCCGAGGACGCTAGCCTTACGGCTCCACAGTCGGCTAGAGATGATCACGTGCTGCTGGGTGACAAAATGGTAAAAAGACGTAGAATCGTACTTCTGACCCCCATGTGCTCGGCCGCAACTTGTTTAATGTGTCCCCTACCCAATGAAGCCCTTGATAGTAAAAGACGACCCATCATGCCGGAAGAAATCTCGGCTCAGTTTGATAGTGTGATGAAGGACGCGGATGACGCAGACTTTGACCTACTGACCCTTTACACGAACGGCAATTTCTTTGCAGACGCAGAGGTACCACCTGTAAGCCGGGAACATATGTATAAATTGTTTAGGCAGAGCAAGGCCAAATTTTTGCTTGTTGAATCTTTACCCCAGTTCCTGACTAGAGAGAAAATGGAGGAGGCTAAAAACATTATTGGAAATAAGAAGCTGATCGTGGCGATAGGTTTACAATCAGCAAGCGATCTGACTAGAGCCATATCAGTAAACACTACAACTACCAGAGAGTCTTTTGAGCGGGCCTATGCTTTACTCAAGGAGTTCGACTTCATGATTCAGGCGTTCTTGATGATCAAACCTCCTTTTTTGACTGATGACGAGGCTATCGAGGATGCCGTGAAATCGATCCAGTATTTACATGAACTTGGTATCCAGAATCCGATCCTTTGTGCCACTAGAGTAGCTCCAAACACAGTATTGGCCTTACTTAATAAGGAAGGTAAATTCCGTACCCCTTGGCTTTGGACCATTATTGAAGTGCTAAAAAGAAGTGCCGCTCAGTCTCCAAATGCTTTCCCCCGTGTAGTTATATCTGAGCTAAGAAAAGAAAGTAATGCCGACTCGGAAGTCCCAAAGAACTGTGATGTTTGTTCGACGAGAACGGTTGATGCCATTGAAAGATTTAACGAAGATAGAAACATGGAGCATCTCATGTCATTGGATCATGAATGCAAGGAAAAGTATCTTAAGGAAAAAGAAGAAGAGTACAACACTGTCGGTCAGATACCATTGGAAGACAGAGTGAGTGAGTTCTTAGAAAAACACAGGCTACCGGAAAAAACTATTTGAAGGCTAGTTTTTGGAGTCTGTTTAGATGCCATCGGCAAATATCGACCATTCTTGTTTTGTCGTCGAAACCGATATATTTCATGAGTTTGATAAAGGAGGGATCGCTGTCTTCGAGTAGGATCTCGGATTTTAAATAGTTATGGAAGGTAATGTTTAGCTTCCAGATCTGCATGGAAACCGAAAGCTCTACGGAAGGCGGTATCATACCCCGGGAAACCAGAGATACGTATGGAAGGAGATATGGAGCCCGAATTATCTCACCGGTAGGCATGGAAACTACCAGTCCGCTATCCAGCGAGCCGACTAAAAAATCCCGGAAATCAACAATATCAAGGAGCTCTTTGTCTCCCTTTGGATTTATCTGGTCCTTGTGTTTGTCTAAATACTCCTGAAGCAAACCTACCCGTTTGTCAATTTTTATATTTTTCGGCGCTATTTCCATGATTGAATTGACTGTATAGCCGGTGGCAATGTCGTCGTCTATCAAATCATACTTCCCAGGCTTAATGACGGCAAACTGCTTTGACATCGATTCACTTCCTGGTCGACAAACTAGGCGTTCCCAACGACACTGACCGTCACACAAACTAAACAGTCTAGAAAAATCAAGTTTTTGAGAACTAAAAGTACATGTATCTAGATTGATAATCGGCTTGTTGTGCTCTAGCACAGTCACATAATTTTGTTGATCATTGAGATCGATTAGTATGGGCTCAACCAAAATGGGGATGTCAGGACTAGAGCAATTCGAAAATGCAAATTCTAAATTTCTTGATAGTTTATCCAGAAACTCTAGGCTAGCTAGGGTGAGGTCAATCTCGCTATTTTTTCTGGTCCAAATTTTGGTGGCATATCGTGAGTCATTCCTGATGGCATAGATATATTTTTGTTTGTTTTCAGAGGCCTTTGGATATTGATGTTGCCATTCTTTAAGCAGTGCGTCGATAGAGGCAAGGCCTTCTTTGGTCCCGTTTCTAATCTCAGTTGAGGAGATGTTTGGTTGGTCGTAAAAAGCATCAACTATCAATATATTATTGTTTCCGGTGATCAAAGGGTCGTGGCTGATGCTGACTAGTCTATCTTCGTGGGACGGTCTTTTGATACAGACACAGCCTCCTTTCTTGGCAAAGAGTCTGGCAAAAGGGGCATTATCACCGCCAAAGACATAAAAAACCACGACCGGAAAGTTTACGTGAAGATGTTTGGCCAAATAGGCTTCTAATCTGGTGATGACATCGGTATAGGTGATGGGGACGTCGTTGTAACGAGCCTCCCAAGGATCAGACATAAGCCAGTCAGAATGAGCAACGGCTTTCTCACATAACCTCAGCCTATGCGATGTGTCAAGAAAGAGAACATCTTTGTATTTTCCAAACACATATTTGTCGTGAGAGGGAGAAATGTATCCTCCCAGGACAGTTCTCCCTCTGTTCTCCAGTTCCTTTTTGGCATTTTCCATCATCATGAGATGCCCTTGGTGGATGGGTGAAAAAGCTCCGGTGGATAGTAAAACTACAGGTGGTATCTTTTGAAAATGGTCAATTGTATCCGAATCGAGATCGTGGATATTGTTAATGATTTTCTGAAAGGGAGTGGTCAGCCAGTTTAGGTCATTTCTTTCAGGTTTGTAATTTTCCGGCTCAACCTCGTCATCAAAAAAACCGGCCTCAATGACGGAACGGATTTGTTTGTAATTGCCGTAGGCGGCGGCGGCATAGGGATCTCTAAGAATTTTCCAGGCCAAACGGAGATCTTTGTGTTTACCTTTTGCCTTTGACCGGCGAAGAACATATGATCTATCGAGTTCCTCGACGGTCACACCAGGTCTTACTCCAAAATCACTCCAAAGATCTTTCATAATTTAGTCCATCCAACCACCAGGAACGAACCTTTCATAAATATCAAAGTGAACGGATGGATTTTTTCCCAGATACTTATGTTTGTTATACGAGTGCATTGATTCTAGTCTGGAGCTTAGAAGCTCAAATTGATCAATGGCTGCTTGGCTCCAGCCCCTACGAAGATGGCTCTTGGTTTCGGGAGAGTTTAAAGAAAGATAAAGCATGTATAGCTCAACAAAATCATACGTCGCACCAAACACTTCCTCGTCTGGTCGTGCATCGTACATATCACCTGAGGGAATAGCGTCGATGACGCTTTTGGGCAAGTCAAGCACTTTCGCCATCCGATAAACTTCGCTTTTATGAATATCGGAGATAATTTGAACATCTACAAGACCGTCGGAGGCTTTACCAAAATAACCGATGTATGCACCCTCATCTCTGTTGGTAGTACCACACAATATCCCTGGCATGCTCATCTCCGACAAAAGGCTGGTGATGTAATAAAGAGCGGGAGTCCTCATATAGGAAACGAGCTGGCCAGAGGCCCAACCGGCTCCGGTAAACCGCATGGCGGAGTCCACGGTTTTTTTCATCACGGCATGACATTCGGTAAGATCTACCTTAGCTGGAGTTAATCCAAAGTGATTGACCAAATCCAGACCACGGTCGACTGTGGACTCCTGATTTGAAGCTGACTCTTTCGAGAAAACCGGCAGGAAGACGGGCACTATCTTCTTAATCGGCGAATTGGGTTCTTTTGAAGCCGAATGGACAATCCCCAAAGTTACGGCCGAGTCAATTCCACCACTGACCGCGACGACACAGGATTTTAGACTAAATTCGCGCATATAGTCATTCAATAAGCCCAACTTCTTTTTCAGGTAATAACTCTCGTCAAAGTTTCTTTGCTGGCGCAAATGTTCAAGGACTTCTTTAAGTTCCGGGACAAGGTCTTTGTCCGTTTGGAGATTGTATATCTTCATATTTATTATTTAATAATTATTTCATTGCATAATCTACCACGGCAACGGCAAGAATATCGGCACTGTCATGTAGCTTGATGGATGGTTTAATATGCTCAGCCACAATTGATAATTCGGTACATCCAATTATGACACTTTCGGCGCCTCTGGCCACTAGTGAATTGATTACTTTCATGAGAACCTGGTTATCTAATACCGAATAAGTGCCCCCCATGACATGAAGAATAATGTTGTTTAGATCAATCTGAGCCATGTCATCGACTTCGAGAACCTCAATGTCTTTAGTACTCAAGAGTTGACCATATAACTGTTTTCTATGGCTCTCCTCGGATGCGAGTACACCGACGGTCCGGACGTGTGAGTCGACAACACTGTCTACCGTAAGGGAAATCATGTCCAGAATAGGAATTGAGATTTCGTCTTTGAACTCCGGAAGCAAAGTGTGTAAGGTGTTACAAGCGATGATAATGATATCGCTGCCCGAGTTCTGAAGAACCGACAAGCCATGTCTGAATTGAACCCTTAACAAGTGATTATCAACACTACCCTTTTCTGTGAAACCTTCCAGAGGCAGACTATACAGAATCGTGGGTGGATAGTCAGTGTCTTGAACGGCATGATACTTTAATTGGGCGTGTCGTAGCATCCGGATGTAGACATTGGCTCCTGCAATGGGACCTGAACCCCCGAGAACGCCGATAGTTTTGTGTTTAACCATCTCACCTTAAATCATAAGTGATATGAAGCAATTCATCTACCCAAAAACGATTTTGACCACGTCGTCCATACTCTTGGCAAAGTAGAACTTAAGATCCTTTTTCACTTTTTCTGGTAGATCGACCATGTTCTTTTCGTTTTCCTTGGGAAGAATAACCTGTTTAATGCCTGCACGGTGGGCGGCGACTACTTTTTCGCGAACTCCGCCGATCTCCAGAGCCCGACCCCGTAGAGTAACCTCCCCTGTCATAGCCAGATCTTTCGGAACCGGCTTTTTTGTGAAAGCAGAAATGATGGCGGTGGTGATCGCTAAACCAGCGCTAGGTCCGTCTTTGGGAACGGCACCTTCCGGTACGTGAATGTGAATGTCCGATTTGGAAATTATCTGTTCTTTTATGCCCAGTTCGTGGCAGTGAGAGCGGACATAGGAGTAGGCCGCTTTGGCCGACTCTTTCATGACATCACCAAGCTGCCCGGTGAGAGTAACCTTGCCCTGTCCCGGCATGAGAGCGACTTCGATAAAAAGAATATCTCCCCCGACTTTGGTGTAAGCCAGACCGGTTACCAGACCGATTTGATCTGTATCTTCGGCCAAAGTGTGACTGAACATAATGGGACCAAGATATTTATGGATCAACTCTTTGGTAACAATGATGGGAAGATCTTTGCCGGAAGCTTTGACCTTGGCGGCTTTGCGCATGATTGAGGCTACTTGTCTTTCCAAATTTCGGACACCGGCTTCACGCGTGTAGTAGCGAACTATATAACGAAGCATGGGAGAACTTAGATCGACGTCTTTGGGTTCCAAAGCGTTTACCTCTGCTTGTTTCTTGAGTAAATATTTTTTGGCAATATGGAATTTTTCTTCTTCGGTGTAACCGGAGAATTCTATAACCTCCAATCGGTCCCGAAGTGCGGGTGGAATGGTATCCAGAACGTTTGCTGTTGTAATAAAAAGAACTTGGGATAGATCATAGGGAATATCCAGGTAGTGATCTTGGAAAGCAAAGTTCTGCTCGGGATCCAGAGCTTCAAGAAGGGCCGAGCTGGGGTCTCCACGAAAGTCGGCACCGATCTTGTCTATTTCATCCAACATAAACACCGGATTGTTTGAACCACTGTCCTTAATGGATTGAATAATCCTTCCGGGCATTGCACCAACATATGTGCGACGATGGCCGCGTATTTCGGCTTCGTCTTTAACACCTCCCAAAGACATTTTGACAAACTTGCGGCCAATGGCTTTGGAAATGGATCTGCCGACAGATGTTTTTCCAACGCCCGGAGGCCCGACAAAACAGAGTATGGTTGGTGGGACGGCGGAGTGTTTTTTGGAATTTTTTACCTGTTCCGACTTTAGCTTTAGGACAGCGATATATTCCAGAATTCTTTCTTTGACTTTTTCCAGTCCATAGTGATCCTGATTGAGGATTTTCTCCGCTTTGGCAAGCGAGTAACTGCTTTTGGTGTATTCACCCCAAGGTAGTTCCAGAATTGTCTCGATCCATGTTCTGAGATATGAAGTTTCCGGATTGTGGATGGACAGCTTGGCCAGACGCTCCAGCTCTTTGTTCACTTTGGCATATATCTCTTTGGGAAGTTTAGCTTTTTTCAGTTTTCCCTTCAATTCTCCAATCTCCTCTTCTTCGCCGCCTTCCCCCAGTTCTTTTTGAATGGCTCTCATCCTTTCACGAAGAACCGCCTCTTTCATGCTTTCGTCAAACCTTTTTTGAGTTTTGTTTTCGATTTTCTTCTCCAGCTCCAGTATCTTTATTTCCTCGTTGAGCCGTTTACAGATGAAATTGAGCCTGTCTTCGGTAGAGTTCTCTTCCAAAAGTCTCTGCTTTTCATCGTTTTTGACATCAAGAACCGCAGAAATCTGATTGGCAATAAGAGCGGGATCGGCACTGCTCATTATTTTCGTCAAGATACTTGGGTCGATATTGGCCTTTCCCAGATCCTGAGCTTTCTTAATTTCCGCTACTGCCCGATTGCCTAAGGCAATCATTTCCGGCGAGGTTTCTGTGATTTCTTCGATGTCTTCGACTACCGACCACATACGACCGTCGCGTGTTTCCAGCTGAGAGATGTGGACCTTTTGGAGCCCCTTGACGATGGCGTGCAGCTCGTCATTTACCGGTAAGGTCTTGGTGATTTTACAGACAGTTCCGATAGTGTAGTAGTCAGTCAGACTTTCTGCATTGGCTTTAGGATCTATCTGTGAAGCAAAGCAGACCTCCTGATCGTTGGCGTAGGCCTCACTAATACCGGAAATGGAAGCCGGTCTGCCAAAAGTAAGGACGGCTTCTGTGTCCGGGAAAATAACACCTTCCCTAAGTCCGATAAAGGGGACGAGACTTGTCTGAGGTAAGTCTTTTTTGAGTTCGTTTTCTGCCATAGTTAAAGATTTTAGCAGATGAAGAGATAAATTGCTAACCGGTTAAAAAACGAGGAATCTGAGGCCCAAAAGAATGGTTGCCAGTATGGTAAGACCGGTGATAATAAGAAAAAATGATAGCGAAAATTTTTGTTTTGATGGCATACTATTTGATTACCTCCAGGCTTTTTTCTTCGGACCATAGGTGTTCGTTGCCCACCTTGGCGTACGCACGAAAAAAAATTGTTCCGGGTTTATTAAACTTGATGCCGAGACTAAAATCGTTGGGAAGCTTATATCTGCCGGCAGAGTAGTCCAGAAGAGAAAAAGGGTAGGCTGCTGCCTGTGGAGAGTCAAGCTTCGTCAGAGCGCTTGGACTGGCTTGGTAACTCCAGTATATGGTGGAAAATGAAGTAAACAGATCAGGACTTGACTGGACATGCCACAAAAAAGTTCCTTCTTTGCCGTAAGGCAGAGACTCCGGGTAGGATACCAGTTCGATCAATAACGGAGAGGGTCGTGTGTTTTTGATTGCCAACTGTGCTTTAAAATAATTGAAATAGACAAGAAAGAAAAAGGCTCCCAGCCCGATGAGTATATATAGGTAGATTTTGGACCTCATGGTTAAGAACAATTATATGGTATTGAAGACCATTTTTTTCTATTTATTCAAATATTTTTTGCCTTTGAGCTTCATGGGAAGGAGATCTTCTTGGGAGTACATTTCGTATCCGGAACCGTAACCGAGTCCCTTCATTAACTTGGTCGGGGCATTGCGAAGATTCAGAGGAATGGGTAGATTTCCGTGTTGAGTGACGTCAGCCTGGGCAGCCCGAAGAGCATCATAAGCCGAACGGTTTTTGGTACAGCCGGCCAGATACGTGACTCCGTGTGCCAAATTGATGGCGCATTCCGGATAACCAATTTGTTGACAGGCCTGAAATACGGCGTTGGCGACAACCAGTGCCGTGGGCTGGGCAACCCCAATATCTTCACTGGCGAAGATAACCATGCGGCGGGCGATAAACAAAGGGTCCTCGCCACTATCTACCAGACGAGCCAGATAATAGATGGCGGCGTCCTGATTGCCGGCTCTCATGGATTTGATAAAGGCGGAAATGACGTTGTAGTGCTCCTCCCCTTTTTTGTCAAACCTTAAGAATTTATTTTGAATAGCGTTTTTAAAGTTGTCTATGGTGAGGGCCTTGTAAAGATTGAAGGTGGACTCGATTAGCCCTATGGCCTGACGGGCGTCCCCGTTGGCAAACTCCGAGAGCCACTCCCTTACATCATTGTCCATCTTGGTTTTTAGAGCCTTGGTGGCACGGTCGATGATCTGAGCAATATCCTCCGGAGAATGTTCCTTGAGAACGAAAACCCGGCACCGGGAAAGTAGCGGGGGAATAATTTCGAAACTGGGATTTTCGGTAGTAGCCCCAATGAGAGTAATCTTGCCCGACTCAACAAAGGGCAGAAGAAAATCCTGCTGAGCTTTGTTGAAACGATGTATTTCGTCCAAAAAAATGACGATGGGTTTGGTAGCTTTATTTTTCTCTCCGGCGATTTGACGAATATCGTCTTTGCCGGCTGAGACGGCTGACAACTCGTGGAAATCAGCATCGATGGCGTCCGCGTAGATTCTGGCGATAGTGGTTTTTCCGGTGCCGGGAGATCCCCACAATATGAAAGAAAAAATCAATTTGTTTTTGATAGCCAGACGAAGGGGTTTCCCCTCCCCCGTAAGGTGATCCTGGCCGATGAACTCTTCCAAGTTAGAAGGACGAATGCGGGAAGCCAATGGTTCGACTGATTTGGTCATGTTCGGTTTTTGTTTGGGTTAAACTTAGTTTATCAGAAGTGTGAGAAAATAGCTAAATGAGGGATGACAAAAATACATCGTGGGAAAAAGTAAGTAAATGGTATGGATCGATTGTAGGCGAGAAAGGACATTTCTATCACCAATCACTGATTATTCCCCAAACACTTAAACTCTTGGAGGTGAAGCCTGGAGACAGATTGATTGATGTCGCTTGTGGTCAAGGAGTGCTCTCCCGAAGGTTGCCGGAGTCGGTAAAGTATGTAGGGCTGGACGCGTCAAAGAAGCTGATTGATGAAGCAAAGAGTCTGGATAATAACAAGTCACATAGATATTTGGTAACCGACGCCACCAAGAGTTTTGGGCTGAAGGAAACTTTTAACAAGGCGGCGATCATTCTGGCACTTCAAAACATTAAAGAGCCGGAAAAAACAATACAGCATTTGAGTGAGGTAATGGAGAAGAGCGGTGAATTGGTCATAGTGTTGAATCATCCCTGTTTCAGAATCCCCAGACAGAGCAGTTGGGAAGAAGACAAAGCAAACAAAATGCAATACAGGAGAATTAATCGATACATGTCCCCTTTAGAGATACCTATAAATACCCATCCCGGAGAAGAGAACTCCCCAGTGACTTGGTCTTTCCACCACCCGGTTGAAGATTATTCCAACTACCTTTTTGGTAACGGTTTCCTCATCAAAAAAATTGAGGAGTGGACATCAGAGAAAAAAAGCGAGGGAAAAGCAGCCAAGATGGAAAACCGTGCGCGTGAGGAGTTCCCGATGTTTATGGCAATATTGGCTGTAAAAAAGTAAGACCTTAAGGCTTAATTAGCTGATAAGTAAGCCAGGGATGGCCGACAGTTCCTTCCCTTGACTGTGATTTTAATATGTCAAAACCAGTGAGGCCGAACAAGTGCTGTAGTTCTTCGTCAAGAAAATATTTGAAGTAGTAACCCGTTTTGGGATCTACCTTGTCTCCCGTACCTTGCTTGACCGAAACAAAACAGATTCCTTTTTCTTTGAGAAGACGTTTAACTTCTAACATGGCAAGATTCGGATTTTCTAAATGTAGTAACGAAGCACAAAACCAAACCCCGTCAAAAGAGTTGTTCTTAAACGGTGAGAGGTAGGTGTTTGATTCGACCAGATTTAGTTTTGGGTCCAGGGAATGAGCAATGCCTAACATACTTCTTGAATAATCAGTTGAGATGACATCCAGCCCGAATTCTCTCAAGTAACTACTATCGGTTGCCGGTCCGGCACCGAGATCAAGAACGGTACTTCCAGATAGATACGAGACAAAATCCTTCATTTCGGCTGACCAGAAACAAGGTCTTTTTTCTCCTCCTGAATACTTGAGCCACTCAGATGCGTTTTTGTTGTATTGGTCTCTTGTGTTCGCTTCTTTTTCGGTTAACCTCATGGTGACGAATATAGCACATTTCGAAGTGCAATTAACTCGTCGATTTTCTTAACCGATTCAGCCAGTCTCTTTTCTTTGTCTCCACTGACGACTATGTAATTTAGTTTGCGTCTACTTAACTCCTCGATAAATCTATGGTGCATATTTTGTCTAATATGTTCGCCGTCCCGGGTACCATCCTGAACAAAGGGAATGTCGATGTCCGTGAGAATGTATAGAAGAGGCTTCTGCCGCTTAACAATTCTTTCCAGCTTCCGACTCTCTTTGCCGACATAACGCTCGTGCCAAAGGGTGGTGGCGAAAGCATCTGTGTCACAGATTAGAAGTCTATTGGCTTTTTTTATTAAAGCGTCTTCAAGGTGGTTTTGGTTGGTAGCAATATGAACGAACTCATCAGTTTTCCAGTCAGAAGCGTTTTGAGAAAACATTTTACCTTCATAATAGAATCGGCCATACTCCGGGACCCAAACAGTATGATAGTAACGAGCGAGATCTTGGGCTAGGGTGGTAGTACCGGTGGACTCGGCACCAAGTACCACAATCTTTTGTGTGAAGTATTCTTGGGTGGCGCTCGGTAAATATTTCCAGTATTTATCCACAGCCGATCTAATTTTGGTAGCACTTATAGGAAAAATCTGTCTTTTCAAATCCACCATGACATGGTGACTACCCATGAACTTGGCATAAGATGCACCGTAGATCTCGGAAGTAAAAACGGCGTCTGGGGCATAGCCCAAAAACTTGACTGTAAGATCGGCCCAGGCCTTGGAGACATCGGTAGAGTCCGAGTCCAGAGAGGCGTCATGATTCAAGATACGCACTTCCACCTTGGGAAAAGTCTCTCTGATCCACCAGGCTCTAATATCGGCAGGAATGAGATACCGATCGGTTTGACAGACAATGACGGTTACCGAAGCGGAGTTCTTGAGGGCAGTCTTGATTAAAAATTGATGGCCTTGGTGAAAAGGATAAAACTTACCGATAACGAGACCCGTACTAAACTTTTTTGGCATATCCTTTGAGAGTTTTTGACCAGTCGTAAACTCCCTTGAAGGCGTTTATCAAGAAGAAGACGTACAACAGAGCGAGGAATATGACTCCTTTTTGATAGTAGAGAAAGACACCGATGATATCGACAATAATCCACAGATACCAGTTCTCAATTTTTCTTTTGACCAGATAGACGTTGGCGACAAAACTGGCTGCGGTGGTGAAGGCATCCATAAAGGGAAATGAAGCGGCAACGGGAAACAGTACCGGGAAAATCAAGTGAATGTTGGACATAAAACTGCTCAAAGAAAAGGTAAGAATGACGATGGAGGCTAACCCGATCAGGTTGAAGTTTCGACTGGTCCGGCTAATGACCAGCTCGCTGTTGGTATCTCTTTCTTTGGCCGCCGGGTGAGTCCAGACCCACCAACCCCAGAAGCCCGTGAGAAGGTAGTAGAGCTGCTCGAAAAGGTCGGAATAAAGCTGGATTTGGTAAAACAAGAAACCGTATAGAACGACCCCAACCAGCCCAACTGGCCAGGAAATAACCTTGTTCTTGGCGGAAAGGTATACGGACCAGCCCGTAAAAATGGTGCCAAAGAACTCGATATAGCTCATGGGGTAGTTGAGAAGGGTAAAGAAGATGGTATCCACCCCAAAGAAGTTTTGTATGGTCATAGTGTATGTTATACACCCTCTTTAGTGTCTTGTCAACACTATCTTATGGAATATAATGAACCCATGGAAGATATAGTGAACCCACAACGTTACTTGGAAAGAATGAGTAAACCCCTGCAGGAGAAGCTAAAAATCGCCAAGTACATACCACAGGCGGCCAGTACTCTCTTGGACGTGGGCTGTGCAGACGGAACCATCACTTTGGCACTGGCGGACATGTATCCGGAAATGAGTTTTGTGGGGATTGATTTGAACGAGGATTTCATTAACATCGCCCGAGGAAGAATCGGGGAGAGAAAAAATGTAAGTTTTGAGCACGGCTATTTGCGAGAGAGGCTGAGTAATCCGGAAAGGTTTGATGTGGTTCTCTTCTGTTCTGTTCTTCACGAATTTTTTAGTTATGGAGAAGGAATCTCGACAATTGTCAAAGCCCTTTCCGATGCCCACGAAACACTAAACAAAGGCGGTGTCCTGATTCTGCGGGACATGATCTTGTATGACTACGCCGATAAATCCGAACTGTGGGTAGAGGAGACAAAAAATAAGGTAATAGCCAAGGAGGAGGTCACGCACCTTCTGACGGATTTTGAAACAATCTTTGGACCCACAAAGACGATCAAACAGCTGAACCACTTCCTACTGAAGTACATGTACGCCGATAATTGGGAAAGAGAAGGTGGGGAAAATTATGTGCCGGTTTCTTTTGAACAATACGATCAGATCTTTAAACTTTTGGGCATGCAAGTGTTGTTCCAAAGATCCTCCACCATCCCCTATCTGAAAGAAAAATGGGAAAGTGACTTTGGATTCTCCGAAGCGGAGCTGGAAAGTTTTAGGTCAACCGGTATTGTTGTAGCCAGAAAATAAGATTTTCCTCTTGCCGGCAAGCCAAACGAACGATTTGACAGGTGAGCAGATTTCCACTAGACTGGATTTCTGGGAATGAAGAAATACCAGGATACAAAAAGTGACGTCGTCAAAAAGGCCGAAGGGCCTCTTTTTTTTGACGATTTTTGCCGGAAGGGGGTGAGATTTGATGGTTGAGAAAATAACTTTTCAAATGTCCGGCTTGGTCAAAGATTCAACTAGTTTACAGGAGATTGAGTTTTGGGGACACGATGCGGGAGAGTTTGTGACACAAGAAATGATAGAGATGGTTGCAGCCCTGGAAGCCTCAAACGAGGAAGGAGGTGACCAAGTCCAGACAGGTAAATAGAGTAAAATAGGTGAGCACATTCACTCTACACGACAAGCTGGAGGCCCAAATGGAGTCTGCGGTAAACTCTTTGTTCTCGCCAATAATGCCGGGGAAACAGAATGCGGAGATCTTGGCGGAGGCGCTGGAGGTCGAAAAACTAAGGGAAGAGGTGGTCGATCGGCTATCTCAGATTGAGGCACAAGACCAAGGACATTTCTGGTGGCAAGATCACAAGCTGATGGACATCTTTAGAACTGTCTACGAAAGTGGCTGTATTCTATTGCCAATTGATCCTGTGGAACGACTGAGATGGATCGCCCTACTCTGCGTAGACATGAGCAGTATTGAGGGTTTTTCCTGCGGAAACTTGGTATTGCCCGTGGACTTCCTGCCTGACGACATGATGGTACTCTTTGAGGAAGTCTATAGCGTAGGCGTCATGGAAGAGGTGGAAAAAATCAGAAAGCAGTTGGCTGAAGGGGGCTGGAAGTCAATTTTTCCAGATTGGTAGTTTTCTGGCCGGAGTAATCCGGCCTTTTGTTATGTCTAATGAGGTAAAATAGAGCTCGTATTGCCGAGTCGTCTAATGGTAGGACGTCGCCCTCTGGAGGCGAATATTCTAGGTTCGAATCCTAGTCCGGCAACACTCTGGGATTCCCCGCCCGTTTTCGGGGTAGTCGCCCGCGCGCCCGCCCACGCGCGGAGCGATGCGAAGGGCTTTTCCCATTCCACCATAATCTGTTTATCTTTCAAAAAGAAGTTCGAACCGATGTTTTGGACGAAGAACCGCAGTTCTGAGTCCACGGAACCCTTGCGCGCGATTTTTTGCGCCAGTATGGCGCTATTTACAAACTTAGAAAAAGGTTCGAGCCAACTACAACCTTCTTCTTCTGTTTTGGATATCTGGCTCTCAAGTTTGAGCTTTTCTTGGAACAGCTGACTCTTTTTGGTTTTGTAGATGTCGGAGTCAACTGTGCCGTCCAGATATCCATCGAGAAGAGTATTTAGTTTGGTATCAAAACTTTCGGTTTGGGTATGAAGCAGGGCGAGAACTTTTTCTTTGGACTCATCCGCTAGGACTTTATCCTGTGCCAATCGAGTTTTCCACTCACGTTGCCAAGATTTGGGGAGGGCGGAGGGGCCAATCTCACTCTTCAGTTGATCAAAGAGATTGTTTTCTTCCAGATACGGCTGAGAACAGGCCTTTATTTTCTTTGTACAGCGATAGTAAATATATTTGACTGTGCGATTGGTTCTTTTGTAGTGCTTGATGTGTTGCTCAGCCGTGATGGTAGCGCCGCACTCCCCACACCGCATCAAACCGGAAAAAGCAAAGTCGTGACTGGTTTCCCTTGGTCTAGAAAACTTTTGAATGTTACTTTGGACTCTTTCAAAAAGTTGTTTGCTGATGAAAGTTGGATGGGAAGCCTTGAACTCTTCGCCATTAAATTCCATCGTGCCGATGTAGAATTTTTTCTGGAGCATACTTTTGATTTGGTCAATCTTCAAAGGCTTCCCGAGGGCGCTTGTTATTCCCCCTTGTGCCATGAAGCGAGCAATGTGAATGAAAGAGTATTTTTCATCAGCAAACATTTCAAAAGCTTTTCTGACGACTTTGGCTTCTTCCGGATCGATGTCAATTGATTTGTTCTCGACAATATTTTTGTAGCCAAGAGGAGCTTTGTTCGGCCAAACGCCATTCCTTAATTTTTGGCGATTACCGCGCTTAACATTCTCAGAGAGGTTATCGACATAGTATTTAGACTGGCCAAAGGCAATGTTTAGCATAAACTTGCCTTGAGGGGTGTTCTCAAACCAGAACGAGGGAAACTTCAAATCTGTAATTACACCTGTGTCGACGAGATATATTATCTGACCTCCGTCGACACTATTTCTGGCTAGTCTATCTGGGTGCCATGAAAGAATGGCGTTGGCTTGGCCGGACTGGAGAAGCTTTATCATTTGTTGAAAGACAAGCCTCCCCGGCTCTTTGGCGGTTTTACTTTCAACTAAAATTTCGACAATGTGAAGCTTCTCCCTCTTGGCGAATTCTTTTAGCTCGGCAATCTGGGCTTCGATCGACAAAACTTGTCGATCTTTCTCGTCTGTTGATTTCCGACAGTACGCAATGTACTTGGTCATACATTCATTTAACCATAAAAGACCCAAAACTTCCGCAGAAGTTTTACCGAATTTATTTTTGCGTTTTCTGTCGCTTTTTGAAAGATACAGATTATTAAAGAACTGAGCGTCGCTCCGCGCGTGGGCGGGCGCGCGGGCGACTTACCCCGACTCTCCCGATTTATCCCGAAGTGTTGTCTGTTATAACGAAATTCGAACTTATTTTCGGGACCATTACTAATCTATTGGCTCACCGCTCAACACTTTCGTGTCTCGCGGTTCGCCACCGCCTGCCGTAACATCGGTTCGAACGATGGCTACCGCAGTAGCCATGACAGAAAACGCAAAAATTGGTTTTTTCCTATAGTGTTCGAGCTCGGGATTTTTATTAACTAAATTATATTGAAAATATCAACAACGCATATACTTATGATACTGAAAGATATAGAATTGCTGTAAATTATGGATGACGAATTCAAAAAAATAAAATTTAGGAATGGGAGTGGCATATACACGGCGCACGCAGTAAATCTCACGGGAAGAAACAATCAGGTAAACGGAAATTTTTTAGTATGGATTGCCGCTTTTAGAATATATGATGAAAATGATAAGGAGCTTGTTGGGAAGATATGCTTCCAACAGTCTATGCTCTTAGATTATTTGTGGGCAGACCCAAAAAGTAAAAAGTTTCCCCAAGAACCATTTCTTGAAGAAGCATTAGTGAACTTACTACACTACCTTCCATTTGATAAAGATGTCCTTACAAGTCAAAGTGAAAGTTTCATATTTAGGTTTATTCGAGACCTCGAGGATGGACGTCAGCAAGATTCTAGAATTCACAATATCAAAGTCCATGATTCGATGGAAAAAACATTTCAGATCAAAATGTTCGGCGACCATATGACCGATGAACTTATGGCAAAGGCGATATTGGAACCGCTATATATGCACAGAAAAGATAGTTATTCCACGAATTTACATATTGACCTTATGAGATCTATCTTTCCCTTTGATAAAAATACTATAGATTCAAATTTAGAAATTCTAGAGTTTAATAATTTTATTGAAATATTGAGAGACTCAACAGGATCATATATTAGTATCAAGATAAAACCAGAGGGAGTACAATTTCTCACAGGAATTAGTCTTAAAAGCAATGATAAAAAGGAAATGATTAAAAAAGTAAGATATGGACACAATATCAACATAACTACTGGAAACAATAGTCCAGTAAACATAAATGCTGATATTGACACAAGTTTTGATAGTATTCGTAAGGAAATTGACGAGAAAAATCCAGAGAATAAAGAAGAAATAATGAAAAATCTTGGTGCGTTACAAGATGAAATCAAGAAACCGCATGATATTGAAAAAATTAAGTTATTACTTGGAAATATAGGAAAAGCAGCATCGTGGGTTGGCCGAAGAGTAGAACCCATTGCCCAGCAAGTAATTGCTTCATATATTTCCAGTCAATTACCTCTTACTCCAATCAAATAAGATTTAGGCGTGCTTGCGAAGCAGGCACTTTGGCTGATTGACGGATCGAGAATGATCAAAACAGTTAGAATCGGCGGGGTATAATTTACCAATCGCATGAAGATTCACAAAAGAAACTATTTGCCCATATTTCTGATCGTTCTCACTTTTTTAATCATGATTTTGATTGGCACGATGATACCGGAAACGACAATAAGAACAACTATGGCAAGTGCTGGACCGTGGGGTGTTGTGCTACTTATTTTCTGCTTATGGATAACAAATGTGGCTGCCCCCTTAAGTGGTTCACCGTTTCTGTTCGCTGGATTTTATCTATACGGACAAATGTCTGTGGTCTATGCCTTTATCGCTGCCGTGATTGCCTCGATAACAAACTTTTGGATAGGAAGGATTTGGGGTAGAAAGGTAGTAGAAAAAGTGGCTGGTTTGGACGCCTTAGAAAAGCTAGACGGACTGACAAAAGACTATGGATTACAAACTCTCTTTGTATTTCGATTATTTATGAAGGAATTTCACGATGTAATTTCTTATGCTTTTGGACTGACTAATCTCAAATTCTCTCAATATTTTATGGTATCGACTTTGGGCATGATACCCGCCACGATAATTTGGTACCTAATATCTCTTAAAGTTACCGATGCTGTATCATTCACTGCTATCAGTTGGATTTTTGCTTATGCGTCTGGCACAATATATTTTGGATGGATTAAGTTTGGGAGGAAGTGGGTTAAAAACTATTTTCGTCGTAAATAATAGGCGATGTGTAGAAATGGGAGACCAAAATTTCTGTCGTTATATTTTTGAGTTTTAACTATTTCGAATTTCTTTTTTGCAAAAAGTTCCTTCCACTCAGAATCAGATTTATATGATGACCAAAAGGCTTCAAGGCGAAGATTTCCTAGAGCATCAGAGACTATAGTAAACCATCTGTTTATCGGAGTCGTGTATGAAGTTTCAATAATTACTAATTCTTTGGCTACCCTCGATGCTTCATCAAAGACAATTTCTGGGTTAGGGGTGTGGTGCATAACCATAAGCAGCATGGCAGTATCAAATGAGTTATTCGGAAATGGTAGTTTTCGTCCGTCGTAGATCGTGGTTTTTACAAGTCTAGGACCATGAAAATCGCTAACATCAACAGGCGTTACGTCTTTTCCATGTTCCCCTAGCAGAAATGCTACATCACCCGTCCCAGAACCAATATCTAAAATCTTTTTTGAGTCTTTGAGAAATGGAAAGATGCGACTAATAACAACTTCAGATCTTTGTCTTACAATTTTTTGGAAAAGTGAGCGAAACATTATTTGCTAAGGTAACAAGACTAATAATAACCACAGTGGTACTTGTAATAAAACTAAAAACCCAAGTACTCCTACCCTGTTTCGCTTTAATACGATTATTGACACTATTAACGTAAAAATCTCAGGAGGAACTGTAATCCAATGACAAACCCAAGGATAAAATTTTCCACACCACAAGTGAGGACGATGTGCAAAATCTACAATATAGTTATGAATTCCAAAATTTGTGAGTAAATCACGGATCAGATGATATGCTGAAAATATTAGTATTGTAATAAAAAGTAGTCGAAATGCTTTGCTCATACTTTTATTGTAACCCTTAACGTTGTTCCGCTAGTCTTCCTAGTCGTCAAGTAACAAACTTTTTTCCACAGAATCGATAATCTTGAGCATTAAGGAATCAATGTTTACCGAATCAAATTTTGTGGGGATGGAATCGACGATATTTATTATTGATACCCGCCTAAATTCTTTGAGCATATCTTGGATTTGTAGTTTTGGGTAAAGTGCAAAAATCAGACCCTCGACTGTTTCGAATGCCTTGAAGTATCTGACAATGCTAACTGGAACTTTCATACCATTACCTTGCATAAGACTAAGTGTTTCGGCTAGAATGGGGCCAGACTTTATTTGTTGCTCCAAGTAAGTTTTTGAACTGAATGTTGCCGCAAACTTATCAATCAAAGTAGAATATCGTTCTTTGACTTGGTCTAAATTTTCTGGTTGTTTATTACCACAAAGTTCAAGTAACGAATCAAACGAATCCTTAGCATTGCCTGCCATTAGTGTTCGGAAGTACCTTAGCATTAGGGTTCTTTCTTTTCTTGAAAGATTGCCCACTATGCCAAAATCAATTAATACCAGTTCTTTTTCTAGGGTGAAAATAATATTGGCTGGGTGAGGGTCCGCATGGAAGAAACCATGAACATGGGACATTTCCAACATATTTTTGATTAATTTATCGACAATATCTTTACCATCAAAACCAAGCTCTCGAACTTGTTTCTTATTTCCTTCTTGCAAAAGGGTAATTATTTTGGTTAAGCTGTAACCATCAATGAATTCCATTGTTATCACCTTAGATGTACTTAGTTCCCTGTATACATTTGGACCACGAATACCATCTCCCACAAGCTCGGCAGTGTCATTAAACTTTTCTATATTGCTGGCCTCTAGTGAATAATCAAGCTCATCTTTTGTCCAGGCTTCAAACTCTTCCACGATGTTTATTAACTTATTTGCTGGGTGGAACCAAAAATCAAATAATTTTGACATGAACCTCATAATTGCTAAATCTCCGTGAATCACCAGTTCAACATTTGGTCTTTGAATTTTGACAGCCACAACATCACCATTAGCCAATTTTGCTTTATGAACTTGTGCAAAGGAAGCTGAGGCAACAGGATTGGGATTGAGTTCTAGAAGTTTTGAGAATTTATTATTTCCGAGCTCATGTCGAAGGATGTCTAGTGCAAGTTTTGACTCGAAAGGGGGAACTTGATCTAGTAGTTTGTATAGCTCATTGCAAAAAATGACAGGGATAAAATCTGGCCGCAATGCCAACATCTGCCCCAACTTCACAAATACAGAACCCAATCTCTCTAGGGACTTTCGAATCAAGATAGCATTTGTTTTAGAGGCAAACCCATCTTTATCCCAAGGCTTAGTTTGGATACTTAGGGCAAGTAACTCCTTACTTATTTGAAGTATTCTCATGCGCTTTTGTTTTCTCCGGTTGTAAACTTTCGTTTTTACAGGTGGCACAGAGAATAGCCTTAACATCCCTGTCTTCGAAAAAGGCAAAATATGCTGTTTCTGATACTTTGAGTAACATACCACAGTTGTCGCATTCAGTATCTTTAACAAGTACCATCTCCTGGTATCCCAAAATGTCTTGTTTTTCAGTTTCTGAAAGATATTTCCTGATTTTCTTGTCTACGGCTTCATGAAAATCTTCGTGGATCTCCAATGCATCTTCGACTAAGTTTCTGATTAAGTTAGAAACAGTAGTTCTATTTTTCTTAGCTTTATCAGATATTTTTTCGTATAGCTTGTCTGAAACTCTGGCGTTGAGAACTTTGTTGGTTGTCATATGTATACATTGTATGACAACGTATACATTACTGTCAATTACTCAAAATATTTTGTGCCTGCGAAGCAGGCACTTTGGCCGACAGGCCAAATGCTGTCTCAAGTCCTAAATATCAGCTAGTAAAATATTCTCCTAACTAGCTGATATTTTATGGCGAAATTGCTAATTTGAGCATATATTGAGACTGTTTCGTCCCAATCGCTGAATGCGAAGTTGGGACGAACATAAAGATGCGACAGCGAACGCTGGCGCTTGCTCGCAAGAGCAACCATCACGACCGAATCAGAATGGTGTGAGATTGCCACGGCTCGGAGCACCGAACCTCGCAATGATGATGAGGTCGGGATACATTATTAATCGCGCGCAAGTGGTTCCGCCTCCGCCAAAGGCGGACCGGCAGGGCAGGCGGTGGCGAACCGCGAGACACGAAGTGTTGATCGGTGAGCCAATAGATTAGTAATGGTCCCGAAAATAAGTTCGAATTTCGTTATAACAGACAACAGATTGAGATTTTCCGGCATCAGTCGGATATGTCGCCCGCGCGGATAGTTTATCCCCACACTTTTTGTATGATATCGCTTATTGAAAGTGAATACTCATAGCTTGAGACAATAACTGAAACTTTCTTGAGTTCATCAATGCCATTTGCTGGAGTCGCCGAAAGTCCGACCTCACGAGCCAAGCAGATATCATCCGAATCATTTCCGATAAAGACCGAGGACTCTAGAGATCTTCCCGTTAATTTTGATAACTCTTTTACCCCCTCCAATTTATTGCCTGATTCTGGGTGGATAAATACCGAATCAAGAAGTTCGTTTTGATGATAGATATTAATACGGGCATTGTTTTTTACAATCTCAATAATTTTTTTGCCGAAATAACTTGGAATATCTTTGAGCCAAATTGAAACGTAGTTATATTCACAATATTCATCTATTTTTGAGTAGTCGTTTACCGGCATATATGACTTCAAATTATCGAAGTAGTTTTCATTAACCATAAACTTGTCTCCCAACGAGTACCCTATTTTTATATTTCCTTCATGAGGTTTTACCATCTGAATAACTTCTCCGGAGAGCTGTGTTTCTAAGTACTCAGCTTTATGAACCTTTTTGTCTTTTGGTTCATAAATAAAGTTTCCATTTTCAAATACATGGATACCGTGGTCAGATATCTTTTTGACAAGATGTGACGCTAGTCCGTATGGGCGCGAAGTTACAAAGGATACCTGAATACCACGGGCGATGAGATCATTTATTGCTTCCCAAGTTTTCTGATCCGTATCATCCTCCTTGTTAAGCAAGACGCCATCAATATCGAGCAATAAAGCTTTGTATTTCATCTTTTATCGCTTTAACTTAGTAAAGATTGCGTTTAATTTATCCCTGTCTGCTCCTCCTCGAAGAATGTAAAATTTTGTACCGGATAAGACCAAACGATTGAATATTTCATCCACCTTTGGCTGACATGTAATTGGATCATAAGCTTGGGTGTTACTTGTTTCTCCTAAAAACAATGGGTTTAAGGCTTGATTCATTCTTCTTTTTGAAACTGCACCCCAAAAAAGCTGTCTTGATGCTTGCGGATCTGCTTCTACACAAGAATAATCAGCCAAGTTTGGGTCAATTTCTATGAAGCACCAATCTAATCTGGATGGATTCACGGGTAAGACCTGATATCCCGCTTCAATCACCCCTCTTGGAGTGACCACACTTACAGATTGACCAGTAATACTATCAACACCATTCCAATCTTCGAGATTGAAATTTACTCCATCAGTCTTTAACGTTTCTAATGATTTTCCCCTTATCGTGATCTGACTTGGAAACGGAAGCGCTTTAACCTCAGTGGCGTTATCTAAAATAGATAAAATAACTTCATCGTTTGACGAATATGCGAAGTTGGCGTTTTCTCTAGCACAACTTGCTAATATGGCGGTTGTTTTTCCTGAGTTATCACCGTTGTTAATGTGATGACTTAAGGCAGATATTACGAAGCTTGATGAATTGTCTAATGATGTCATCGACCCTGCGTGAAACACCAGAGCCTCCTGCTGGTTTACATATTTATTTAACAAATACGACTTAATAAAGGTAATTGCTCCGTATTCAGGATTTTGGCTTATTGAAATATGAGTTAACGGGGTATTGTCGGTTTTTGACATTAGAATATCCATGAATACACCTTTTAGACTGACAAATTTACCACCTTCAATCTCTCCGGCGATTAGAGCTGATGAGTTTTCTTGTAGAGATGATTTGCTTAATATATCTTCTGAAAGCTCAGTGTTGTCTGTACAAACGACTTCAATAGCCTCTTGGGTACTGTCCCTGAACTCATCTATCGAACCTTCTAAGACTCTGTCTACGTATTTAATCTGCGCTTCGGTGGCATAGATTCGAAACAATGACCCGCCCACAGATCTTTCGTACGGGTTACACTGGTTTATTTCCTTGTTTACTTCAAATTCCATATTTTTTTATTGGATAAATGTCTGCTTAAACCAGTTAGTTTTTGAAATAAAATCAGAGGTTAATAGATTTTTTATATATAGAATCCTGTCTGACGAACTATATTTACCAAAAATTAAATCTTTAGCGCAGGCTAATACCTTTATTAAAGATTGAGCAATGGCATAAATAAGCAATCTTATGGAATTAGGACTGAATCTTTCTGTGAATAATATGTATATCTGTGGGAAAAACTCTAGTATTAGCAATAGTAATTTTATTTGAAGATTAGGTATAAAAAATGAGGTGATCAGAAAAATTGGAAAATTGAAGGCTTGTTCCAAAACTGGCATACTTATTTTATTTTTTAGACATAAGGACATCAACCATGGATAGGCGACGGAATCGGCCATAACTTTTTGGAAAAAACTTCTGGTGTTTCGATGGTGGTGGTGAATACCCACCAATGCCGGTGAATAAGCAGTCTTTAGGCCACGATGTAATAGCTTTAGCTGAAATAAAACATCTTCTGCCGAAGTGTCTTTCTTTCCAAAATATTTTATTCCACCAATCTTCTCTATATCAATGACACAAAATCCTCCTGAAAAAGTTACATATCGGCTCTTGTCCGCTATGGACACCCTCTTATCCTTGAAATAAATATATTTTCTTCTCAGATCAAGAGCTTTATTCCAGTTTGACTGATTGTCGTTGGAATTATAACTACCTGAAATAGCCACAATGCCTTCAGAAAATAACTGATCCAGTTTCTTAAAATTTATTGATGTTATTTCAATGTCGGAATCGATGATAAACACTCTATTGGCTGATGCCAAGGCTAACCCTTTTTGCCTAGAAAAGCCAATCCCCATTCTAGCTTTGTTTACCAAAACCTTGTCGCAGAGTGGTTTGGCCATAGAAACAGTGGCATCCTCCGAATGATCATCCACCAGTATAATTTCGATATTCTTGCCACGAGACAGCTTTCTAATTGACTGGATAGTCTTTAGAATAGTATTTGAGGCGTTTCTACTGATAAGAAGAAACGTGAATTCAGGCATGGACAGCTTTGTTTTCATCCTATATAATTATACTACTAAACCATATGAAATCAATTTGCTTCGTACACAAGGACATTGGGGACATTGACCGAGGAGGAGTTTGCGTGCTTTTCAAGGCTATTATGGCTGGTTTGACGAGTAGCGGGTGGAGAGTAAGCTGTATTACCCAGAGGGAGTTTTCCATGCCTGGGATCAACATAGTTACCCTTCCAACTACCAAAGACCCTATTTTGTATTCAGAAATGGTTTCGGAGGTGGTTGAGAAGTTCAAACCTGACATTGTAGAGTGCTCTAACTGGAAATTTGAACTACTAGACTACTCAAAACGCCAAAGTAGGTTCGCAAGGGTGGTGGTGAGATCTGATCCGAGCGCCACAACCCTTTTCGGGATCGACTTGGATAATTTGGCTCAACTGGAAAAAGAACTGTGTCTAAATGCCGATATGGTTTTAGCCGTTAGTGAGTTTGCCAAAAAAGATATTATGAAAAAATACGGCCTCAAGGACGTCCGTGTAATCCACAACAGCATTGATACGAATACTTTAATTATTCCAGAATCAGTACGCATACCTGAATGTATTGCTCGAGACAAAATCAATGTTTTTTGGTGTGGAAAAACTACCCTAATGAAGGGCTTTGACCTATTAAAGGTACTAATTGCTGAATCTCCAAATGATATAAATTGGATTCTGAATATTGGAAATTCAATTGAAGAGGTATTGCGAGATGATCTAAAAAAAGAAAATGTCGTAATCCTTAACAACCTAGCGAGACAAGATCAAGTTAATATCTGGAAGAACTGCGATGTCTTTTTGTCAACCTCTAGAGTCGAGGGTTTTGGATTAGCATTAGCTGAAGCACTAGCACTTGGCTTGCCTGCGTTAGTAAACGAAGATTGTCAGGTATATAAAGAGTTTCAACCAAATGAAGCGATTGAGTATGTAGACCCAAGTAATGTTGAAAACATCCTAAGGAAAATAAAGGAATTGTCTAAATATAAAGTGAATTATGATAGGCTCAATGCGGAATTTCATAGGGAGCATATGATTGATGAAAGCTTAAAGGTATATGAAGAACTTCTAAAATGAAAATATTAATGATTTCCCCATCGAGCGGTGGCATTGATGTTTATGTAAATAGACTATCTGAGATACTGCGCGAACATAATATTTTAGTTGATATTGATGGATCGACAAAAGAAGAGTCGGCTTTTGATGTAGCAAAGAGGGAGTGGCTTTCATCAGATAGAGTCAAAGAGATCGTTTCTAAAATCGCCTCAAGAATTGATTTTGATAAATATGACTCAGTTATTTTTCATTATGGAAAGAATGATATTGAACAGTACCTACCTGTTGTGTTATCAAATATCGGAAAGAAAATAAATAATCCAATATATTTTACCCATTTTCTAAGCAGGAACTTATTTTCTCAATATCTCAAAGATGATAAAACTCAGAAAGAAGTGGAAAAGGCAGTATGTGAATTTTTCAAGTCCTACTTATTTTTTGGAACATTTGCTAGAAAGTATATGGAAAAACAATCCGGTAATTCTTTATCGGGGGTGGTTTCTTTTCTTCCCGAAACCCATTCTCATGAAATATTATCAGAAAGCGAAATCCGAGAATTCAAAAATACATTTAACCATTCTGAAAGCGTACCAACAGTGTATTTGCCTGGATTCCCTGCTAATTACAAAGATCATGAATTCCTAGTAAATTCACTAACTTATGTAAATAAAAAGATGAGATTGGTTATTGCGGGAAGAGGTTGGTATAAAAAGTTAGGCTTTGATAAAAAAATAATTGGAAAGGCTGAAATTTATGTAGTAGATAAATACTTAAATTCAAAAGAATATAAATATCTTTCTTCATATAGCGCATTTGGAATATTCCCGTATAGACAACCAGATGGAGATGAAATATTTCAGGGTTCTGGAACAATTCCAAACTTTATTTATGAAGGCAAGGCTTGTTTGGGGCTTAA
The DNA here is from genome assembly GCA_001774685.1 of Candidatus Collierbacteria bacterium RIFOXYD2_FULL_45_13. Classification (GTDB taxonomy): domain Bacteria; phylum Patescibacteriota; class Microgenomatia; order UBA1400; family MFAQ01; genus UBA10133. The sequence goes on along the minus strand of MFAS01000001.1, from coordinate 392,320 downwards.
TGAAGCTTCGGTGCCAGAATACATAGGAAGTGGTGGAATTATTACTCTAACTGGTGATACAAAATTATTTGCGGAGGCCATAGATAAATTACTCGACCCTAAGATAAGAAGAATATATGAACTGGAATCAGAGAAGCGAAGAGATAAATTCTCTATAGAGACTCACGCCAAAGAGGTGATCTCTCTATTAAACTCAACAATTAAATAAATTATTCTTGGTCAGGGGTAAATTTGTCCTCTATGTGCCAAACCTTATCTCCTTTTTGCCAATCTCGTCTAAGTACCAGTACTTGACCGACTGATTTGAAATAGCCTTCAGCCTCCTCAAATTCCATATTAAGAAAAGACCTAAGAATTGTGGAGTTTATGGCGTTGTGACCGACAATTACAATTGATTTGTATAGATCAAACATGGGGTAAATAAAAGACATCGTTCTAGCTATTCCCATAGTTGTTGATTCTCTTCCTTTTCCGTCGTCACCGGCAAAATACTCACTCAAATTAATATTGGCGAATTGAGGTTTTTTGTTCTCGTTTATTATTTCTGCTGTTTTTATCGTTCGAATAAACAAACTTGAAAAAACTGCATCATATTCGAATTTGTTTACAAACTTACTGACTTGAGCTGCTTGCTTCAATCCCAACTCTGATAAAGGAGAATCGTTTCTTCTTGTACTACTATCACCAGAGGCTAATAGATCTGTCTGACAGTGTCTCGCTAAAATTATTTGTTCCATTGTTTGTATTTTATGTCTTTCTGTGTATCATAGCAACCAGAAATAGTTATTGTGCCTGCGGAGCAGGCACTTTGGCCTGAAGGCCAAATGCTGTCTCAATTCTGGAATATCAGATAGTAAAATCTTTTCCTAACTAGCTGATATTTTATGGCGAGTTTGAAATTCGAGCCATATATTGAGAACAGTTTCGCCACAATCACTGGATGTGAAGTTGTGGCGAACATAAAGATGCGACAGTGATAGCTGGCGCTTGCTCGAAAGAGCAATTATCCCGACCGCAGTCGGGATACATTATTAATCGCGCGCAAGGGTTTCCGCCTCCGCCAAAGGCGGACCGGCAGGGCTGGCGGTGGCGAACCGCGAGACATGAAGTGTTGATCGGTGAGCCAATAGATTAGTAATGGTCCCGAAAATAAGTTCGAATTTCGTTATAACAGACAACAGAAAAGGATTCCCTGCCCGTTTTTGGATAAAAGGTCAGATGCCAATTTTGGTGGCGATAAAGTAGGTGATGGCGGAAACGGTGGCGGAGAGAGTCATACCCCAGAGAAGGTCGATGATGGTAACCAGAAGCGGCCAGTCTTTGACAGTGGCCAAATTTGTGAGATCATATGTGGCGTAAGTCACGAGACCGAAAAATGCCCCAGCCAGAAGTGCTTGAGTCCATATCTTTTTATCAAGTGCAGGAGTGATTACAAAAAAGATCAATCCGGCAATAAAAATAAGATAAAAAAATCAGGGCGGCCAAGAGATTTGGATTCTTTGTCATTAAAAATCCGATCTGCTTGGCATAAAAATTCTTGGCAACTAAAGTCAGCCAAATCATATCGATTGCCAAAAATACAGGAAGGGCAATAAGATAGAGCTTGACGAACACCTTATTTATTTAAATAGGTAATGGTTAACTGCAAAATTGTGGCGAATGATACCCACAGCAGGTATGGAGTTTGGATATAGGTAACCCACTTGGCATGAGGATATATGGCAACCAGGGACCAGACCAGAGTGACCAAGACAAGAAGAATGTCGATAGCGGCAAACAAATTATTCTTTAATCCAAACTGCAAGGGAGTAAAGGCAAGGTTAAAAACAAGATTGAGGATAAAAGGTAGAACAACAATAAAAGCAATTTCTTTTTTCCAACCCATCAAGAACACTTTCCCAAAAGAAATAGCGATCAAAATATAAAGACAAGTCCACACCGGACCAAAAAGCCAACCTGGAGGCGACCAGGCAGGTTTGATAAGTGTTGAGTACCAAGTGTAGGAGTTGTTCATAATCTCTTGATATAAAGTATATATCAATAACTAATTTGGAAATAATCTACTATAAAGATTCGAAGGGGTATGGTGTCTCACACGGGGTATATGGAATAATATTTTTTGCTATACTTAAATTGTAAGTTTGTTTACAAATTAATAATATGAAAGGAATGGATTTATGAGTATTTTGGATATTATTATTTTGATCCTGATTATCTCTTGGTTGGGTGGGTTTTCGTTGAGGTTGGGTGGAGGACTGATTCATCTGTTGCTGGTGGTGGCGGTGATAGTATTTGTGGTCCGATTATTAAGTTAAACCAATATGGCTAAAAAAAGTAGCGAAAAAACAACGACGATTATTAATAATCCCTCCAGTGATTCGGGAGGAGGTATGGGAATGATGGTCGGACTAGTCATCTTGCTGGTTCTTGGATATCTACTGTGGGTATATGGACTGCCGGCGTTCAGAAATATGCAGGTGGGTACTCCTCAGATAAACATACCTAGTGAGATTGATGTAAATATCAACCAGACAAAATAGTTCCTCGTTGATCTAATCTACGGAATGCGTAGAGCCGTAACGACCAGTCTTTTGTCGTAACTTTTGGCTTTTTTGTCCCAGACACCATTGCACGTAACTAGAGAGAGTCTCCCTCCCTCATGTACTCCAAAGACGTCCTCGGTGTAATCAGAGTCATAAGTATGGATTTCACTGACCTTGAAGGCTACTTCATCACCGCTTACCTTTTGTAAAAATATTGTCTCGCCCACCTTTAATTTATTCAGCTCGGCAAAAACTCCGGGCTCGCCGTTTTCCTGGTTTAGATGACCGGAAATAACAGCACTACCGATACTGCCCGAAAGTATCTCCAGATCTAGCCAGCCAACTTCCAGGGGACTATCCGGAACTCCCACAGTCCCCTCTTGATCAAGCCAGACACTTTGGATAGAAGTGTTTACACGGATACTGGGTATTATGAGACGGACAGGAACACCTCCGAACCTCTCCGGAGTACTTACCCCCATAACAGTGTTGGTCAACTTGATCTGTTTCGTGTTCTCACTAATATATATTCGGCCACCAAACAAACCAAGAGATAAAAGAATAATAGGAGAAAACGCCAAGCAAAAGAAAAATAATAGAGAAAATTTTGGTTTCATTTGTGGAATCTGAGTTTGACTAAAGCTGAGATCAAAGTAAAATGGCTGGCTTCGTTCCCGGACCAAGACACTAGCCCGATACTGGAAATGGAAAAGGGTGCCGGTATTACCTATGTTAACCCTGTGGCTGCGGCACTTTTCCCTGAAATTGGCGATCTGAAGATGAGCCACCCTTATGTAAATGAGTCCGAGAAGTACTTTAGGGAGCTAAACGATACCGATAAAAGAGTGGAAAGAAGGGAAATGCAGATCAACGGTCGATGGTATCTACAAGATATAAAATTCATCAGCCCGGACAGACTGAGAATCTACGGTCACGATATTACGGATTTAAAAAATATCGAGTATAAATTGGCCTCCGGTAAGTCTTTCAATGATGCCATTCTCTCTTCGGTGGATGAGGCCGTGATTGTTTGTGACAAAGGGGGGAAGATAAATCTGTTCAATAAGATTGCGGAAAAATTAAGTGGGGTTTCCGCCATTGAAGCGATAGGAGTCCAGTACGATGAGATCTTGAAATTGGTAAGAGAAAGCGACGGAGCAATCTACTCTGAATTTGCCTCTAAGGTGATTGCCGAAAATAGAGTAATAAGACTGGAAAAACAAACTTTGCTGGTAAACAAAAACGGCACGAAAACGCCGGTGGCAGGCTCCGCTTCCCCAATTCCCGGCATTGGAGGGTCAGCTTATGGCTGCGTGTTTGCTATCTACGATGCCACTAGAGAACATGATATCGATAAAACAAAAACCGAGTTTGTTTCCTTGGCATCTCATCAGATGAGGACACCTCTGACGGCAATAAACTGGTACTCCGAGCTGCTGCAATCGGTAAAATACTTGGCATCGGTGGAAAAAAGAGGACAATTTGCACAGGAAATCAATCTTGCCAGTAAAAGAATGTCGGCTTTAGTAAATTCACTTCTCAACGTGTCCAGCCTGGAAATGGGAACTTTTACGATAGAACCAAAAATGGTAAATCCCGTTGAAATTGCTAAACTAAATCTGGAAACTCTAAGCTTACAAATTGAAAGCAAACATCTAACCTTAAAAGAAGAATATGACCCCAACGCAATTTCGTTTCCCGGAGACCCCGATCTTCTGGAAATAATATTTCAGAACCTGCTGACAAATGCCGTAAAATACACTCCCATTGGTGGTGATGTAACCATTGCGATAAAAAGAGAAAACGGCTTGTTAAACATTATTGTTTCGGATACAGGCGTGGGCATACCGCAAAAAGACCAAGACAAAATTTTTGGAAAGCTGTTCCGCTCCGACAATGTAAAAAGTATTGATCCCGGTGGATCAGGATTAGGGCTTTATATTATTCACGAAGTTGTAAAAAACTCCGGTGGAAGTATCAGGTTTGAGTCCGAGGAAGGGAAGGGAACTACTTTTTATGTGACGTTCCCCATGACCGGTATGGTGAAGAAAAGTGGAGGGAATAAACTGATTTCGGTAGACCATTCCATGAAACCCGAGCAGGGAGTTTTGCCAAACCCAATCTAACCTATAGCAGTTGACAGGATGGTAAATCCTGTTATAATGAGGCTATTATGATTACTTGCATCATCCTCCGCCATGTTCAAAACAAGGCGGAAACTACTATCGCAGAACTTTCTTAGGGACGAGGGGCTGATAACTCGGCTCATTAGGGCCTCGGGTATTTCGTGCAAAGATACAGTTTTGGATATTGGGGCCGGAAACGGCAATATTGCAGAAGCTTTACTATCTATTTCCAGGAAAGTGATAGCTATTGAAATAGACAAAGCGCTGGCTGTCCAAATGTCTAGACGGTTGGAGAACCATAAAGCTTTGGGGATTGTCTGTGGAGACTTTTTGGACTTTGACCTTCCCAAAGAACCATACAAGGTCTTTTCAAACATACCGTTTGCTATTACGGGAGAGATTGTGAAGAAGCTATTATTTTCGGATAATCCACCAGAGACCTGTGTTCTGATTGTCCAGAAAGAGGCTGCTCAAAAATTCGTGATTAATCCGAAAAAGCAGAGTATGCTCTCAATATTGTTTTATCCCTGGTTTGATATCACAGTCGGCCACGTTTTCGAAAGAACCGACTTTTACCCTACCCCCATTGTGAACACATGCCTCCTGAAAATTGTCAAAAGGCCAACTCCTCTGGTGCCTGACGGAGAAATGAATAAGTATCGTGACTTTGTGGTTTACAAATATACCAAATGCAGATCTGTTGGTGAATGGTCAGCGGTACGATGGATAAACACTTATACAAATGACGTACACTGTCGTGGATCTTTCGCTAAATGGCAAAGGGAACAAAGAAAACTGGTGAAGATACATAGAACGAGGACGGATAAAAAGTGGAAGCAGTTTAGCTAGTAAGGAAGCGTAGTGAGGACCTTATTTACAGTTCGGGGACTTGGTGAAACCTGCCTGAACAGCTTCCTGCTCCGTACATTACCAGTAGTTTTGGGTGTAAGATTGCTGATATGACGGAAAGGCAGGGAGAGGAAGAGTGGCCATTTAAAGTTGAGTTTTCCCCAAACTCGGACTGGTCAGATTTAACCTATACGGTTTTTTTTCAAAATCCACTATCTTCCACGGATAAAATTACGATTCAGGAAATAGTGTCAACTTGGGCGAATATCGGTGTCGAGAAAGGATACGGTGGATTTATGCACAGTTGGGAAATTGGCGAAACGTCTTGGACCAAAAAAGATACCACCTTTTCTTTTTGGGCTGATATGGGTAGCAGTGAACCAGAGAAAGCTATTGGTCCGGTTTTTGATAGCTTAGCTAATACCGGCATGGTAAAGAAAATTAAGATTAGCTAGCTGTTGACGAAATTATAGAAAGCTGGTATCTTTTCTCATTCTTTAACAAAGGAGATTATCGTGGCCGTTCCCAATGATCACAAATCGATTGCGACGAACTTACCGTTTTCCAAACTCGAGTCTGTACTCAATGCAATGGTGAATGAAACTGTTGTTTGGGATCCAAGAAAGACATCGCTAATTTTAGATGTATGCCGCGGCGAGTTTGAGTTCGAAGGTATGAGGTATTCCGTCGTAGAGACCGCCGAATGGATTACTTCAATACGCATAATGTAAACAGAATCAGAGACTGGTTGAACGCAGTCAAAAAAGTTACCACCTAATGGTGGTTCGCTGACCGAGAACGGTCTTTTTTTAGTATTTAATGGTCTCGGGGACTGAACCAACGAGACGGAAAGAGCCCGATTTGAAACTGGCTTCTTGGATGTTGGCTCCTCCTATTTGACTGATGCGGCGTTCGATCATGTCGCCAACCGCGACGGCGACCGGCTTGGTAATGGATTCCGGGACAGTCACTCTGCCGATCTGGAAAGTAGAAGGATTTATGGAGAGGGTGTTATTGGTCATTCCCCCAGTGCCTTTGACGTAAAAGGGTAGATCTCCCGCAACATACTGAACGTACTGTTTGCCCTGTTCGATGTCGGAGTCGGAGTAGCCGAGATTTTTGGCCAAGGAAATAGCTGTAGACACCTTAAGAAAACCGGAAGCTTCACCGGTGCCATCTGGATTAAACCTGATTTGTACGTTATGGAGAGGAAAGTGTTTGTCTCTTTCCTCCCAGACAGCGAAGATGGAAGTAACCTCAGCGCTGGATAGGGTGACATCTAGGCTGACCTTGCCCGTTCCGTTGGGAGTGCCGTATTTGGACTCGAAAGCAGTGACAAAGGCGGGATCGGCTTTGATACCCAGGTCAACCTGCTTGGCAAGATAACCAGAAAGAAAAGGCATAAACCCGAGATAACTCAAACCGGCAATTACTAAAATGACCAGAACAACTAAACCGATCAGTAGTTTTTTCATAAGTATTATTATCCAACTTCCTTATCAAGAAGACAAATGTAGCACAATGAGTTAGAATATTGATCTTGCACGTTTCCAAACCCAAAGAGGAGAATCCTATGTCAAGAGTATCTCAATTGTTAAAGAGTGCACACTCTGAAGGTGACAAGGTCCACACAGTAAGCCCGGGAACATTAATTGTTGAAGCAGCACGACTGTTACGGGACAAACAAATTGGCGCTTTGCCGGTACTGGAAGAAGGGCGGCTAGTGGGAATAATTTCGGAACGAGATATAACCTACAAGGTAACGGCTGAGGGGATTGATCCGAGAACCGTGACCGTGGCCAAGTTTATGGTCTCGGAGCCAGCTTACGTAACGCCTTTCAGCGACATTATGGACTGTATGCAACTGATGAAAACGAAGAAGTCCAGACATATGCCGGTACTGGACGAAGGCAAACTGGTGGGAATTGTTTCGCTCAGGGACATATTCCACATGCTTTGGAAGAATCAAGAACTTTTGGCTATGCAGATGGAGTCCTATATTTTGGGAGCCCGATAAGAAACGAAACAACCAGCCGATAACCGGCTGGTTTTTTTGTGGCTGGTAAAATAGCAGAATGCGAAAAATCGCCACCAAATATTCGGATTTTCATTTTTTCGTCTCAGGTGATAGCCCAAAACTATTAATACATTCCGGTACTCACGGGGATGAGTCGGAGGTGACTGAATATGTAACAATGGCTCTCCAGAAATACAGTAAGGAGTTACCTGATTTTATATTTGTGCCCGAGGTGTCCCCTTCGGCCGTGAAACGGGGTACTAGGAATAATTACCTTAATCATGATATGAACAGAAAGTTTTTTTCTGACTCGAATGACCCAGAAGTGAGGGCCAATATTGAGGTGATGATGGGGAATAAGTTTGATTTGTTTATATCGTTTCATGAAGATCCGAGTGGACCGGACTACTATCTTTATGATGTGGCGTATAGAAAAGCGACCAACGAACGGGTACTAATACACAATCAGTTGCTGAAACGGCACGGGGTAGGTTTGCTCAATGGAGTTGATGATCCCGAAGATGAAAGTTTGGGATATGTATTTAGCGAGGGGTACCACAAACTTGATTTCCAACAAAGTAGCCTGGACGACGGCACCATTTCGGCTTGGGTGCTGAATCGACACATTGCGGATGAATATTTGCTGCCAGAAATACCTGGCAAGGCGGACTTGAAAACAAAGAGGTTTATCGTGGAATCTTTTTTTACCGAGGTGGTGCTCAAGCTGTTTGAGTAATGGGCCTGGAATAACATATCTCGGGAGTGATAAACCGATGAAAATAAGTCATAATGAAAGTTGCAATGCCAGGATTATATGGGCATATATTGACGTATGACATCTAAGATAAGGGCGTATTTTTTAGAACCACATTTTCATTTTAATAGGATTCAGTTTAACCTGATTACTTTGGTACTGGTTTCCATTGGTTTTGCGACGGGATCGTACTTTACTCTTCGAGGCATTGTTTCGATCTTTGCGGCCACGTCTCCCTGGACTCAAACTAGTTGGGTGGGAGGAGACAGTCCGTCTCTCGCTACTGGAACAGTGACGACTTGGTCGGCTTTGAGTGGCACAGAGGCAACAGCTAGTGCGGGACGGATCAGCTTGGTTGCCACATCAGGATGGTCTGCAAGCTATGCAGAATGGTTATACCGCCAAAATATATCTATTTCTAACTCTGGCTCAACACTAACCAACTATCAGATCCCCGTAATAGTAAACACCCAAACGTTGATCTCTGCTGGCAAACTTCAAAGTAGCTGTCAGGATTTGCGCTTTGCTAGCTCCAGTGGAACTGCATTACCTTATTGGGTTGAAACAGGATGTAACTCAACATCAACAACTGTATGGGTAAAAGTCAGCAGTGTCGCCTCAGGAAGCAGTACTATCTATATGTACTATGGAAGCTCAGGTGCAGCGGCCGGCAGTAGTGGCACCAATACATTCACCTTTTTTGATACTTTTGATAGCTTTAACACTAGCACTTGGACAACGACCGGAACACAGGTGGTTACCTCAAGTGAAATAACCGTGAGTACCGGTGCAGTATATTCGAATGCCGCGGCTGGAACGCAGCCTAACACAATAGTCGAGGCTAAAGTGAAATGGAACACTGTAACGGGATCTTATTCCGGGTTGGCGATTTCCGGTGATCAAACTATCTCCGGGGGTAATAGCGGAAGTGATAAATTAGCCATGTTAATTACCAATCCAGGAAGTACAACTATCTTGTCATACGGTGCCGATGGTAGCTCTGCCAGCTATAACATTAATAGCGGTAGCTCCCAGTTTACAACCAGTGTGGGAACTTCACAGATAATTGGAATGGCAGTAACTGGTTCTCAGGAGATTTTTTATAAAGACCGAGCGATTACAAACTCCTATTCCGGAGCTTGGACTGGAAATTATTTTATCTCACTTGGTTTTTTCACTGGGTCTGCGGCAGGAGCGACCGATATCGAAGATATAGCCATAGACTGGATTCTAGCCAGACAATACACAGTCTCCGCCCCAACGGTGGGATCCCCGTCAACAGAAGAAACATCCTATACGGCTTCGGGATCCTTAACGTCTACTGTTTTTGACGCTGGATTTGCAGCGGATTGGGGGACGCTGACATATACCGCCTCGGCTTCGGGAGTGACGGTAAAAGTAAGGACGAGTAGTAACTCTGACATGTCCGGAGCAACGGCTTGGGGATCTTGTTCCGGTATTGCTACCTCTACCGACCTATCCGCTAGTGGCTGTGTGACAGACCAACATCGATATTTGCAGTACCAGGTTACTTTGGCTATTCAAGGAGCCCTATCACCCGAGTTTTATGACATCTCGATTCCTTTCACGGCTTCTGACCAAGTAAAGCCAGATGTAAATGCAACAGCTGTCGCCATTACCGGAGTAACTAGTGGAGCTTGGTCTAAAAATGAACCCACTATTACCTGGACTGCTGGGTCGGACAACGCTGGAGGTATTGGTCTGGCTGGGTATTGTGTCTCTTTGGATGAAGCTACAATTGGGGTAAGTAGTAGTCTGGATCCAGAGACTTCGGCGGGCAAACTAAACGGAATTGATGACGGCGTAACTAACAACGCCACTTGTGGATATATTGCTACGGGTACTTCACTAAACCTAGCTTCTGTCGCCGGCCTGACTCTCACTTCTAACAAACAATACTATTTTTCGATTAAAGCGGTGGATTCGGCCGGAAACGTCTACACGGGAACGTCTGGAAATTACCAAGACCTGGTTTCTTTTAAATACGATGATACAGCTCCAACCAATGTGACGTACATTACTGCCCCTTCCGGAAACTTGTCAAATGTAACTGATATGTTCTTTGGCTGGCCCACGACCGGGGTGGGAGTGGCGACTGACTCAGCTTCGCAAGTCCTTGGATGGCAGTATCAGATTAATTCCAGTAGTGGGACGTGGCATGGAACGACTGTAGACTCAGCGCTTGGACTAGACTATATCCCAGCTACAGCTTCGGCGTACTATCTAGTAGCATCCAGAGACGAAGGTGCGATTGTGAATGGATCCAACATTATCTACTTTAGAACTGTAGACAACGCAGGAAATCTATCCTCTGCGTCGACTTACAGAACAGCATCTCTCTCATACGGTGGAGCAGCACCATCCTTTACATCTTCGTGCGATGCTACCGATTCCGTCACCGTAACGCCATCATCTTCGGATACTAATTCCTTTGCCCTCTCTTGGCCGACAGCGAGTCCGTCCGGATCAAATACGGTAGGTAGTTATTACTACATGATTAACACTTCACCTCCAACATCACTAACAACGCTACAAGGAAACAGCTCAACATATATTGACAACGACTTAGTCAGAACCGTAGCGACAGCGGCGTTACCAAACGTAAACAAAGGCGCCAACACTCTATATGTAGTAGCCATAGATGATGCGACTACCCCAAACTACTCTTCGAGTAACTGTATCAAGGGGGTCTTCACTTTAAACTCCACTGATCCTGACAATGTGGGAAACGTAGTGGCTTCTGACTCTTCAATTAAGGCATCGGAGCAGTGGAATGTAACTCTTACCTGGACGGCTCCAACATACCAAGGAGCAGGAAACTTAACCTACTTAGTCAAAAGATCGACAGACAACTCTACTTTTACTCAAGTAGGAACAACAACCGGACTATCATACGTAGACAGCACACCGACAAGTTCCATCTATTATTACAAGGTATATACCCAAGACGGGGCTGATGCTTTGTCATCCGGTACCAATGCTGTCTCGATCACTCCAACCGGTAAGTGGACGAGCGCGCCTTCGCTAGATACCCAACCCTCTGCATCTTCCATCACCACCAAGAAAGCGACCATTACCTGGGGAACTAGCCGATCGTCTGACTCGAAGATACAGTATGGGACAACGAGCGGATCTTACGGCTCTGACGAAGTGTCTAACTCATCTCAGGTTTCTAGTCACACTGTGAACCTCACCAACCTAAAAGCCGGGACGACCTACTATTACAAGGCAAAATGGACTGATGAAGATGGTAATACCGGGACGAGTGAGGAGAAGAGCTTTACGACTGCGGCAGCGCCAAACATAAAGGAAGCCAAAGCCACCTCAATTAGCTTATCGTCAGCCATAATTCAATTCACTTCAACTGCCGCTTCAAGTGCAAAAATTTATTATGGCATTAGCACTGCGTTTGGCGGAACGACTACCACAAGTACAGGAACTGGGGAGTCGACGTATAACGTTTTGCTGAGCGATCTAAATGACGGCACCAAGTACTACTACAAGATTAATACTTTTGACTCAGATGGAAATGAGTATGAAGGCAATGTCTACTCGTTTGAAACCCTCCCCCGCCCCAAGATATCCAGTGTGCGTATCCAGCAAGTGGCCAATACAGCCCAGTCAACCTTGTTAATTACTTGGACAACCAATACTGAGGTATCCTCGGTAGTCTCTTTCTACCCCAGTGGTCGACCTGCCGAGATTCGTGACGAAGTGAATGTGGCTCTGACTAAGGGAGAACATCGAATGATCATCCGTAGTCTTCTGCCTCAAACTGACTACGTCTTGGTAGTAAAAGGGAGAGACAAGGCCGGAAACGAAGCAACTTCTGACACTCAAAGGGTAACCACAGCCACAGACACTCGACCACCACAAGTGAGTGACCTTCGGGTAGAGGGTACCAATGTCCAGACTAGTTCTTCATCTACCCAACAAGAATCGACAGCTCAACTACTAGTCTCGTGGAATACGGACGAACCAGCTACCTCTCAAGTGGAGTTTGGTGAAGGAACGGGAGCAAACTATGCCCAGAAGACTCAAGAGGATGCAAACCTAACACTTAATCACTTAGTAATCATTTCTTCACTGACACCATCTAAGGTCTACCACCTAAGATCCCTCTCTAGAGACAAGGTGGGAAATCTAGGCAACTCAATTGATACAGTGACCATCACTCCAAAGGCAACAGAAAATGCTTTTAATCTGGTAGTTACCAATCTTAGAGAAGCCTTTGGCTTCTTGGGAGGGATGTAGCTATAATGAAATGACAAACTAGGGGCAATAGACATGGATACTAAAAATAACATAATTAGAGTTGATAACGTCTCTAAAGCATATTTTGTGGGAGGGGTGGACATCCCGGTACTAAAAAATATTTCTTTTGAAGTCAAGTCCGGGGACTTTGTGATTATTTTTGGACCCTCTGGATGTGGCAAATCCACGTTATTACACGCACTTCTAGGTCTTGAGGGTCCCAATACAGGATCGGTCACCTTTTTTGGAGAAAATCTTTACAACCTGCCAACTGAGGATGACCGGAGTCAGTTTCGAAAAATCCACATTGGCATGGTTTACCAACAGCCAAACTGGATAAAAGCTTTATCTGTGATTGATAACCTGGTTTTTCCCCAGCTCTTGCTCGGAAAAACACGAGATGAAGGTTTGTCGAAAGCGACCGAACTACTTCAAACAATAGAGATGCTCGAGTGGGCTCACTATATGCCATCCGAACTGTCTGGAGGACAGCAGCAGAGAATTGCTCTCATCAGAGCCATGGTCACTGATCCTGAGGTAATCATTGCAGACGAGCCGACGGGCAACTTGGATTTTGTTTCCGGACAGTCCCTCATGAAGCTCCTGCAAGAATTGAATACCAAACAAAACAAGACGATAATTATGGTGACTCACGACTTGGAGTATCTTAAGTTCGCTAAAACAGCCATCAGTATTTTCGACGGACAAATAGTCGATATTTACGATGAAAAAAATAAGGACCGTCTCACACGGGACATGAAAAACAAACGTGGCTACGAAACGGCCTAATACAAAGCAATTTAATGAATAATCTATTATCAAAAATCTCAATTATTTTGGACTTTAGGACTTTAAGGCCGAAGATTAAGTGGCTTGGCTTGGAGGTGCTTTCACGGCTCAACTTTGTAGCCTTACTCCTGTTTTATGTCCTAGGGGTAAGTGTGACGGCCATTATAAGACTTCGCTGGTTCCCAAAACAACTAAAGGACAGCTTAATGAAGCCCTTTTACGAACAACAGATAAAAACACTGGCTTTCTTTGACCGGAGGGACTTTACCAGCATCTCAAGAGTCGCTCTGATAGAACTAGCCTTCCAAAATATGAAGGCCAAAAAAACTAGAACCATGATCACCGTTGGAGGGATGGCTATCGGAATCGGGGCGATAGTGTTCTTGGTGTCGGTGGGATATGGACTAGAACACATGGTAGTATCCCGAGTGGCTAGGCTAGATGAAATGAAGCAGACAGATGTAACTTCCCAGACGGGAAGTATTGCTAAAATAAACGACAAGACATTAGCTGATTTTTCAGGTGTGGCGAGTGTAACTTCCGTTTTGCCCCTCATTGCTGTGGTCGGAAGAGTGAATTATCAAAACTCGATTTCTGATATGGCAGTTTATGGGGTGACAACTGAGTACTTAACACAGTCGGCCATAAAACCAGTGGAAGGCAAAATATTTGAGAGCAATGAACTGGTAGCTAAGTTGCAAGAGGCCGAAGGTCAGGTGGCAGGAGTATCTACAGATCGAGACTTTGCTTACTATGGTATGGAGATTCAAGACGTTAATTATTCTTTGCCAGAGGGCGTATGGATCAGGATTCGGGAAAAACCGGATAAAACTAGTAACATCATCGGATACTCTAAAAGAGTTGAGGGTAGTCCATCTGGGGAAGAAGTTTGGGGGTCGCAGTATGCCTCGGAAGACAATCGAGGTGAAGCTGGAGTGGACGAAAATGGAGCAACTTTGGGCAAATGGGTAAAGGCTAGCCTGCCTCTATGGAAAAAAGAGAAGTGTAGTGTCGTAGAGCAACCTGACTGTACTGATGGTGGATACTTGGTGTCTCGTGATGCAAGCGGTCTACAAGAAATAAGAACTGGCTATTTTGCTCCTTTAGCGGACACAATAGTGACCAGTATAGGTATCAAAGAGGGAAGTGTCCTGGCTCTAACAACCGACACTACTACAAGTGCAACCGGAGTAAACGGAGCTCTTGGCTGGGTAGAGATTGCGAGTGAGGCGGGAGTGATCAGTACCGCTGAAGTTAAAAAGATTGATCTAGGAGCAAGTGCGCTTAAACAAGCAGTCGTGAATAGATCGATGCTTAAAGTCCTGGGGCTCAAAGAATCAGAAGCGGTGGGGAAAGTGTTTACAGTCTCGTTTGTGGTAGTCGGAGATCTCCTAGACGATCCAAAAGAAAAAGTGGAGTCCTCTCCGGCAGAATTTAAGATCGTGGGAGTAGTTCCCGACGAAAAATCGCCGGTCTTTTACGTACCTTTTGTAGACCTTAGAACTTTGGGGATAACAAATTACTCTCAAGTGAAGGTGGTGGTGAAAGACCAAAGTGCTTTAGATAAAGTAAGACGCCAGATAGAAGGACTTGGATACTCTACTAGGAGTGTAGCCGACACAGTGTCACAAATTACTAGCTTATTTGGGACGGTAAGGGTGGTGCTTGGGATTCTAGGTATGGTGGCACTAGCAGTTGCCTCTTTGGGAATGTTTAACACGCTGACAGTATCTCTTTTGGAAAGAACACGAGAGGTCGGACTAATGAAAGCAATGGGGATGAAGTCGACTGAGGTTCAAGAACTATTTCTGACTGAATCGATGATGATGGGATTTTTTGGAGGCGTCTTAGGAATATTCCTTGGCTATATGGCGGGTAAAGTTCTTGGGCTACTCCTTTCTACTTTCGCAATATTTAAGGGAGTAGGGTATATAAACATCTCCTTTTTACCCATTACCTTTGTCTTGGTCATCATCTTACTCTCTTTCATTGTAGGCATGGTGACCGGTATTTATCCGGCTAGACGAGCTACCAAAATATCGGCTTTGAATGCACTAAGGTATGAGTAGTACAAATAGGTCTTTTTTTGTCTATATGCTGAGAACTTCAGCAAATACCTTATATGTCGGGCAGACGAACAATCTGGAACGAAGACTGAGGGAGCATGAGGGCAAGACGAGTAAGTCAGCCAAGTATATTCGATGTTTTGAAAGTGCAAAGCTTGTTTATTCAGAGGAACAACCGACCAGAGGCGAGGCGATGAGGAGGGAAAGAGAACTGAGAACTTGGACAAAAGAGAAAAAAGAAAAGCTAGTGGCCGGAAAATTGTTTTGAGGGTTGTGTTTTGCTCATTTGGGACTTAGGATTTTTCTATGGATCTGAAGAGCAGAATTGTAGTATTTATCGGACCCGAAGGATCCGACAAGACAACGATGGCAACCATGCTCTCAAAGCAATCAAGGCTACCGAGAATCACCACGGGAGACATTATTCGAGACTTGGCCAAAAATGATACCGGGCCACTGGGGGAAGAATGCAGAACGATGTTCGCGGCGAAAGGATATCTGTCCGGAGAGTCACTCTTGAAAATCCTGGTTCAGCGCTTTTGCCAGGATGATGTAACAGAAGGTCTAATATTGGACGGAGGAATGCGAACCCTACAAGAAACCAGAGCCTTTAGATCGGTTCTGGACCAAGCTAACTTGAAGCTGCCATTGACGGTGATACATTTACAAATCCCCTACTGGACAAGTTACTTGCGACTAGTGTTCGGGAAGAATGCCAGAAAAAGACCAGACGACACTCTCTCGGGAGTTTTTGGCCGTCTATCCAAGTTTCACTTTCAACTCCACGACAGGATATCCGTTATTCAGGAGCAACCGGACTGGGAACTACGGTCGGTGAATGCCAACAAAGAGATTGAGGAGGTATACCAAGAGGTCTTGCGTTGGATGATCTAATCGTGTATGCTATACACTATCAAGAAGGTAAGCAACAATAAATGAAAGAGGTAGCTGTATTACTAGGTAGATTTTCCCCGTTTCATAAAGGTCATCAGGCTCAGGTAGATTTGATGATCACAGAAAGAGGTTTGGAAAACTGCATGATAATAATAGGCTCATCGAACTCATGTAACCAGAGAACTCCCTTTTCTTACGAACAGAGACGAGAGATCATTAAACAGATTTACCCGGCGATGAGGATTGTCCCCTTGCCGGACATAAACCCCAAGCTGGTTTATTTTGACGGTAGCACGAATGATCAGTGGTTGGCGGAAATAAAAAAGTTGGAAAACAACATGGCAGTGCGGTTTGTCTTCTATGGAGGTAGCAATGAAGATCTGGCCGTACTGGCGACGAAGTTTATGACAAAGATCGCGGCCAGCCGGTACGGTGATCCAAGGATAAGATCCGCCACCGAGGTAAGAAAAGCTTTAGAGAATCACGAATACGAAAGTCTCAAACAGCTACTAGACACAAGAACCATCCCGGTGGTCATCAAGTACTACGACAATTTCGTAAAGTCACAGCTTGACCAGGTAGTGGAGTGAGAACGGGTACGGAAAGCCGACCTGGAAATGATGATAAACTGGAAATGTGAACCTTCATCCAATACTCGTTCATTTTCCGATTGCTCTCTTGACCTTGTATAGTTTGGGCGAGTTTGTAAGATCTAAAAGAGTGTTGAGCCTAAGCTATTGGTTCTATGTTAAGGCCATAATGCTGGTGATCGGATTTCTGGCAACGATCCCCACCATTTTGTTTGGAAAGCTGATAGCCGACTCGTTTCCGGAGCGCATAGTACGAGTGCATTCCACATTTGCACAGACTACCGCCATAGTTTATGGTCTGATAGCATTATCGTATTTAATAACATGGATTGATAAAGATATTTACTCAATGACAAAAAGGTCTGACTGGTGGGGATATATTTCTGAACTGAACAAAAATATTTTTCGACCAAGGACGCTCGTTCTGCTGGCCTTGACCGGCTTGATATTACTGACAATTACCGGAGCTTTGGGAGGGATAATGGCTTTTGGACCAGGAGTGGACCCTCTGACCCAGTTGGTTAATGATTTGTTTTTTGGAAAATGAATCTCATTAAGAATTATTCAACCATAGCTACGTCCGAGAGGAGAAAGACTGCCTTAAGAATCCTAGAGGCAGGGCTGGAGGCAATCCAACCGGAGAAAGTGCTCCACGAGAAAATCCATCTGGAAGATGGCGTGTTGAGAGTAGCTAATAAAAGAATTAAGCTGTCAAAATTTGAAAGAGTATTTTTGATCGGATTTGGCAAGGGTTCGGCCGAAGTCTCGAGCTCCATCGAGAGCCAACTTGGAGTCTCACTTACCAAAGGCTGGGTGATTGACACGGTATCAAAAAAATTCAAGAGGACTTTCTTTACACTTGGCACCCATCCTCTACCATCTGAAGAGAACGTAGCTTTTACGGAAAAGGTGCTGGAAGAAACCGTGGGTATGACGAAAAAGGACTTGGTGCTGGTGGTAGTTTGCGGTGGAGGATCGGCTTTGTTTGAAGCCCCCCATTCTCTACCAATGGGAAAGCTGCGGGAAGTATCCGCCAAACTAATCAACTCCGGAGCGACTATCTCCGAAATCAATGTGGTCCGCAGACATCTGTCCAAGGTTAAAGGTGGCGGCTTGGCCAAACATCTCTTCCCGGCGAGGATAGTAAACTTGATATTCTCAGATGTACCCGGAAATGATTTGTCGGTGATCGCTTCCGGGCCTACAGTTCGAGACAGTTCGACAATCAAAAAGGCCCTCAGTATCTTAGACAAATATGAAATAAGCCGATCTGATATACCCGAAGCGTCATTGACGGAGTTACCCAAAGAGGCAGAGTACTTTGAAAATGTCGACACAATTATCCTGCTCAGCAACATGACCGCCCTGGAAGCAATGAATAAAGAAGCTAGAAGTCTGGGCTTGAAGAGTTTTATTTTTTCCGACAGAATCCAAGGAGATGCCAGGAAAATGGGTAAGAAACTGATGGTACAGACACCGCCCGGCAAAATACTACTGGCCGGAGGAGAAACCACCATAAAAGTGGTAGGAAGCGGCAAGGGGGGTAGAAACCAAGCGCTAGTCCTGGCTAGTTTGCCGATAGAGGATGATACACTGATAGTATCGTTTGATTCTGACGGAATCGACTATTATCATTTCGGAGGAGCTATTGCGGACAAACATACTTGGGAAAAGGCCAAGAAGCAAAACATAGATCCCCAAGAGTTTCTAAAAAATGATGACAGTTCGAGTTTTTTTGAGCAAGTTGACGACGGAATCTTAACAGATAAATTAGGGTCAAATGTAACGGACCTGATTATGATATTAAAAATATGATTGTCGATAACCTAGACGTCGATCTGACGCAAGAAAAACTTTTAGATCTGCAGGAAAAGGCTGTCAAAGCCAGGGAGCTCGTCATAGAAACACTGCTGGAAGCCAAGTCGGGGCATAGCGCCGGACCACTTGGGATGGCGGATATTTTTGTAGCGCTTTACTTCCATATCTTGAACCATGACCCCAAGGACCCCCACAAGCCGGATAGAGACAGGCTGATTCTTAGCAACGGGCATATCTGTCCCATTCGCTACGTGGTGATGGCGATGGCCGGATACTTCCCAATTGAAGAACTGAAGACATTAAGAAAATTGAACTCCAGACTGCAGGGGCACCCGCACCGGACAGCCTTGGATGGTGTAGAAACGACGTCCGGACCATTGGGTGAGGGTATCTCGCAAGCGATTGGCTATGCTCTGGCCGCTAAACTGGACAACAAAGATCACTATATCTATTGTATTACTTCCGATGGCGAACACCAAGAAGGAAACACCTGGGAAGCAATCATGTTTGCAGGGAAAAATAAAATAAATAACATGACGGTGATCATAGACCGAAATAATATCCAGATCGATGGCTTTACCGAGGACATAATGCCTCTTGAGCCATTACGGGAAAAATATGAAGCGTTTGGGTGGCACGTCTTGGAGGTAGATGGGAATAATATCCGAACTTTTGTAGATGCAGTCCGTGAAGCAAAGGCGATTTTTAACAAACCAACGGTGATTATCGCTCACACCATACCGGGAAAAGGCGTAAGCTTCATGGAAAATAACTATCTCTGGCACGGAGCGCCACCGGATGTCGGTGAGGTAGCCGGCTCGCCGGCAAAAGGTGATCAGGCAAAAACCGCACTGGCAGACCTAAGGACGTTACAAGGAAAAATAGAAAGTGAACATCAATAAAGAAAATGCTTAACCCAGCCCTAAAACTAAATCCAACAATGTTCGAGGAGGCGGCCGAGATGAAAGCCACCAGAGACGGCTTTGGAACCGGACTGGTATATTTGGGGGAAACTAACCCGGCGGTGGTTGTTTTGACGGCTGATCTCAATGAGTCCACCAGAACAGAAGAGTTTTCCAAGAAATTTCCGGAGAGATTTTTTGAGTGCGGAGTGGCCGAGCAAAACATGGCGGCGATGGCGGCCGGCCTAGGTGTCAGTAAAAAAATTCCCTTTATGTCCTCCTACGCGACTTTTTCTCCGGGAAAAAACTGGGAAACGATTCGAACTACAATTATTTACAATCACTCCAACGTAAAAATAGCCGGGCATCATAGCGGAATTATGACCGGACCTGATGGAGCAACACATCAAGCAACCGAAGATATCGCCATTACACGGTGCTGGCCGGATATAGAAGTGATTGTCCCTTGTGACAGCCATGAGAGTAAAAGAGCGACCATCATGTCTGCCACGATTGACGGACCGGTGTATCTTCGATTTAGCCGGGATAAATCGGTAGTCATGACCACTGAAGAAACTCCATTTGATAAAAAAATTCAAACTTTCTGGGTAACAGAAAACCCTCAGTGCACCATCTTTGGCACAGGACACATGCTTTATTACGCTATGCTGGCCGGAAAAGAACTGGAAAGCGAAGGAATAAATGTGTTGGTGGCCAATGTCGCCTTTATTAAACCACTGGACTCGGAAGGAGTGCTTGACCTCATTGAAAAGACAGGTTGCGCCGTCAGTGTGGAAGATCATCAGGTGATGGGTGGACTAGGAGGGGCCATCGCTGAACTGCTGGCACTAAAGAGACCGGCTCCGATGGAGTTTGTTGGACTACAAAATACCTTTGCCGAATCAGGAAGCCCGAAAGACATCATCGAAAAGTATGGTATGGGTAAGAATGCTATCAAGGAGGCGGTCAAGAAAGTTATCTCCCGAAAGTAAATGAAAACAGAGCTACTTGAAGAGATCAAGAGCCGGATAGATGGAGAAGTGGAACATGGTGAGGAAACACTGAAAGAATATAGCCATGATGCCAGCCTTTTTGAAGTGAAGCCCGAGGTGGTAGTTTTTCCTAAAGACCAAAAGGATGTCGAAAGGTTGGTGAAAATCGTAGCCAGAAATAAACAGAGATACCCTGCCCTATCTCTCACCGGACGGGCGGCCGGAACCGATATGTCCGGCGGACCACTAAATGACTCGATTATCGTGGAGTTTTCTAGATACTTTAACCATCTTCCGACAGTTCAAGAAGAGTCAGCCGTCACCGAGCCGGGAGTGTTTTACCGCGACTTTGAGATCGAAACTCTGAAACGGGGACTACTCTTCCCTTCCTATCCGGCATCCAAATCGATCTGTGCCATGGGAGGAATTGTGAATAATAATTCCGGTGGTGAGAAATCATTGAAGTATGGCAAGACTCAGGAATATGTACGGAAAATTAAAGTGGTGCTCTCAGACGGAAATACCTATGAGGTAAGACCTCTGAACAAAAACGAACTGGAGACAAAAACGAACCAGAAAGACTTTGAGGGAGAAACTTACCGGAAAGTATATAAATTGATACTGGATAATCAGGAGTTGATTCACAAAGCAAAACCCACGGTTCACAAAAACTCTGCCGGGTATAACCTGTGGGACGTTTGGGATATCGAATCAGGGATATTTGACCTGACCAAACTTTGGGTGGGAGCACAGGGTACTTTGGGACTGATGCTTTCGGCCGAAATTGGCTTGGTGCCGGTGCAAAAAAATCACCGAATGGTAGTGATATTCTTACCAAGCATGGATCACCTGGGAGAAATCATCAGAAAAATTTTACCTTTGGGGCCGGAGAGTTTTGAATCTTATGATGATAATACCCTAAAACTGGCGTTGAGATATTTTCCTGAGTTCGCTAAACAACTAGGGATATCAGGAATGATCCAAGCAGGACTGGCCTTCTTGCCGGCATTTGTCATGATGGCTTTGGGGCGCCTACCCAAACTGATTTTGCAGATTGATTTTGCCGGAGAAACTCAAGAGGAATTGAAAACCAAAGTCGACGAGTTGCTGATGAGTTTGAAACCACTAAACCTAAAAACCCAAGTGGCGGTGGGCGACCAGGCAAAGAAGTACTGGCTGGTTAGACGAGAAAGTTTTAATTTGCTAAGGAATAAAATCAGAGACAAGCACACAGCTCCTTTTATTGATGATTTTGTGATTGACCCGCAGAAAGTTCAGGATGTACTGCCGAAAGTAACCAGTATCTTGGCAGAACACCCGGAGTTTATCTTTACCGTTGCCGGACATGTGGGTGAGGGAAACTTTCATATTATCCCGATTGTGGATATCAAAAACCCAGTAGTGAGAACCGCTATCCCCGAAATTGCGGAGAGAGTCTACAAAGTAATTACGGAAAACGGAGGATCCATTACCGGAGAACATAATGATGGACTGATCCGAACACCTTATTTAAGCCAGATGTTTGGAGAAGAGATGGTGAAGTTATTTGAGCAGGTCAAAAATATTTTTGACCCTCAAGGAATCTTCAATCCCAGAAAAAAAGTGAGGGGAGACTTGAAGTTTGCGATGGATCATTTGAGGGAAAATTGGTAAGAAAAACCCTCACCATAAAGATGAGGGGTGAAGCGGCATAGAGTGACTCTACCGTCTGCGACGACCAGGTGGTAGTCTTAGTGGTGTTATAACATCACCAGGTAGATATTCCGACTCGTCATAACCAGGCAGATATGTTTGGTCTTCAGAGGCGCTGATAGTTCTTTGTCCAGCATTTCCCAATTCCCGCACAACACTCGCTCCCTCTTCGCCACCAGCACCTGCATAGGCACCGGTGAACTTTCCGGGGACATGCATGAAAGTGAGATGTCGCATACGGTCGAAGAAGGCTTTGATCAGGTAGATGAAGATAATTCCCCCAGCCACCCCGTAAAGACCCTCAACAATCAGTGCTGATATATCTGGAGGTGCAAAGAAGACGATACCCAGCAACACCAGAACGGAAAAAACCACTGCACCTTCCTTGCTGGATTTGAGGGCGAGAAAAAGGACAACGAGAAGCGATGCAAAAATAAAGACAATGACGTTGAAGCCTAGCTGAGGGCTCTGGATACCCATTCTACCAGCAAGATTGAGAGCGAAGCTTTCAATCGGGCTGTAAGGTACCCACTCGACCGAGATTTCGGTTGAAACGACCTCACCGTTCATCTTGTCAACTTCGGCTCGAAGAGTATGAACTCCAGGCTGGGAGAGAGGGACGTTGTTGCAGGGGCTGGTAATGCCTGCCGACAGCCAACAAGAGTAGGGGCCGGTATTGTCGACATAGATACGAGCTTCCTTGTCCATCTCGAAGCTAGAGTAAAGCGAGACCGAGATGGAAAGCTGTCCAACCTCCGCCGGATCGTGGAAAGTGGCGAAGCCCTTGTCTGAAACAGTCGGAACCTTGAAGCCAATTTCACCTGTTTCCGGACGAGGGCCGCAGCCGACCAACAAGATCAACAACAAGATAGGAATAAGCAGAATCTTGGGGAATTTCATGAAAAACCTCCTGAAACAGGCTCATTTATTAAGGAACCTAGAATAGGGAGATTCTATCCTATAGGCACAAGCAAGTCAACTTTTGCTTTGTTTCTGGAGGGTGGAGATGTCCTTTTGGAGCTCCCGCAGCCTCAACTCCATGTCTTTGAGAACGGAGACCATGTCCACCTCGTCGGTGGTGTCCTCACTGACGTCTTCCTGAATGTCATCGATGTCCTCCTGAATGTCGTCAATATCACGCTCGACACCAGCCAGGCTCTCGGTGGTACGATTGACAGTCATCTGGATAAAAATGGCCAGATAAATAGCTTCCAGGGAGACCGCCGTGGTAAGAATCAAGAGTATTTCTTCGGTGGAAGAACCAAAGAAACGCAGGGAGAAAATGCCGGCAAAAAGAAGAGTATGAATCAGGATAGAGGTAGTAGTACCAATATAATGGGTCACCCGTTGGGAGAGTCGGTCAATGGAAGTGTCTGATCTTTTCTGCACTACTTCATTGTTGCACCAATTATTTCTTTTGTCATGCCAAGAATAAGGTTGGAGTGGTGGTGGACTTAGAAGATATCCTCAGGTGGAAGGAACTCTTCCCCGTTGGCGGGAGCGTTGAAGTTACCCTTGAGCCACTGTACGTAGTCACAACCGGTGGCTTTCTTGGCTTCCCGATCCCAGCCGGAAGTAGAGCACTTTTTAAGACGCTTGCCGGCGGTAGTGGTAAAGAGAACCAAGGGTTCGCCACACTGTGGGCATTTTTCGTCCAGCTTTTCGGTGGTACCGTTGATCCACTCGACATAATCACAACCTTCCGAGGTTTTGGTTTCTTTGTTCCAAACGTTGGTACTACACTTTTTCATCTTTTTACCAAAACGGGTGACTTGAAGTATCAAAGGAGAGTCACACTTGGGGCATTTTTCGTCTAGGGTCTGGGGTTCGACCTCCAGCCACTTAACGTAGTCACAGCCTTCGGACTTTTTCGTCTCTTTGTTCCAACTACCGGTGGAACATCGCTGAAGTCTTTTTCCTGAAGGTGTCTCCACTATTTCTCCGAGGGGGGAACCACACTTGGGGCATTTTTCGTCTTTCATAACTATTAGGGTAGCACTGATGAACTTGTTTGTATAGATTGCGTCCTATTCCACTTGAAGATCGCGAAGAATCATTTTGACCAACTGGTCGGCTTCACTGCGAATCTTCTCTTCGATATCGGAACCGGCATGCAACTTTAAATAGGAAATAATCTCAGGGTCATATGGTCTTTCGTGAACAATTGTTAAAAAAACATGATGATGGTGCGGCTCCAGTTTTTCCAAAATAAAACCGACTATACCCTGGAAAATAATGTCATCGATAAGCTGTACAGTCTTACCTTTTTGGTTTTCCGCTTCGTCAATTTCGGCCAGCAGTTGCTCGATTTCAGACTTGGCGACGAGATGGTCGTAAAAAAGTATTGCCATGTGTTTTAGATCTCAGTTTTCAGATTTCGGTTCCCAGATGACTAATAATTAATATTTTAATTGACTATTGGGCCGAGAGGGACTTTATTATCGGGATCGTCTATAAAAAGCATGAGTACCAGACCTTTCCGCGGACCCTTGTTTAAATCCAAGTATTGCATAGTTTCCGGAGAGCCACCAAACTGTTTCCCCGTCCAGTCGGCCGGGCCGGCGTCACCAATGTCACAGACAACAGCTAAACCGTTCACCGGATTGATGACGATCATTTTCCGAAAAGCATACCAGTCCTTGAGAAACTTGTGGTCGCGATTCCAACTTTCGAGATATAAAGTTTGGACCACACAGTAATATTTCTCTCTCTGGTATTCGCGAGTGGTGAAGCTACCTGAGTCTTTGGCGAAGTAGCCAAAAGCTCCTCGACCCGGCGCTATACCAGCCTCCTGTATTTCATCGTGCTGGGCTAAAGAATCACCCGGAAAACGAAACAAATGCTGTTCAAAACCGATATAGCCTAGCTGGTGATTGAGTGACTGATCTTCCAAAACGGCTTTGGCGATAATACCGGTGTTCTCAAAGATGACCCTCTCAACTTTTTCGGCCGACTCTGGAGTAAGCTTGGTCGGCTGGTGAGGTAGTAACTCCTGTAAACCGGTCATTAATTTTTGCCTGACTGTAAGCTTATTTTCAATTGGCTGGTTCTGAGTAGAGTCGGGTAGCTGCCCGGCGATAGAAAGGTTTGGAGGAGCCGGCATGGTAAGGATGGCTCCAATCAGTCCGGCACCGGCAAGAATCTGGCTGGATCTTTGGCGCAGACGGTGAGCGATTAAACTTGATTTGGTAAAAAATTTTTTGGATGCCGAATGGCGCAGAAGTTTGCGCCTGAGTGTAGACGACCTTTTCTCGAGCTTTTCAATCGACTTAAGTAGGTTGGTAGTGGCCATAAGATCAAGAAATAATGGCGGACAATCTCTTGAGAGTTTCGTCTTTGCCTAAAATTACCATGCAGTCAAAGAGTGGCGGGGTGACAGAACGGCCCGAGATGGCCACACGGAGTGACATAAAAGCTTCTTTGGGAGAGAAGCCGGAAATGGCCTGGGCTTTGGCCAACTCATCATGGAGAACTGTCGAATTAAAGTCCGAGATATCTTTGATAACCGATTTGACCGTCTCAAACCAAGACACAGTTTCTTTTTCTGAATGGCCGGACTGATCCAAGACAGACTGGACACTGACTACTGGAGCCGTAAAGAAATATTCCGCCGCCGGGGCAAAGTCCCTCAAAGTAAACATCCTTTCTTTGACTAAAGCCAGGATTTGCTTGACCTTCTCATCATTCCAATCAGCCGGGATGTAAGTGTTTAATCTTAAGAATAAATCTTCTATGGGCATTTTTTTGATCCATTGGCTGTTGAGGTAATTTAAACGCTGGATATCAAAGATAGCGTTTTGTCTTTGAATTTTCTTTTCATCAAATATTTCGACCATTTTATCGAGGGTAAGCATCTCAGAATTGTCTTTGTAAGAGAAGCCAAGATAAAAAAGGAAGTTGTTAATGGCTTCCGGAAGGTAACCATCTTCGGCATATTCGAGGACAGATTTGGCTCCGTGACGCTTGGAGAGTTTGCTTTTATCCGGTCCAAGAAGCAGTGGAACGTGGGCAAAAGTGGGAGGTTGCCAGCCGAGTGCTTCGTAAAGAAATAAATGTACCGGGGTGGAGGCCATCCACTCGACTCCACGAAGCACATGACTGATCTTCATGAGGTGGTCATCGATGACTACAGCCAGGTGATAGGTAGGTATGCCGATCGTTTTCATTATTACCTTGTCGTCACATTCATTATTGGGTAGACTAAGTTTTCCCTGAACAAGGTCGTGCCAAATAGTGAAACCGGTTTCAGGAAGTTTGACTCGTAAGACGTACGGTTCACCTGCTGCAATTTTCCTTTGGGCTTCTTCACTGGTAAGTTTTCGACAAAAACGATCGTATTTGGCAAACTGATCTTTTTCATGAAGTGACTTTAATCTTTCCTCAGAACAAAAACAGGGATAGGCGGCGTCTATGCCGACAAGAAGACTGGCATATTTTTGATAAATCTCCAGCCTTTGAGATTGAATGTATGGACCAAAAGGCCCACCCACCACAGGATCTTCGTCACGCACCAGACCAAGAAGATCGTGAATTTGGTAGATTTTTTCTATGGAACCCGGAACAAAGCGATCTTGGTCGGTATCTTCGATACGCAAAATAAATTCTCCACCATATTTTTTGGCTAAAAGGTAATCAAAAAGTGCTGTGCGAGTATTCCCTACATGGGGGACACCGGTGGGTGAAGGGGCATTTCTAGTTCTGACGTGCGTATCGGCCATATGGATAGTATACTTTATTAAGACTATGGCTACACTAACCGAAGCATCTGTGGTGGCAAGAAAGGCAATAAAGTGGGGGGCTATTGGGTTCGTCGGAATCACTATCCTTTGGTACATTGGGGTGGCCGCTCTGGACTACTACAAGCTACTTAACCCTCCTCCCCTGCCTCCGGCTGGGGCAAGCTTTGGAGTTTTATCCGAGCTCAATTTCCCGGCGAGTAAAGATAGACCAAAGATGTCTTTGGAACTACCGACCGGGGTAATACCTGCTTTCCCTGACCGCATGAGAGTCTATTGGGCTCCGACCAAGAGAAGCGGCTTTGCTGATGCAGATACGGCAGTAGACACAGCTACAGCTCTTGGGTTTCTCTTTAAACCCTTTCAGCCAACAGAAACGGATTATATTTGGACCAATCAAGACCAACTTAGCTCGAAGCTGGAGATGAATATTATTTCCGGGCACTTTGTCCTCTCACGCCAGTGGCAAAACAACCCGGCACTGGCTACAATGGGTAATTTTCAGTCTGACAAACAAGTGATAACGGAGACAGAGAATTATATAAAAAGAATTGGGCTCCTGAACGACGACGCTGTCGGAGTTGAAAAAGTAACGTATTTGAAAAATGACGCAGCTAAATTGGTTTCCGCTCTCTCCCTGTCCGATGCTGATTTTGTTCAATTGGACTTGTTTAGGAAAAATATTGATGAGATTGATCCAAACAGCAAAACAAAAGAAATTAAAGCAAGTTACCCGTTTTACCGGACAGATCCGAGCAAGGGTTTAATACGTGTAGTGGTAAGCGGGTCGAAGATCCAAAGCGAGAAAGTTGTGTATATGGACTATGAATACACTAACATTGACTACGCCAAGAATTCGACATACCCGGTAAAGACAGGTGAGGAGGCTTGGGATGAACTTTCGGGAGGAGGTGGGTTTGTCACTCCTATTGGTCCGAGATCCGGAGAAGTCAAAATCCGAAGAGTCTTCTTGGGATATTATGACTCAAATGAGAACCAAAAATACGCTATGCCAATTTTTGTATTCCTAGGGGATCAAGGTTTTACGGCCTACGTGTCGGCGGTGAGGAACGAGTGGATAGAGAAGAAATGATTATTGCCAGGTGAAGTTGGAGTAGGCCCATTTGACCAGTTTTTCCCCTTCACCGAAACGATCTTTACTATTGAGTAAACTGATTAATATTGGGTGACTGTCTCTCTCGGCCAGTATTACCAAACACTCTCCCGCCTCTGGGGTCCATCCGGTCTTGACACCGAGAATGCCGGGTTGTTCCAGAAGTACGTTAGTGGAAGTAAGGGGATAGAGATGTCCTTTTAGACTCCGGAGGGTAATGCTTTTTGTAGAAACGATGGTGGCAAAACGCTGCCTGGCGAGAGCCTTTCTCGCTATCATGGCGATGTCGTAGGCAGTGGTGTAGTGATCCGGGCTTTCGACACCGGAGACGTTCACAAAGTGAGTATTCTTGAGACCAAGCTCCCCCACTTTTTGATTCATTCTTTCCAAAAAGATCCGATAGCCGCCGGGGTAGTTCTCTGCCAGAGTAACCGCGGCATCGTTTCCCGATGGAACAAGTAGGGCATAAAATAAATCTAAGGCGGTCAATTCATCACCCTTGATCAAGTCGGCTGTATTTCCAAGCGATGATTGACCGTTGACTACTTTGAGAACCGAGTCATCTTGGAAATAATCCATGGCGATGAGGGCTGTCATTATTTTTGTCAGAGATGCCGGCTTTAGAGGCAAGTGCGGGTTCTTGTCATAGAGGATTGTGCCAGTGTCCACATCCATGATAAAAACTCCCTGGGCGGTCAGGTTCGGAGCACTGACGCCGGTTTGGACGGGCAGGTTTGGCTCTGTAACATATGCAGCTTTGACCGCCGGTTGGCTAGAGCCCGGTACCTTGCCAATGACCGGCGAAAGAACAAAAAATAAACAAATTCCCAGGAGAGAAAAAGCGTCGAGAAGTAATCTTGGGAGTTTGGGGTATTTTTTCATCAAGTTAGTCCATTTTATACCCCAGTACCCTTCTCGAGGGCTTTTTTAATTTCCAACTTGGCCTTGTGAGTTTTGACAAACCGCAACCAGTTTCTGTTCGGTAATTTGGGTTTCTTTGTTTTGATTATTTCCACCACGTCTCCGCTCTTAAGCTTGGCATCGACGGAGGCAATTTTATCGTTTATCTTGGCCGACTGGATATAAAACCCCAGGTTAGAATGCACATTAAACGCATAGTCGACAGGAGTTGCGTCTTCGGGAAGATCGTAGACGTCCCCCTTGGGAGAGAATACATAAATGTGGTGAGAAAGCGCATCAAGATGAAAATCAGATAAAGTCTCTTTGACACCAACGACCTGTTGCTGCCAACCGGCCAGCTGTTTAACCCAAGCCATTTTTTCCGAAATGGTGAAGGCGGTTCCCTTCTCAAGTTTCTCATCCGAGGCACCTTCATGTTTGGCTCTGGTATAGGCAAAGTGAGCGGCGGCGCCAAACTCGGCCTGCAAATGCATTTCTTCGGAACGAATCTGTACTTCTACGATATTGCCCCGGTTGTCGAAAACCTTGGTATGGATAGATTGATAGCCGTTTGGTTTTGGCTGGGAAATGAAATCGGAAATACCTAAGAAGGGAACCGGTTTCCAGTATTGATGAATTATGCCAAGAGTGGAGTAACATGAGGCGGTGTCTTCGGTGATGATCCTGATGGCCATTAAGTCGTGGATCCGGCTAATATCACGATTGATTTCCGGCCTGAGTAGTTTGCGAAACAAACTGTATTTACGTTTGAGACGATATTCGGTATGGGCTTTGATTCCATGCTTGGCCAATTGTTGCCGAATGCGGTTAATTGTTTCCAGAATGTTATCTTCGGAATATTTGAAGTGCGGTTTGGCGATGGTAACTAACCAGTTGTATTCTTCCGGATAAACATAAGGAAAGGCCGAGTCTTCCAAGTCCCCTTTTAACTTACCCATGCCCAACCTGTCCGCAAGGGGGGCGTAGACCTCTAAGGTTTCGAGAGAGATTCTTTTTTGTTTGGAGATGGGAACCGCATCTAAGGTAGAAATATTATGTAGTCGGTCTGCTAACCGAATAATGACCACCCGGATATCTTGGGCCATGGCGACGAACATTCTGCGCAGATTTTCCAAAAACTCTTCGTCTCGACTGCCTCTGAGCTTAACCTGTCCGACGCGGGCAACACCGTCAACCAACCGGGCACACTCTTCACCAAAAACCCATTCCACATCTTTGAGAGTTACTTTTGATGTTTCGATGACCTCATGGAGTAAACCTGCTTCAACGGTGACTTGATCCAAACCCCAAGAAGCCAAGTAGTAAGCGACGGTGACTGGATGAGTGAAGAGAGGATCCCCTGTCTGTCTTACCTGACCAGAGTGAGCGTTGCGAACATATTTATAGACTCCGGCAAGACGGATCTTATCGACCGAATTGCCGTTTTTTTCCAACTCGAAAATTATGTCCTTTAATATAATCACTACGAGGCTATTCTACATGATTCAGCGTGATAAGATTTAAGCGTGTACACCAGACAGCTATTACCAGATGAGGTTTCACTGATTCCAGAACCACTAAAGAATACATTTGATGAATACCAAAAGGCTGGGTTCGAGATTTATTTAGTAGGTGGTGGGGTGAGAAATTTGATTTTGGGAAAGGTTCCGGAAAACTGTGATCTCACAACTAACGCAACGCCCGAACAGAGCTTGGAGGTGTTGAGGATGCACAGCCCATTTTATAACAATGATTTTGGGACGGTGTCTTTTAATGTAACCATCAATGGCATTGAGGAACTTTACGAGGTAACGACATACCGATCTGAGAAAGAGTATTCCGATTATCGGCGCCCAGACAATGTGTCTTGGGGAAAAACTTTGGATGAAGATGTCACCAGAAGGGATTTTACGATAAATGCGATAGTAATTGGAATAAAAAACACAAAAACTCAAAAACCCAAAAACTCAAAAGGAGAATATGAGCTGGTGGATATGGTGGATGGACTGAGAGATTTTGAAAATGGTTTGATAAGAGCCGTAGGAGATCCTCGTATCCGCTTTAACGAAGATGCACTGCGAATGATGAGGGCGATCAGGTTTGCCGCCAGACTGGGGTTTTTGATTGAGGAAAACACGTTGACTGCGATTGGTGAAAAATCGGTACTTCTGGAAAAAATCAGCAAGGAGAGAATCAGAGAAGAGTTTCTGAAAATCCTTGGATCTAACTATCCGGCAGATGGGGTAAGACTGCTCATTTCAACGGGGCTGATGGACCACTTCATGCCGGAAGTAATGGAGGGTCGTGGTGTGGTGCAGGGTGGACACCACAAACTGTCGGTCTTGGATCATATGCTGGAGGCTCTGGCCGAGTGTCCATCAACCGACCCGATCATCCGCTTGGCTACCTTTGTACATGATATAGGAAAGCCGAGAAGCCAGAGATTTAAGTGCCGAAAATGTGCCAAGATGTACCGGGATTTGTCCGAGGAAATGACTACTTGTGCCAGTTGTGGATATACCCAGCCGACAAAGGGAATGGTGACGTTCTACGGCCATGAAGTAATCGGGGCGAGGATGATAAAAGAAATTACGGAGAGACTCAAATTTAACCGAAAACAAATCGATAAAATCGAGACATTGGTTCGATGGCACATGTTTGCTTACCAGCCGGATATGACCGACAGTGCCATTCGACGCCTGATCCGTAAGGTGGGCAAAGAGAATATTAATGACATGGTGATGCTACGCATTGCCGACCGTAAGGGCAGTGGTGCCAAAACAACCAGCTGGAGATTTATGGAACTCCAAAAGCGGATCGGAGAACAGCTCTTCGAACCGATGGAAATAAATGATATGGTAGTGAACGGACTAGATGTAATGAAAGTACTTAACGTAACCCCCGGGCCAATTATCGGAAAAGTTCTTAAAGAATTATTCGAAGAAGTATTGGAGGATACCAAAAAAAATAACCGGGAGTATTTATTGACCAGAATTGCGGAACTAGGAAAGACCGGATAGCAATAAACCGGTGAGGTAAGGTTTCGAAAAACCTATCTTGCGAGCCAATTTAGTATACTTAACATTATGTCTAAGAATC
The DNA here is from genome assembly GCA_001774685.1 of Candidatus Collierbacteria bacterium RIFOXYD2_FULL_45_13. Lineage (GTDB taxonomy): Bacteria > Patescibacteriota > Microgenomatia > UBA1400 > MFAQ01 > UBA10133. Next base: position 360,164 of record MFAS01000001.1, on the reverse strand, counting down.
CTATTATTAATGCCTTTGGGGCATTAACCTACATAATATTCGTCGTTACGACCCTGACGTTCGCGACTCAGCCTCTAAAGAATAAGCCTGATACTTTTTTTGCTCCAATTGTATTTTTATCGGTACTTACCCTGTCCGTGGTAGTAATGGCGTTCATGTTTTTCTACCAACCCCTTCTGCTATTTATTGACGGTAAGAAAAAAGAGGCAATCAATCTATTTGTTAAGACTGTAGCTATCTTTGCAGCTATGACTGTAGTGGCTTTGATTCTGCTATTTATTGGCAAAATATAGTTTTGGATAAACTCTAAGTTCTATCGTTTGCGACCAAGAGTTCGAAAATCGAGCCAGGTGGTGAGGTGGATCGTGACTCAACTTAGTGTTTTTTGGTGAAAGTAATATACTAGTTTTTGGTATGTATATTTACAACTCTCTCACCCGAAAGATGGGTGTGTTCTCAACAATTATTCCTAAAAAGGTCACGATATATGTCTGTGGGATTACTCCGTATGACACAACCCATCTGGGACATGCATTTACATACATCAGCTTTGATGCATTAATCCGATTTCTTAAACTTCGTGGGTATGAGGTGATATATTCGCAAAATATTACGGATATTAATGATAGAGACGGGGATATTCTGGAGAGGGCGCGAATACAAAACATTTCCTGGTCTGACCTGGCTACTTTTTGGACAGAAAAGTTTTTGAGGGATATGCAAGACCTAAACTGGACGGCACCCACACATTACCTGAAAGCGTCCGAGAGTATTGAGATAATGGTTTCCTTGATCCAGCGACTCTTAGAAAGAGGAATTGCCTATTCACACAACAATAGTGTTTATTTGGACATTACAAAGAAAAAGGGCTATGGGAAGCTTTCCAGGCTAACAGAAGCTCAGATGCTAAAAATGGCAAAGAACTTCGAGGAGGACGTTAATAACCCTAACAAGAGAAACCCGCTTGACATTACTCTGTGGAGGGCGACCGAGCCACACCAGCAAATACACATACCATCATTTGAAAGTCCTTTTGGAAAAGGTAGGCCGGGGTGGCATATTGAGTGTTCTGCTATGAGCATCGGCTCTCTGGGGAAACAGATAGATATTCACGGAGGAGGAAAGGATTTGGTTTTTCCTCACCATGAAGCGGAAATAATTCAAAGTGAAGGCTCAACGGAAAAAATTCCGTTTGCAAAGTATTGGATACACACCGGACAAGTATTCTATGAAGGGGAAAAAGTGAGTAAGTCAAAAGGCAATTTGGTAATGGTTTCCCGTTTATTGGAAAAATACTCTGCCAATGCAGTTCGCTTTTTACTTTTGTCTCATCATTATCGAGAAAATTGGGAGTACAGAGAGGAGGAATTGGCCATGGCAGAAAAAAGGTTAAGGGGTTTGGTTGGCAAACTTCGCGCTACCGGAAAAACAAAGTTTGTCGATATTATGAACCAAGATCTCGACACCCCTAAGGCGTTGGAGCTAATGCTCCATACCAAAAGCAAGACTATTTATGATGCTTTGGGGTTCTTGGATCCCTTGGAGTAGAATGAGGAATGACGATATCAGAAAAAGAATTACATGGTTCCGGAACAAATAAAATCGAGAAGGCCAGAACACCTGAGGAAGCGATAACAATAGTTACCGAGGAAGAATGCAGACTGGCTCTGAAAAGGCTGAGAAGAATCTTTTCCACAACCTTCCCAAACCCACACGAAGTATCCGTAATTCCAATTCTGAAGAGCGGTACGAGACTTGGACGCGAACTAACCGACCATCTCAAGGTACGATTGAACCCCATGCAAATGTCCTATTACCGAGAAGATACCAGTCGACTGCCGTCTCCCGTTTGCATCGCACCACCGGATATTACCAGAATACTGTCTCCAGATGGGGTAACCAGACCGGTAGTCTTTACGGAGTGCGTAGTGGATTCTCAAGCAACGGTGCTGGCGGCGATGGCAGAGATAAATGCCATGATAGACAAAGTCAGTTTAGAAATCAGCCAAAAACTTGATTATCCCAACTACCATACTTTTGCTTATGTTTCTAAAACTGGAGGGGGACCTGTCGGTATCCCGAACCTGGTAACGGCTTTTATGGTCCATCCTGACATCTGGGTTGGTGGTTTGGGCTGTGATTTGCCCGGGGATAAAGGACGTGAACTACCTTACTTGGTGGGCATGGTTTCACCTTTTGCTGCCAAAGCCCCAGAACCTCCTTATTATCTGGCAACCACATAGAATTATAAAAATCCCCCGATGGAACGGGGGAAGGATCTCATTTTTTGGACTTTTGGAAAAGTCCAAAGAGGGCGATAAAGAACCAGATGGTGTTGAGGGCAACCGAGGGAAGAGCCCCATGAAAAACTACGTTTATAATCACAAAGCCGGCACCGAACAGGTTAAGAAGCTGGTAGGTTTTGGAAACCGGAGAGATTTTGCCGATGGAGACTAACCAATAAGCAACCATGATGGCAATCGTCCCGACCCAACCGATGATTTCAAAGTAAATTGTGGGCATTCGACCTCCTAATTTGATAAAGTACTGTCGGGAATTGTATCATTTATTCTTGGAAAAATGCTTTTCCCAGAAGATGAGAAGCGGAGCGGCGGTAAAGGTTGAGGAGTAAGTTCCGGTAATGGTACCGATGAGAAGAGCCAGGGAAAAATATTTAGTAGTTTCACCACCAATAAGGAACATGGCAAGGAGCATAAAAATAATAGTCAATGAATTGTTTAGAGATCTGGCCATGGTTTCGGTGACAGCCTGATTGATCAACGAAACATAGTCGGTGTTTTTGTGTTTATGGCTTAATTCCCTTATCCGGTCGTAGACGACAATGGTGTCGTGAACAGAGAAAGAGAGAATCGTTAAGATGGCGGTAACAAATAGGAGGTCAACCTCTATCCCCCAGAAATAACCGAGCAAAGAAAATGATCCCAATAGAACGGCTGTATCGTGAAACATGGCCAAGACGGCACAAATGCCGTACTTTAATTGTTTGAAGGCCAGACTAATGTAGGCCAATAAGAGAAAAGAGGCGATGATCAAAGCGTTGGCTGTTTTTTTGATGGTTTCTTTGCCGAGGGCGGGACCGATGGTTTCGAAATCAGTAAGTTTGATTTCCGGGCTGTCCGGCTTGAGCGTTTCAAGAATTTTTTGAACCGATTCCTGGGATATTTCTTTTGACTTTATAGTTAAACTGTTGTTGTCTGAGCTCTCGAGAACGGGTGTGTATTCTTTGAATGATTGAAGAATTGTGTCTGGAGTTGATTTTGACTGTACCAGAGTAAAACGGGAGCCACCGGTAAACTCTATGGACGGTTTGAGCCCGAATCGCACGAGGGAGTAGATGCCAGGAAGGATGACGATGGCGGAGATAAGGAAATAAAGCGAGAGGTATTTCATCCAGTTCATATTGGGTTAAGAGTTTGTAGTTATTAGTTATTTGTTGTTGGTTCGTGGTTTGTCTTTGAAGAAAAGACGGAGTAGATTCCTGGTGACCACGATGCCTGTGAAAAGAGAAATAAAGATTCCAAGAATTAAGGTTAAGGCAAAGCCTCTAACAGAACCGGAAGTATTTAAAAAACTCCAGTCCAGTGGATTAAATAGAATTAATCCGGTGATAATAGTAGCCGTGTTCGCGTCTTTGATGGAGTCCCAGGCCCGGCCGAATGCCAGCTCCAGAGCTACTCGCCAGTCTCTCCCTGCCCTTATTTCTTCCTTGTATCTTTCAAAAACCAAAATGTTGCTATCGACCGCCATGCCAACCGAAAGGAGAAAGCCGGCAATGCCAGGAAGACTCAAAACTACCGGAATAAGTTTGTAAAGAGTCAAGGTAAAGATTCCGTATAAAACAAGACCGATAGAGGCAATAAAACCCATCCTGCCGTAGTAAGCAACCATAAAAAAGATAACCATAAAGAGGCCGATGGCGCCGGCGGTAACACTTTTCTTGATGGAGTCAGCCCCGAGGGTGGCCGGAATGTTTTTCTGACTAAGGATAGAAACCGGGACCGGCAGAGCTCCCGCATTGAGCTGAATGGCAAGGGATTTAGCTTCTTCGGTGGAAAACTTTCCGGTGATCACAGCATTACCACTGTCAATTTCGGCTTGGACAGTAGGCATGGTAATGGGATACCCGTCCAATAGGATGGCAACCGGTTTACCGATGTTTTCTTTGGTGAGTTGAGAAAATTTATTTTTACCGGAGTCCTTAAAGGTAATGGAGACGGCAGGACTACGATCTTCCGACTCAAAAGTAACTTGAGCCCGTGCAAGATCGGCACCGGTAAGGTCTGTCGGCTCAAAACCGGTCAGTGTAGCAGAGTCGGTAGCGGTAGCCCCGGGAGTGTATATGGGAAGAGCAAAAACCATTTTGGCTGTCTGGCCAATCAAAGTGAGAGCTTGCTCGGGGTCCGTCACCCCAGGAAGCTCTAAGATTAGACGATAATCGTTTCCCGATATGGCAGTTTTGACACCAGACTCCGAGACTCCGAAGAGGTCAACGCGACGTCCGATGACTTCTTTGAGTGACTCCAGGGCAGAGGTTCGATCACCACCAGCGATGTCTTTCATGTCCGCATTTAGAACTACCTGTAAACCCCCCTTGATATCCAGGCCTTGCTTAAGTTCAATTTCTTTTGAAAAGTCTAGATTACCAATCTTGAAGTTTATTCGAGGCATAGAAAAGTTTCCCAATTTGGTGGGTAGGATTATGTAAAGTGAGATGAGAGTCAGAATTAGAATGGCGAAAGAAATCTTTTGTGGTTTGGAAAACGTCATAGATTATTTTACTCGAACGATTTGATTATATAAGTTTTTTTGCCGCTTTTTTTATCGATGAAAGACCTAAGCTGAGCTGGTGGCTGTCTATAAAATTCAGGGTAAGGGAGTTATTTAGATTGTTAAGTACCTCCACTTGATCCCCCGGCTTAAGCGATAAACTTTTTACCAAACTGGAAGGCAGGGTGACCCCCAGTGAGTTTCCGACTTTTAAAATCTTTTGAGTGGGCATCAACTGAGTAATTGAATTTCATCCCCGATCAGGGTAATTCTTGACTGAAGAAGAACTTTGACGATAAAGGGGTCTTTGTGGGACTTGCGGTAATTGAACTCTTCTTCGGTCATACACGAATAATTTAATTCGGTGTTTAGCATTTTCTCGATTTGCTTAACGATTAAAGACACCTGGGGCATAATGACCTTGCCGATGATCATGAGATCAACTTCGTCTGGGTCACGCTTGAGTCCGCGGGAAAGTTTTTGTGAAACAAACGCAAACTTTACAAAGCCGAGTTTGCTGCGATTTTTTATCACCAAACGACCGAAGCCTGTAGACTTGATAACGAGATTGGTGAGCTCGGGATATAGAGCGTAAGCAGTTTTGACCGAATAATAAAGACGGTTCCCCCGTTTTTCGCTCGTAAGCAGACCGGCTTTTTGAAGGTGATCAAGCTCTCTTCTGACCGCATTGATTTCCTCCTTGGTTAGGCGAGTAAGTTCACGGACGTAAAACATTTCTTTCGTCTGAGAAAGAAATAATTTTAAGAGTTTGACTCTTACTTTGGAAATTATTAGATCAGATAATTTGGCCATATTTGGGGCAGGCCTAGACCTTAATTGTAAACTACTTTGTTGCCAATGGGTAAAATACTTATCCAAATGGCACCTGGAGTGAAGGTAATCTCCTTGCCTGATTTGTCGGTAAAAATGGTTCTCTCCATCTGCTTGGATTTCTTCCATTTAATTTCAACAGCCTGTCCCCCAGTGAAGTACAATCCCGTTCCCTCACCAATCACGGTGTAGAACATGTGTTTGTGTTCATCAAGAGGGCCTTCTTCCTTGGCAAACTGCACGAGGATGTTGGGGACAGTAATTTGCTTGCCTGTTTCTAGATCGAGATGGGAGACTGATCCTTGGTTTCTTAGATACTCCTTGGTTGTTGGGTCGTATTTCCAGTCTACAGTAAAGTCTTTGTAGTTTGACCAAAAATCGTATTTGATATTTTGGGCTGGCTGTCCCGCTATATCAGAAGTGCCGGTTTTCCACAATTTAACTCCGGAGAGCCAGGTCTTGCCACTTGGCGTCAGGTGGTTATAACCACGCTTTTCGGCTTCTCTCCAGGCGTGAGAGAGATACCCGACATAAGTATGCTCGGTAGCAATCTCAACTCCGGCACCTAGGCGCTGATAGTCTCTTTTCATGACCGGAATACCGATATCGCCGATAGTATCGAAATCGTTACCCCCGGCCTTCCTCCAACCAAGCTTGACTAACTCCTCCAGGGCGAAGGCTTTTTTGTTCGAAGTGCATTGACCACTAGCCGCATCCGCACTACAGTTGCCGCCACCAACATGCATATAAATGGGAGTATTGTACTCGGCCGCAATGTTTACAAAATATATACGGGCACTTCTGACAGGAGCGACTTTGGCGGTATCAGCCTGAGCTCCACAATAGAAGACACCCATAAAACGGGTAATACCCCCTTCGGCGACTGCTTCATAAACTATGTCAGCCGAGGCAAGTCCGGACTGTGGGCGGGCGTGAATATCATTTTCGATCATGGCTAAGATGGGGCGCCTGGCTTCCCACAAGGTTTTTTCGGATTTCGAATAAAGCTTCCCGTTCAGTGGACAGGCCTCGGTCTTTGGCTCATCCGCAAATTGGCCAAAACCGGCTGATTTTTTCTCGGTGGGAGTTTCAGCTTGCGGAGAAACGAGTCCCCCACCGTTGGAAGGCACTACTGCGTAGGCTAAGCCGGCAGAAACAAAAAAGGTAATGACTAACGAGACTATAGTTTTGGAGCTGAGTTTCATAAATTATGTTTATTTTATGGCTTCGTTGATAACTTCTTGTTCTTCTTTGGAGAGAGCCTGGCTGGTAACCTTGCCTCCCTCAACTTTTTTAGCATAGAGCCGGGTATTTTCCCGACTATGTAAAGAGCTTATCATAATACCGTCCCCATTATCATCAAGAAAGGCAGCCGAAAAGCTTTGGTCTCCGCCGGTATCGGTGAAGGGATTGTAGCGCCTAAAACCCAAACGCTGTAGGTGTTTTTTGTTTTCGTTAACTTCGGAGGAGAGTTTCTCTTGAAGAGAATTGATATCGTCAGTATTTCGGTCTAAGTTGTCGATTAGATGATTGAGTGACGAAATAAGATCTTTTTTGGATACATCGGCTGTGAGACGGTTATAATGAACCACCAGCCGAATCAAAAGGAAAGTAAGGACAAACAGCCAAATGGCAAAAATCGCATAAAATAAACTGGCCGGTACCATAGTGGATTCATTTTACTATATAAAGATATAATATTGAGCATGAGCAGACAAAGAAAAACGAAACGAGAAAAAATCATATCTCAAGAAAGAAAACAACAGGCCGAAGGATTTGCCATTAAGGACGAGTGGCTGACAACAAATAAGCCGATAATTAAAACTGAGCTCGACAGAGAAGGTGCAAGATTTTTCAAGGCAGACTTGACAAAGACTGCGATCCTGACTATGCTTGTCCTAGCCTTGGAGCTAGCTATTTGGAGTTATTTGTCCAGGCACTAACAAAAAGAAAGGGGGTGAACCAAGTAAATGCAGATCTATTGTGTAAAATGCAGAGCCAAAAGAGACGTAACCGAATTCGAGAGAGTTACCATGAAAAATGGTAAACCAGCCGTCAAAGCTGTTTGCCCCGTTTGTGGAACCAAGATGTTTAAAATCGGCGCCAAGTAATTTGGTTCGATCCAAGAGCCCAAGTGCGAGCAATCTATCTTGGGTTTTTTGGTGCGATACCCTAAAATATAGATTATCATGGAGAAAAGATTTGATAGCGATATTGTTCCCATAGTTGAAAGAAGAAGTAAATTAGAAGAGCAAAAAGAAACGTTACGAATTGCAAAAAAATGGGCGCTAGAACGCCTAAAGTCTTTTCCGCCCAAAATTGATGAGGCAAAAGCGAGAGCCCTGATTGTGGCTGATATGAGCAAAGACTTAAAGAATGGACCGATGGAGGACTTTCAACTGAGTTGGGCAAAGATTCGAGAAAAAATCACCAACCTTGGAGATATGGTGACAGATGTGATGGAAGATTCAATTACCGGAGAAAAATCAAGTATCGTAGTCGAAAGAGAGGGGGTTAGTTCTTGGATTATCGGCGAAAGACGACCTGACGGAACTTGGACTTCGCAGGCTAGAATAACTGACGATGGTCAGACAGAACTGACACTCCATTATGACAGTGATAGATACAGAAACATGGGAGCAAATATGTATTTGACTTTGGAAAAAAATTTTCCAAGAGCAACTCTGAGAACTGCTAGTCTTCTAATTAAAGCAATTGAGAGCAGGACTGATCAAATTTAACCTTGTTTATCGATTTTTTTGTACCAATCCTCGAGAACCTTCTTGGTAATATCTTTGGCACCAAGACCCAGACTGAGTCCTAGAGCAAGGGCAATGGCCATGATAAAGCCTACAAAAACCGTATTGATGAAAAAAGTAGCAATGCCCAACTGAGAAAGGGCGGCTAGAATGAAAAACGTCATGACGGCATAACTAACTACTTTGCCCACGAGACGAGACATGGAGGGATCAGACGATCCCAGAGACCCCTTGACGACTTTTTCCAAGAACCCGGCAACTACGATACCAATGACCAGAGTAATGACGGCGGCGATGAGAGTGGGAATGCCGGCAATGATACCGTTTAGGAACAGGCTGATGGAAGTAATACCAAGGATGTTGATACCGGCCACAAAGAACAGGGTGACGACTAGCCACTTAACAATTTCACCAATCACGTCCTCGAATCTTTGTGAGACCTGAGCATTTTTGAGGAAATCAGTAATAACGGGGTTTTTGAACAGCGAGCCAAGCCTGGTGACGTTAACAATCTTGGTGGTGAGTGTTTTGAGCCAGTCGGCGATGAGCCAACCGATAAGGAAGACAACAAGGGCGCCCAGAATATTAGGCAAAAAACTAATAACTCCAACCAAGACTTGGTTGGCGGCAAAGGAAAGGGAATTTTGGAAGGAAAGAAGAACATTTGTCTGCATATACACTAATCATAAGAACATATAGGTTGGAAGTCAAATAAAAAGCCCTTGTCAACACTATGGGGCTTTTTGGGGGAATTTGTGGTAGAATTGGCTATCCCTAGTACGAGAGGAATGCCCCGCCGCAAGGTGGGGAGGAAAGTCCGGACAGCTAAAAGGAAGGGTGGCTGGGGAAACCCAGTCCTTCCCGAGGTGACTCGGGAGGCGCGATAGGGCCACAGAGACGATCAAAGGTGAAACGTTCCACCGTTAGGTGGAGACCCTGTACCGGTAACGGTATAGGGGTGGTAACCCGCCCCGCTGCAATCGACGAATTGGGACTAAGGTGCCTTTTCTATCCCTAAAGTCTCGAGCATAGATAGATATTCCTCCACGACAGAATCCGGCTTATTGTACTAGGGAGCCCGCAAGGGCTCGCGGCGCAAAGGCTTCGTAAATACTACTAGCTTCATACTGCCTTTTCATGCCTTCCACAATTTCTTCAAGCTTGCTTACCTCAATATCTAATCCACCCATGTCTAAACTATCTATTTGGGTTAATAAGTTCTTATCTTCATCTAATAAGCTGGCACCTCTAACTACTTCATTAAATAATTTAGCCCTTTCTTCACCGAGGCTGTTTTTAACTTTTTCGTAAATTGCAGTAATCCGCTCAGCGTAAGTTTTTTCTTGCTGTTCCATAATATATGAATATATCATTAGCTGTTTTATAGCGTCATGTACTCATTGATAAGACTATTTGTATTTTTAAGCTCAAAATACTAGATCTCTATGTTAAAATCCCCGCCTATTGAGCGGGGATATTTTCGAACCAGCGAATAACTGTGATGTCTCTGATTGAGTAGTGGTACTGATTCCGATCAAAGGAGTTACCACCAGAAACAGACTCTCGGAACGTGTTTGATGATTTCAAAGAAGCTAGCACCCTTGTTTCAGCACCGGTAAGAGTAATCGTCAGACGTCCGTTGAATTCGTCATGATCATCCATGAGAACTCCCACCGAATGAGATTCTTCGGTTTCCTCAAATTCGAGGGCACAGCCTTGAGGAAGCTTACCCTTAAGCATCTGCCTAATCTCATCTTCAACATGCCAAGCTATTCCTGATGGCATTCGCGCCTCCTAGTTTAATGAGCAGGATTGTTATTGAGACTAATTAGCCTCAAGTTGAACTATAACTGTGGCTAGTGTACCACAGTAATCCCCAAATGTCAACATTATAGGTTTTGCTGACTGGGATTTGGGCTAGTCGATTTCGGGAATGGTGGTGTCTTTGTTGAGCTGAATATGGCTCAAAATGACCCGTGCGGATAAGACTGTGGGTAGAGCCAGGATGGCCAGAAGTGGGCCACCCAGCTGGAAACCTATCATGATGGCAACTATCGTAATAATGGGATTGAGTCCGGCAACGTGTTGCATGATTTTGGGAACGATAAGATTGTTTTCCAGCTGCTGAACAATGAGTGAAACAACAAGGGCGGCGATACCATGACCGGTTGAGATAGAAAAGCCGACGAGAACGGCGGGTACAGTGGCTATGGTGGGACCGATGTTGGGAATGAGTTCCAACATGCCGGCAATGAAGGCCAGAGAGATAGCAAAAGGCAGGCCAATGATGAGATAACCAATGTAACTCAGAAGTCCCACCAGCAACATGAGAAGTAACTCCCCTCTCACCCAATAACCAATCTGGACTTCTAGCTTTTCGGCGATGACAAAATAGCGGTGACCTTTGTCTCCGAACCAAAATTTGAGATGCTTCTCCAAATTGTGGAGGTCCTGGATCATGTAAAAGCTGATGACAATAACAGTAAAGGCGGTTATGAAAGCGGAAAAAGTGTCTAAGGCAAAGGTAAGTACTTTACCGGGAACAGTGGCAAACTGAGCGTTGAGTGAGCCGTCAGCAATTTTAAATGGACTAACTGTATCAATTATGGCCGGTAATTTTTGGAGAAATAATTGGGTTTGATCCAACAAAGGAGCCGCGAGAGAAACTATGGCAAAAATAATGGTACCGAAGGTGGCTAGTAAAATCACCATCGAAGAAAGAGCCCTGTTTACCTTAAACTTTTCCAGGTAGTCTACCATAGGACAAACAGCCAAAGTAATCAGAATGGCAATAAACAATAAAGCAATAACACTGGTAAGCCTCAAAAGAATATACGCGGCGGCGAGAGAAAACAGGACCCAAAAAATGCTGCCGATGGAAAAATCAAAGATGACGTGTTTCTTTTTGATCATTTTATTTATATATTTCGGCTAACTTAGCGATAAGATGGTCGTCTACCGTACTTTTATCATACCAAACTATGCCGGGTTGTTTTTTAAACCAGACCGTTTGCCGACGAGCATAATCTACTTCGGAAGCCGCCCATAGGTCTACCAGCGTTTCTCGAGGGATTTCTTGGTGCAGGAATTGAAGAATCTGTTTGACGCCTAGACTGGTGTAGATTGGCAAGTGGAGGTCGGGGTATTTTGCAATTAAGTTTTTTACTTCTTCCACCGCTCCGTTTTCTAATCTATCAATGACTCTATGATTGATCCGGGATTTCTGAATTTCTTTATCGACTTTAAGGCCAACCCAAAGAAAGTTTGATGGAGTGAGATTGCCGCGGTTCGGAGTACCGAAACTCGCAATGACGTTGGAGGAAGAGAAAGCGGCAGATTGTGAATTGTCGTAGGTTGAGATTTCGATGGCGCGGATGAGACGTCTGGGATTATTGAGATCAGAATTATTCAGGGAGGAGAATTTTTGAGGATTTAATATTGATAGACGAGACTGAAGAGCCGGTAAATCAAGTTTCTCGAGATCCAGACGAAGTAATCTATTTGGAGGAACTCTGACAGTCAGCAAATCAGTAGTAATGGCTTTCAGGTATAAACCAGTACCGCCCACAATAATCAGCGGAGTATGGCTTTTTATCGAGCTTTGAATTATTTTTTTGGAATAATCCAAGTAGTCAGCGAGATTAAAGCTTTGGTTGGGCTCGACCAAATCCAAACCAAAAAAACAAATGTTTGGAGGGAGATCTGTAGGAATATCTTTGCCTGTAACAATGTCCAGACCCTTGTATATCTGTCGGGAGTCGGCGGAGAGGAGGTTGACTGATCCTGGTGGAGTGAGATTTACCCCTTCGGGTACCAGCGGGCCACGTCGCTTCGCTCCTCGCAATGACTGGTTCGAGATTATTTGCTTTGCGATGGAGAGAGCTAGGGAGGTTTTACCGGAGGTGGTGGGACCGCAGATGACTAAAACATTATTCATTCGTATCGTAATTTTATATTATGGATGGAGTGAGATTGCCACAGCTCGAGTACGCCCGCCTGCAAGAGCAGATGCTCTAGCATCTGCGGGCAGGAGATTCGTAATGACGGGTGAACTATGGGACGATGGGTCGGGATCGGAGATTGTCTTTGTTGGCAATTTGATCCAAAATTTCCCAGCGTTCTTTCTTGATTTTAGCCGGAATATCATCAGGGTAGAGTCTTGCGGAGGCGGTTCCCGGCCGTGGTGAGTACCGGGCTACGAAGGCAACCTTGAAACCAACTTCTTTTACCAGATTCAAGGTGTCTTGAAAATCTTCGTCTGTCTCTCCCGGAAAGCCCACTATAATATCAGTGCCAAAGACAACGTCATGGATTTTATCTTTAATTTGATTAATCAAAGTAAGATATGACTCACGGGTGTAACCTCTGTTCATGAGTTTTAATATACGATTACTACCGGACTGAACCGGCAGGTGAATAAAACGGTCAATTTTGAGGTTGACAGCTATCTCGTCGACCAGCTCGTCCCAGAAGTCCCAGGGGTTACTGGTAAAAAAGCTGATTTTTTTGATGCCGTCGATTTTGCTGATTTCCCTAAGTAAAGTCACAAACGGTGGGGTGTCTTGCGGCTTGAAGTACTGAGATTGGTTTGACGGAATAATATCGGTGGTGAATGTATCTTTATCCATAAACATCTTCCTGAGGGCCACGCCGACTTTTTCCAAGCCCCAAGAGTTTACGTTTTGACCCAATAGGGTGATTTCGGTATAGCCTTCTCCGGCCAATCCTTCAACTTCCCGAACAATGTCATCAATGGGGCGAGAACGTTCCCGTCCTCTGGAAAATGGCACAATACAAAAAGTGCAAAAAGAGTTACAGCCTGAGGAAATGGGAATAAAAGCCTTGTTCTTTTCCTTTCTGATAGCTTTCTGATTGAAACCGACTTCACCAATAGGAAGGATCTCATCGATCTGGGGCAGAAGGGTCCTTATTTCTTTTTCATTGAAATGGAGCATGCAACCGGTCAAGATAATCTTAGGCCTCTGCTTCCCTGCGAAAAACTTGTCTACATTGAGAAGAAATCCGGTAACCCGGTCTTCGGCCGACTGGCGGACAGAGCAGGTATTGATCACTATTTCATCGGCAGATCTCCAGTTTGAAACTTCAGTATAGCCTCGTGAAAGATAATCCCCAAGTATACGCTCGGAGTCTGACTTGTTGGCTTGGCAACCGAAAGTATTGATGAAAACGGACGGCATTAGGCAACTTTTTTCTTCAAAGGCTTACCAACATGAAAGTTGATAACTTTGTGTCCTTTGACTACTTGCCTCTTGGACTCGTTACCGAAGGGAACTACTTGCTTGTCTTCGACTTTACCAATATAGAAAGTGCCGAAGCCGGAGATAACAACCTTTTCACCTTTTCCAAGTGCGGCGATGGACTCTTCAAAAAAAGCGTCAACCGTTTCTTTGACGGCTTTTTTGGTCAAGTGGACCTTCTTGCTAACAATGTTTACCAGGGTTTGTTTGGTCATTAGTTCCTCTTTCCGGGCAGAATCTTGATAATAATTTAGCTGATGTTACCACCTAATTATACTACGCGCAAGGAGCTAGCTGGCGATTTCACTGGCTCGCGTTTCGCGGATGCAGTTCACCTTGACGGTTCCGGGGAAAGTCATAGTGTCTCTGATTTCATCACGAATAGCTTGGGCCAAAATAGTTAGCTGATCGTCTCCCGCCTTACCGGGATTGACGATAACTCTAATTTCTCGTCCTGCCGATATTGCGTAGGCATCGTCAACTTCTGGATGTTTCTTGGCAATTTCCTCGAGATGGCGGATTCGCTTGCCATACTCTTCGGTATTTTCATGACGGGCGCCGGGGCGACTACCGGAAATGGCATCCGAAATGTAGACGATCATGGATTCGTTCGAGGTGAATTCCTCGTCCTCGTGATGTTGGGCCACACAATCAATAATGCCTTGAGGAATATTAAATTTCTTTAAATATTGGACTCCCAGCTCGACGTGATTACCCTCACCTTCGAGTATTTTGCCGATATCGTGAAGTAGGCAGCCCATACGGACTGTGTCGACATTGGCACCAATTTCGTTCGCCATCTTGATACCTATTCTCGTTTCTTCCAGAGTATGGCTGATCATGTTTTGGCCATAGGAAGTGCGGAACTTGAACCGCCCCAACATGGCAATGATTTCCCTGTTCATGTTATAGACACCAACAGCGTGACAAAGCTTTTGGCCTTCCAGAAACATGATTTGTTCCACGTCGCGTTTGGATCTTTCAAAGTACTCTTCGATCCTAGCCGGGTGAATGCGTCCGTCTTTGATTAAATGGATTAAAGTAAGACGGGCAATTTCACGGCGAACTGGGTCGAAACTACTGAGCTTAACCTCGTCTGGGGAGTCATCCATGGAGACATCGCAACCGGAAACTTTTTCAAAAATGCGAATATTGCGGCCATCTTTACCAATGATGCGGCCTTTGGTCTCTTCGTCCGGAATTGGAACAGTGGAAATAGTGTATTCGGCTACATAGTCGGTGGCTCCAGCTTTCATAGCATCTATCAGAATTTCTCTGGCCAGATCTTCACACTCCATCTTGGATTTTTCTTCGGCTTCTTTGATGGCTCGAGCAGCTTCGGCAGCGGAACGTTTCTCAACTTGTGCAATAAGCTCTTTTTTGGCCTGTTCGGTAGTAAGAGATGCAATTTTTTCCAACTTCTCAACCATTGAATCGGCCTGAGAGGCGATCTTGGCCTTGAGCTCTTCGATTTGCTGGGTTTGAAGGTCTATGTTAGCTTTTTCGCGTTTGAGCTGTTCTTCGATGGTAGCATTGCTTTGTTGTTTTTGAGCTAAGTTTTTGGCCCGAACCTCTATCTCTTCCAGCTGAATTCGGGCGTCTTTGATGGCTTGATCCTTGATCTTGAAGGCTTCATCCTTGGCAGAGATGATTATTTCTCTGGCCTGGGACTGGGCCGTTGCCTGGGCAGCGGCAAGAATGGCAGCGGTGTCAACCGATGGAGCCTGAACGGCAGGGGCTTCTTTGGTATTGGTCTTTTCCGTTTCTTTGACAGTTTGCGGAGTCGCAGAGGAGACTGCTTTGGACTTGGATGGAGTATCCGAACCTTTGAAAATATTGGATCTAAAAATTGACAGTATAGACATGGTTTAAATTAATGAATAAACCTAATCTATGACTAGCCGACAAACACGCAAAATAAGTCGCTTAGCGACCAGCCAGCCGGCTGGCGGGCTGTAGAGGGATCTTTTTATTTATACTGAGATCGAACATTGCGTAATTTTGAGTGACTAACATGATTAGTATCTGTATTTTAGTCTTCAAAAGAGTCCCCGTCAAATGCACTTTTGATGGCACGGTCGGAATAGCCTCGCCGGTAGAGCTTTGAGACCACCACTCTTCGGTCGAGACGGGGGAACTTGTCCGCAAACTGCCTGATCGAGGCTATTTCGGCATCTGGAGTAGCAACAGACTTTAGAGCTGCGGCGATGGATTCACTCTCAAGCCCCAAGTATTTGAGCTTTAGAGAGATAATCCGGGGTCCATAGTGCTTGGATAGCTGGCGCCTTACAAAAGCCTCAGCCAGATATTGATCGTTTAAGTAACCACTCGCCGTCAAGTCTTTGAGGATGGACTCGATGGTCGAGCCCGGATCCTCCATCTTTTCTTTCTCGGCCCGTAAAAATAGTTTTTCTTTTAGTTTGATCCTAAAATACGGCCGGGCGGTGAGAATTCTGCCGGCGTATTTTACTAAAAACTGCCTCTGGTCACTTTTCCGGCTGGATTCCGGCATTGACCTTTTCCATGACTTGCTGCTTAATCTTTTCGATGACTTGAGGACGCTCGGCTAAAGCGGCTTTGGCCGATTCACGCCCTTGGGCCAGAGTCTCCCCTTCATATTTGATAAATGAGCCGGCTTTCTCCAGGACGTTATAGGCGATGGCGGTATCGATGAGGTCGCCTAGTTTACTAATACCTCCGACATTGAGAACATCGAACTCAGCAGTCCTAAAAGGTGAAGCAACTTTGTTCTTCACCACTTTGGCACGGTGACGGGAACCGATGATTTCATCGCCCTCCTGGATATTCCCAATTTTGCGCATGTCGATACGAATGGAAGCATAGAACTTGAGAGCTTTACCACCAGTAGTGACTTCGGGATTCCCAAACATCACACCAATTTTCTCGCGGAGCTGATTGGTAAAGATAACGATACACTTGCTCTTGGAAATAGCACCGGTAATCTTGCGCAAAGCTTGACTCATGAGTCTCGCCTGAAGCCCCATAGAAGAGTCACCCATTTCGCCCTCGATCTCTGACTTGGGAACCAGGGCGGCGACAGAATCAATGACTACGACATCCACACCGCCGGAACGGATAAGAGTCTCGGCGATCTCCAGAGCTTGCTCACCGTTGTCCGGCTGAGATAAAAGAAGACTATCCAGATCGACTCCGATAGATTTCGCACGGCTGGGGTCCACAGCATGCTCGGCATCGATAAAGGCGGCTATACCGCCGGTTTTTTGGGCTTCTGAAATGACATGGAGAGCCAAAGTGGTCTTACCTGAGGCTTCCGGACCATAAATCTCAATAATTCTGCCTTTGGGGAAACCACCCACACCCAAAGCTAAATCCAAACTAATCGAACCGGTGGAGATTACGGGTATCTTTTCATCGACACGGTCGGAACCCATATGCATAATCGCCCCTTCACCAAACTGTTTGGTGATTTGCTGCATGGCAATTTTGACGGCGGTAAGACGAGCGGTGTTGTCTGCGGGCTTGGCTACTGACTTTTCTTCTTTAGTTTTCTTGGCTTTCTTTGGCATTTTCTTCGGGTATTTTGGTAACTAAGGTCATTATATATATTTGGGTTATTTTCGCAAGGGAGGAAGCGTGGTAAAATGAACGGGTTCGATTCGGGGTATAAGAGCTTGCTCGTCTTTCTTTCGATAATAGTCATTATCGAAATGGCAGCCTGTGCTTCCTCTTATATCTGGCGCCGATAACTATATTATCGGCTGGATATAGTAACTCTACCCCGAATGAGTACATTTCGGGGTATAGTATAACGGCAGTATGCGCGCATGGGGTGCGCGCGATCTCAGTTCAATTCTGAGTACCCCGACTAAATGGTCGAAAGACTCTCGGTTTTAGTATAAGAGCTTGCTCGTCATCCTTTCAATAACTTAGTTATTGAAAAGTACTTCCTGCGCTTCCTCTTATTTCCGCTCATAACTTCGTTATGATGCTAGGAAATAACGGCAGTATGCGCGCATGGGGTGCGCGCGATCTCAGTTCAATTCTGAGTACCCCGACAAAATACAGGAGATATCAGTCTTTTTACTGCCTGACTACACTAACAATGGACAAAGGAAGTGACGTGCTAGTGGCTCCTCCGTGATCATCGGTAGCAGTAATACCTACCTTATAGTACCCGGCAGTAGTTGGCGTGCCGGAAATATAGCAAGTTATTTGACCACTGTTTACGGCTCCACCACAAGGTCCGGGAACTAAACCGGCGGGTAATCCGAAAAAAGTAATATTTAACCTATCTGTTTTATTTGGATCATTCGCTGTCACAGCTGCGGAATAAGTCCTCCCCACGTTACCCGTGGGAAGTGAAGCTGTGGATACGGTAGGAGGAGTGTTGGTGGTAGTTGTCGGTGTCGGGGTTGCAGTGGTTGTGGGTGTAGGAGTCTTGGTCGGTGTAGGAGTGGGTGTCTTGGTGGGGGTAGTAGATGTGGTGGGACACTGTGCCATATCCTTGGTCCACTTGGCACCTGGCTTGGGGCAACAGAACTGAGTACCGCCACAGGAGGCTGAACGGCCAGCGACGTTGCAAGTGCTATCTTCTGAAGTACCGTCGGCTTCCGGAGGAGTACAGTTACGAAGAACGTTGTCTTTACCGGGGCATTGCTGAACACAGGTGTTCTGAACAAGCTCGGTAGCATAGAAATATGGTTCTTCAAGAGACCCTGTAGCAATGACTTTTTTGCCAACCAGTGGATCGGCTAATGTCTTGGAAACAATGATGGAAGTACATACGCCACCATCTTTAAGAAGTCGGTAAGAAACAGGGGTCATGACTTTGGGTGCGCCACCGGGACACTTGGTGAGATCGGTGGTCCACTTGCCACCCGGGCTGGGACAACAGAATGACTTGGTACCACAGAATTCGATACGGCCGGCAACATTGCAGGTGCTTTCCATAGAAGTACCGTCCGACTCCATGGGGTGACAGTTGCGGAGGACATTGTCTGCACCGGGACACTGCTCGACACATTTGGTACAAGAACGATCGGTGACAGTGATGAGCTTACCGAGCATTACGGTACCGGTGGAAGCTCGGCTTTGGTCGTTGAAATTACCTTTTTGGAGAAGGAGGGCGACGCCGAAGACGATGATCAAACCAATTAGTAGGAGAAAAGCCGAAACAATTGTCTTTTGTTTTTTCATACTCTAAACAAAATAATAATGCTACCGAGATAAATTTAAGTATAGACAATTTGATAACGATTACAAGTGATACAATGCTCACGTAGTAATACTTTTAAATTCTTGGAGGTGAGACGTGAACCAAACGTGTCCAAAATGCAACATGGCTGTGGACAATAGCGGTTATGGTGAGGTCGAGATAATAATTGAAGCACATGGACATGAGTATAAATACTTGGTGCATAGTTTAATATTTCATTTCATTAACGAGCATAATTACCGTCCTTGCCCCGATTTTATGGATGCGGTCCGTTTGGGTAATCTCATAGAGTCGATCAGAGTCAGAACAAATGGTCGTGAAAAACCAAAGGCGTATTTGGTGTGGTATTCGTCCAAAGGATATCACCCCATTGGTTTTGACACAGAAGGTTCCAAGGAGGGAGAGGTTCAGGACGGCTTCATCGTAAAGTTGAAAAGGATCATGGAAGAGAGTGAAACAGGCGTTGGCGAAATCTAACTTACTAGCCCCGACCAAGTCGGGGCTTTTTCGTATCCGGACCGGTTCTTATTTCTCTGGAAGGTAAGAAAGAAAGATAGACCCTAAACCTGAACACAGTAAAATGAAGGCCACGATGGAGCCGATGAGGGGAACAAAGAACAGGAGCCCTACGGTGACTGCTCCGGCGAATAACGACCAGCCCAGACCGCCAGACTTCTTTTTGGTAAGCAGTTTAATAACCCATTCACCGAGGAGAATCGTGGGATAAATAGAGGCCAGAATGAGCGACAACATGTATTCGAGAATAACGACGATAGCCAAGGGGGCTCCAATTACGCTGATTAAAAGAAGAATCGCGACGATTGGGGAAAGAATAAGGACAGCTAAACCAACGAAGCCGGTGATGAATGGCTTCCGGGTGATTAGCTGACTGCGCTGAGTGACCCTCGATCTGAGAAAATAGATTAGGGTAAAGCCCAACAATAGAGTTGAAACAAGCCAGAATAGCCGGGCCATCAGCTTGGCAGCAATAGTGACACCCTTTACTTCTTTTTGGGAGACTTCCTTTCTGACAATTTCGTGTTTTAAGATACTTCCTTTGACATTTTGCTGATTGACCGAGGCTGTTCCAATATTTTCCATGTAATACTCGAAGTCCCCGCCAATTTTGGCAGGATCGACCAAAGATATCTTGCTGGCTGCCACCTTGGCATTTCTGATAAGGGTCCCGGAAATAGTCAGCTGGTCGGCGGCACCGAGCAGGTCTCGACCCAAGGTACCTCTGAGGTCAGCACTTTGGACCCCAAAGAAAATATCGCCTTTAATTGAAGCAAACTTAGAAACTATCAAGCCTTGAGAGGCAGTAGTGATATTCCGGCCGACCTGACCATTTATCTCGATAAACTGAGCTGCAATACGAACATTGCCATCGACTCGTCCATTTATTTTGACGGACTGCCCTGCACAAAGCACATCGCCTTTGATATCTCCATTGACGACAATATCTCTGCCTGCACAGAAGAGGTCACCGTTGATTTCGGTGTCTATGTTTAAAGTACCGGCGGCGATGATGGCGGTTTCGTTTATTTTTTTATCTTTAGGAAGATCCAGCTGATTGCCGGAGTTCAGGTAGACGGCGTGCGCCGGAAAGATGAGGGTGAAAGAAAATAACAAAGCAGAAAGGAGAATGGCTGATAGCCGGTTGAAATATTTCATACTAACTATATGTATACCAGTGTTTTGAAAATATGCAAAATCAAGTAATGATGGTCTAGAATAGAGAAATGAAAATATTGGTAACCGGGGGCGCGGGGTTTTTGGGGTCTCATCTATGTAAAAGACTTCTGGATGAAAACAATGAGGTGCTTTGTGTGGATAATTTTTTTACTGGCAGAAGACAAAACATTGCCGACCTTCTGGGTGACTCTAATTTTCAAGTAATTGAAGAGGATATTACTGCACCGATGGAGATTAATGGTTTGGATAGGATATATAACCTGGCATGTCCCGCTTCTCCTCCGGCATATCAAAAAGATCCAGTCTTTACCTGGAGAACTTCTGTCCTTGGAATGAATAACATACTGGAGCTATCACGAAAAAACGGAAATATACCGGTACTCCAAGCATCCACCTCCGAAGTCTACGGAGATCCTTTGGAGCACCCGCAAAAAGAAAGTTACTGGGGGAATGTGAACCCGTGTGGTATCAGGTCCTGCTATGACGAAGGAAAGCGGGCTGCGGAAACTATTTGCATGGATTTTTTCAGAAAATACCAAACACCGATAAGGTTGATCCGTATTTTTAATACTTATGGTCCAAATATGGATCCAAATGATGGCCGGGTAGTCAGCAGTTTCATCGTGGAAGCTTTGACCAATAGAGAAATCACCATCTATGGTGACGGTACCCAGACAAGAAGTTTCCAGTATGTGAGCGACTTGATCGAAGGAATGACACTGATGATGGAAAATAAAGATGGGTTTATAGGACCAGTGAATATAGGTAACCCTGACGAATTTACTATGAAAGAGCTAGCTCGGGTGGTCTTGGAAATGATTCCGGAATCAACTAGCAAAACGGCGTTCCGGCCGATTCCGGGTGATGATCCAAAAGTTAGAAGGCCAAATATTTCTTTGGCAGAAAAATCACTTGGGTGGAAGCCAAAAGTAGCTCTTAGAGAGGGACTGGCGAAGACAATTGAGTATTTTAGGGGCCAGGTCTTATAAGGGAACGGGCTGACCATAATCGACGATCTTGATAGGAACCTGTTCTTGACTGACCAGGGTATTACCTGAGAAAGTTAGCTTAACGACTAAGCCATTTCTGGTTTCTTCCGACCACATTTGATCGAAAACCAAGTTTCCCAAGGAGTAGTAAACAGGTTTTCCCTTGTAAGTTTCTATTTCCTGAACCCAGTGAGGATGGTGACCGATGACAACGTCAGCACCAGAATCAATAGCCATATGAGCGAGCTCCTCCTGATGAAGTGACCGATGGCTATATTCATTGCCCCAGTGGAAAGAGGCGATGACAATATCTGCCGACGATCTGGCGATGGCTATTTGACCGGAAATATTATTCGGTGAAGCCATAGAAACCTCCGAAAAATTGGGAGGTATATCATTGAAGGCTAGAAAAGCGATCTTGCTGTTCTTGACGGATTTGAATACCGGTTGCCCTAATCCAACGGGGGCAATACCGTTTTGGTTAAGAATGGAAACGGTGAGGTCGAAACCGTTTTTGCCTTGATTATCGATATGGTTGTTGGCGAGACCAACCAAGTCTACGCCTGAATCAACTAAGCCTTTGACGGAAGCTGGATTGGCGCAAAAAACCATACCTGTGTCGGTAGAGTTACACTCAGAACCAAAGGGTGATTCTAAGTTTACGAAGGTTAAATCGGCATCACTTAGGATGCCGGAGATGTTCTTAAATGGCCAAGCAGGATCGTGGTTTTTGGCGATCCGGGTATCGACTGACCGACCAAGCATAACGTCACCACCGAAGAGGATGGTGATGGGGTCTGAAGGTGATACAGAACTGACACCGGTGATTAAGAAATATGATGTGACCGAGTCGGGAATTTGATTAAAGGCGAACGAATCGGTGTGGACCAGAACCTCGGGGGAAAGAGATCTCGCACTAATAATCTTCAGAGCTGATATCAGGGAGGCCGGAGAGTCGAGATACTCCGATGATAACTTTTCGATGGCCGGATAGTTGTGGTTGTATATATAATTTTCAGTTTGAGTGTCACTCTGCTTGGCTTGGTCGTGAGTTAGGCCGTGGGAGAAATCAATAGAAGCAATAATGGCGGTGGCTGGTGAGACAGTAATCAGTTGTCTGATAAAACTATCGAGCAAAGCCGGATCGAGGTTCTTCTTGAGAGCAAAAGGAACAACTTGGGTATTTGGCAGGTAATACGCAAGAAAAGGCATTAGTCCGGCAAGACCATGTTCGGGCACAATGGCCAGATTGTCCAAACAGACAGTGCCGTATCTGACAAATAAATCAAGTAACTTTTGGTCCACAGGGACCTGCCCGTATGGGGTGTCCCAACTATTTGATGATGAAACAATATCGCATTGACCGGTGTCGGCGTGATTCGGTGACAAAATAATAATTGTCCCCGGCGGGTCGGCGGTAAGTAAGGAGATGCCTCCGGCGATAAGATTTGAAGCGGTTAGATGATGAGGAATAACCATGACGGAAGGAGCCGAGCCTTTGGGAGGAGACGGGTTTTGAAAAACCGCGGGGAGAAAAGTCCGATTGTCATAGGCAAACTCAGTAGAAAATGTTGGTGATTGTGATATTGGATTCTTGGGTTGACGGTCGGAAAAATAGACGGCCAATAATACACAAAGAAGAACAAGTGTGAAGGAAATTGATCCCCACCCGGTTTTCATTTGACGCTTACGGACCCAGAGGGAGAGAGATTGAAAACCGATGGCGAAATTAACGATTGAATCAAAGCACTTTCGGCACGGAAGTCTCCGGATGAGATGACCCGGGCGTAGTAGTTGATGGTATCGCTTTTGTTTTCCTTGCCAATGCAGAAACTAATCTTTTGCCCATTGATTTCGTACGGGTACCAGACATTGCCGGTATCAAGCCCGAAACTATAAACGGAAGTGATGGGTCTTAAGCCAGAGGGGAGCAGATCTGAGACTTGGTAACAGCCATCTTGAGTAATAGCTGCATATGTAACCGGCAAAGAAACCCGAACCAGATCGGCGCTAGAAAAAGTATTGGTGATAGCTCCACGAACAGAATAAGTTCTACCCAATTTTACAGATTGACTGACATTAGCTATCTTCGGATCAAGAACTGTTGTAAAGGTCGAACTCAGACCAATATCGCCCTTCAGATCGCTAAAAGATATCTGAGAAAGTTCTTTGGGTGATAACTCCAGCTTAAAGACTTGACCCTTTACAAGAGTCTTGGCCTCTTTTTTCCCATTCAGAGTATAGGCAAAAGAAACGGGCTGTGGTTTGATGTTTTGAATTTGGTGAGAAATAGTGAGCAGCTGTGAGGAAACCATAAGGATGTCTTTGCCGTTGTTGGCGAGGGTGTAACCCAGGAGACTATCTGTTTCCGGTTCTCCCAGCATTGAAGCGAGGGCAGCCATGAGGGCGGTGGCCTGAAGCTGACTATCTTTATCCGAACCAATCTTTATATACGTAAAGTTGTCTTGTTTGACAGAAAAATCTGAAAGTAGAGCTTGATAGGTGAGCCGGGCTTTCTCGGTATCCCCGATTTTAGCCTGAGCCAATCCCAAAAATATCCGAGACAACGAGGTAAGATTCTTGGCTACGGAGAGATTATCGATGAGTAAGAGAGCCGGCTCGTCCAAACTAGCCAGACCAAAAAGAGACGTGGAAGCGGTGTCGACATCTTTGGCTTTAGCTAGTTCACGGTAAAAATAGTTACCTAAACCGACGAAGTCAATCTTACTTTGGGCAAGTGCGGCGACAAAGGCAGAGAGCTCCAAGTCCGACCCGGAGTAGGGGAAGAGGGCAAAACCGCCATCCGGAGTTTGGTAAGGTGCCAAGTCTAGTTTTTCCGGAGTGATGGTCTCATCGAAAGTTCTTTTGATAATTTCTCCGGAAAGTGTCCGGGCCAAGCGCTGATCCAAACGGTCTCCCCAGGTGTAGGCCAAATTAGACAGAGGAGGAAAGAAACGGCCTAGACTTTTGTCGGAAAAAATCAAGGTGGTGGGAGAATCGGTAGAACCTTCCGGCTTGGTGTCCTCGGATAAAGTGATACCGGTGGCTTTGACCATTTTGAGACGTGATTTAAGCACAGAAATCTTTCTGATTAATTTGTCTGCATGGCTACCAGAGCTACCGGATATAGTGAGACTGTGTGATCCTTCTTTTAGGGCCCCCAGATCTACCCGGATGTTTTCGAAGGCTTGAGCATTTACATTTTTGTCTATACCCAGAGTGGGTGATTGAATCCGAAAGGCGACCCGATCTCCCGCCGACAGACCTTCTCCATAAGCGCGGACTGAGATCTCAGGCCGCTCCCCCACTAAGTACTCAGTATTCATAACCGCATCGACAAAAAAGGGTTGTTTGACTACCAAAAGGTTAGAGCTTGCGCCTGCTTTTAGATCTCCAGTTACTCCCTGCGAAGTGATCCTCCATGAAGTAAGATTGTCCGGAAGCTTGACTTCCAGACTGGCTTGTCCATCACTGCCGGTGCGGACGCTGCCAAAATAGGCATTGTCGACAAAAAGTTCGCGGCCTTTTTCGTTGTGAACATAAAAACCGTCGGCGATGTAAGTGCTAAGTTTGTCGACGGTAAAGTTATAGACAGTGTGTATACCCGATCGAGATTCGATGGAATAAATTTTCTGATAATTTCCGTGTGAGTCAAGATAAAAATCACCCGTCTTGACTTCTCCTGCCGTCATAAAGCGGCCGTTGATGTAGAGGTTGTGCTCGGCGGTAACTCTTAGCCGATCATTGATGATGAGATACCCGAATACTTGATGCTGAAATACTCTGACAACCTTGGCGCTGACTGTTTTGGTCGAAGATGGACTTTGGAGCGTTTTGATCGTATCGCCAACGACAACATCTTCAATATTTTTCACCTGTCCGTTGCCCATGAGAATGGTGGTACCCGGCAGGAAACAACCACCACCCTCGGCTCCCGAGGCGTCAAGGGGATATTGATGAGACTGATAAGAAACAATAATGTCCGGATCTAGGGAACTGAAAATTCTGGCAAGAGGATCCACTGTAACGGGGTTTATGGCGTTGTAGGCTTCGTCGAGGAAAGATAAATTGACCTCGGCCGGCACCGGAGAACCGTGTGAATCTTTGGAAAGAACAGAAAGCCTGGCAGTGCTTCCCGGGAGATAGGAAGATTTATCCATGGTAACGTCCAGAGAGAGTTTCTTGGCTGAACTATCGAACATCAGATTTAATCCTTCGGAAACTTCGTAGGTTTTACCGGTAAATCTAATAGCCCGAACCGAGATGTTGGGAATGAAGGCATCAGAGAACTTGAAACTGATATTTGAATCATCTGAGATCTGGAAAGACTTGATGCCTCTCTGGGCAAACAGATACAGGAATTTGTCAGAATCGGTGGAGGACATGGGGGATTCTCCCCGCATGACAGTAAGGTTAACCGGCTCACCGATGGCGAAAGGATCGTTGAAACCTGATTTGTCCGATTTTAGGAAGACATAGTTGTTTCGAGGATAATTATCGGCAGATCCGGAAACGTAAATATCTTGGGTGGTTGTCCTGCTTTGATCATCCGAAGCGCGAAAAATAACATTGTAAGATTTGCCTTCCGCGACCGGAAATTCATAGACGGCTTTACCGTTGGTATCGGTAGTTAAACTAATATCGGCGATTTTGTTTTGGATACGGTCGTATTCATATCTTGGGGAGGTGACTTTATTGATAAAGTCGTAATAGGTACCGACCTCACGACGGTTCCACTGGTTCTCCATAAGAGTGCCGGTAACAGTCCGGCCCGGAGCAGGGGTAAAATTGTCCAACGAGGTATAGGGGACAAACCTTGAAGTGTCTACCTGCCGCAGATCCAACTCCACCCGACCGATGTTTCCCTTTGATTCCGATTTCATGGAATTGAAGGCTAAAGAAGAGTTGAAAACCGCTACCGACACGTCAGCCTGGATGTCGCCCTCTTCCATTTGCGATGGTCGAAGGAAAAGGTAGGTATATTCAGGAGAATAGTTAACGAAGCTTGGCCTCATCGAAGCGACTTGACTAAAACTGAATCTACCCAACGAATCGGTCGTTACAGAGCCTTTGGTGTCACGACTGGTGTATTTTAGGTTCATCCCAGGTACCGGTGAACCTTCAAAAAAAGTGGCTTGTCCGGTGAAAGAGATGGTCTCTCCGATGATAGCGGCCTTCTTGGAGGATTGGAGGGTGAGGCGGTAAGCCGGCTTGGTGTAAGTGGCCACAGTGAAAGAAGAGCTCATGACCACAGAGTCCCCCATCTTGAGGGCGATTCCATACCAGCCGGGGTTAAAACCCGACAAAGGGACTTCACCAGTGAAAGTGCCCAGATCGCTGGTTTCAAAATCTTTGGTAAACAGGATGATGGGGTTGAAATCCCAACCGGTGTAATCCGACCGGGTGACTTCTAAGGTGAACTTTTGTTTTTGACTAAGATTATCTCGGTCCCGAAGCAGTCCCCAAAATTTGACGCTATCGATAGGAAGATAAACCGGCCGGTCGGTGTAGAAATAACTCCAGTATTTGTCTAACACTCGTCTGGTTTGCTGGTATTTTGAGTAGTAGTAATTGCCAGAGTTTTTCGGAGGCAGAAGCAGATGGCTGTCGCCGTAACTAACTGTGATGGCCGATGGTTCGTCTATCTGCGACTGGGGAGTATCAAAATAAGCGACTCCTTCGGATCCGGTTTCCTGTACCTTTCCTCCGAAATTTATCTTGGCACCGGAAATCGGTTTTTTGGACTCGATATCATTGACCCAAACCAGAGTTTTGGTCCCGCTTGAGCTAAGATAAGCTGATATATCGGTAATTTGAACTAGGGCCTGGGTGGAAACGCTACCTAAGTTTGATTCGACCAAATAATACCCTTTAGGTAAAGTTTGAGGAAATAAGAAGAAGTTGGTGTATGTCTGCTGATGGATGGGGGTGTGGAAGTCTAGAACTTTCGTAAGACTAGTGACCGGTAATCGCTTGGAATGAAGTGAGTTGTAGGCCCAAGAGGGAATGGATAGGAGAGTGTTGAAGTCTGAATTAAAGCCCGAAAAACCGGAATACTGATAAACTTGAACAGAAAGATCCCCACCACCGGAAGCAGAGGTGTAAATATCGAAGGCTGGTGTTTCCGAAGGTGAAAATTCGTAAAAGTTTCGGGCAAACCCGAGTGTCTGTCCAACATTAGAAGGTTGAGTCTCAAAACGGAAAACAAAGTCCTCTTTGAGTGTTTCGGTAGTGCCGTTTAGTTTTAGACCTTTTTTAATCTTAATAGTGTAAAGCGTGCCAGGTGTGAGACCTTTGGAGACGAAAGACAGGGTGCGCTTGTGGCGTTCAAAACGGCCATCGACGGCCGGAGTGATTTCAAAATTTCCTTCTTTCAAACCAATATCGGCCCAGTTGTCATGACTGAAGGTAATCTCGATCCCAGAATTAAGAGGTACATAGTTTGCTTGGTCACGAGGAAGTGTCTGAATCACGCGAAAATCGTTTTTGGTCTGGAAGGCCCAGGAAAAGGTCTTCTGTTCGGCAAGGATTTTGATGCGATACAGACTGTTGTTCTTCAGAAGTGTTTTGGGGGAAATACTAAACTGGCGGGGATTGACCTCACGAATATCGAAATCTATTTCAGGGAAAAAAATAACGCTGTTCTTCAGACTGGCAACCGTAAGGTCCTGATCGGACTTTAAGGTAAAGGTGGAGTCTTGGAAAGTCCCCAGAGAGTCTTGTCTATCTGCTGTGAGCAAAAGTCCGGAAGTCGAACCGAGCTTGAGCTTGGCGGAGCGCTGAAGATACTGCGAAGCGAGAATGACAGAGACGAGCAGTCCGACCGATGCAAACAGAATACCAAAAAGTTGCCAAGGACGCAAAGAACCTAAGAAGGTTTTTATTTTTCCCATCGATGATTCAGTTTAGTTTCAATAAGAGTAGCTGTCAATGAAAATATCAACTCTTAACCAGTTGCCAAAACGGTAAATAAGAATCGACTATCTTTCCATGTGCACGTACCCTATCGATCAGAGGAATCGAGCCATCAAACGGAATGGTCGTCTCGACGACAATAGAAGTTGAAGCGGGGAATTTATCCTTGATCCTATTCTCGGATCGCGAAAAATATTTTGCCGAACTAAGAAATTCGTCGATCGACCCGTCGGCAGCGTTGGCCACAACTCCAGAGATTATTTGCTCTCCAAAGCGTGTGGTGCCTTGATCGATAACGGGAAGTCCAGATTCGATAAATAACCGGTTTACTGCCTGAGCAATGTCGGCTGTGTGAGATCCTTGACCAGACGCGTAAACGTAACAGGAGGTGATATTGCGCGGGTCACCTTCCGGAAATTTTTCCGGAACTCTGTCTTCATGATGATCTATAACTAGTTTGGGGTAATAAGCGGAAACCGACCTTTCAATCCAAGAAGTAATCTGATCGGCAGTTTTGCTGGCGGGGTGATCAGTGCGAGGCCGACTGTTTTCGGCCAATAACATGTGTTCAGAGTCACTGACGCTATGACCTTTGGTGAAGTCCCTCCGTTCATCCTCGTAACGCCAATCCCTAAAGTAACCGGCAGGGTTCATAAGTGGAATAAAAACGACTGGTATACCAAACTCCCTTAGATGATCGATAGAGTCAATTTTTTGAGAAAAGGCATTTGGGCCGGCTGGCTCCTCTCCGTGAACGCCTCCCAACACCCACAGAGCCTCCTCCGATTTACCTGCCGGCAATGGAGTCCTAAAGGCAAATATCGGAAGTTCTGCCATAGAACCATCCGGTAGAGTAATCTCCTGGCTGGCGATTATTTCTCCAATCCATCCTTTATCGATCAAGGTTAGATAAGTCTCCCAGAGTTCCGTAAGAGACTTGCGACCATCTTCACGATAAATATCCGACTCGGGTATAACAGGAAGACTACGCTCGATTTCTGATTTCATAATAGCGATTATACCCCCCTCGGCCACTGCCGAGATAAACAGCTAGCAATATACTGGGATCGATGGTGGAGGTTTTGGCCAAATTGCTTGATAGCTTGGATATGTTCGGCAGTGCCGTAGCCGGAGTTTCTATCCCAGCCATATTCCGGAAAGTCCTGGTGAAGTTTGGACATGAGATTATCACGATAGACTTTGGCGATAATACTCGCCAGCATTACCTGGTAGCATTTATCGTCTCCCTTGATCAGCGTTCTGACGGCAGGATTGGTAAACTTTAGATTTCCGTCAACAATAAAGAGATTAGCCTGGATTCCGGAGATAAGGTTATCAAAAATCTGGCGGTTGGCCCAGCCCATGCCAAACTGATTTATTTCAGAAACAGAGATCTCGGCGATTTTGTAGATCACTGGTAGTTTCGGCAAAGAGGCGACAATTTTGTTTCGTTGGATTTCGGTGAGTTTTTTACTGTCCCGAAGAGGAACGGGAAGGAGGGCCGGAATAGATTCCAGATCACAATTTATTATGACGGCGGCGGCCACGAGAGGGCCGGCAAAAGCGCCTCGACCACACTCGTCTAAACCACAAATTTTCATCGAGTTATTTTAACTTAAAATCCCCTCTTGCGAGGGGAGGGTGAAAAGTTTGACTACCGCCATTCCTGCTTTTCAATGGCTTGACTGCCTCGAAAAGAATATACCTTCCGAAAAGCAGTAATGTCGACCTCTGCAGGTAAATTGAGTTCGTACGGTACAGAGGATCCTAAAAGAAGGGATTGAACCTTCTCGTTGATCAGTTCAGCTTTGGCTGAAAAATCGACGCTTCGATAGGGCTGCTCGTCGGGCGTCTCCGGTCCGATGGTAACGATGACTTTATTGACCGGGGTGATGTGACCAAGTTCCGTGAAGCAGTATTCAGACGCAGGCTTAAAAATAAATGTCGAGGGACATTTGAATACGGCTTGAATAATTTCTTTGAGTGCTTGTACTTTGAAAGCACCCGGCGTCCAATCCCGACTGACGTTATCAACAAGAATCTTAATGTTCAAGAAAACCTCCTTGTAATGGGTTATGGGGTATTATATCACGGACGATTCATAAATTAAACATATGGATATAATGAAGTAATGCCTGGCCAAACAATCTCGGAAAAAATGAACCTGGAGGAGGTCGGCAGACACTTCGAAAATCTGGGGTACCGAATACAAAAATTGGAACAACCGTGGCGGCACGTGACCGGTCAGGTCAAGTTTGAAAACGAGAAACTTTTTCTGAAACTGGCGAGTACTAAAGAGATTGGAGAAAGGACATGGAACGAAAAATGTTTCAATGAGAACACAAACACCATCTGGAAAAAATACCTTAAAACATTTAGAATTCCAAAAGTATTTGATGAAGGATATTTTCAAGATAAATACTGGTTTATCGGGGAGTTTGTTTTTGGAAAACTGCTAGCCGAACCGGGCCAAAAGAAGGCGAGTGTTTCCGAAAAAGACATTGAGGTGGCGGCGAAGATAGCAAAGAATATCATAGAGCTTGCCGAGGTAAGCCTGCTACCGAAAGACAAAGAATATTTTAAAACCGTATGGCCGGAAAGATTGGAACAGAAGTCCGAAGAGTGGGCTAATGGTTCCAACAGAGATACTAAAAAACTACTTCGATTTATTAAAGAGAGAAAAGAAGATATCGAAATCGCGGCGAGTCATGGGGACTTTACCCCTTGGGCAATAATGAAGACCAAGAGTAGAAATTACTATTTGATCGACAGTGAAGCGGCCCAAATGGGCGGACTGAAGTTTTATGACGTAGCCTACTTCTATCATCGGGTATACACAAAACTTCAGAGACCGGACTTGGCAGAGCAATTTTTGAAAATGTTCAAGGAGACTAATAAATGGACCGAGAAGAATGATAAGGAGTTTGCGCCGGTGCTGGCGTCCAGAGTCATGGGTGGGTATTTTGACGCCGAAAGAGATGGCGTGACGAGCACCGAATTGAACCTCGAACTGGAGGCAAAAACGTTGTTGGGTAAGATTTAACGCTTTGGGCTTTGCTTCTTGGCGCGGGCTCGGCCACCTTGACCGGCTTTACGAGTTTCTTTCATACGGGAGTCGCGGGTAATGAAACCTTTGTCTCTCAGAATCTGTTTGTATTGGTCTGAGTTTACTTTTACCAAAGCACGGGCAATACCGTGGACCATGGCGTTTGCCTGGGACATTAAGCCGGAGCCGGCGATTTTGATACTGCCGGTGTATTGACCAAGAGTTTCAGTGACCGTAAAGGGTGCCTGATAAATCTTTTTGAAGGTTTCCCCTTTGAAGTAGGCAGAAATCGGCTTACCGTTGACAGTAAGCTCTTGTTTGCCCGGCCAGATGCGGACACGCGCAATTGCGGTTTTACGTCTGCCGACAGCAGAGAAGAATTCTTTGGGCATCGATAAAGACCCCTTTTTGACTGGTGCGGTCTTGACTGGTTTTACAGCAATTTTTGATTTTTTGGATAGTTTTTGTGCCATATTATTTCGTTTCCTCCTTTTTAACTAAACCCAACTCGACAGTATAAGGGTGTTTGGCATCGGTAAATATCTTGAGGCGTCTGAGGCGAGTCTGTTGGAACTTGTCTTTTGGAAGCATGCCTTTGACCGCTTTTTCGATGACCTTGCGAGGATCTCTGGCTTTTAACTGTTCCAAAGAGATTTCTCGGAAACCACCAGGGAAACCGGAGTGAGAATAGTAAATCTTGTCGGTCATCTTTTTGCCAGTGACCCTGAACTTGTCGGCATTGATAGCCACAACAAAGTCTCCATTGTCCAGATGATCGCCGGTGAGAGCTTTACCCTTGCCGGTGAGGAGGGTGGCAATTTTGACGGCTGCACGACCGAGTATCTGACCATCGAGATCTACGAGATGCCAGTGATGAGAGAGATCCGAGACTTTTAAGGTGGTAGTTTTCATGATTTTTTCTTAATTACTTTCTTGTTTTCTTTTTTGGCGATTTCTTTAACAACCTTAGGAGCCCTCTTGGGTGTCTCCGGTAAAGGAACTACCAAACTCAAAGAAGCAGTTACGGTTGAATCGCCTCGGCGGACACCAACTTTTTGAATAGTGGTAAAACCACTGTGCCTGTCGCCCATGGCCGGAATAATAAGATCAACCAATCTGTTGGCACTTTTGGGACTGCCTAGCTCAGCAGACACTAGACGGCGAGAAGCCAATGTGCCACCCTGGGCTTTCGCAGCGAGCCGATCAAACAAGCGTTTGATTATTTTGGCTTTGGTAACAGTGGTTGTCAGACTACCCAGCTCGATAAGCTGTTTCAACTGAACTCTGAAGAGAGACTTTCGCTCTTTGGTGTTGCGGTTTAACTTGGCAATGATTGAGTGATGTCGACGTCCCATAGGTTATTGAATGATTACGCCTTTTTCTGCAGCTTTTTCGACCACTTGCATGGCTGATTTCTCACCAAGGTTTTTAACTTTTTTCAAGTCGCCCAACGTGAGAGCTTTAAGATCGGCTAATTTATTAATTCCTGATTTTTTTAGAGCATTAAGCACTCTGGTAGGGAGATCTAGATCATCAACGAAACCGGCAGTAATAACCTCATGGGCTGATTTTTTCTCAACGATGTAGGCTTCGGCGGAATTGACATAGTCATAAAAGCTGGTCAACACGCGGGCTGCATTTTTGACAGCTTCTCCCGGGGTAATCGTACCGTCGGTAGTCAAAGTGAGCCTGACCTTGTCGAAGTTACTGGAACGGCCGACACGAGCGGCTTCAATGGTGTAATTGGCCTTGAGAACAGGAGAGAAAGAGGCATCGAGGGGGATTACACCAATTTCGTTGGTAGCATTTTCCTCGGAAGCGACATAACCGAGTCCTCTGGTGACAGTAATAACAGCAGATAGTTTGGCTTTGGGAGAAGTGAGGTGGGCCAAGACAGTATCGGGGTTGGCGACAGTAACATTGGATGGTAAATCCAGATCGGAGGCTTTAACCTCTTTGACACCAGAGACTTTTAGCTTGATATCGACAGGCTCGTCGGAGTCGACGAAAAAATTAAGCGTTTTTAGATTAAGGATGAATTCAACAATATCTTCTTGAAGACCGGATAGCGTGGAAAATTGGTGAGAAACACCATCAATTTTGACGCGGACAGCGGCACCTCCCTCAAGAGAGGTTAGTAAAACGCGTCGAAGCGCATTACCCATGGTATGGCCAAAATTTTGTGGAAGCGGTTCAATAACGACTTCTGCTGTGTTTAGCTCTTTTTTGTCTTTTACGGTGACTTTGAAATTAGGTTCTAACATTTTTGTGTAGTAATTATTAATGAATTATCTTGAGTAGAACTCAATAATTAGATTGGTTTTAATATCGGATCCAATTTCGTCTGCGGTGGGCATGCGGTCCACTTTGCCTTGAGTGCCGACGCGGGAGAGCCATTTGGCCGGTGCATTTTTCTCGATCAGATTTGGAGCAACAAAATCGAATTTGGCCGCATGCTCCGGAAGAGAAATGATCATGCCCGGCTTGGTCTGGAAGGAAGGAACGTCGACTCTTTTACCATCAACCAGCACATTACCGTGAGTAACCAGCTGTCGGGCGAGTGAGCGGGAAGCGACAAAACCCAAGCGATAACAGATGTTGTCTAGTCGTGATTCCAAAAGCTGAATCAAAACTTCGGCGGTGTTCCCTTTGGACTTGATGGCTTGGTCGTAATAACCGTGGAACTGACTCTCCAAGACAGCGTACAGTCTTTTGGCTTTTTGTTTTTCTCTTAGCTGAATGCCATAACCGGAAATACGACCACGGGCTCTCTTCTTACCATGCTGGCCGGGTACCTGACCACCTCTTTTTTCGATAGGACATTTGGGTGACAGACAGCGGGCGCCTTTGAGATAGAGCTTGACACCTTCTCTACGACAGAGTCTGCATTTGGGATCAATATATTTTGCCATGTTTTATTTATTAGTTAGTTGATTGTTAGACTCTTCGGTGTTTCCTTGGGCGGCAACCATTGTGGGGAATGGGGGTGGTGTCGGCCAACATACTGATTTCTACACCGGAAGTCTTTAAGACACGAAGAGCAGCATCTTTACCCGGGCCTGGGCCTTTGAGGTAGGCATCGACACTGGTCAAACCAAGCGTTTTGGCCTTTCTGATACCTTCTTCAATGATGGTGGTAGCAGCAAAAGGTGTAGAGCGTTTGGCACCTTTGAATCCACAAGTACCAGCCGAGCTCCAGCAAATAGTGTTGCCATTGGCATCAGTAAAGGTGACATAGGTGGTGTTGAAAGTAGACTTGACGAACATCTTACCCTGACCACTTTTGAAATGAATTGTCGAGGCTTTCTTGACCTTGGTAACGATTGGTTTGGTTGTTGGTTTTGTTTCTGCCATATGAGTTATTTCTGAGCGGTAGTTTTGGCCGGGGCGGCTTTGGCAACGGGAGCAGCGGCCGGAGTGGCAGCTTCTTTGGAAATAGCGCCGATGGTCTTTCTCTTGCCTTTTCTGGTACGAGCGTTGGTTCTGGTTCTTTGACCTCGAACGGGAAGTCCCATGGAGTGTCGAACGCCTCTATAAGCTTGAATTCTTTTTAAGGTTTCGATGTTATCGCGGATAATTTTTCTTAGCTCACCTTCGGTAGGCAAAGTTTCGATAGCAGCTTGAATGTTTTTTAGTTCTTCTCCGGTAAGGTTTTTGGTACGGATACTAGGATCTACCTTAGCTTTTTTAAGAAGGTCGTGAGCAACCTTCTCTCCTATACCGTAGATATAGGTAAGAGAAATGTCGATTCGTTTTTCGTTTGGGATGTCGATACCTGAAAGTCTGGGCATATTTTTCTATGATTTATCCTTGTCGCTGCTTGTGGCGAGGGTTGGTACAAATAACCAGCACCTTACCATGGCGTTTAATAATTTTGCAATTTTTGCAACGAGGTCTGACGGAGGATTGAACCCGCATGCGCGTTTAAGTTTATTTAAATAATTATTGTTGAAAGGGAAACGAAGCTAGCTTGATCTA
Source organism: Candidatus Collierbacteria bacterium RIFOXYD2_FULL_45_13 (assembly GCA_001774685.1). Taxonomy (GTDB): domain Bacteria; phylum Patescibacteriota; class Microgenomatia; order UBA1400; family MFAQ01; genus UBA10133. Next base: position 324,708 of record MFAS01000001.1, on the reverse strand, counting down.
TAAACTATCCTGCCTTTGTCCGTGTCGTAGTCACTCATCTCGAGTTTGACTTTGTCTCCGGGCATAACGCGAATGCGATGGAGTCGCATTCGACCAGCAAGATGAGCCAAGATTTCTCTGCCGTCATCAAGGGTTACCCGGAATTGCATATTGGGTAGCGCCTCGGAGACGACTCCGTTTACCTCAGTCATCTGGTTTTTAGCCATATAAAAGTTGTGCAAGTGGTATTCTACCAAACTCAGGCGCAGATTGCTAGACCCGTTTGGCCAAAGACCACTCAATAGGGCAATTGTACAATAAAAGTCCCCTTTCGGGGACTTATTCTGGGATGTCTTCTTCACCAAGGCGAGAAATGCGCTCAACAGAGCGTAGCTTGGTCAGGAAAAACTCCCAATCAACCTCATAGAGAACTCCAGGGACTAACTTGAAAGGTTGCCCAGCCCACTCTGGAGCGGAGATCTTGTCAAACACAATAACGGTGCCCTTTTGAACTCTCATGGCTTGCTTGGCCATGGTGAGACAGACGATATCTTTCAAAAGATCATCGCTAAGAACGATGATCACACCAAGCTCTGATTCGATCAGCTCGGGGATGTTTAAAGGACCCTGGAGAAGGACCTCCGAGATGGTGATGGTGGCAAATCCTTCGAACAGGAGATCCATCTGAAGTTCGTCTGCTTTTCCCGAAGTATCGGCGGCATGAAGAATAATATAATTACCGGACATATCAGCCTCCTAAATGTAAAAATGCGAGAATATCGGGTATTTTAGCATAATTAAATTGAATTGAGGTACAATCGTCACCCTATAGTCTTGACAAATCACCATTTTTGTGCTAACATGTCATCTGTTATAAGCACAAATCTTCAATGTTGGAGGAAAAATGCCAATAGTCTACATTGGTCTGGGAGTGTTGGTTCTTGTCGTTTTGTGGCTGGTCTTTCGTCCGAAGCGAAAACCCTTTGGAGGCGAGAGTCTCCTCAAAACACTTGACTGGCACGATGGAGTCCGTAGGGATTCCGGCAAGAAGAAGTAGTAAAATCCCGCACTCCGAAAACGGAGGGCGGGTTTTTTGTGGCTTTTGGATTAGTTGAGGCCTGTGAGGATTTTGGGGCCGTCGGCGGTTATATAGACAGTTTCCTCGATCATGGCTGTAGTGGATCCGTCCTGGGTCGAAAGAGTCCAGCCATCCGGATCCTCGACCAGATGCCAGTCACCCATAGCCACCATGGCCTCGATAGCAACCGTCTGGTCGACTGAAAGGACAAACTTTTTGCTTTTGGTGTCGGCAAAGCAAGGAATGTATGGTTCCATATGGAGCTTCCTGCCTATTCCATGCCCGGTGAGATCCCGGATGACGTTGTACCCCGCGGTTTCCACCACGGTTTGCATTGCTAGCCCAATATCGTAGACTGTGTGTCCGGGAATCGCCTCGAAAATAGCGGCGTCGAGCGAACTTTGACAGACCTCTAAAAATTTGGCTACATGTGGAGAAATTGGAGGTATGGCAACGGTGATAGAAGTATCCAAGTGATAGCCTTCGTGAAGAAGTCCCATATCAATTTTGACCACGTCGCCCGCTTTGAAAGGAGTGTTGCCAGGTATGCCGTGGACAATACCTTGGTTAACGTTGATACAGGTGGAGTGGCGGTAACCGGGTTCCATTTTGAAGTTCGGCTTGTCGCCTCCCTCCTTGATCAGTTTTTCTGCTTCTGTATCAATTTCCAGAGGAGTAACGCCCTCTTTGACCATGCCAGCCAACAGGCCTTTGATGTGCCCGAGTCTCTTACCACCTTCGGTCATGGCTTGTAGTTTGGTCATTTTGAAATATTTGTCATTTTATATTGTATATTTTACATTTGTTTTGTTATAACGGCGGTCGACGTATAATGTAGAAATGAAGGTTTCTGAATTGGAAAAAAGAGTTTTGAAAATTGAATCAAGAAACAAGAAAGTGGAGGGAGATAAGGCTTGGGAGACAAGTGGCTTGCGGAAACTATTGCTGGCAACGTTTACTTATCTAAGTGTCGGGTTGTACATGTGGGCAATAAAGGTGAGTAATCCGTGGCTGAATGCGATTATACCGGCAATCGGTTTTCTCCTATCGACTTTGACTCTGCCATTCTTTAAGGGGTGGTGGCTAAGACGCAGAAGATGATCTTGTGATCAAAAGTGATCAGGAGACCAAGTCAAGTTTTTGGACGATATTGGCGAAGATGGTTTGGACGTCGGGGGTGCCGTCAATTTCGATGAGCTTGCCCTGTTTGCGATAGCGATCAAGGACCGGTAGTGTGTCGTTTTCGTAAATACTTAACCTCTCATTTATGGCCTCTGTGGTGTCGTCAGAACGGTGCTCTATCTGGGCCCTCTTGGAGAGCCGATCCAAACTTACCTCTCGGGGGATGTCCAGAAGAATAACTTTATCGATCTGGAGTTTGTGCTCACCAAGATACCAATCAAGATACTCTGCCTGCATCACGTCTCGGGGGGTACCATCTAAGATGAAACCTTGCTGGGCTCCCAAAAGGTCTGGTTCGATGACCTGCATGACAGTATCAAAAGGCATAAGTTCCCCGGTAGTTAAGAGGTCTGCGATTAGCTTAGCCTTCTCCGAATTACCTTTGGCAAATTCGCGAAGTCGAGAGCCGGAAGAGACGTGAACAAAGCCAAACTTGTCGGCAAGTAATTTGGCTTGTGTTCCCTTGCCTGACCCTTGTGGACCGAGAATTATTAAGTTCATTTTAGTCGAGGAATTTGTCGTAACTGTACATGTAGAGCTGGGAGTTGACTGTCTTGAGGATTTCCAAAACTACCGAGACAACGATGAGAATGCCGGTACCACCGATGGCGATGGAGGTGATGCCGGTAACTCCGGAGATAATGGAGGGGAAAATGGCGACTAGACCTAAGAACGAGGCGCCGACTAAGGTAATTCTGTTTAAAACAAAGTTCAGATAATCAACGGTGTTGGGACCGGGCCGAATACCGGGGATGAAAGAGCCTGAGGAGCGGAGATCTTTGGCAATTTTTTCCGGATTGAAGACAACCGCGGTATAGAAATAACAGAAGGCGACAACTAGGGCAAAATAAAGGACGTTATAAACAACAGTATTAGGGGCAAGATAGAGACTCATGCTTCGGGAGATTTGGGAGAGGAGTGGCTGGCTAGAGCTGGCAAAAACACGACTAAGCAAATTGGGAATCAGCATAAACGAAACGGCAAAAATGATCGGGATGACGCCAGCCTGGTTAAGACGAAGAGGCAGATGGTTACCAACAGCGGAAGTGAAGGAAGCCCCGCGTCTAGCCGACTGAATAGGAACTTCACGAACAGCTTCTCCGACTCTGACAATTGCGTAAACGGAAGCAACGGCAAAGAAACCGAATATCAAGTAGGTGAATATTTGAGAAGGATCAATGGTGGTGAGTACCTGAGCAGCGGCGACTGGAAGCCGGGTAACGATACCCACAAAGATAATTAAACTAATGCCGTTGCCCAAACCATAATCATTAAGCTGTTCACCGAGCCAAATAAGGAAAGCCGTGCCAGCAGCAAGGGTGAAAACAATCGAGGCGAGCTTAAGCGGATCGGCAGTGGTGGTGAGACCTTGCCCTCGAAGAAGAAATATTAGAGCGATACCCTGGAGAAAACTTAGGGGAATTGTAAGTAAACGTGTGTACTGATTGATTTTTTGGCGGCCGTAATCCCCTTCCTTCTGAAGAGCTTCCAGACTGGGAACAACCATACCCATCATCTGCATGATGATGGAGGCATTGATGTAAGGATTCAAGCCGAGTGCCATGACAGAGAAATTCGTTAGAGTGCCACCGGAAAAAACATCCAGCAAAGAAAGAAAGGCCGATGAGTCGAAGAGCCCTTTAAGTGCGGCCAAATTGATGCCCGGTGTGGGAATGTGGGCTACTAGACGGAAGATGGCGATAACGACAGCTGTAAAAATAAGACGATTGCGAAGATCTTTGATTTTGAACAGAGCGCGCAGAGGAGCTAATATATTATTCATACCGTGAGCTCTATTCTATCAGCTAAGACAAGAATTAGAAGTGATTATCGACCTTCCCTCGCCCGTTTTTTAATCTCTTCTTCCCGTGCTTCGGTTACGTACCCCTTTTTTCTAGCTAACCTGAGCTCTTCTTTGGCAATTTCTTCTGGGAATCCTGGTTCATCCATCAACTCCGGCACTAATGGATCGCGCCAGAGTTTGCGGTCTTGATTTTCTTTCTCCAAATCCGACGCAGATGATTCTAGGTTAGGAGATGGCATCCTTGCATCGTAGCGACCCATATCGATTCGACTATTATCTCCTTTTGGTTCACGATTGTGTTCATTAGCATTGAAATGAGGTAGATCTGCTTCGGTAAGTGTGGGTGAGTCACCGATCCAGTTATCCTTCTCACCTTCTATATCTTGGGGATCGGTTGATTCGGTATAACTTTTTTTAAGTTTGGTCTGGAGTTGTTTTTCAACTTGACCTGCATTGGCCGGTCGAATAACTTGATAGCCGTCATGAGAAATTTCCTCAGAATAATCTTCTGGAGCTTCCTCATCGGTGTCGGCTTCACCCGGGTTGCCAAAACCCATGTCACTCGAAACGGAGTTCGCCTGAAGTCGGCCAATATCCTGACTGGACTGCGCTCGATATTTTTTGCGAGCCTTTTCTGCTGCAACGGGATCTAATGTTTCTCCCGTACCAGCCTTTGTTAACAAGTCTGATGATTCTGCTGTTCGAGGAATATCCCCTGTTGGTCCGGTTGGTGAAAAAGGTGACTCACCTTCTTGTCCATCCGTCATTTCGTTCCATGATTTGAATGGCATAATATTTTTATCCTAGCAGATTCGTTCGATGATTCACAGGTTGAATTGGAGGTAATGTAAATCAAATAAAAAAACCACCCTATGAAGGGTGGTGTACACATACCGTTGGTGATCAGACGATCTCGATGGCGAAGGTGAAGATGGCCGGCAGATAAACTAGCCACCGGGCGCCTTCATCGTACGATACTATGGCAGCTCCCTCACCAGCTTCCGCGTAGTCGGCCCACGCGAGGATCGCTCGTGCAGCAACTTCTGGGGCGACATCCTCAAAATGAAGGGGTAGCTGGCTCTGAGTCATTGTCAATCCGTCTGGATCATGGGACGATTCGAACAAACCCACAACCAAACTATTCAGGGCCGGAGTGAAATATCTGGTCTGGCCCCAAGGCTGGTTAACTTTACGATCGGTAACTTCAAACCACCTTATTTCCCGAAAAAATCTGATGGCACCGTTCATCATTCCAGAACGAACTTGTAGCTTAATGTCTCCCGGCTTTGATACGCCAAGGAATGCAAGCATATTTAACATACGACCTCCTTTGAGGGTTGCTGAGAAGTTTAGCCGGCGTGGTTTTGGTTGTTTTTCAAACTGCTTCTAGCCGCCATCAGCAGCAAAATAGACATAATGGTGCATAGGAAAAAGACCGGAGAGAGATACCATTTCCACACCTGAAGTGGGACATTCCGCCAGGTACGAACAACATGCAGGGTCGGATAATCTGTAAGTGCATCGACTCCGATGGTAGGAGAGCGAATACCACCGGCGGCTTTGACCATATATAACTCAGTTGCTCCAGTGGTGTTGAAAACGACATAGTAGAAACCGCCAAGATTCAAGGTTTCGATCGGAACCAGCGCTCCATCCGAGTAATAGGCCACGGTGAATGGTGCGAAACTACCCACCGACACTTCGGCAGGCATATCAATCGTGGCTTTCATGCCGTATGAAAAATCACAGGACAGTCCTGTGCCAGTCATGGGACCGCAAGGCCTTAGAAAGCTGCTCCCGAACATTGCCGCAGCTAAGATCAAGTAAGATAGCGACCAGATGATGGTAAATTTCCTCATGTGAGACTCCTTTGTCAAAGTGAATGCAAACTAGCTGGATTGTACTATTATATAGGATAATTGTCAAGAAAAACCCACCTCAGACGAGATGGGTTACTATCAGTTTTCTTTAGAGCCCGGCTTCGTTTAACCAACTAATAAACATGTCTCGGTATTGCCGTTCGTTCGCAAAACTAATGCCCCCAACCGCTTTTGCGTTCGCAAAATTGAGGTCCGGGCATCGAAACAGTGAGGATCCACCTTGGCTGTCTGGGTCAACGACCAAGTATCCATCATCGCTTTTCAGGAACAACCGACCGTCGATGATCTTGGAGTTGACCAGTTTCATGGCTTCCTCGCCCGCGGCGATGACCTTACGAGCGTAGTAGTCAAAACTGACCCTTAAAACAACGAACTCTTCGTTCAGAGGTTGTCCCATGTACGACTTCATTCCAGGGAATAAGTTCTTGAATGAATAGAGCATGGATTGAACTGCGCGCTGGAGACGCCGAGAGGGGTTGAACATACCACCCTCTGCCTGTTTGAGACACTCCTCGAGAACTTCAGCCAAGATGGCGACGTCGTCGAGGTCTACAGAGAAGTTTTCGTCCAGACGCTTCAGGTTTGTATCCGCATCGTGCATTTTCCGGATCAGAGAGTCGATGGCCAGATAGCCTCCCTCGACTTTCGGCCAGTAGAGAATACCATTCCGGATCTTGGCGGTCCGAAATCCCATACGGTATTCACCTACAGCCATTACTTGATCAACGGTCTCATATAGTTTAGCCAGCAAGGCTTTGGTTTCTTCAGAAAGAGGTCCAGAACTGATTACGGTAATGTTCATGAAAAGCTCCTTGGAAAAAAATGTGAAAGTTCCCGTGAATTATACTATAGGAAATACGACATTGCCAAGGGGTGATCTTATTTGGAGGCTAGGTATTTGCCGCCGGCAGCCTCGATAGCTTTGATAGCACCTGCGGAGGCCGGAACGGCCACCTGGAGGGCTTTGGTGAGCTTACCGGTGGCAATGATCTTGAAGCCACGTTTGGCTTCTTTCTCACTGACTTTGAGAGCAGTGGCGAGGAATAGCGGATCGATGACCGAGTTAGTCTCAAACTTGTCTAAACGGTCAAAGTTGACGGTAATAGGCTGAAGTTTGATAACCTGGAAGCGGTGCTTGCCTTTGATAAACGGGGTGCGTCGGATAAGCGGAAGCTGTCCGCCTTCAAACCAGAGAGGCATGACGCCACGGGTCTTTTGGCCTTTTTGACCACGGCCGACAGTATGGCCACCAACGCCCGAGCCAAAACCTCGACCTAGCCGCTTCTTGGGAGTTTTACTAAGCTTGGGGAGGTTGGAAAGTAGTGTTTTCATAGGAGTTAGGCGCGGAGAGCCTTGAGCATTTGATATTTCTTGGCCAGAGTTTCAATTTGTTTTAGGGCTTTGAAGGTAGCACGGGCGTTACTGGTTTTGTTGTTAGTTCCCATGACCTTGCAGACAATGTCGGTAATACCGGCGGCCTCAACTACGGCACGGACTGAAGAACCAGCGATGAGACCGGTACCTTTGGGTGCCGGTCGAAAAAGAACTTTGGCGGCGCCGTATTTGGAAATGGTTTCGTAGGGAATTGTACCTTCGACCAAAGGAACTTGAACGAGGTCTCGATTGCCCAAACGAATGGCTTTTTTGATTGCATCAGCGACGTTGGGGGCTTTGGCTAAACCAAGACCAACCTTGCCTTTTTTGTCACCGGTCACGACTAGGGCAGAAAAGGAAACGTTGGTACCGCCCTGTGTCTTCTTGCTGACGCGACGGATTTCGAGAACTTGCTCGAAGCCTTCTGGGGCGGGACGTCCGCCTCCTCTGTTGATATTGTTGGTGTTGCCTGAGTATGCCATTTTAGTTATTCGTTATTAGTTATTGGTTATTAGAATTTGAGACCGGAGGCACGAACGGCTTCCGCCAAAGCTTTGACGCGGCCATGAAAACGGTATGAACCACGATCGAAGACGACAGTAGTCACCTTTTTCTCTTTGGCCATTTCACCAAGTTTCTTGCCGACTTCGGTAGCCATTTCCGTTTTGGTGCCTTTGAATTTTTTCAGAGCCTGAGAGCCGTAGGCGACGAGAGCTTTACCTTTTTGATCGATAATCTGGGCAAAAATGTGTGAGTTGGATCGATTGACGGTCAAACGTGGTCTGGTGGTGACCGAAAGCAGCTTGGCTCGAATACGACCGGCTCTGATTTGTTGGCTAGTTAAGTGTTTGTTCATATGTTTTAGGCCGCAGTTTTGGTAGCAGTCTTCCCCTGTTTCTTAAGGACGACTTCGTCGACGTAACGGATACCCTTGCCCTTGTACGGTTCAGGTTTTCTGATGGCGCGGATATCGGCGGCTACCTGACCAACGAGCTGTTTGTCGATACCCGTCACTTTAATTTTATCCTGACCCTCAGTAGTGATAGTAACGCCGGGAACTTTTTTGAAAATAACGGGGTGGGAGTAGCCAACAGAAAGCGAGAGGCCTTCAGAATGTGGGGCGACCCGATAACCGGTTCCCATGAGCATTAGATCTTTGGAGAAACCCTCGGTGACCCCGAGAATGGCGTTTTGGGCTAGGCGTTGAGCCAAACCATGAAGAGCCCTGACAGCCGGAATATCACTTTCACGAGTAAACTTTAAGACACCATCTTTTTCTTCAAGCTTGATACCTTCGGGCAGAACAGATTCCAGCGTTCCTTTTGGACCGGTAAATTTTAGGGTAGTATCCGTCTTTTCGAAGGTGACGGTAGCAGGAAGATGTAGTGGTTTGCGTCCTATGCGGCTCATATATGTTTTACCAAATTTGACAGATAACTTCGCCTCCGAGATGTTTTTCTCTGGCGGCCTTGCCGGTCATTAAGCCAGAAGAAGTGGAGATAATCGTGGTTCCGGCACCGGAAAGAACCTGGGGGATGTTGCCAAAACCGGAGTAGATGCGGACACTGGGCTTGCTGATTTTCTTAATGCCGGTTACGGCGGGTAGTCCTTTTTCGAAGTATCTAAGGGTAATAATAATTTTGTTGGTCGGCTTACCTTCCTCAATGGAATAATCTTCGACAAAGGCTTCGGATTTTAAGATCTTGACGAGCTCTCCTCTGATTTTGGAAAAATCCGTAATGACCGTATCTTTTTTGGCTAGGTAGCCATTCCTGATGATAGTAAGAAAGTCTGCTGTAGTATCCATGTTATTTTGACATTTTGAAAACGCCGGGGAGTTCTCCTTTGTGAGCCATCTCTCTAAAGCAGAGGCGGCAGAGCCCAAAAATGCGGATGACACCTCGGGGCCGGCCACAGAGCTGGCATCGACGGTGATCACGCGTGGAGTGACCAGCGAGTTTAATTGATTTAGCGATTTTGCTTTTCTTAGCCATTGTTTTTATACGATTAGGCGTCTTTGGTAAAAGGCATGCCTAAAGCCTGGAGGAGCATTAAAGATGTTTTGGGATCCTTCGCGCTTGTCGAAATGGTTATTTCCAGCCCTTGAATCCTCCCGATTTTATCATATTCCACTTCAGGAAACACTATCTGTTCGGGAAAACCGATGGTGTAATTGCCATTCTTGTCAAAGGTTGCCCGGGAAATTCCCTGAAAATCTTTGAGACGGGGCAGAACGATGGAAATCAGTTTTTGAAGGAAGTCGTACATCCGATTGCCTCTGAGGGTGACTTTGAGACCGACAACTTCTCCCTCTCGGAGATTAAAGGCGGCAATGCTGGAACGGGACTTGGTCTCCAGAGGAGCTTGCCCCGTGATTTTACCCATCCAATCTTTGGTTTTCAGCAAAAGTTCTTTATCTGTTTTGAAGTCTTTTGAGCCGGTGTTCACGGTGATTTTGACAATCTTCGGAACAGCTTCCGTAGAAGTAATGCCCAGCTCCTTTTGAAGGTTGGGGCGAATTTGCTTGAGATAAGTTTCCTTTAGAGTTTGTGTCATTTTTTAGTTACAGAACTGATAATCTGGCGGCATTTGTGACAAACCCTGACCTTGGGGGTTTGTGAAGCGTCGAAACCGACACGTGTGGGTTTGCCACAACTGGGACAGATTAAGGCGACAGAAGCCACCGAAAGAGCTCGGGGTAGCGAAAGAATAGTACCAGCTTCATTGCCCTTGGGTTTGATGTGCTTCTTGTAGAGGTTGATACCCTCGACCAAAACCTTTTGATCCACAGGCAAAACCTTGATGATTTTACCGGAACGACCCTTATCCTTGCCGGCGGTAATTTGAACGTTGTCGTTGATTTTGAATTTGAACATATGTTTTATACTACTTCTGGTGCCAACGAAGCGATCTTGGCGAAACCGGCATCTTTAACCTCACGAGCTATGGGGCCAAAAATACGGGTACCTAGCGGAAGCTTGCTGGCGATGGAATCAATAATAACAACAGCATTGTCATCAAAGCGGACATAGGTGCCATCCGGACGGCGTGTTTCCTTGCGAGTACGGACAACAACGGCTTTGACAACTTGTTTGTCTTTAACGGTACCATTGGTATCGGCACCTTCGACCGCGGCGGTGACAATATCACCGATGTATCCGAAGCGACGGTGTGAACCGCCATGAACGAGAATCACCTTGACCTGTTTGGCCCCGGAGTTGTCGGCTACTTTGAGAACTGATCTAAGTTGAATCATATAATTTTAGTGATTTTCCAGTGCTTGGTTTTGCTAATTGGTCGGGTTTCTTCTATGCGTACACGATTTCCGACTTTGGCATTCAAATCGTTTTGAGCGGCGAAAGACTTGTTTACCTTGATACGTTTGAGGTACTTGGGGTGAACCTTAAAACTGGTAACGTCGACAATAGCTGTTTTTGGGTTCTTGTCGCTTTTAACAGTGCCTAGTAGGTGTTTCATGTTTATTTAGTTTTTGTTAGCAATTGAGCAATTTGAACCTTGGTCTTCTTGTGGGCGTTGGTATTCTTTTCCTGGCCAGAACGGATGTTTAGCTTAATATTGGACAATTTAAGCTTTAACTCTTCGAGAGACATGGTGTTTTCGGATTTTGTTTTAGGCATTTTCTTTTTCGACAAATTTAGTTTTAACGGAGAGTTTGTGTCCGGCAAGACGGATAGCCTCCATGGCCACTTCCCTCGTTACTCCGGAAAGCTCCATAAGAATTTGACCAGGCTTGGCAACCGCCACATATCCGCTGACGTCGGACTTTCCCGAACCCATACGTGCACCAGGAGTTTTGTGGCCGATGGGTTTATGAGGAAAAACTCTAAGGAAGAATTTACCGACACGTTTGGTGTGATGAGTAATAGTACGGCGAGCGGATTCAATCTCGTTGGCGGAAAGCCAACCACTTTCAAGAGTTTTGATACCAAAGTCACCATAAGAAAGCTCGTTGGTGCGAGTAGCAACGCCACCCATACTACCTCTAAACTCTTTTCTGTATTTGCGTCTGGCTGGTTGTAACATATTCTTTGGTAAGTCTTTTAACTGATGATATCGCCTGAGTAAATCCAGACCTTAATGCCGACGTAACCGGAACGGGTGAGAGCCTTTTTCTCGATGTAGTCAATATTGGCACGCAAGGTTTGGGATGGAATTCTTCCTTGTTTGAATTTTTCGGTTCTGGCAATTTCGGCACCATCGATACGACCGGCAAAGACCAGTTTGACACCTTTTGCTCCGGCAGCCATTACCTTTTCAATGGCCTGATTGGCGGCACGACGGAAAGGATAACGGTGCTCGAGCTGTCCAATAAGGCGATCGGCAATGATCGAGGCGTTCATATCGGGGTTCTTGATCTCCAGAGGATGAAGGTTGATCTTGACGGCATTCTTGGCTTTGGGATTGATACTTAGAAGTTTTTCAAGATCTTTTTTGAGAACTTCAAGTGAAGAACCACCGCGGCCGATTACCACACCTGGGCGGGAAACGTTCATAAAAATATCAACGGAGTTGATCGAACGTTTAATTTCGATACTGGTGATACCGGCAAGCTTGAGCTTCTCTTCCAAGAAGCGTCTGATTTTGTTGTCTTCGAGGACGAACTTGGCGTAGCTACGGAAGTTGGCGAACCAAACTGATTTGGTTGGGAAGATGTAACCGGTTCTGAAGGCAATTGGATTAACTTTTTTTCCCATGGTTATTTAGATTTTTTACTAGTTTTGACAACTTCTTTAGCAGCCTCTTTGGGTTCTACCTTTTTGGCTTCCAGTTTAGGGACGGGTGCCTTGGCGGAAGGAATTCTAACAGATAGGGTCAAATGAGAAGTGATTCTTTCGTAGGGCTTGGTACGACCACGGCCGCCGATGTGAGCACGCTTAAGAGTGCGGCCTTTGGTGGCGAAAGCCGAATCGATAATTAAAACATCCGGAGACGCCTGGAATTGAGAAACGGCATTACCGACAGCTTGCTGAATCAGCTGAATGATTGGCTTTCCGGCTCTCTTGGTATTGACAGTAAGCTGTTTGATGGCCAATAAAGCAGGGCGGCCCACAATGGCCTTGAGAACAAGATTGGTCTTTCTCGGTGAAGAGAGGACGTGACTGGCTTTGGCGATGACGAGTTGTTTGGATACTTTGTTAGCCATAGAGCTTTAAGTTTTAGATAAGACTCTCTTAACAATACGGCCATGTCCTCGGAAATTTCTGGTTAAAGAGAATTCGCCAAGACGGTGACCCACCATGTCTTCGGTAATGAAAACTTCTTTGAAGATCTTGCCGTTGTGGACCGCGAAGGTGAAACCAACGAATTCAGGCGGGATTTGGCTACCACGGGACCAGGTTTTGATGGGTTCTTTTTTTCCGGCCACCTTAAGACGCTCAATTTTGGCAATGAGTTTTTCGTCGACGAATGGTCCTTTGATTGAACTTCTGGACATGATGTTTTTAATTTATTTAGCGTAACGATGTTTGATAATATGTTTATTACTGTATTTTTTGCGATCTCGGGTACGTTTACCGAGAGTCCTCTTGCCCCAAGGAGATTTGGGCGACTTCATACCGATACCACTGCGGCCCTCTCCACCACCGTGTGGGTGGGAGCGAGGATCCTGGGCCACACCTCTGACGGTAGGTCTTACTCCCATGTGGCGTTTACGACCGGCCTTACCAAGAATCTCTTCTTTGTGGTGAGGATTACTGAGACTGCCGATAGTAGCCCGACAATTACCATCAAACTGACGGATTTCGCCGGAGGGAAGCTTGACCACGACAATGTTACCTTCTTTGCTTTGAACGGCGGCGGTGTTGCCGGCACTGCGAACCATCTGGGCACCTTTGCCGGGAGTGATTTCCAGGTTATGAATTTCAATACCGATAGGGATGTTTTTTAGAGGAAGACAGTTACCAACCTTAATTTCGGCCGTTTCGGAAAAAACGACTGAGTCACCGACTTTAAGGTTTTGAGGAGCAAGGATGTAGTCCTTGACCCCATTTCCATATACTAAAAGGGCAATGTCGGAAGTACGATTGGGATCGTACTGAATAGCTTCAACCCGGGCAGGTAGAGTAAGAGATCTTTTCCAGTCAATGTGGCGAAGGAAACGTTTCTGGCGGCCACCTTGATGTCGAACTGTTATTTTACCAGAAGAATTGCGCCCGGAGGACTTGGGATTCAGCGAAACTAGTCTTTTAAGTGTAGTTTTCATAGTATTTATGACTTTAGGGCGTTAAAAATTTCGATCTTTTGGCCTTTTTTGATGCGGACAACCGCCTTTTTATCAACCGGGAGGGATATGTGCCGTCCGGTTTTGGCGGAGCGAACTGTTCTGGCGGCGTGTTTTATCGTATTAATAGATAGGACATTGACCTTAAAAAGATCTTCGACAGCCTTCTTTATCTGGTACTTGCTTGCCGCCGGATCAACCTGGAAGACGTATTTGTCTAAAGCAGCCAGCGAGTAGCTCTTTTCGGTAACGACAGGCTTGATGATGGTATTCTGATGGACTAGTGGAGTAGACATATTAAATAAGTTTCAAACGGTTAACTAAATGGTCATATGCCGAGGAGGTCAAATATAGTTTTGGCGAACTTGCTACTGTAAAGGCGTTGAGGCGTCTAGCCGAGAGCATGATGATGTTCTCAAGATTGCTGACGGCTTTTAGGACCGCCGGCTTTTCGTTGAAATAAACAAAGGCGGCCTCATCTCTGCCCAAAACCTTGAGAGCAGACTTGGTGGACATATCTTTGATTTCGGCAGAATCTATAAGAGAAAGTCTCTTCTCTTTTTGATAAAGGGATAAGGTACCAATGAGTGCTTTGGACTTCATCTTTTGATTTAAGGACATGGGGGCGGATTTGAGGCCGGTGGGTCCGAAAGGAACACCTCCACCGACATAAAGAGGAGCAGATTTGGCCCCGTGTCGTGCATTGCCTGTGCCTTTTTGCTTGTACACCTTTTTCTTGGTAGCGTTGATTTCACCGCGAGTCTTGGTTTTGGAAACTCCACGATGACTATTTTCCTGATAGACGTGAATTGCCTGGGCCAAGAGGGAGGGGCTTACCTCGAGGGAAAAGATGGAGAGATCCTGACTAGTGGTAGTGGTTACTTTTTTGGTAGGCATATTATTTGTTTAGCTTGCTGATAGTAATCAGGGTTGTGGCCCCCCGTCCGCCGGGGATACATCCAGTAATTTGAAGAGTGCCAGTGGAAGGATCAAAGGAATGAATCTTGAGATTTCTGATGTGAGTGCTGGTGTTGCCCATATGTCCGGCCATGTGAGTTCCGGGTAGAACGCGACCTGGAGTGGTGCCTCTTCCGATAGATCCGGGGGCACGTTCGCGATCCGACTGACCATGGGTACGAGGACCTCCAGCAAAGTTCCAGCGTTTCATAACACCGGAGGTACCCTTGCCTTTGGAAGTTGCTGTAGCGTCCACAATGGCACCGGGAACGAGGATTTCCGAAAGATTGATCTCTGACTTGGCCTCCAGGGTTTCAACCGAGATAACTTCGTGGGTTTTTTTTGTACCAACGGAAAGAACTACTGAAGAGTAACCGTCCTTCTCAATAGATTTGTTTCTAATAACCACGTGAGGATCTACCGTGAGGACGGTCAAGGGGAGGCGCTGCCCATCGATGAAGGCCTGAGTCATACTCTTTTTGGTTGCGTATACTTGATTTAACATGTTTTGTAAGAAAAACCTGGCCGCGCCATACGCGGCATCTTCGACCTACGGCAGGCGGGAGGTTTTTTAATAATTTAAAGTTTTCGACATAGATTACATCTTGATTTCTATGCCGACACCGGCAGGGAGATCCAGATGTTGAAGTGAGTCAATGGTTTTATTAGTAGGACTGACGATGTCGATTAGCCTCTTATGTGTAAGGATGGCAAACTGCTCGCGCGAGTCTTTATCCGTATGGGGAGAAGCGGTAACAACGATAACTTTCTTCTTGGTAGGCAGGGGGACAGGTCCAACCACCTGGGCGCCAGAAACTAGTGCCGCTTGAATAATTTTCTTGGCGGCTTCGTCAATGACGCGGTGGTCAAATGACTTGAGTTTGACGCGAATGCGTGGTTGGTCTGTCATAACAAAGAAGAATAAAGGTGCTAATTAAAACTTTGCTTTAGGCGATGACTTTGGTAATGGCTCCAGCGCCAACCGTCAAACCTCCTTCGCGGATAGCGAAGCGTTGTCCTTCGGTCATAGCAATGGGCTGAATGAGTTCGACAGTCATTTTGGCGTTATCGCCAGGCATAATCATTTCAACACCTTCAGCGAGCTTGACCTCACCAGTTACATCTGTAGTACGGATAAAGAATTGAGGCTTGTACCCAGAGAACATGGGGCTGTGGCGGCCACCCTCGTCCTTGCCTAAGATATAAGCTTCGGCTTCGAACTTGGTGTGAGGCTTGATGGAACCTGTCTTGGCCAAAACCTGACCTCTCTGAACATCATCTTTTTCAATACCGCGAAGGAGAAGGCCTACGTTGTCACCTGCTTGACCCTGCTCGAGCTGTTGGTGGAACATTTCCACTCCAGTCACGACGGACTTGGCGGTGGCTTTGATACCAACAATTTCGATTTCTTCACCAACTTTGATAACACCGGTTTCGATACGGCCAGTGACGACAGTACCGCGGCCTTTGATGGAGAAGACATCTTCAACGGGCATCAAGAAAGGCTTGTCGAGCTCACGAACCGGATCCGGAATCCACTCGTCGACAGTATCCATAAGCTTCATAATACCGGCTTGGGCATCTTTGTCGCCTTCGAGAGCCTTAAGAGCAGAGACTCTAATAATTGGGGTATCTTCTTCGAAACCGTATTTTTTTAGTTTTTCACGGATTTCCATCTCAACCAGCTCGAGGAGTTCTTCATCAGAAACTGCATCGCATTTGTTAAGAGCAACCACCAAACGAGGAACGTTCACCTGATGAGCAAGAAGCAAGTGCTCATTGGTTTGAGGCATAGGACCGTCGGTGGCAGCGACAACTAAAATAGCACCATCCATCTGAGCGGCACCAGTAATCATATTCTTGATGTAGTCGCGGTGGCCGGGGCAATCAATATGGGCGTAGTGACGTTTCTTGGTTTCGTAAGGGACGTGGGAAATTTGGATAGTAACTCCACGCTCTCTTTCTTCCGGAGATTTATCAATCTGATCAAAAGGAAGGGCTTCTGCTAGACCTTGAGCAGCTAAAGTAGTGGTAATAGCGGCAGTAAGAGTGGTCTTACCGTGGTCGACGTGACCAATGGTGCCAATATTAACGTGGGGTTTGGTTCTTTGAAATGTTGCCATTTTTATTAATTATTTTTATATATTTGGTAATTGCTGTTTTTCGAGCCTATTTATTTTAGCAGATTTTATCCTAGTTTGTCGGGGATTTCAAGAGTTTGGCGGCCAAACTATTTGGAAGATCTTGATAATGTGAGGGCTCCATGTAATACGAGGCACGTCCAGCGGTTAGAGAACGGATGGCGGTAGCGTAAGCGGAAAGTTCGGATAAGGGGACCGTGGCCGTAATAACGCGGGCGTTGCCACGCTGGGCGGTACCGGCAATTTGGGCACGGCGGGAAGAAAGATCACCAATAATGTCACCCATATTACCCTCGGGAGTGGTGACTTCCACCTTCATAATAGGTTCGAGAATTACCGGAGACGCATTCTTGACTGCGTCCTGAACTGCCATAGAGCCGGCAATTTTGAAGGACATTTCGGAAGAGTCAACTTCGTGGAAACTTCCATCGACAACAGCTACATCAAGATCAACCATCTGGAAACCGGCAATAACTCCATTATCCAGAGCTTCGCGGACGCCTTTTTCGATGGGAGAAATGAATTCTTTGGGGATTGCACCACCCACAATTTTGTTGGTGAAAGTAAGACCTTCGCCGCGAGGTTTGGGGGTAACTTCCAGAATACAGTGACCATATTGACCGCGTCCCCCGGATTGACGGATATATTTACCTTCGCCTTTGGCGAACTTGGTAATGGTTTCACGGTAAGCAACTTGGGGGGCGCCTGTAGTGGCTTCAACTTTGAATTCGCGACGGAGACGGTCGACTAAAATCTCAAGGTGAAGCTCACCCATGCCGGCGATAACGGTTTGGCCGGTTTCATGATCGGTTTTGATTCTAAAGGTGGGATCTTCTTCGGCAAGACGACCAAGAGCAAGGTCGAGTTTTTCCTGATCTGCTTTTGTTTTTGGCTCAATTGCAAGAGATATGACTGGATCCGGAAAGTTAATTGACTCAAGAATTAGGGGTTTGTTTTCATCACACAGAGTGTCCCCTGTCTTGGTGGCTTTGAGACCGACAACACCAACGATTTCTCCCGCACCAGCTTCGGAGACTTCTTCGCGGGTGTTGGCATGCATTAGCATTAAGCGACCAAGACGTTCACGTTCGCGCTTGCTGGCGTTATAAACAAAGGTACCGGAGGTAATTTTGCCTGAATAAACACGGACATACGTGAGTTTACCTACGTGTGGGTCGGCTTGAATCTTAAAGGCTAACCCCGAAAATGGCTCACCGGGATCGGCTTTGCGAATTTCTTCTTCGTTGGTCTCAGGGTTGATCCCGGCCGTAAGAGGTTTGTCTAGAGGTGATGGAAGAAAGTCGACGACAGCGTCAAGAAGAGGCTGGACACCCTTATTACGAAGTGATGAGCCGGGGAACACGGGGACAATCTGATTTTTGCAGGTGGCAGTGCGAAGAGCGGCTTTGAGTGCATCCATACCGGGCTCTTTACCATCCAAGTATTCACCCATGAGGACTTCATCAAATTCAACGATAGATTCGATTAGTTTAGCGCGTTCGAGCTCGCATTCGTCCTTCATTTCTTCAGGAAAGCCTTCGGTTACTTCATATAAAGCCCCGGTTTCATCCCCTTTCCAAACGATGGTTTCTCTCTCGAGAAGCATAACAATACCTCTAAAAGTGTTTTCGACCCCTAAAGGTAGTGCCATAATGGCGGTTTTGGCACCTAATTTTTCATGAACGTCTTTAATGGTGGCCATATAGTCGGCACCCAAAACGTCCATTTTGTTTATAAATGCGATACGGGGGACGTGATACTTGTCGGCTTGACGCCAAACGGTTTCGGTCTGAGATTGAACACCTGATCCGGCATCCAGAACGATAACCCCTCCATCAAGAACGCGGAGTGAACGCTCTACCTCGGCAGTAAAGTCGACGTGCCCCGGAGTATCAATAATATTGAAGCGATGTTCTTCTTTAAAACGGGCATGGGGTAAAACAGGGGTCCAGAAAGCGGTCGTCGCGGCGGACACGATGGTGATACCACGTTCTTTTTCCTGCTCCATCCAGTCCATCTGGGTGTTGCCCTCGTCGATATCCCCTATTTTGTAGGACTTACCGGTATAAAAAAGAATACGTTCGGTGGTGGTGGTTTTGCCAGCATCGATGTGGGCAATGATTCCCGTGTTTCGAACACGGTCTAGAGGGACTTTTTTTCCGGTTGGAGCGGCCATTTTAGTGTTAGTTGGTAGTTATTTGTTATTGACGAACTAAACCTCCCCACTAAAGGAGAGGTATTGACGAGGCTAATTTTACCACAAGCGTCTCGGTCATGTCCAGGATTCGAAGGTCCCTTAGAATAGGAGGCTTGTTAATATTGTAGTTCTTCTTGGTCAACATTCTTGATCTTAACCGCCCGAGAGACAGCCTGAGTGTAGATCTCTTCGAATTTCTTATCGTCTGCTGACTCCCACCCTTCTGGGTACTCTTGGTCGAAGTAATCATCACTAAACTGGAAATCTCGCTCGTCACCGTCACGTATCATCCAGTGTTTTGTCAGACCAGCCAATCTCCTGATCCCTTCAGGGGTAAGACCTTCTGGAATATCGCGTTTATCAATAGTACCAAGCTCGAATAGTCTCTTCATGAATTCCAACCCAACCTTCTTTTTCGTTGCCTTATCTAAGCCGAGAGCAATGTTGAAAGCGGGGATGTCGTTAAAGGACCACCGCCACCTCTCAGCATCTTGGATTGACCCATCCCCAAATTGTTTGATGAATTCAATTTGAAGAAGAAGAGCCTTGACTAGAAGCTTGGGTTTTACTGATCCCCAATCAACAACATCGTCGCTGGGCGGGAAATTGTCGTAACCAGTCTCACTTTCGGTAGGCCTAATGATCTTGTTCTCCATATCTTGAATGGCTCGGCGGGAAAAGTAGAGATTGTTCCCATAAATGAAGACCTCATTTATCGTGAAATCACGGGAGCTAAAATAGTTAATTAAGCTTCCTTGGTCGGAAATCGGCTCAACCCGACCATTCTGTTGAAAAATATTAGCCAATTCCTCTCTTTTTGAAAAATCTGGCATAAGTTCCCCAATTGCCTCTACGTCGAGATCAATAGCCCTTGGTGCATCCTCGCCAAGTAGCTCCAACAATGCGCTCCTTGCAGTTCCACCTGCGATTCCATACCCTCTAGGCAGTATTGGAAGAAATTTGATTTTATCGGCTATTGAATCGAGAGAGATCATGAATAAGTCTTTGTTTGGATCAACAGAATCGCCAATCTCTGAAAAATTGCCAGCAAAATGTGATTTGGCTATGACATCTTCTGCTTTTGAGTCCGTTTTTTTAAGTTCCGTGTCGGCTGATGACTGTTCCATAGACCTATTCTACCCGTAAATTATTTCAAATCCGACTCACAAAAAACCCAAGTGTTAAAGCTTGGGTTGAGAACGAATACGATATGAATGTTTAGCAAGTATGGAAGCCTGGTAGGGATGCGCGGTTAAGGGCTAACCATGACTGAACGCCTTCGTGAAACGTAATAAAACAACCCACTGATTAGGTGGGTTGGTGAAAATAGTCGAGAAGGAGATTCAGAATAAAGAGAAAAAGAGTGGTGGCAAGGGCGACGAGAATGAGATGGGGTCTGGCGAGCAGTTCTATTCCACAGAGAATAAGAACTGGAGGGAAGAGGATCGCTGGGAAGCTAGCGAACTGCATGATACCAACCACAGCCCCAAAGCTACAGATGGTAGACAGAGCGATAGTGTAAATGGCCCTTTCTTTCTTGGACTTGGCATAGTGGTCCACCACCAGCCGGATGCCCCAGATCGTGGTTAAGAGGCCGATCAATGAAAGGCTTCCAAAAACCACAAACGAGGAGATGCTGAGGAGGTCAGCGACGCCATCCAAGTAGAGCAAGTGTCTGATCTCAAACATCGCATAGGTCGAGTTCGGAATCAGCAGAGCATACGCGTACACCAAGAAGTAATCCCAGAACTTCATACCTCTTCCAATCTTTGGCATGATCTCCAGCTTTTTGAAGATCAGAGGCAGAATGAACCACACCGCCATGATTAAAGTGCCAAGCAATGAGGCAACTTGGTGTCCTTGAAAAACGCCCATCGAGACCTCCTATACGAGCTAGATTTGGAAAGAACTTAAAACGTTATGGGGTATTGTAACACAAAACATAATAAAACCCCTGGCTAGCAGGGGTTCGCGTTTCAAGGGAAGTTGGAGTCAGTTCTTCGGCTGAGGTTCGCGAAGAGCCGAGACCAGTGCCTGGCAGAGATCAATCTGAGTTTGAGCCAGAGAAACTTTGAGCTCAAGAATCCGATGTTCAGTCTTCAGAAAACTCAACTTTGCGAGGTTTAATACCTGTTCCCGCCACTCGGCCTCTTCTTGCTGAGTCCTAATAGGAAAATCCTTAGTTAAAGCCTCAAACTCGGTGCGGGTGCGAAGTAGTACGCCAGCTTGTTTACCCATGCGGAATGAGATGAGAATCATTGGGTCACCAGGACCGTAAACTTTGGCGGGTACGTCCACTGCTTTCAACACAGACTTACCATCCGCCTCCCAAGTGGAGACCTGGCGAAGGGTACGGTTGGCATAATATTTCCCGTCGAACTCGAAAATGGTAACAGACCAAAGTTCGAGCCGCGTTTGGGGGTCAATATAAGGTGGAATAACAGTCTGGAAAATGGTCATTGAATACTCCTTGAAGAAAATGGGAAAGGGCGACGAAAACGTTATGGGGTATTATATCACAATCGATAAGGGGAGTCTAATAGAGCGAAGGGCGGAATCACCAATTACCAGCGGAAGTGGGCGAAAGCCTTGTTGGCTTCAGCCATCTTGTGGGTATCCAGCTTCTTTTTGATAGCGGCACCGGCGTTTTCGTGGGCCTCGACGATCTCAGCGGCGAGCTTGTCGGCCAGAGTGCGATAAGGATTGGCTCCACGAGCTTTGGCGGCGTTGATCAGCCAGCGAATGGCAAGAGAATCACGACGCTCTGGACGGATAGGGGTAGGGACTTGGTAGGAAGCACCGCCGACACGGCGAGAGCGGACTTCGATGGTGGGTTTGATGTTGTCCAAAGAGGCGTGTAAGTATTCGACACCGTCTTGCTTGGTTTGTTCAGCTACGATATCAATAGCTTTGTATACTTGTTTGGCGGCAACTGATTTACGCCCATCTTGCATGACACTGGTAATAAGTTTGGCAATTAAAGGGCTGCCGTAAACAGGGTCAAGTTGGATTTTTTTGGCTGGGGTTTTCTTGGATCTCATATGTTTATTTTATTTTTTGGCTGCCGAAGGGCGCTTGCTGCCGTATTTACTACGACTAGTGCGGCGCTTCTCGATACCACCGGTATCGAGCTTTCCTCGGACAATGTGATATTTGACACCCGGGAGATCGCGAACACGACCACCGCGGATAAGGACGATACTGTGCTCAGCCAGATTGTGTCCCTCGCCCATGATATAGGCGGTAACCTCTTGTTTGTTGGAGAGTCTCACACGGGCAATCTTGCGAAGAGCTGAGTTTGGTTTTTTCGGGGTCATGGTTTTTACCTGAAGACAAACTCCAGCCTTTTGTGGACTTTGGGTAGAAACCATACGACGCTTGATCGAGTTGAAACTCTTGCGAAGAGCGGTGGTTTTGATTTTACGGGCACTATTTAGACGCCCGTGTTTAATTAGTTGGTTAGTTGTAGGCATAGTTAGCTCGTGTATTTTATCAGATATTCTCTATTCTGGCACGCAGCTTACTCGTGGGAACCAACCGACCAATAATAACGTTTTCTTTCATACCCACAAGATGATCGATCTTGCCCTGAGTGGCAGCATCGGTAAGAACACTGGTGGTATCCTGGAAGGATGCCGCAGAAAGCCACGAATCGGTGTGAAGAGCGGCGCGAATGGTACCAAGAATCAGGTTGGTGGCTGTGGCTGGTTCTCCTCCTTGAGCAAGGATGGCTTCGTTGGCCATTTCGTAGGCACCTCGACTGATAACATCTCCGGCAACCAAACTAGTATCTCCAAGCGAGTCGATGCGGACATAGTCGCACATCTTACGAACGATCACCTCAAAGTGTTTGTCATGAATACCGATACCCTGAGACTCGTAGATTGCCTGAATTTCACCAATAAGGTAGTTCTGGGCAGATCTGAGACCTTTAATCTTGAGAAGCTCTTTAATATCCACACCACCGGCGGCCAGTTGAGTTCCGACCGCGACCATCTCGGCATCCTCAACCTTAAGAGGCATGGCCAAAGGAATCAGATATTCTTTACGGTCCTCTTTCTTACCGGTAGGAGTAACTGTGACAAGATTTCCATTATCTGTTTCTACAATTTTTACTTTACCGGAAACCTCAGAAATGGGGGCTACCAATTTGGGTTGGCGGACTTCAAATAGCTCGGTTACTCGAGGAAGACCTTGGGTAACGTCGACACCAGCCACACCACCGGAGTGCTTGGTACGCATGGTAAGCTGAGTTCCAGGTTCACCAATAGACTGGGCGGCGATAACTCCGGCTGGATCTCCGATGACAGCGGCTGAGTTACTGGCTAAGTTGTTTCCGTAACACTTAATACAGAGACCAAAACGCATCTTGCAGGTCAGTGGAGAGCGAACCTCAACCTCTTTGACACCGGATCTCGTAATCCCGGAAGCAATTTCTTCGGTAATCATTTCTCCGGCGTCGACCAAAGCCTTATGTGTTTCCGGTGAGATTACTTTCTTGGCGGCGTAACGGGAATTGATGCGTTTTTCGAAGATCTTGCCTCGGCTATCGTCTACAGAAATCGTGACGAATTCATCGGTGCCACAGTCTTCGGCTCTGATGATAGCGTCGTGACTGACATCAACCAGTCGACGGGTT
The DNA here is from genome assembly GCA_001774685.1 of Candidatus Collierbacteria bacterium RIFOXYD2_FULL_45_13. Classification (GTDB taxonomy): domain Bacteria; phylum Patescibacteriota; class Microgenomatia; order UBA1400; family MFAQ01; genus UBA10133. The sequence goes on along the minus strand of MFAS01000001.1, from coordinate 301,236 downwards.
AGGTAACCGGCGTCGGCGGTACGAAGTGCGGTATCAGTCAAACCCTTTCTGGATCCACGAATTGAAGTAACGTATTCAAAAATATTTAGACCTTCACGGAAGTTGCCTTTGGTAGGTAACTCCACCATGTTACCCAGAGGATCCACGTTGATACCACGCATGGCGGAAAGCTGTTTGATAGTATTTTTGGTAATACGTCCCATACCGGTATCAATAATCAAGCGGACCGGATTATCTTCGGAGAATTCTTGCCAGGTTTTTTCGGCGAGATCGTCGGCTGTATCCATCCACATCTGAATGGTGAGTTTACGTCTTTCTTCGTTGGTGATTAGACCAGTGTTGTAGTTTTCCTCAATTTCTTTCGCCTTCTGGTTTCCAGCTTCAATGACGGCGTCTTTTTCGGAGTACATTTCGTTATCGGAAATAGCAAAGGAGAGGCCAGAAATGGTGGAGTAAGCAAAACCGATGTTTTTAACTCCGTCAATGAGCCTGACCACCCGTTTGATATCTAGCTCTTTGATGGCACGGTGGAACATTGAGGAGATTTCTTTTCGAGGGAGGTTGTGATTGATGAAGGCCCACTCTTTTGGAAGAATTTGGTTGAAAATGATGCGGCCAACGGTGGTCTCCGTAAGTTCCGATTTTCCAGCGACTAAGCGAACCTTGATCGGTTGGCGCGGATTCAATACACCTGTCTCATAGGCAGTGATGGCCTCAGTTGGAGAAGAGAAAGGTGTGGCATAGGGAGCCAGTTTGGTATCGATCGAAGTAAGATAGTAAACACCGATAGCCATTTCCTTGGAATCAGGAATGGAAACCGGATTACCGGCTGAGGGTTTTACAAGATTGAATTGAGGAAGCATGTGTTTCTTGGCTTCCATAATGGCTTTTTTGGTCAGGGGTACATGCACGGCCATTTGGTCTCCATCGAAGTCAGCGTTGAAACCGCCACAAACTACCGGGTGTAAACGAATGGCGGCTCCATCAACCAGAACCGGCCAGAAGGCTTGAATCGAAAGCTTGTGAAGTGTGGGAGCACGGTTTAGGAGGACCGGGTGCTTCTTGGTAATTTTTTCGAGAATATCAAAAACTTCCGGCTGTCTCTTTTCGATGAGGACTTTGGCGGCCTTAACGTTTGGAGCCATGTCTTGTTTTATCAGCTCGTGAAGAACAAATGGCTTGAACATTTCCAAAGCCATATCTTTCGGAAGACCACACTGGTTAAGTTTAAGCTCTGGTCCAACAACGATGACGCTACGGCCGGAGTAGTCAACACGTTTACCGAGAAGGTTTTGACGGAAGCGACCCTGTTTACCACGAAGCATGTCGGACAAGGACTTGAGAGTCTTGCCGGTGCGCGATCGACGAGTGGATCTAGCTTGAGAGGAGTCAATCAGAGAATCGACGGCTTCCTGAAGCATGCGTTTTTCGTTTCTCAAAATAATCTCCGGAGCACCAAGATCGATAAGATGTTTAAGACGGTTGTTGCGATTGATGACTCGACGATAGAGGTCGTTTAAGTCCGAGGCAGCGAAGCGGCCACCGGAAAGCTGAACCATGGGACGGAGGTCAGGAGGAATAACCGGGAGAGTCTGAACAATCATCCATTCCGGTTTGATTTTGGAGTCGGCTAAACCACGTACTACTTGAAGTCGTTTGGTAGCCCTGAGCTTCTTGGCTTCTGAAGGACTGTTGAGATCTTCTTTGAGTTTGGCGGCAAGTTCTTCTAGATTTACTTTTTTGAGAGCATCGAGAAGGGCTTCTGAGCCCATTCCAGCCTCAAGCCAATCAACAAGCCGGTATTCTTCGAGCTTGGCGAATTCAGAATCGGAAACCAAAGAGTTGGCTTGAATTCTTTCGACCAAGGCACCTAGTTTGCTATAAATTTCTTCGGTAAAAGTAAGCTCCACCACCATTTGTTCACGAAGCGAGGCCACTTTTTGTTTGTATTGAACCTTGAGGTCTTCTGTTTTGAGCTCTAATTCGTCCTTAACCTTAATTTTCTTTTTTAATTCGGAAACTTCTTTTTCTCCCAGAGTTTTTATGTCTTCGATCTGCTTGTCAAAATTGGAACGAACTTCATTGAGCTTGGCTTCTTTTTGGGTTTCGACACTCTTCAAGGCTTCTTCTCGTCCTTCTTCATTAGTTGACATGATAAGGAACTTACTAAAGTAAATGACTGAAGTTAAAGCCTTAGGGGAGATATCCAGAAGAAGGGAGAGTTTGCTGGGAGCCCCTTTGAAAAACCAAACGTGGGCGACCGGGGCGGAAAGCTCGATGTGACCCATACGCTCGCGGCGGACACGACTTAGAGTAACTTCGACGCCACATTTATCACAAACAATACCTTTGAAACGGACTCGTTTGTATTTGCCACAGTAACATTCCCAATCCTTAGTAGGTCCAAAAATGCGCTCGCAGAAAAGACCGTCCTTTTCAGGTTTTTGGGTTCGGTAATTAATGGTTTCCGGCTTGGTGACGAGACCATAAGACCAACTACGAATATCTTCGGGGCTAGCGAGTCTGATCTGCAAACCTGAGAAATCGACAATATTATTCATGTTTTAGTTTTTTAGGTTTACTTTAATTACTGATTTTCTAAATCCGGATTTGGATCTCCTGCTTCGGCCGATTCTTCACTAACTTCGTCTATTGGCTCACCGCTTTCATCCTCTTCTTCAAAAGTTGAGGCTTTAAGCTCATCGGACATGGAGGTGGCCTCGTCAATGGCTGCAGCTATTTCCGGTTTGACCGGCATAGCTTCTTCGACGGCGGCGACGACCTGACCGGTGGGAATGACAGCAAGACAGAGGGAGTTGAGCTCTTTAACCAAGACCTTAAAGGATTCGGGGATGGAGGACATGGGGATAGTCTCACCCTTAACGATGGCTTCAAAAGCTTTCGAGCGACCAACGACATCATCGGACTTGAGAGTAAGCATTTCCTGGAGAGAATAAGCAGCTTTATGAGCTTCGAGAGCCCAGACTTCCATTTCTCCCAAACGCTGTCCACCCATCTGAGCTTTACCGCCAAGGGGTTGCTGGGTGACCAGGGAATAAGGTCCGATCGAGCGGGCGTGAGTCTTGTCCTCAACCATGTGGTTGAGCTTGATAATGTATCCGACACCCACGGCAGTTTCTTGAGCAAAAGGCTCACCCGTGCGCCCATCGTAAAGCTGTGATTTACCGGTGACCGGTAAACCGGCCTCTTTGAGCACATCGGTAATTTGAGATTCGGAAACTTTTTCGAAGACCGGTACAGAAAATCTTTTATCGAGCTGCTCACCCGCAAAAGCCAGTTGGGCTTCCAATAACTGTCCGAGGTTCATACGAGCCAGAACAGAAAGAGGAGAAATGATGATGTCTACCGGACGGCCGTCAGCGAGATGAGGCATGTCGGCATCTGAAACAATTTTACTGATGACGCCCTTGTTACCATGTCTACCGGCAACTTTATCGCCGACAGTGATTTTTCTAAGCTGAGCAACTTTAATTTTTATTTGAGTAATGACTCCGGCATCCAGCTCATCGCCTTCTTCGCGACTAAGGGTTCTCACAGACACGACTACGCCTTGCTCTCCATGAGGCATACGAAGTGAGGTGTCGCGGACTTCACGAGCTTTTTCGCCAAAAATGGCTCTCAAAAGTCTTTCTTCGGCGGTTAATTCGGTTTCACCCTTAGGGGCAATTTTTCCGATCAAGATATCATTTGGTCCTACGACGGAACCGATGGCAACGACGCCATCTTGACCAAGGTTCTTAAGATCAACTTCGGCAACATTGGGGATGTCCCGTGTTAGTTCCTCGGCACCGAGCTTAGTATCCATGACATCGCAGGTATGCTCGTGAATGTGGATGGAAGACAACAAGTCTTCGCGGACGCAACGATCGGAGACGACAATGGCATCCTCATAACCCAATCCCTCAAAGGCGGCATAGGCAATTAAAAGATTTTGACCTAAAGCAAGTTCGCCGTTCTCGGAGGCGGGACCGTTAATGATGACATCTCCTTTTTTTATATTGTCCCCGACGGCGACTAGTGGGTGTTGGTTGTAACAAGTGTCCTGAGAAGAGTTGTGGTATTTGCGGAGATTATAAGTGACGATGTCTTTGTGAAGTTCGACAAAGCCATAGTCGTAAGGGGATATTTCAGTGACGGCCTTGGCCGCGTCTTTGACTGACAGCTTTAGACTAATGTGATTACCGTCTACCGAAAGCACCTCTCCATCGAAAGCAGAAGAAACTACCCAACCCATACCCTTGGCAGTGACTTCTTCCATACCTGTTCCTACGATGGGGGCGGTGGGTTTCACCAGTGGAAGTGCCTGGGTGAGGTGATGTGTACCCATGAGGGCACGAGTTCCTTCATCTTGCTGGACAAATGGGATAAGGGCTGCGGAGGTCCCTACAACTTGTCTGGGAATCACGTCGATGTACTGAACTTTATCAATGTCTGCTTCAATGAATTTGCCTCCGTATCGGACAGGCACCCACTTTTGGATAATAACGTCGCCTTCACGTTCGATACCAGCATGTGTAATATATGCATCCTCCTCATCATCGGCAGCTAAGTAAACAACTTCTGCACCAATTTTGAAGGTAGTTTTGCCGGCTTTTTCAACCTTACTGACTTTGAGATAGGGAGCTTCGAGAAAACCATAAGGATTTATACGGGAGTAAAGGGCCAAGTAGGTGACGAGACCAATGTTTGGACCTTCGGGAGACCGGACCGGACATATACGAGAGTATTGAGAAGAGTGAATATCACGCATGGAGAAAGAAGCTCTTTCACGGGTGATACCTCCCGGACCCATGACCGAAATACGTCTCAAGTTGTCCACTTCGGAAAGAGGGTTGACTTGATCCAAGATAGAACTAAGTCTGTTTCGGCGGAAGAATTCCGTGATAGCGGAGATGATGGGACGAGGGTTGACAAAGGCAGCCGGGGTGGGAAGCTCATCCGGCTTGGCAAGAGACATCTTCTCTTTGATCGAGCGTTCGAGTCTTAAAAGCCCAGCCTTGAAGGAGGTCTGGTTCACCAGCTCTCCGACACAGCGAAGACGTCGGTTAGCCAAGTGGTCAATATCGTCTACCTTACCTTGGCCATTCTGAAGACCTATCAGATACTTGATGGAACCAATGAAGTCGTCATTACTGAGAGTAATGTGTTGCTTGTCAACAGGGGTGTTGATACCCAATTTGCGGTTCATCTTGTAACGACCAACCAAACCAAGATTGTAGCGGCGGGAATCAAAAAACATTTGGTGGAGAAGGGCTTTGGCATTTTCCAAAACGGCTGGCTCTCCTGGTCTGACTTTCTGGTAGAAGTCAAGGATTGCTTCTTCGGTATTCGTGCTGTTGTCTTTTAAGAGGGTGGTGGCGATGTAGCGATGTTCTTTGTCGGTATCCACATTGGCAAAAAGTGCCAAGATTTCCTCGTTGGTTGAGTATCCCAAAGCTCGAATAAGGGTCGTGGCGGATACTTTACGGTGTCGATCAATGCGGACCGAAATATAATCATTTCGAGAAACAATAAATTCAAGCCATGAACCGCGCATGGGTCGTACCTCAGCCTGATGCATTGCTCTGCCGGAATGAGGATCAAATTCGCGGGTAAAATAGGCACCGGGGGAACGGACCAGCTGGTTAACAACAACGCGCTCGACGCCATTGATGATAAAGGTACCAATAGAAGTCATCATGGGAATATCCCCAAGGAAGATTTCCTGCTGCTGAGTGGCTTTGGTGTGGAGATTCGTCAGTTTGACGGTAGCCCAAAGAGGAGACTCAAAAGTGACGCCTTTTTCAATCGACTGCTTGGGAGAAAACTTGGGAAGCCCAACACGGTTGCTCAAAAATTCAAACTCAAAGACCTTACCGGTAAAGTCTTTGATGGGGTTTAGTTCGAGTAATGATTCACGGATGCCTTCTTCGAGAAATTGTTTGTAGGAGTCTAGCTGGGTTTGAGCCAAGTTGGACTCAGGTAACTTTGAGGCTATGTTACCCCAATTTTCGCGTTTTTTTTGTTTAATCATCCGGATTTTTTGGATTTAGGCAGGAGTAAATAACAATGGACAACATACAAAAACCTGACTGGCAAAAAGCCCAGCCAAGTTTAGAGCAGTGTGTGTAGTATAGGGCTGAATTAGCTTGCTGTCAACACGGAGATTGAGAACTTGGTCAGATAGTGGACAATCATCTTATAATAGTATATAATATGGCGAGAAACGAACGTTCACATTTTGTCTGGAGGAGTGCCAAATATGAAAAAGATCGTAAAGGTAGCTCTGTATGATGCTTTCATGCTACTGGCTACATGCATGCTGTTGAGTTTCAGCGTTGTCCCAATATTGTTGGTGGTGAACAGCCTGACGGGAATAGCTTTTAGTTCACTTTTGCTGGGATTTGTGGCGGCGGTAGGATTTGCTTGTGTGCTGAAATTTGTAACTACGCTCGTCGGCACATGGGTGCGAATCAACCAAGTGTTGGATTTGTATGCCATTGAGTATACTGAGGCCGTGAAGATGGTCTGTGTCCACAAATATAAGAGTCGCCAGAAGCCCATCGAGTGGGACACGAAGTCTTTTTATCGTGATCTAAATGACTACCGTGCAAGGAAGAAGCTATAAACCAACCAGGAGACAATAATGAAAAGGTTTTGGCTGGGAGCGATTCGATCTTTAGCGATACGAATGACTCTTCTGACTGTCGTAATACATGTTTTTAATTTGTGGAATTTCTGGGCGGTACCCTGGGCTTTTGGATTAGCGTTTCTGACGGTCGCCGTGCGATTCGGTGTGGAATACTGGGCGATGAACCGTACTGCGGAAAGATTTGGAGTGAACCTTGAATTCCTTGCCCGTGTTCGCTACGAACTCAAATGGGACCTGCTCTCGATCCGCCTCAACGAAGAGGCTTTTCGGGCAGAACTGGAAAAAAGAAAGTTATCTTGGATGCGTGATGAGAAATAGATGTAAACCGGTGTGCAGAAATGCCACCGGTTTTTTGTTACCTACAGTCTTTTTTGAGATAGGTGCAGATGTTTTGATTGTGCTGCGGTAAGGTGTCGGCAAAGTGAATTTTGCCATCGGAGTCGTGAAGGTAATACAATGCGGTTCCAATGACCGGTTTGACCGCGGCAGATAGGGCGTCTTTACCGGGATTGGAAATTGGTGTTGGGGGCAGACCCGGGTTCTGATAGGTGTTGTAGGGAGAGCTTAGTTTCAGATCGTCCTTGGTCAGAATTTTCTTCCACCAGTCACAGTCAATTTGTTTACATCGGGCAGAACCAACGGCGTATTGAACCGTAGCATCTATCTGTAAAGCCATGCCGATGTTTAAACGCTTTACAATAACTCCGGACACCAAGGGCATTTCGGGGGCAGAAAAAGCTTCTCTTTCCAGAAGGGAAGCCAGAATGAGTGCGCGTGGGAGGTCTTCTTTGGAAATGTTTAAGTCACTAACAACGTCATTAAAACGGCCGGTGAGACGTTTGACTATGTCCGAGGCAGTGGCTTCGGGGACAAAATCATAAGTGTCGGGGAAGAGGTAACCTTCCAAGTTCTTGGTTTGACGGGTAAACTCGGCCGGGTTGTATATGTTCTCTTTAACTTGACTAAAAGCTTTTTCAAAAAGTAAGTTAATTTCCTCGCTTCTGAGACCTTCGGGAATGGTAACTCGGATTTGGCGGGCATATGCATGAGTGAGAGCCTCCGCCAGTTCTGTCGCACTCATAGAAGGTGAAAGCTTGAAGAGACCTGCCTGAATTTTGTTGGCAATGCCTAAACGGATAACGGTAATCTTGAAGCCGACACGGGAACGGATTAGTCTGGCACTACTTAGATCATTGGCGATTCTATCTACCCCAGCACCTGGTTTAACCTCAAAATCAATGAGTGGGCCGGTACTGCGGGAAACAGGCTGAATCGACTGAAAATACCAGGCAAAAAACAAGACGGCGAGTATGGTTAAAGCGGTGAAAAATCGCTTAAACATAATCTTTATATTTCGCTCAAGAGAGCACGGCGATAGGTGTTGGTCTTGGGATTATAAACAAAAACCCGGCCACACTTGCAGGTAACCTGGTCGCAATCTTTAACCTTGGTGGAAGGTTTACTTTGACCATCTGTTAATGGTGTACCACAGCCGACGCAAACGCCTCGTGAGAGAAGCCAAGCCTGTACCGGAGCAATAATATTCTTGAACATAAATAGATTGTATCAAAACAGTATGGTTGAAGTATTTCGGTTGGTTTCGGACCCGATACTCTGAATGAGAGAAGCGTTATAGTGAGTCGAGGTGGTCTTGGAGGATGAGGGCGGCGGCGGTTTGATGCTCTTCTTTTTTACGTCTCAGTAACGTTTTTCCCTGAGCCTTCAAGACGTGTCTGGCGGCGTGAGAGCTGAGGTCTTCACGAAAAAATACAATTTGTTTGGGAAAATTGGCATATATTTTTTCACTAAGGTCCGTAGCGAACTGCACAATCGGCCCATATTCGGGAACACCGATGACGATTCTATCTGGGTTGTATTTGCGGAGATAGGGCAAAATCTTGGTAACCAATTGACCGAGATCCTTTTCGTAGATGGTGGTAACAGGTGTGGCGAGTACCCCCTCTTCGGAGATAGCGATGCCGGTGTGAGCGGTTCCTGGGTCAAGACAGAGAATTGTGGGCATTGTTTGATTATATCGACTAGTTGTTGATGAGGGTGCCTTCGACAATCAGGCGCCGGAGGGTGGTGCCGGGTGGTACACAAGTAATGACCTTGAGGGTTTTATCCGAGTAGTCCTGTCGGAGAACCCACAACTCATTGGGCTTGACCTCAAAGGTCTTGGTAATACGATAGGTATACTCGATACCGTCGTAGGTAATAAAAACATCGGAGCCGACTTTGACTTTTGGTAACGTTGAAAAGATCGTGGTGTATTTTTGGGGATCAAAGAACTGAGGCAGTGTAGAGTGACCAAAGATCACCGGAGAGCCAATTTGACCGGGAAGAGCTGTCTGAGGGTACTGCACTAAATGTTTGGTCAGATCTTCGTCCCGAATGGCGACTTGTGCATTGATAATTCCGAGTGAGGGAATAGAAAGAGTATATGAATCCGGAGAGTTGTCTGTGGCGGGCGTTTGAGCAGAAAAAAATTCGTTTTGAATACTACCCGGGAACCAACTACTGGCTTTGGTGTAATCCAAACCATTGACGATAACAGGAGAGGAGTTGTCTTCTGCCTTTGATTGATAATAAACGGGGGAGAGTAAGCCGGAATCAGAAGAGCTAAAAAGTTTGATGTCTTTGAACTGATAACTGACGACCGGATAGGCAACGCCAGCGAGTATCCCTAGTCCCAAGGCAGACACCAAGGTAGGAATGGTTTTTAAATAGCGAGGTATGCGCCTGCCCGGATGTGGATTATCCGGGGTGGCCTTGCGATAGCTGTACAACATTTAGTTCCCAATTAGCTCAAACTTGATATTCTTTAGGGGAAGAATTTTGGTGATAAAAGGAATCGGAGGGTAGATTTTGACATCCGCGGAAGTAAAACCACTAATAGGTTCAAAAAAGTGGCGGATGCTAGCAGTAGGTTTACCTTTGATATACCCAGCTAGTTTGTTTTCGTCAATTCCGGGAAATAGAGGTGCCTCGATAATTACTTTGGCCTGATAACTCCCATCTACCTTGGTGGGGTTTTCGACGTGGATTACAGTGGACTCTCGAGTGGTTGACGAGCCTGAAGGGATTTGGTCTTTGATCTGCTCTATGGTCAGGGAGTAAAGATCGTTTTCGGAGTAGACCAGAGCCTCAAGGGAGCCTTCCAGAACCAAGCTTACGGAAGTTGCTTCTTCGTTAAGATTGTGATCGAATTGTTTTTTGGTAAATTGGATGTCTGACAGAGGAAGGGTTTTGAAGCCGGGAGTTTGTATTTCGGAATCGACCTTGACCTGTGACTTTATCTTCTCGGTAGCGGTAGCCAGAACTTTATCCTGATCTGCTTTGGAAACAGCGTTGACAGTTCTCGAAGTCCCGCCAGTAAAGTCAGATTCGGCGATGGCGGCGGCAATGGATTTGGAAAAATTATCGACAGAAAAGATTGTATTTTTGGTTAGGTTGTACTCGGCACCGATACGAACAGCGGTCACCTGAACTCCATTAGCTTTGCCGGATACGGGATCTATCGGATCTGAGCTGGCTGAAGCTACCGTTACGGGACTGACCAAAGTATAGACATATTTCCCGGTATCGTTGGTGATTGCAGTACCCGCTTTAAGGACGATTGGGGCAACTGACTTATTGGCTATGGTAATTGTCCCCGAGGCTTTATCTCCGACCGTCGCCGTTCCCGTAGTGGGCACTGATTCGGTGGCAGAGCCGGTAAAGGTTTTTTTGGTAGCTATAAGAGTTGGAATTCCCGACTGGGATGACTCGGCTATGGCAATACCAATCTGGCGGCTAATCTTCTGAGGGTCGAAATGAATGGTAATCTGGACTTGACCAAAGAATAGATACCCAATAAAGACGATAATCAGAACAGCCGGAATGGCCAAGAGAAACAACCAAGAAAAACCGAAATGAGGCAACGAAGGAAGGGAGTATTTGGGAATCCGGGGAAGTTTGATTGCCAAACGCGGTTTCTGGGGAGGGGCAACTTCATCGGAAAAGGCGTACTCCGGTTCATCTTCGGAGATTTCCGGGGAAGAATCATCGTCGGAGACGACCTCCGGTGTCGACGGAGCAACGGGGATGTCAGCAGGGGCTGAAGTTTCTTCATAGGCAAAGCCGATCTCTTCCATAGATGAGGGAGTTTCTACCGGTATGACCAAGTTTGAATCATCACCTACGGTGGCGTTGGGGGATTCATCTTCGACCACCTCCATTCCCAAGAACTGAACAGCTTCGACTCCGCCGGTGAGAGCAATTGACTTAATAGAAAAGTCAATCGGTAGGACTTCGACCTTTGGTATATGTTTAAAAGGCAAACGATCCGTCCAAGGAAAGGCAGTGATTTGTTGCGACTCTTCTTCCAGGCTGTTTCCATTCGTTAAAATAAACCTGGCAGGATAGTTCGGGAGGTCCATTCTCGTCAAACCCTCCTCAACGTCATGAGCCAGGTCCCCGGACCGGGCCGCCTCTTCGGTTTGTTTGACTTCGCCAAGATAAACGTAGGAAACGGCAACCTTAGAAGTATAGACTTCCAAGAGAATCACTGTCGGCGGCATACCCTCTCGCTTCTTCAAATAATGGGCAACTGCACGGTTCGTGGTGACAACACCGATCGGATCAAGACCCAGCTCCTTACAGAGGTGAGTAATTAATTTGGTTTTGGTGGCATGAATCTTGTCTTGCTCCATCCAGGAGTCGGGAAGTCCAAAAATGACTCGCTTGGGCTGGCCTTTAATAACCTTGATGGCTTGTTCCAAAGACGAATCGACACCGTTGATTAGCGAATCTTCATCCGTCCACGACTCGTAAGACCCGACGTTGACGATTTCCGGTTGACCTTCAAGAATTTCCCAGAGTGCGGTCTTGATTAGGGATTCGTGAATTTCTACAGCCAGGAAATATTCTGGTTCGGGTGCTTTTGATTTATTACCAAATAAGTTGACTAGGTTCACACAGTTGCCTTGTCAAACAAATTGTAAATAGAGACGGCGCGTTCCGGCTCCAAGAGATTCTTGTTTGACTATATTTATCTTAGCAAGTTCTGCCAGACTTTCCACATGTGGTCCACCACAAAGCTCTTTGGAAAAGAAATGTTTCTTGTCTCCAATGGTATATACAGTGACTTTTTCGGGGTATTTTTGACCGAAAAAAGCAAGAGCACCTTGAGCCAAGGCTTTTTCTTTAGGAAGTTCTTCTCTGGTAACAGTAAGTCTCTCGGAAATTTCTTGATTGATTAAATCTTGGACTGCTTTGATTTGGATGTCGGATAATTTTTCCGGGTGAGAAAAATCAAATCTCAATCTTTCGGAAGTGATATTACTGCCCTTTTGTTGGACGTGAGTACCCAGGATTTGACGGAGGGCGGCATGCAACAGATGGGTGGCAGTGTGGTAGGCGGTTACAACATCAGAGTGATCGGCAAGGCCCCCCTTGAACATACCGGCAGAGGCGGTGCGACTGAGCTCTTTGTGCTTTTCGAATTCCTTTTGGAACTGTTGGATGTCAACTTGTTTACCCATCTGGGAAAGGATCTCGGCGGTGACTTCTAGAGGGAAACCGTAGTTTTGATAAAGGTCAAAGGCAAATTTACCATCGACCTGGGGATTTTTTTGGAGTTCCTTTAGTCCCCTGTCTAAGGAGTGGCTAAACTTAGAGATTTCGACAGTAATAGTATTCTGAATTAAAGGATAGTCATCGGGACTAAAATAGGGTTCGCCATAAAACTGAGTTATCACCCTGACTATGTCCGGAAGTTTGACGATTGATTCGCGGTTGTCGGTCAAGAAGTACAGCTTGATGGCTGCTCGGCGGAGAAGGCGGCGGAGAACATAACCTTGGCCCTTATTACTGGGGAAGATGCCGTCTTTGATGAGAAAGGAAGCGGCTGTTAGGTGATCGGCAATGACGCGCATGGACGGGCGGTGACCCTCTTGTGAGTATGAATGTTCAGAAATTTTTTCGATTTCTTGTATTACCGGAGCCAGAGAAGAAATGTTAAACATGTCCGGATCGTCTCGGACAGCGGCCTCGAGACGGGTGAGACCTCCGCCGAAATCAATATTTTTTTGAGGAAGTTCTTTGAGGGTTCCATCAGCCTGTTTGACATATTGCATAAAAACATTGTTGCCGATCTCCACGAAGCGTCCACAATCACAGTTGATGTGACAAGATTCGTTTTTCCATGGTGAATTTTCGTGGAGATTTCTTTCTGCACCAAAGTCGAAGAAGACTTCACTATCAGGACCACCCGGCTCCCCCGCCGGCATCTGTTCCGGTATTCCAGTGCGCGACCACCAATTCTTTTTGGCCGGGTAAGGGAAAATCCGCTGACCCTCTTTGGCCTGGATGCCGACTTTGGCGAATAGATTCTGCCAGATCATGATGGCATCGTCATCTTTGTCAACACCGGACCCTCCGGCGAAGACAGAAACGTAGAGTCGATGGGGGTCAAGACCGAGACCTATTTTTTTGTCCGTTAAAAAAGCGAAGAAATATGCCAGCTGTTCCTTTTTAAAATAATCACCAAGGGACCAATTGCCCAACATTTCAAAAAAGGTGGTGTGACGATTATCCCCGACTTCGTCGATATCTTGAGAACGAAAACATTTTTGGGAGTCGACTAGTCTGGTACCTAACGGATGTTTTTGTCCGAGTAAATAGGGCATCATGGGTTGCATCCCGGAAGAGGTAAATAGAGTCGTGGCGTCGCCTTCCAAGACAAGCGGACTAGAAGGAATGATTTTATGCCCCTTCGATTCCATAAAGTCGAAGTATTTTTGTCTAATGTCGTGTATGGTCATGTTCAGACAAATTATAGCAAGCTCATTAAGACTTATGTGAGTGTAGAAGATCGTGTAAAAATAGAAAGCCCGACCTGGAAGATCGGGTTTGATTGGGTTACTGCGAGATCACTTGACAACTGCCCTCTTGGATGTGATAGGTATCGTTTTGGGCAAGACGGACATATTTAACCACCTCGATACTTTCGGGACAAGCAAGTGGCTCACCTGGATAAAGGTATCCTGAACGGATTTCTTGACCAGTATCACATCCATTTTGGTGACAATACTCTCCGGTATAAGTGGCGACAGCAGTGCCGGACAAGTTGAGATCGTGGATAATGGCGTAACCCAAGGTCACAAAAGCAACAATAACTATGACAAGTAGAAAATATCCCAAGAAGTCGTCCATTTGTCTCCTTTTCTGACTTGCCCCTAGAAGGCGAGAATTACGGCCAAGAGGCAAAAGACAACCGCGATCATGCCCCAGGTGATTTGGGCATGTTGGACACGCTTCATGCGTTCTATTTCACGCCTGAGCGAGTCTGGGTGCATATAAGGGAAATAGGGTACTGCAACCTCTGCCATGATTGAGGCCATCAAACCAATGGCGATAACGGCCGCAATTCCAAGGGCAATCAGACTGAGAGTAGGTAAACCAAACATTTGACCTCCATTTAGATGTTAAGTGCGATTTGAATTTCTGGGGTATTTTATCAGAAATGGTAGAGATTTGCAAACTATGGGCTTACTATAGAGCAACAGGCCGAAGAGGATGATATAATTATGGGGTAAGTTGAAACTGATTTGGAGGCGTACATGAACATGAATAAGATACGATTTTGGGTGACTGGAGCGGTTTTGGCTGGCTTTTTGGCTCTTCCCTTCCTGGTGGCTTGGCTGGTACCGAGCGTGGCCGCAGTGTGGACCGATTGGAAGATGATCGTTGTCTTCGGCATTCTGGGAGCTGCGGTGGCGAGCCTGTTCTATCGACTTTTCGAGGTCAGCCGACCGAACTATGAATACCAGCGAGACCGAGGCTTCGTGGTCATCAAGCTGGACAGCAGCACGCTCTGGCTCAGCAGGGAGAGCAAACTCATCGCCCTCTCGATCACGCCTGATAAAAGGATATGGATCAGGGACGAGGAGGTTAACGGACTCGATGTAATCACACCGGCTATTGGTGACGGAGTCACTGCCCACCTGAATGCTGGTGATTTCCGAATTACCCGGGAACAACATGGATTCTGCGTGAAGTGGACGAGAATTGAAGAGCCCTGGGAATTGAAATATTGAAACATAGAAAGCCCACCGAAAGGCGGGCATTTTTGTGGAGAAAAAGTGAAAATCCCCCCTTTCGAGGAGATTTCTCCTTGATTGGGGGGCTGATTATTTCAATGATTCCAGGAATTTTTTGATGATGTCCTGGCAGAACCCGATGACGTCGTCGTCGGAACAAATGCAGGCGTAAACAATACCGCCCCAGCCATCGTTGCTACGCACAACGATCTGCTGATAGGTTTCGTTTTCGCCGAGAAGTGTGCCGTTTTTGTCGGCTGTGACTGTCAGACCGTAGGGGTAGGAGTCAGGCTGAGCGCCGATAGAAAGGCTTTTCTGGTCTTCATCCCAAACTGAGCAACCATTCCGAAAGTCCTTGCCTGCGGATTTTTCCAGAGCTTCCTTGATCATGAGACCAGTCATGGGCCGAGGCAGATCAACGGTCTTTGTATAAAGAATGTCAGGCATTTGCTTCTCCTTGTTTAAACTGATATGTTCAGAATATGAATGTGACGGCTGAGATTTTCCCAACCTTATGTGCGTGATTATATCACCCAACGAGGCATTTGTCAAGTTATAGGATATTACTATTCATGCCTGTTGGATTGACATGGAGTACCTCAAGACAGTATTCAGTTAGAGGGTGGGTTTGAAGGGTTCGGGGCGGGTGGGGCGAACGTGAGGAGCCGGAGGCGGGGGTGCCTCGCCGAAGGATGAATCAAACTGATCGTCTGAGGTGGAGTGAGATTGCCACGTCGGAGTACCTCCTCGCAATGACGGTTCGTCGAAGGTCGTATGGTGAGAGGTTTCTTCGGCGGGGATGATCGGAGTTCTAGGCCCACTTGAGGGAATGCGAACCGGTGGGGTTTTGTACTTATCAGGGATGGCGTCCAGAGCTCTTTTGACTAGTTTCCGACCTTCTTCAGTGCCAAAAAGGAGGGCGGCAACAACACCAAAAGCAACCCCTACAGTAAAGGTGGAAAAGGCACCTTCGTGACCGCTTTTTTCAGATGGTGTTGTCATAGATTTCTTCTCCCTCAGTCTTATTTTTTTCTTTGGCAAAGAAACGGGAAACAGTTTCGATTATTTTGCCACTCTCTTTAAAACCTTCCAAGATGGCAAACAGACCAAGAGCCGGCTGAGCAATTTTTTCTACAGTGTCGGAGACGGTGTCGATGGTCTGGTTTAATTTGGTTAAGGAATAGCGGAGTTCCTTGAGAATAAAGATCATTTGGATACCGATAACCAAGGCCACAGAGGTCAAGAGAACCGTAGAGATCAGAGACACGATTTGAGGAAGGGTCATAAAATAATAATAACAGTTATTGCTAATTGGTGCGAGAAATTATTTAGAGATGATGATGATGGCGAGTTTTTTGACAGTTGAACGACCAAAACGATTTACCGATTTAATTTCTAGAGTATTCTCTCCTATCGGTAGATTAATTCTGGCAAGAAAGCGTCCCGAAGAGTCAGGGCTTACCTGCGTGTCTTCATTAATACTA
Source organism: Candidatus Collierbacteria bacterium RIFOXYD2_FULL_45_13 (assembly GCA_001774685.1). Lineage (GTDB taxonomy): Bacteria > Patescibacteriota > Microgenomatia > UBA1400 > MFAQ01 > UBA10133. The sequence continues at coordinate 285,016 of MFAS01000001.1, read as the reverse complement.
ATGGTGGCATCAATAGAGGTATCACCTTCAATTTCAACGGGAGAAATTAGGACAGAGGCACTCGACGGGCGAGAGATTTCCAGCTTTGGAGGAGTAAGAATGGTGCGGAATTGAAAAATTAAATAAATAACAAACACAAGACCGCCTACAGCGAAGGGGAACAGTTGGGATGATACTTTCGGAAATAGGGTACGGCGATGGGCTTTGGACGTCCGGGTGAGTTCCGGCTCACGAAAATCTCTCCTGAAGATGGCAACCAACTCATCCGAATCTAAAGATAGCCGCTGACTGAGATTGCGAATAAAACCTTTGGCAAATGTTTCAGACGGCAGACCGGAGTAGAGATCGGATTCGAGTGCCATAATGTATTTGGCATCAATCTTGGTGAGGTGTGAAAGCTGTTCCACAGAAAGACTCCTCTTAAGCCTTCCTGCGCGAATGATTTGACCGACAGTTTTCATAGTTTAGGAGTTTTCGTCACCTTCTGGGAAAACTTCGCTAAAACTGCCAACAATAACTTCACGGGGTTTATTACCTGCGGCGTGGGCAAGGACTCCGGCCTGCTCCAGCTGGTCCAGTATCCTAGCCGCTCTGGCATAGCCAACTTCTAAACGACGCTGTAACAGGGAAGCCGACCCCTTGCCTTCGGCGATACACAAATGGGCGGCTTCTTCAAATTTTTCATCTACCGGGCCTAGATTGAGACCACCAGAGGAGAGGGTGCTCTTTCCTCCCTTATCTTTGGTGATGGTTTCATCTAGCTGCGCGGTAACGCCGGAGCTCTTAATGAAATCTATGAGGTTCTTAATTTCCTTATCAGAGACAAAGGCTCCTTGTATGCGTTTTGGCTTGGCGGTGTCGGGTGGAATGTAAAGCATGTCACCCTTACCTAGAAGTTTTTCGGCACCAGGTGTATCGATAATGACACGAGAATCTATCATGGAAGTGACTTGGAAGGCGATCCGCGCCGGGATGTTTGCTTTTATCAAACCGGTAAGTACGTTCACGGAAGGACGCTGGGTGGCCAAGATAAGATGAATACCAACAGCACGGGCCATCTGGGCAATACGGACGATGGTTTCTTCGACTTCTCCGGCATTCTTGGACATCATAATGTCAGCCATTTCATCGACAATTATGATGATGTATGGCATGGCTTGAAAACCGCTAAGTTCGTTATAACCGGCGATGTTTTTAACCGACATTTCCTCAAAAAGGCGGTAGCGTCTTTCCATCTCGGCGGTGGCCCACTTTAGAGCGTTAACTACTTTACTGACATCGGTGATAACCGGTGTAAGCAAATGAGGAATGTCGTTGTAAGGCGTCAACTCGACACGTTTGGGGTCGACCATAATAAATTTGACTTCTTCCGGAGAGGCACGGAACAAAATGGAAGAAATGATGGCATTTATTAAGACCGATTTGCCCGAACCGGTGGTGCCAGCTATGAGCAGGTGAGGCATTTTATTGATATCGGCAATGACCGGCATTCCGGAGACATCGAGTCCGAGGGAAAAAGTGGTTTTTGAGCGACTCTCTTGCATAGCTTTGTCAGTAAGCATCTCACGGAGAGAGACAAACTCCAAAGAGCGATTAGGAATTTCAATACCGACCAGATCACGACCAGGAATGGGGGCTTCGATACGGATCTGCCCCTGTGGTGCGGCTAAGGCCAAAGCCAGATCGGACTGAAGGGCACTGATCTTGGAGAGTTTGGTCCCGGCGGTAATGGTCAAGGCGTACTGCGTGACAGCGGGACCTTGGTGAACCTCGGTAACCTTAGCTTGGATGGCAAACGAACCAAGAGTGTTCTGAATAGTTTCGATATTCTTCTTGATATCGCCTCTATCGGCCTTGCCAATTTTTTGATCTGATAGAAGATTAATGGGTGGGAAGTGCCAAACACCGGCGGTGGCACCGTCAGGAAGTTTTTTAGAATCGACAGCGGTCTGGATAGAACGGTTGACCTGATGCTCCTTGCCAATAATTTTTATGGGGGCGGTGACGGAAGGGAGGGCTGGAGAATGACCCACTTTCGACTCGTCGCCACCGGTAATTTTGACAGTATTCGATTTACTCAAAAACACAGGGGAGCCTCCTTTGACAGGCAAGCTTTTCAGTTTACCAAAAGCGCCGGTGACACTACCATAAAGAGTCTGTATCAGAACTAACAAATCTTCAATCGAAGTCTCAAAAAGAATAAAAAGCCCGATAACAACACCGACGAAATAAAAGAGAATGGTACCAGGAAGAGAAATTAGAGAAACGACTGATTCTTTGAGGCCCGCTCCAACACTGCCGGCCCCAAACAATCCATTCAAAGAGATCATGGTGATAACACTACCAAGAAGCACATTGGTGGAAGCAATGGGAAGCTTGACGTGAGTAACGATCAAGCCGCCGATGATAAAGATAAAGGGGAGAAAAAAAAGGGGCCAGCCAAGCCACTGTCTACCCATCTCATTTATTTTGGAGAGGACAGCCCCTTGTTGAGAAAAAGAAATGGCAATGAGAACACCGAGGCCCATTAGAACAATGGCAAAAATTGAGTTTAGAGTATCTTTTTTTAGATTCAGCTTATATGGTTTGGAGCGACGTCCTTTTTTTCGAGCCATAGATATTATTAGTATAACTCAAGCAAAGCTAGACCTCGATGACGATGGCGATGACCATGGGTCGACGCTGGGTGTGCTCGAAAGCGAACTTTTCCAACTCCCCTTCGATCTTCTTCCTTATGAAGCCCCAGTCGGTGGCAATGCCTTTGACATCTTTGAGACAGGTAAGGACGTGCTTTCTGGCATCCTGAATAAGATCTTGGGATTCCTTTTGATAGACGAATCCTCGAGAAATTATTTCAATTTCCCCGGCAACCTGTGAATTGTCACGCCTAATAGGAACTATGGCAATCAAAATACCGTCTTCCGACATGACTTGGCGGTCGCGAAGAACAACGGTGCCGACATCGCCAATACCCAAACCGTCGACGTATATGTTCTTGGTCTCGAATTTCGGACCTTCTTTAACAACGTGGTCCTCGAGAATAACTGACTGGCCCTCGGATAGGACAAAGACTTTGTTGGGGTCGTGATTGAGGTCTTTGGCTAAATTTTTGTAAAGCATCATATGTCGAAGGTCTCCCCCGATAGGGATGATGTTCTTCGGGCGTACAAGTCTTGCGAGAAGTGCCATATCACCACGATAACCGTGACCGGAGACATGAAGGTTTTCGGAAGTACCGGAGTAAATGACGTCAATACTGTTTTTGTACAAAGTATCCATCAGATCAAAAATGTCAGCGTCATTACCCGTACCGGGAATGGCATTGGAGCTGATGATAACCTTATCTCCTTTTTTCAATCTTGCCATACGATGCTCGTTGTTGGCGAGACGATGCATGGCCGATCCGGTCTGACCTTGAGAACCGGAGATAATGATGGTGACCTGGTTAGCCGGGAGACCGGCGATTTGCTGAGGCTTGATCAATGTACCATTCGGAATTTTCATAAAGCCGGTTTTGATAGCGGCCTCAATGTTCTGTTCTACTGAGCGACCAATAACGGCGATGCGACGGTGATATTTGATAGAGGCATCAATGGCGATTTGAAAACGCGAAATAGAGGAAGACATGCCGGTGAAAACTACTTTTCCCGCGGTGTTTCTAATTTCCTCATCAATAGCTTTCATCAAAGATCTTTCTGATGGACAATATCCGGACTTTTCGATACCCAGACAGTCGGTAAGCATTAGGTCCACACCATCGGTTCCGGCCTTGGCCATACCACCCAAATCCGGTGGTAGATTGTCTATAGGTGTTAAGTCAAACTTGTAATCTGCACCATGATAAACGGTACCAGCGGTGGTTTTGATTAAAAGGTGAAAACAGTTGGGTACGGAGTGAGTTGAATGAATAAACTGGATATGGAAAGGACCAAGATCCAAAGACCCTTCCACGGTGGTCATGCGGTTCGGGATGCCAAACTCGCGGACACGAATCTCGGCCATAGCAATGGCGAGCCTGCCACCAAAAACCTCCACGTCCTTGAGACGAGGGAGGATGTAGGGAAGGCCACCAATATGGTCCATGTGTGGATGGGTGAGGACAATTCCATGGAGATGTTTACCCGGCTTTTCCAAATAACTAATATCGGGAATGACAGAGTCCACTCCGAGAGCGCTGTCCTGGGGGAAACCCATGCCACAGTCGACCACCAGCTGATCGTCACCCAGTTCGTAAACGTACATATTTTTGGTAGCCGAACCGACACCGCCAAGAGGAATCAACTTAAGTTGAGACATAATTTTTTATAATTTATTTTCCTAAATAATATTGTAGCTTACCGGAATCCGATAAGTTGGGCGCGGAAAAAACGCCAAATAATCCTAATTTACGGGGTAGGTTTCGCAGACAGGCGGGAATAAAAATCTAACTGACTCTTTCTCGGCTTACAGATCACTGTTGACAACGTTTCCGTGGACTGAGGATGATTATAGCACAAATGATACAATTAGGGGCTATTTGAAATCAAATCTGTGCCTGAGGAGGCCAAGATGATGACGGCTGCCGTATTTGCTTTGGCTATATCTGTGATTATGCTCGCGATTGGTGCGGTATTGGCTTATTCATGGGGTGGTGGGGAGGCTGTCGCCACCTACATCGTTCTTTTTATATTTTCACAGTTCTCCTACCTATTGGTTCTTGGTGGGGCGGCGATAGTGCTGTTGATAGGAACAGACAAGATGAAGGCTGGGTTAATGGCTTTCGCCGTGTATTGGCTGGTCTCGTTTGTACTGGGTCTTCTCATTCTGATGCCGTACATGCATATAACCTTTTTCCCGATCTAGAAGTTTCTTCCCCGCCAATTGGCGGGGATATTTTGTGATCTTTACAAATCTATTCAGGCGAGTAAACTGGAAAGGAAGTGAAAAAGACGCAGAAAATAAAAAATACGGAAAAGCCTGGGGGTAAGAAGCGAGAAAGGGTAGTAAGAATATTTAATTGTTCGGAGGATGTGTGGCCTTTCATTGAGGCCTATGGGGATAAAAAACTGCAAAAGTGGGAAATAAACGAGAACGCTAATTTGTCTGACAAGGATCTGTTTTCAATGGCTGAGGAGTTTGAGTTTACTTTTATTACCCCGAAGGCCATTGACCCCTTATTTGTAGATTATTACAAAGAGTTGTGTCAGGTCAGAGACTTGGAAATACTGGTACCATCCAAACACACAGGTCTTCTTTGTAAGGATGCAATAAGCGATGGTGCCGTGATTAAGAGACTGGTTCAATTGGGAAAAGAACACAAAAGGCTTAATCTGACTGCCTATTCGACGACGTCATACTTCTTGAAGTTGGTGGAATTATTGCGGAAAAAGGGGGTCGATGTCCGAACCTATGAAGCGCCGGAGAGAGCAAATGCTTGGACGGTCAACTTTTACGGTAGCAAATCCGGCATCAGACAACTGACTCAAATAAACGGGGCAATCAGGGCGGATCTGAAAATGCCGGAAGGTGTGGTCAGTTCAGGTATCGTAGACACAGCAGGAATCGCCGCCAATAAATATATCAAGGAGGGCGGGGTGGTGATAAAAACCAACAAAGGACACTCCGGCGCCGGTGTCTTGATTTTTAATAAAGGAGAATTACCGAAAAGATTTACTGATTGCGAGAAGAAGCTTGTGACAATAATGAAGAAAGATGCTTACTGGGAGAAGTTCCCTATTGTTGTTGAGTCGCTCGTTATACCTAATCCCAGAATTGGAGGAGGTTTCCCAAACGCAGAATTTTTTATTCGGAAAGATGGTGAGGTGGAATTTCTCTATTATTGCGGGATGAGAGTGAACAACAAGGGGGAGTTTGGGGGGGTGGAAATTGGCGAAGATGTGTTACCAAAGAGAGTGGCGTCGAGAGTGACGGATATCGGGTACTTGATCGGTGAGCAGTTTTCCAAGGACGGCTATCGAGGATATTTTGACGTCGATTACATCGCAGCTAAAGGTGGGGGTATCTATGTAAGTGAATCGAATGTAAGAGTAACCGGGGGAACCCACGTCTATGAGGCCGGAAAGGAACTTGTGGGAAGAAACTTTACCAAGAAGAGCTTTGTCGTTTCGAATAATATGTACAACATCCCCCCGAAAAAGTTTACGTTTAAGAAGCTTCATAAACTGATGGAGCCAATTTTGTTTTCCAGGAGAACTAAGGAAGGTCTTGTGATTTGCTCATCAAATTTGCTGCCCGATGGATATCTGTCATATATCGTTTTTGGAAAAAACAAAAAGAGAGCAGAAAAAATTGAGGGGCAGATGAAAGAGTTGCTGGAACAATAAAAAGCCCTCCAGGTGGAAGGCTTTTGGAATCACTTTAACAAGAAGACGGTGGCTTCGGAACAATTGAAGCCGTCTGGTAAAATCTCGCGCTGGATCTCAATCTGATATTCCTGCGATGAACCTTCGGCGTAGTAGAAGTCCATGGGCCGGATGTAGGAAACCGCGTGGGGGAACTCCCCAGGGGAGATCTGCAACTGAGTAAACAGAGGTACTTCAAGCCATTTGGAAGCAATGGCAACGGTGTAGCTTCCGGAGCAACCGACGAGTTCCTTGTCAAAAACGATGACTTCTCCTTCACCGTCGAAAAGATTGTTGTTTTTGAGAAACGGAACTATGAGATCATAGTTCGCCGAACTCCATCCTTCAGGGTAGATTTTGTAAGCCTCCCCACGTTGCCCCATCCGATTGATCAGGAAATAGCTATCGGGAGCTTGAAGCGGGACATCGAATCTCGGATTGGCGTTTAAAAGCCACAGAGATACGAGGACAGCGCTCATGAATACGCCGACTAACAAGAGAAATAGCTTTAGACCTAGTTTCATTATTGCCTCCGTTTAAGGTACACGACTTGAAAGTTTTGGATATCTTACTATATTATAGGGTCAGAGTCAAGCCCTCAGGCTACCACTTAGGCAGGAAGGACTTGATGTTGTCAGGCGTTAAGTAGACGGTTTTGGCTTGACCAGTGACGACCATCATGGCTACTTTGCGCACGACCCCCTCGATAGTACGGTTGAGGGTACGGATACCGGCGTCGTAACCTAGCGGGCGGATGATAGTGGGCCAGAGCGTGGGATCGATGGTGATAGTAGCCGGATCCATGCCGGCGGCTTCGAGGGCTTTGGGGAATAAGTAGCTTTGGGCGATGTGCATCTTTTCTTCGTCCGTATAGGAAGGCATCATGATAGGTTCAAGACGATCCATGACAGCGGTAGCCAGATTGCCGGTGTTGTTGGCCGTCGCGATAAACATAACCTCAGAAAGATCGACAGGATAATCGATAAAGTGATCCAAGAAGCGATTGTTTTGACTGGGGTCAAGTAGCTCTACCAATACACCCATAATATCCATACGAGCCTCTTCGGTGACACGGTCGATTTCATCGAGAAGGATAATAGGATTTTTAACGCCGGAGTCACAAAGAGCTCGAGCGACATAACCGGGTTCGGCTTCGATATGTAAACGAGATTCACCACGTAGATCTCTCGCAGACCCCAAACCTCCGAATGGAATACGGGCGATCGGTCGGCCCAATGCTTCAGAAAGTGCATAAGCAAAAGTAGTTTTACCGGTACCCACAAGACCGACCAGACAAATGATGGGGGCACGGGCGGCTCCAAGATTGCGGCTGGCGCGAAGTTTGAGAACCGACATGTACTCGATAATTCTTTCTTTGACAGAATCCATGCCGTAGTGGCTCTTGTCCATGGTGTCTTTGATAGTCACCAGGTCGATGGGTCGATCAACCCTCTTGACCCAAGGAACCTTGATGATCCAGTCAATATAATGAGAAACTTTTTCAAACTCTTCAGAATAGAATCCTTGGGTAAACATACGCTCCAAACGGGCGACCATATCAAGGGCTTTCTCTTTTAGTTCCGGGGGCATCTCGACACCTTCAAGTTTTTTGTTTAGAAGGTCAAGATCACGTCTCGCGACCGAGTTGGCATCTGAAGTTGGGGCAGAAATATCCATCTGGATTCATTCTATCAAAAAGCCCCCGCTGATAGCGGGGGAGAGAGGAGGTTATGACATGAGAAGAATTACAAGCAACCACAGCAAAAACAGAACTATAGTAAGAAGAGTAGCCCCAATGATCTTGGATTCAAGCGATTGTCCGATTTTGACAACCATAAGGTGGTCCGAATTCAGAGTAACATCTACCTGTTGACCATCTCTAATTTCCCAATTACTGGCCGGGAATTGACTGGCTGAAGCCGAAAATTGGTCTTGGTCATCAGGCTCGGCAAGCAGACGCATTTCACCGGCGTAAATACGAAAATAGCTATCATCTGTGGCAGAGACCGAGACCGTGTCGACTCCAGAAATGGTGACGATATCCCCATAGTCGACATCTATATGAACTGTCGTACCATAAGTGGTGATTGTACGGAAAAGCCACCATTCAAGACTAACAGCCAGAATGATAAAGACAAAAGAAAATAACACCTGACGGATTTTCATCGCTTCTCCTTTAAAGGGCTGAGATGAGGGTATTCTATCAGATTTATCTGGTGTCGCGGAACTTGCTGAAGGAAGGACGACCGCCGGGTCGACCGCCACGATCTCCTCCTCGGCTACCGCCACGGTCACCACCCCCGCCGAAGCCGGAACCACCGGCTGGCCGTTCGGCTCTTATGGGAGTTTCACCTTCTTCTAGCATGGTGAGGTTGACTCTACCCATAGAATCGATTTCGTAGCACTTGACCTTGACCTTGTCGCCCATCTTCATGGATCTGAAGGTATCTGGGTGCACTTGGCTGACGTGTACGAGACCGTCTTTGCCTGGAATGATATTTACGAAAGCTCCGAAGGCTTCGATACGGACAACGGTGCCTTCGTAGGTTTTGCCAACCTCAGCTTCGGCAACCATAGAGTCGATATAGGCAATGGCCCCATCAACTTTGGCTTGATCTTTGCCGGTAACGGTAACGGTCCCATCTTCCTGAATATCAATTTCACACTCGAAATCTTCTTGAATCTGACGAATCATCTTGCCACCAGGTCCAATAATTTCACCTATCTTGAGCTGAGGAACTTTGGTAGACATGATACGAGGAGCGTATTGAGAAAGTTTTGGACGAGGAGCTGAAAGCGTTTCGTTCATGATATCGAGAAGTTTTAGACGACCGCGCTTGGCTTGCTCCAAAGCCTTGACTAAGATGTCGGCATTGACTCCGGTGACTTTAATATCCATTTGGAGGGCGGTGATACCGTCAACGGTGCCGGCAACCTTGAAGTCCATATCTCCAAGATGGTCTTCCAAACCGCTAATATCTGTCAACGTAACATATTTATCACCTCCCGTAACTAGTCCCATGGCCACACCGGCAACAGGTTTCTTGAGAGGCACCCCGGCGTCCATAAGTGACAGGGTTGATCCACAAACAGAGGCCTGTGAAGTAGAACCGTTACTGGACATGACTTCGGAAACAACCCGAATGGCATAAGGGAAGTCGTCAGTTGAGGGTAACATGGGGAAGATAGCTCTCTCAGCCAAAGCACCGTGTCCGATTTCTCGGCGACCGGTACCGGGGCGCCCTACTTCTCCGGAAGCATAGCCCGGCATGTTGTAGTGATGCATATAGCGTTTGGTGGACTCACCCTTCATTCCATCCATTAGCTGCTCTCGTGAAGGAGAAGCTAAAGTAACGACCGAAAGAACGTGGGTTAGGCCGCGCTGGAAGAAAGCCGATCCGTGTGTGCGAGGTAGGAGACCAACTTCAATATTAATTTTTCTAATTTCTTCAATATCCCGGCCATCAGGACGTTGGCCTTTTTCCAGAATGCCGGCACGAGCGAGATCTCGAAGCATGCTGTCGGCGATTTCGTTGATTTGATTGGGGTCGATCTCTGGATGGCCAACGGCGATGGCGGCGGTGTATTCGGACATCTGAGTGCCAGTCTTTTTGGCTTCGTTTATTAGAATTTCATCGATGTTTTTGATTTCGTCTTTAACTATCTTGGTGACCGCTGGATCAATTTCCGAGAAAACAAGGTCACGTTTTTTCTTACCGACTTCTTTGGCGAATTTCTCGATAGCGTCACAGATGATATCGACATTTTCCTGGGCGAACTTCAGAGCTCCTATCATTTTTTCTTCGGATACCTCATTGGCACCTGCTTCAACCATACTTATGCCACCTTTAGGACCGGAAACGACAAGGTCAAGTGGGGAAAGGACTTTTTGGTCGGAAGTGGGGTTCACGATGTATTGACCGTCAGGGGTCATACCAATCCTTACGGCTCCGACCGGGCCGGCCCAAGGATAGTCAGAAATTGAGACAGCGGCGGAAGCGGCGATCACGGCCAAGATTTCCGGCTCTTCCTGACCATCAATCGAAAGAGGTGAAGCCATAATCTGAACTTCGTTGCGACTACGCTGATCAAATAGAGGGCGAAGCGAGCGATCAATCACCCGACCGGTGAGGATTTCGTTTTCGGAAGGTCTACCTTCACGTTTGATAAAACGGCTGGAACTAATGACTCCTCCGGCGTAAAACTTCTCCTGGTAATCCAGGGAGAGGGGAAAATAATCAATACCTTCTTTGATTTTTTTGGAAGCAACAACGGCGGCGTTTACAATTGTGTCACCACAGCGAACGGTAACAGAGCCTGAGGCTTGGGCGCCGAAGCGACCGGTTTCAATAGTAATGGTTTTACCATTGAGGACAATGGTGGTGGATGGATAGGTCATATCCGGTTTCCTTTCTAAATATGTGCGCTCCACCGCAGGGTCTTGAGAAGAAAACAGAAAGAACCAAACAGATTTTCTCTATTTACTCCTCAAAGTATTAGTCGGCCGAGCGCAACTGGCTAGTAATTTTAAGAGACTTAGCAATTTCGAGATAATCCTTAGGGTTGGATTTACTGAGGTAGTTAAGAAGACGACGGCGCTTGCTGATAATCTTGAGGAGACCGCGGCGAGAGTGGTTGTCCTTCTTGTGAACCTTGAGGTGGCCGGTCAGCTCTTCGATTTGAGAGGTGAGAAGGGCAATCTGGACGCGAGGAGAGCCGGTGTCCTTGGGACTGGCGGCAAACTTCTTTATAATGTCTATTTTGGTGTCAGGTTTTAGAGCCATATCAAGTTGGTATTGTACCAGAAGGAGGCGGTTTTGCCAACAGGCATGCTTAAGCTAGAGAAATGCCCCTTTTTGCAAGATCATCCAAGCTCTCGAACTCCAGGTAATTCTGAGTGATTTCCTCACCTTTCTTTACAGATCTGGTGGTGACTAGATAGGCGTCTCCATGGTCAATATCTTGTGTCACAGTCGGATAATAAGAATGGTTGATGAACCGAGAATTGTCGAAATCGACATGCCAGACTTGGTTATCTTTATCCCAAAAACCCCAGTACTTGACTTCATCTTGTTCTTTTTTGTCCAGACTTTGATATTCACGGTCCGAAATGTTGACGTCCAGCTTGGGACTAGCCGAATAAACAAGCTGTCCCTTTTCCAGATCTTCGTTGGCAAAAAAGCCTATACCGTGAAGTGGAGACCTGTCCAATTTGTATTTAATGTGGATCACAACTTTATAATACTACAGCCAAATGATATGGAAAATAGGAGTAAAGCCAGATTACAGGTCGGTGGCGCGGAAGATTTTGGGCTTGGTCCAGTCTTGAGGAACCGGATCGGTGGACAGACTTCCCTGACTATCTTTTAGAGAGTAATCTTCCTGGGGAAGAGGGATCTCCTCCTGATCGGGGGGTAGATCCTCATCGGTGACATCATCCTCTTCCGGCGTAGAAGGAGCCTCGAAGAAAGCAGGCTGAGCAAACCTGGGAACGAAGGCGGGTTGATTAGGCAAACGAGCTCCGTGACGCATGAGGAAGGCGATCGCCGAAAAAGTCTCTGCTGTCATGCGGGGGCTGGTAAGGTTTTTGGTTTCCTCGTAGATGGATCCCAGTAGATTTTTCCCGGCTTCTGAAGAGGGTTTAATGCCCACCTTTTCTAACAGTACAGAGACGAGTTCGGAGTAGGAGCCAGTGGTTTGATGGAGAAGATTCTTGGTAAACTGAACCGGCTTTGGAGAAGTATGCAGGCTGAGTATTTGGGCTTCGTCTAGGAACTTTTTCTCGTCAGCATAGATTTTACCCAGTTCTTCCAGTGACCCTATACCAAGGGATATTACCAAATCAGCGGAAGCGCCAGAGTAAGAGTATTTGACATTACTAACGTCTGGAATCGGTGAGTTGGCTTTTGGTTTGATCATGAGGTAAAACTTGCCGTCGGGGCGAACATCATAATCAACTTTTTCCAAATCGTTTTCGTGATAATTAAAGGAAATGACCAGGTTTCTGGCTCCGATACTGTCGGCGATTTCATGAGCGCCTTGAAGATTTGAAGCCACATGGACTTCACTGCCACAACCGATTTGGCTTTTTTTACCAGATGACTTGAGTGACAGGTGGAGACTGAGTCCGGCGGAAACTAAGTCGACAGAAGGGTCCGGAGGGAGAATGATGATGATTGAATTGGCGGAGTCGAGGAGTTTTTTGGCAGAAGAGAAATGATTTTGATCTTCCATAATTAGGCCTCTATAGTAGTAGCCGTCATTATATCACCGGGTTTTAATTCAATGGGTGGAACAAGAGTAATGCCAAATTCTTGGTCTTTTTTGACTTCTAAGACTTCTGATTTATTTGCTTGTAAGGAAGAAATTTTTGAGTTTTGAACTTTGTCGGTAATCTTAATTTTCCCTGAGGTGACAACACAACCATAAACGATGATACCGCCAAAGTTGAAGACCTTTAGCACAGTTGCTTGTCCGGTCTCGATAATTTTTGGACCTTGGGCAATTGTCTGTTTCTCTTGGAGTTCCTTTAGATAATCAAAGAGCTGATAAATTATTCTGAAGTTCGTGAATCTTATCTTTTCAATTTCTGCCAGTTTGGCGACGGAGCCGGAGATGCGGACGTTAAATCCGAGGATTTCGGCACCAGCAGATAAAGCTGTTTGGATGTCGGTATCGGATACATTACCAACAGATGCATGAACAATGTTGGCCTGATCCTTGATTGATCCCAGAATGGCCTCTAGCGAACCTTGGACGTCTGCTTTGAGAAGAATGGTTGGCTTTTCGCTATTTAAGACATTGGCGAGGTCGGGGACAGATGTCTGGACAGAAGCAGAGAGAGAGGTAGAAATGTTGGTGATGATGTCGCCGACACTAAGAACATCCGAAAGGCCGATGACTTGAAATGGGGTGGAGGGAGTAGCCTGCAAAATGGTCTTGCCGGTGTAATCGATCATGGATCTAACCTTACCGATATTTTTCTTAACTAAGAACAGACCATCGTTCTTTTTGAATGTTCCTTTTTGGACAAGCAGGGTGGCAAGAGGGCCGATTTGGGGGTGAAGTGAAGATTCGATAACCAGGGCGGTTGCAGGGGTTTCGGAAGAGTTATCCTTAAGTTCTTCCAACTCAGCCAGCAACAGGATAACTTCCAGCAAATCCTCGACTCCGGCACCGGTCTTGGCTGAGATGTTGACTAAAGGAATGTTACCTCCGTATCCTTCCACGTAGACACCGTTACTAGCCAGGTCTGTTTTGACTCTATCGGGATGGACACCGGGTAGATCCACTTTGTTAACCGCGACGACAAAAGGAATTCCGGCAGACTTAATGTGTTCGATAGACTCGATAGTTTGAGGCATGACGGAATCATCGGCAGCGACAAGAAGGATGGCCACATCGGCTGCTTGCCCGCCACGGTGACGCATCGCGGAAAAAGCGGCGTGACCGGGGGTATCGATAAAGGTGATCTTTTGTCCCTTGTATTCGATCTGATATGCACCAATAGCTTGAGTAATACCTCCGATCTCCCCGGCGGCCACTTCGGCATGGCGAATGCGATCCAGTAAAGAAGTTTTGCCGTGATCAACGTGTCCAAGAATAGTAACCACCGGCGGTCTGGTGGCCGAAATGTTTTCTGGCATAGGATTTAATTAGCTTTTGTATGAGGCGAGCTGGACCTTGATTTTCTCAAGTGTCTTGGGGCCAATGCCTTTGACAGCATCCAGCTTGTCTTCCGTGAGATCTTCAATGTGGGTGAGACCGGCTTCGACCAAGATGTTTCGGGCCTTGGTCTCGAGGTCAAGCTGGTCTATTTCATATTCCTCCGCCCCGGTTGCCACAATGGCCGACTCGGGTGGGGCGGCCTCAGAGACAATACGGAGTTTGCTGCCGGTTAGCTTGGCAGCTAGTTTGACGTTCTGACCACCTCGTCCGATGGCGAGAGAGAGCTGATCGGAAGGAACCGTAACGGTAGTTTCGCCGGACCGACTGTCAAAGGAAATGTTAAGGCCGTCTGCAGGAGCCAAAGCAGACTTGATGAATTTATCTTTGTCTTCCGCATATTGGATAATATCGATTTTTTCGTTATTAAGGTCGTTGATAACCGCTTGGACACGGACACCTTTTTGACCGACACAAGAGCCGACCGGATCGACGCCAGCCTGGGTTGACTCCACAGCTACCTTAGAACGGGAACCTGGTTCGCGGGCGATGGCTTTGATGACAACAGCACCGGAGTTAACTTCCGGAACTTCTCTCTGGAAAAGACCAGCCAGAAGACGATCGTCAGCGCGTGAAACGATTATTTGCTTGCCTTTGATGGTTTCGGTAATTTCTTTAAGATATACGCTGAGGCGGGAGTTAAGGCGATAGAATTCGGTGTGAACCTGCTCTTCCGGAGGCATGACGGCTTGACCACGACCGAGATCGATGACGACATTGCGACCATCCATCCGCTGAACCATGCCAGTCATGACTTCACCGATGTGTTCCTGGTAATCGGCCAGAACTGCTTCGCGCTCGGCCTCTCTGATGGTCTGGAGGATGACTTGTTTAGCAGCTTGAGCGGCAATACGGCCAAAGCCTGGAGGAGTAATCTCTTTGAGATCTTTCTTCTTGGCATCTTCCTTGCCTACAAAAAGCCGAAATTGGCCATTTTCTGAGTCGACATCGGCACTAACAACCAGCTCATCCTCTTCGAACTTAAGAGCCTGCTCCGGGTAATCTTTTTTGAAGGAAGCCACAAGGGCTCCGTTGATGGCGTTTAGAACTATCTCGGGAGAAATACCCCGTTCGGAACAGATTTGATTGATAGCGGCGGCAAATTCGGTGCGGGCAGAAAGAGTTTGTGTATCCATAGGTCGGTTGTTCTTAATTTTTTGTTGATATTGTGTTTAGTTAGGCATGGTTTTTAGTAAAAAGAGCGACCCGAGCCGCTCAAACCTGAAAACCACAATCCTAGGGTGATTATAGCGCATTTGCCAAAAAAAATCTCAGCCACTAGGGCAAAGACTAGGATAACTCTTCGAATTTTTTGAGGAGGTCTTTTTGCTTACCGGAGAGGCGGGATGGTAGCTTGATGACAAAGCGGATGTAGAGATCACCATGGCGATTGGACTGGAGATGCTTAATGCCTTTGCCGGTTAGCCGGATAACCGATTCCGGCTGAGTACCGGCGCGGATGCGGACCTTAAGATCCCCCTCAAGAGTGGGTACAACAGTTTCACCACCTAGAATGGCGAGAGTAAAAGGGATTTCATGATTGACGATAACGTCATTACCCTCACGCTTAAAGACCTTACTCGGCTTAATCTCAAAACTGACGTCAAATTCGTTGTAGCGGATGCGATTACCCTCGTCGACACCGGCCGGGACTTTCACCGTGTACTGCTTGCCTTGATGAATAATAGTTTTCTCGACACCGCTTACGGCATCCATAAATTCTAGCTTGAGAGAGTAGTGGGGTTTGGCTTGGCGTCTACCCTGAGCGCCCCCACCAAAAAAGGCACTAAAAATATCAAATGGATCGGAGAAGCCGCCTTGTCCCCCAAAAAGATCTTCAAAGTTGATGTTGCCACCGGTAGAGTAATATCCGGCAAAAGGATTGCCGGAAGCACCGCCGCGTGGATTAAAGCCGGTGCCTCCACCAAAGGCGGCGTGGCCAAACTGATCGTATTTTGATTTCTTTTCTGGGCTACTTAGAACTTCATAAGCCTCATTGATTTCTTTGAATTTTTCGGCAGCGTCTTTCTCTTTGTTCCGATCGGGGTGCCACTTGAGAGCGAGCTTCCTATAGGCAGACTTAATCTCTGCGGCTGTTGCAGATTTGGTTAGCCCTAAAATATCGTAAAAATCACGGGTGGTGGACATTCGGTTTTTTTATTCGACAACTTCGCCTTCCTCAGCTGGTTTGGTGTCTGATTTTGTTTCAGAAGCGTCGCTATCGGCTTTGGGTCCTTCTGCTGGTTTGTCCTCCCCTGCGGGCTGGTCTTTTTCGGCGGCAGCTTTATAAAGAGCCTCGGCGTGTTTTTGGACTAGCTCGGTAGAAGTTTTCAGCTTGGTATCCAGAGATTCAAAGGTAGCTGATTCGTTTTTGAGTTCTTTTTCAAGTTCGTCAAGAGATTCGGTCATTTCTTTGGCCGCATCAGCGCCAAATTTATCGCCGGCATCCTTGAGAACTTTTCTGGTTTGAATAATCAAAGTGTCAGCCTCATTCCGCTTGTCTACTAGCTCTTTTTTCTTCTTATCTTCTTCGGCGTATTTCTCTGCCTCTTGTTTCATCTTCTCGACTTCAGCATCGGAAAGATTGGTGGCGTTTTTGATGGTGATCTTTTGCTCTTTGCCGGTAGCCTTGTCTTTGGCCGAGACATTCAGAATACCATTGGCATCGATGTCGAAAGTAACTTCAATTTGAGGAATACCGCGAGGTGCCGCTGGGATACCATCCAAGACAAAACTGCCAAGAGTCTTGTTGTCTCCGGCCATTGGACGTTCTCCTTGAAGAATGTGGACTTCCACTTGGGGCTGATTGTCCGAGGCGGTAGAGAAAGTTTGAGACTTGCTACTGGGTACGGTAGTGTTCCTTTCGATAAGAGGTGTCATAACACCACCCATGGTCTCGATACCAAGAGTCAAGGGTGTGACATCGAGAAGAAGAATGTCTTTGACATCTCCGGAGATGACTCCGCCCTGGATGGCCGCTCCCAGAGCTACGGCTTCGTCAGGATTGACTGATTTGTTTGGTTCTTTGCCAAAGAAATCTTTAACCACCTGCTGGACCTTGGGCATGCGGGTCATGCCTCCAACGAGAATAACCTCGGCAATGTGAGACTTTTCGATTTTGGCATCAGCCAAGGCTTTCTTGCAAGGTTCAATGGTTTTTTGAATCAGATCATCCACTAACTCTTCCAGTTTGGCTCGGGAGATCTTCATGGTTAGATGCAGAGGCTGGCCGTCTCTTTGGGTGATGAAGGGCTGGTTGATTTCGGTTTCGGTAGCGCTGGATAATTCAATCTTGGCTTTTTCGGCCGCGTCTTTAATGCGCTGAAGAGCTTGTTTGTCCAGGGAGAGATCAACACCGGACTCTTTTTTGAACTCTGAAACAATGTGGTCTATTAGTCTTCGATCAAAATCGTCACCACCAAGGAAAGTATCACCATTGGTAGACTTAACTTCAAAAACCCCATCTCCTAGCTCCAAAATGGAAACGTCAAAGGTACCTCCACCCAGGTCATAAACCACGACGGTTTCGTTTTTGCCTTTATCCAGACCATAGGCGAGAGCAGCGGCAGTGGGTTCGTTGACGATTCTTTGAACATTTAACCCAGCGATTTCACCCGCTTGCTTGGTGGCTTGGCGCTGTGAGTCGTCAAAGTAAGCAGGAACGGTGATAACTGCATCGGTCACGGTCTGACCGAGATATGCCTCAGCGTCGGCCTTGGCTTTTTGGAGAATCTTGGCAGAAATTTCCTGAGGGGTAAAAGTTTTACCTCCGAGATTGATGACCGCCATGCCGTCTTTACCCTCGGCGATTTCGAAAGGTGCTATCTCTTTGGTTTTTTGAGCCTGTTTACCGGTGAACTTTTGACCCATAAGTCTTTTAACGGAGAAAATTGTGCTGGTGGAGTTTAAAACCATCTGACGTTTGGCAACATCACCCACCAGACCTTTGATGGGTTCGACTATTGAGGGAAAGGTGTTACGCCCCTCGGCGGAAGGAATGATTTTGGCGGTGCCACCTTCCATGACGGCGATGGCCGAGTTGGTGGTTCCGAGATCGATACCGATTATTTTGGACATATTTTTAGATATTTAATATTTTATAATTTACATTGTACATTTGTGATTAGGCGCCGGAACCGACCTTCACTTTGGCAGGGCGAAGGACTTTGTCAAACAGAAAGTATCCACGAGAAACGGTTTCGATGACTATGTCTTTTTTACCAGGAACGACTTCGGTACAATCCATTAACAGCGGATCAAAGTCTTGGTCGTCGGAATTGATGACCGAAAGACCTTCCTGACCTAGAGTGGCCCTGAGCTGGTCGATGACAATTTGTAGTCCGCGATCCTTAAGATGAGTTTGAGCCATTTCCAACGAATCAAGATTCAAAAGAAGTTTTTCGATGAGAGCCGCCGAAGCCATTTTGATGGTGTTCACCTGTTGTTCCTTGTGGCGACGTTCCTGATTTTGATAGTCAGCCAAAACTCTTTTGTAATTACTTTCCAGTTCTTCGACACGAGAGCTTAGGCGAGCCAGTTCTGTAATGTTTTTCGATGTAGTTTTTTTTACCATTCTTGAGCAATTTGATTAACCAGATTGGCGACGTAGCGCACAAAGGGAATGTTGCGGTCGTACTCCTGACGGCTTGAACCTATGATACCCAGACTGCCACGCCTGCCACCTATATGAATATCGGCAAAAACCCAGCTAACCGGCTGAAGAAGAGAAACTCCTATTTCATCACCGACCAAAATATGGATAGGAGAGTTGCCGGATGCCCGACCAAAAATATCCATTAGCCTTTGCTGTTGATCGAGTAAATAAAATATTTCGCGAGTAATATCGAGATGGTTTTCAAACTCAATTGAGTTAAAGAGATTGGCATAACCTGAGTGATAGGTTAGCCCTTCGTCGGTGGCGGCTACACAGAGAGCTTTGGTCCTTTCGGCCAGGACCTTGGTGGCTTCTCTCATAAGGTCATCTCGGTTATAACGGTGATCCCAAACACGAGACTTGACGTTTACCTCTTCGGCTACAGAAAGGTCTTTTTCTTTCATCAATTCATTAACATAGAACTTGATGGCCATGGGGGTTGGTACACGTCCGGAAGAGGCGTGGGGCTGGGAGAGAAGTCCTTTGTTCTCCAGCTCGGCCATTTCATTTCTGAGGGTAGCCGGAGAAACTCCCAAACGATACTTATTCTCCAGGGTAACGGATCCCACCGGCTCGGCGGTGAGAGTAAACTCCTCAACGATAGTTTTGATGATATGAATTTGGCGCTGCGTAAGATCCATTAGCAGAATGATAGCATGAGTGATAACTGCTGGTCAAGATATGGTAAAGTTAAAGTAATGTCAGATCGGAAGAGGCTTTTTCGTGGGCTTATACCACTAATCGTGGGATTGTTCGTAATCATCCTGGTGGTGGTTGCTTTGCCCACGGCATTACAGTATGTAGGTAAGGCGGCAGGAGTGCCTGCAAACTTGGTTTATAACTACGAAGGAGTGTTGGGGAAAATACCTGAACCGTGGAGAAACCTGGGTCAGGGGGGGGAGGAGCCTAAGGAAATGCTGGCACCGGTGGCAACGGCGGTAAAAGCATTACAGCCGGAGTATATCCGCTTGGACCACATATATGATGCGTTTAAAGTAGTGGGCAGGGCCAATGGGCAGTTGACGTACGACTGGTCCGGACTCGACGGGGCCGTTGACGTAATTCTTTCGACAGGGGCAAAACCATTTTTGTCTTTATCGTATATGCCGGATGCTATCTCCACCGGTGACATGGTGTCTCCAGCCAAAGATTGGAACGAGTGGGGTCAGGTGGTCCAAGCAACGATAGAGCATTACAGTGGAAGAAATCAAAAGAATATCTCCGGGATTATTTATGAAGTCTGGAACGAGCCCGACTTGTTCGGAGGATACAAAACTTATGGCGATAAAAATTATTTTGACATGTATACCGCTTCGGCGCGGGCGGCGGGAAGAGTGCGAGGGGCGAACCCCTTTGAGATTGGTGGACCGGCAACGACCGGACTTTATCAAAACTGGGAGGAGAGAATGATCAAGTTTGTAGATGCCAATAATTTGAGAATGGACTTCCTTAGTTGGCACCGATATTCATATGACCTGGAACAATACGAGAGAGACGCCAGGCAAGCCAGAAAATGGGCGGAGAATATTCCGGCTCTGGTAAATCTAAAGTTTTATGTGACGGAGTGGGGACACGATAGCGAGATTGACCCCGGTTATGATGGGCGGTTTGGGGCCATTCATACACTCGCCGGGGCACGCGCAATGATGGGTGCGATCGACCGAGCGTTCCTTTTTGAGATTAAGGATGGGCCAGGGGCGGAAAAATATTGGGGCAGGTGGGGTATTCTGACCCATGAAAAGTTTGGAGCTCCGGAGAAAAAGCCGAGATACTATGCATTGCAATTTTTGAACAATTTAGGACCTTATAGAACCAGTGTGTCGGGTGAGGGATCTTGGGTAAAAAGCATTGCATCAATAGATGACCAGGGAAACTTGAAAATTATGGTGGTCAACTATGATCCGAAAGGGGCTCACTCCGAATCCGTCCCGATGACATTTGAAAATCTACCTAAAGGAAACTTTAAGATAACTAGAACAGAGTTTATGGGTAGTAGTCGGACATTAAATGTGGCGACGACTTCGGCCACCTGGAAAACGTCCGAGTTCTTTACTCCCAATTCCGCAGCTGTATTTACCGTAGAGTTTTAGAATAAAAAAACACCCCCGGGAAGGAGGTGTATGGATACGTTACTCTTCCCAATCTTGGCGGAGAGTGTTCAGGTTAAGCACAAAACAGGAGGCAACTAGTTCGAGGTCCGGTTGGTAGCCATATTTTCTGCAGGCCGTCTTGAAAGATTGAAAGGAGAACAAAGGCAGGTTGTCCGGACGCAGTTCTCGATGCCATTGAAAGAATTCAACATCTCGTTCGATGGCCGTCTTGGTCCACAAGGCGGAATGGTCGTAACCCTCATCCAGCTCTTCCAACCTTTTCCAGGCAAAAGGGAGCCAATTATGGATACCTTTTGGCTCTTCCCAGAAACCAGTTTGGATTCCGGACAGCATCATAAGAGATTCGTCTAGGCGGCGTTTCAGCTGACCGAAGCAGCAGAGACCTGAGCGCATGAGAGTTTGGTGATAATTGCGCCAACAGGTGTCAGGATGGCCGACAGAGTTCTGATTGTCCCATTGGTAAAAATAGAGGTACCGAGCTAGGTATTGAGAAGGAGTGAAACTTTCAAGGTGACCAGGTGTGAATGGATTGCGAGGTGTGTACATACAGCTCCTTGTAAAAGTTCTTGTATCGTGATTATGGGGTATTGTACCATCCGAAACTGGAAATTGACGAACGAATGGAGTATATTGCCGGCATGGCCAGGAGAGAACAGCATTCCGCCACTATTTCGTTATCGGAGAGGAATCCTTTTGATTTAACTATGACAGATTTGCGAGGGGTTCATCGCATGGCGATCGAAGAACCGCTGATGTTTGGAGAGGGCACCAGTAAAGAAACTCAAGACCTCATGAGATCGATGATGGCCGCTCACATGGCCGGTCCGATGATGCCTGAGAAAATTCAAACTAACTTTCCGATTCACTTTCCGGAGCTTCTATATGAGCTCTACGAATATTACGGTCATAAGAAGCCGAGGATAGAAAAGTTACAAGCACAGATTCGACCAGTGATTAGGAAAACTAATACTGAAAGAGAGGAATATGACCAGGCGACCACTCATTCCGGAGGTTTGGACTCGGTCTACCGAATTGTAAAACTACTGGAACAAGGAGAAACCCCACTGGCGGTTCACCTGAAAAATCTCAATGCCAAGGGAAACTTCAGGGAATCGATGGCGAGTGAGGAGCAGTGTAAAGCGTGGGGGGTGCCATATGTTTCGGTGAGACTCAGAAATGGTTCGGGGAGCTCGGGATTTGAAACGATGAGGACGAGAGACTTACTGCTCGCCCTGACCGTGGCGGTGCAAGCGGCACCAAATAAAGTAAAGAGAGTGTTGTTGGAGGGAGATATGGGAAGTTCGAAAGACTACCACTTTAGTGAAAACCTGAATATCTGGAAATGGTTTAATAAAGTCCTGAAGGAGACTGGGTTAGATTTGGAGGTGGTGGGGGTAGATGCCGGAGATATCGAAACAATCGGTGAGGTGATTGAACTAGAAAAGAAATTGGGATTCTCAATTTTACCAATGGTACAGAATTGTTTTTCGGCGGCCTTTCAAGTGGGAAATAACCGAAGAAAATGGGAAAGAGAGACACCAAAAATTGCCGAGCTAAGTTCGTATCACTGGTGTGGGAGTTGCCTGAAGTGCCGACGGATGACACTGGGCAGAATTTATTATGCTGACCCGAGATTTAGGAACATTACCAAGGAGGAAATATCTTACTTTGTGACGGATACTTACAAGTGGTTGGAGAAGTATCAAAATAATGCCGACCTAATCTCAAAGAGTTTTCTGACACATTTGGCCGCCCTTGCTACATGACCCGAATGGTAGATTGTGAGTTCACAAAAAAACACCCCGGTGAAGGGGTGTTGTAAAATCAGGCCATAAACTTAAGAGTCGGCCACAAAACTTCGATGATTCTATCCACAAGGTCAAAGTCCCCGCCACAAACCGACAAGAATTGATTTGCTTTTTGGAGGTAAATTTCGTTATGGGAAAAATTTGAACCCTGGGACCATGGTTTGTCGATCCGATACCAGCCGCACATTACGGTGCCCTGGACTTCACACAAATGTTTGTGTAATCGTGTTGCCAGTTTTTGTGTAGGGGTAGTCATCTCATCAGGCATTCTCGCTCCTTATTTAAAAGTACGGATTTATGACTAGGTATCTTAGCACTAGGACTTGGCGATGGCCAGGAAGGCTTCTTGGGGGACGGAAACACGACCAAACTGTTTCATACGGGCCTTACCTTTTTTCTGTTTATTCAAAAGTTTTAAATTACGGGTAAAGTCCCCTCCATGAAGCTTGGCGTCGACATCCTTGCGATATGCCTTGATGGTTTCCCGAGCCACAATTTGGCCACCTATGGCTACCTGAATGGGAATTTCGAACTGCTGTCTTGGAATGGCTTCTTTGAGTTTTTCCGATATTTTTTTGCCCTTGTAATAAGCCTTTTCTTTGACAGTAATAACACTCATCGGTGCAAAGAGCTCGTGATTGAGGAGTACATCCAGCTTGACCAGTTCGGCTTCCTGCCAGCCAGCCAGCTCGTAGTTCATCGAGCCAAACCCCTGAGAAACACTCTTCAGACTATCATGAAGGGCGGTAATAACCTCGATGAGCGGTAAGAAATAATCGATCTCGACCAGCTCATCTAGATAGGACACATTGACGAGATTGCCTCGAAGCTCTTGGCAAAGTTCCATGACGGCCCCGACATATGGAGACGTTACGACGATATTAACGGCGGCCATGGGTTCGAAGCCTTGAGAGATGATGGCGGGATCAGGGAAATCCGAGGGAGAGCTAAAGATCTTTTCTTCTCCAGAGCGTAGTTTAACTTTATATTCCACTGAGGGAGAAACCGAAATAACAGGAAGACCGAACTCTCTTTCCAAACGTTCACCAACCACTTCAGAGTGAAGCATACCCAAGAAACCAACTTTTACACCTTGACCAAGAATGGGAGAGTTGATGCCTTGAGTAGTAAGTGAAGAATCGTTTAACTTTAATTTTTCCAAAGCGTCGACGAGATCGCGATATTGTGAACCATCGGCGGGATAAAAATCCAGGAAAACATTGGGGTGAATTTTTCTAAACCCCGGTATCGGAGAAACTTGTTTTATCTGGCTCGACAGACACAAAGTATCACCGACGAGAACGTTCCGAATATCTTTTAGACCGGTGATGATATAACCGACGTTGCCAGCCGTGAGAACCTCTTTCTTGGTCCTACCTGGGGAGAAAATTCCTATTTCAGAAGCTACTAAAGACTTGCCGGAACTGAGAAAAGACATCTTGTCGCCAGATTTTAGATTGCCAGAAATAATTTTGACGAAAGCGATAACGCCAAGATGGGTATCAAAGGTGGAGTTGAAGACGAGGGCGTGGAGTGGCTTTTCTTCTGTTCTTGGGGAAGGAAGATCGGAAATTATTTTTTGAAGAAGGATTTCAACCCCTTCACCGGTTTTGGCAGAAACCAGCAATGGTTCAGAGCCAATTCCCAATAGTTGTTTGATTTGGCGGGAGGCTGCATTGACTTCAGCCAAGGGAGCATCTATTTTGTTGACAACCGGAATGATGGTGAGCCCTAGGTTCTTGGCCAATCTGAGATTTGCGACGGTTTGAGCCTGGACTCCTTTGGTGGCATCTACTAATAGTATGGCACCCTCACAGGCTTGCAGGGCTCGCTCAACCTCATAATTGAAATCCACGTGTCCCGGGGTATCAATGAGGTTAAGAGTGTAGCCTTGATAGTTCATGGCAACTGGAGCCAGTTTGATAGTGATTCCCCGCTCTCTTTCGATGGGGTTACTATCCAATAGCTGTGGCGTCATTTTGTCTGCTTGGACCGTACCGGTAACTTCCAGCATACGGTCGGCAAGGGTAGACTTGCCCG
Organism: Candidatus Collierbacteria bacterium RIFOXYD2_FULL_45_13; assembly: GCA_001774685.1. Classification (GTDB taxonomy): domain Bacteria; phylum Patescibacteriota; class Microgenomatia; order UBA1400; family MFAQ01; genus UBA10133. The sequence continues at coordinate 260,337 of MFAS01000001.1, read as the reverse complement.
CATCAATATGAGCGATGATGGAAAAATTTCTAATTAGGCTGGACATGGCTTAAATACTATTTGGAGTGGTTTCGAGCACCTCGTCACTACTGGCCAGTATTTTACGCCAATTACCAATCTTTTTCACAATATCCAAAACGTCCTGCAACTCTTCGATGTCAAATAGCCAACAGAAGAACAGATAGACCGAGAAGCCGACGGCGCTGACGACCAAGGTGAGAGTGATTAAGGGTCCTGTTCGGGTGGTATCAAAGACTAACTGATCCAAAAGGCGCATAGGTGCCCAGAGAGAGATGCCGGTGAAGAAACTGACCAAAAACATTTTGACCATTCTAACGGAGATTCCCAAAGGTCCAACCTTTCTACGAATGGCCACATAAGAAAGGAGAAAATCAAGCAAGTTGCCTATAGACATGGCTAGAGTTATCACTGCGACATCTCTCTCAGTAACAAAACCCAGTAGATAAGCCACCCCAACAAAAACGATCATGGTTATGAAGCCGATAATTAATGGGGTTTTGGTATCTTTGAGAGCGTGGAGAGCCCTTGTCAAAGTATTGGTGACTGCTTGGGGCGCGATAGCCAGACTAAGGAAAGCTAGGGCCTTGCCGGTAAGTAGAGTCGCTTCCCAAGGAAAGTTTTTGGCACCAAAAGCCAGACGAACCAAAGGAATTCTGAGAACAAGAACCAGGACACTGGCGGGGAGGGCAAAGAAAAGGATTTGCAGGATGGACTTGCTAAGAGTAGCTTTGAACTTGGATTTATCTTCCAAGAGGGCTTCTTGGGCAAGGGTGGGAAAAGAGGCTTGGCTGAGGGAAACTCCAAAGAGGGAAATGGGGAGAACATAGAGCTGGCGAGCAAAATTAAAGATTGAAAGTGAACCGACGGCAAGAAGAGAGGTAAGGTTGACCGCGACCCAACGCTCGACTTGGTCCAACCCAAGCGCCATGGCTCTTGGAGGCATCAACCTTATCATTGAGAGGACGCCAGGGTGACGAGGTTTCCATGTAATTTTGGGCCAGTATCCAAGTGCTCCGGCAGTAGGAAGCTGGATAGCCATGTGGAGGAAAGCTCCCAAAACTACTCCTATGGCAGCCGAGTAAATACCATATCGTGAGGAAAGAAGTATGATGCCTGTGATGGTGCCGACATTATAAAGAAGTGGGGCGATTGCGGGAATTAGAAAACGCCGTTGGGACTGCAGAACGCCGGTAAGGAAGGCTGAGATGGCAAAAAGTATTTGAGCCGCAGACATTAGGCGAATCAAGTTTGCCATGAGATCCAGCTTCTCAGGTGGGAAGTGCGCCAGAAGACCCGCAAGAGGGCGGGCAAAGATGACGATGGTGATTGAGATAATTAAGAGTAAAAAACCGATAGAAGTCAGGGCTGTGTTGGCTAGCCGGTTAGCTTCTTCTTTGGATTTGTCGCAATATTCTTGATAAACAGGAATAAAAGCTGCCGAAACCGCTCCAACCACCAGTAGCTGAAAAACGGTATCAGGGATGACAAAAGCGGCAAAATAAACATCGAGGTCAGCCTCCATACCCCCAAAGAAGCGGGCGGCGAGGAGATGGTTCCGGATCAATCCCAGAAGAGCGGAACCCAGGTAGGAAATGCCGATGATGGCGGCTGCAGAGAGTATGCTGTTACTTCTCTGGTTCAAAAACTCTTTAGACTTGGAAATTATTCTGTTAACCACTTAGCTATTTTAATTCAGGAAACATAGATGCGCCATAAGCAGAAGGTCATGATAAAATAAGCGCATGCCTATAACCAAATCCGCAATCAAGAAACTAAGAGCCGACAAAAAAAAGGCCACGTTTAACAGATCGACCAAAACCAAAGCTAAGTCTGCTGTAGATGAATTCAAAAAGCTACTGTCATTAGAATCGCTTGGTAAAGCCTTTTCGGCTGTAGACCGCGCCGCCAAAAAGGGAGTCATCAAAAAGGGAAAAGCCGACAGGATCAAGGCCAGACTCTCCAAAAAAGTGGCCGCTTAAGACGAGAGGTATTTTTCGTTCCCCCGCTTTGATATACTGAAAGTGTGGCTGCCCAGCAAGGTGTTTTTCATATCAACTTACTACCTAAAGATAGCTTTAACTATTCAACTTTGGGAAAGTTTCTGACGTGGGCAACGACCTCCGGGAGAGTCCTGGTCGTCCTAACGGAGTTTGTGGTGTTACTGGCTTTCGGGTCACGGTTTTACTTTGATAAGAAAGTAAATGATCTAAAAGAAGAGGTCGACCAAAAACAGGCTCAGATTCAGGCATTTTCCGACACAGAGAGAATCATGCGGACAATTCTGGCAAAACAAGCACCAGTAAACGGATATCTGACCAAAAACTTGGAATTCAACGAAAGATATGATGAGCTAAGCCGGGTTATGCCGGCCGGTGTCAGACTGGACAAGCTCATCATCGACAAGAACGGAATGGCACTGGTAGGAGAGTCAGACTCAGAGTTGGGATTTGCTCAGCTGCTCCAGGGTCTCAAAAAGTTCCGCGGAGTTGCCCGACTATCAATGAAAGAGACTAGTTTTGATCAAACAACGGGGACGGTAAAGTTTAATATTCAGACTACATTTCAATAATGGCATTAATAAACAACGAAAAATATTCTCTTTTCTATCAGAGAATTAGTCTGATTTACCAAAGGCCGGAGGTAAAGGCATCTCTGGAAGTAATCCTTTCGGTGTTTACTGTAACCCTGCTAATATTTGCTGCCATTCGACCAACCCTTGCTAACGTGGCCTCGTTGCAGAAAAAGGTGGAGGATTTGGACTCGGTAAACAAAAAGGCGGATAACAAGATTGCTCAAGTGTTTGCCGCCCAGGCGGATATAAACAAGTTTCAAGATAAGCTGCATTTATTCGATGAAGCAATTCCCAATGAGTTCTCGTATTACGATATGGCTGGAAGGATAGAGCTGATTGCAAGGAGATTTGGACTGACAGTGCAAACAGTGAGCGTGCCAGGAGTGAGAGTGTTTGGTAACGGAAAGGGGTTTGGTGACTGGTCGCTAAAAATCCTCACAAAGAACCCGAGCAATATCATCCAAACGGGTGTGTCTTTCACGGTAACAGGAGACCCGACTAATATCGATGGCTTCCTAAACGAAATGGAAAACCTGGACAGACTGGCAATTCTGGATAGTATCACCCTATCCTCCGAACCAACGACGACTAAGGGGATCAAGACCATCAAAGCAAATGGTCTAGTTTATTTTTATTTTTATTCAGAGTCATGAAATTAAGGTCGCACCTCCCAACCTGCATTCTGCTACAACCCTGTCTTTTCAGCTGCAAAGTCTTCAGTGCTCCTAGATGTAATATGTTTTTATTACACCTTCGTCCCACTTCACACTTTTCGCTCGAAAATACAGGCTTTCGCTACGAAAGGAGGTTGGGATATGCGCCCTAGAAAGACACTCTCTGTTTATGTATTATTAATAGGTATCATGGGATTATCGATCGTCGGTGGAATACTGGCATTTCAGATATTTTCCGCCGCGACAAAAACACAGTTAACCCCGGAACAGATTGAAATAATAAAGCCAATCGATGGCACCGTTAATGAAAAAGTGATAAATAATTTGGATAAAAGGACGTTCGTGACTCAAGCGGAGATCGACGGGTTAGTAACAGCCCCGCAAGTGACAGTGTCACCCACCGCTCCGTTGTTAGCAACAGAATCCGCGCCAATAACTACACCACAATAAAATGGCCACTAAAGGACTCATGTCCAAACGAATACCGACGATGCTGGGAATATTTATTCTCATTGCTGGTTTGGTGGCCGGAGTAATTCTGGTAAACACGAGACAAGGGCTGGAGTCTAAAGCCGGTCCGTCGGAAAGTCCGAAAAACTTAAAGATTTCTAATCTAAATGCCACCACCTTTAGTGTCAGCTGGACAACCGATACTCCTCTTACCGGTCTAACCAAATATTCCCAAGATCCGGCAAAAATAGTAACTCCTGCCGGTGATGTACGAGATCAAATTTCCGGAACTTCCCAAAGTTATAACAGTCATACCGTCAATGTATCAGGATTGGCTGCTAGCACCACCTATTATTTTCTAATCGTTTCCGGGTCAGGTACTTATGATGACAACGGTAAGCCTTTTTCAGTTCGAACGACAGCACAAGCGATTGCCCCACCGGAGGATATCATCTTTGGGAAAGTGGTCCGTGATACAGGAGATCCGGTTAGCGGGAGTATTGTTTTTGTAGAAGCGGAGGGTGGCCAAGCCCTGTCCACCATCACCAAGACCGATGGTACTTGGCGGCTTAATTTGGCTAGCTCACGGGACGAGGGTGGCAATGTCTTGACCTATGATCCGGAAAAAACGCTTTTGTCGATCTTTGTCCGAGCGGGGAATACCGGGACGGCCACCGCCCTGACAGACACCAGCAAAGCAAAACCAGTTCCCGATATTGTTCTGGGCAAGAATCAAAGTTTTTCCGATACTGGTCAGCTAATAGCCGGACTGGAGGGGGCAACACCTAGTGCACAGACGGGTGCCGGGTTCCAGTTGGAGGCGAACATACTGATCCTAACTGAACAGTTGGAGGCCACCTCTTCGGTAAAAATTTTGAATCCGGCAACAAACGGAGAGATCATCGCAACTGATAAGCCAGAGCTGCGAGGAAAAGCCCCGGCAGGGTCCGTGGTAAAGCTAACCCTCCAATCGGTGGAGCAAGTTCAAGTAGTTCAAGCAAGTAGTGATGGTGTCTGGACGTGGACCCCACCCCTGAAATTGGATCCAGGCCTACACACACTGACAGTGGAATATACCGACAGTGTCAACCAAGTACAAAAATTAGTGAGAACCTTCACGGTAATGTTAAGCAATCAGCCGGCCTTTACCGCAACACCCTCAGCGACACCGACAGGTCTGATTGGGATCTCGCCCACACCGGCGACATCCATGCCGGACACTAGCTCCGAAGACTTGACAGACGCCGGTGGTCTAACGACCACCTTAGGGTTTGCAATTCTAGGAATTCTTATGCTGCTTATTGGCAGTGTGTCAAAGAAGTGGACGAAATAATATGGACCCACAGAATCCATTGAACCAAGACCCAAATCAGCCGTTAATGCCGGTTCCTGAAGCGGCTCCTATGATGACGACGACAACAACCACAACAACAATCCCCACCGCGAGTCAGGAAACACCAGTAGAAACCCAATGGCCGGAACAAAAACCAATCAGTAAAGTTCCAAAAATATTAATGGGTGTGATTGCTTTGTTTTTGGTAGTTGGTGCCGCGGTGGGAGCATATGTAGTATCGAGTAGGGTGAGTAGCAGACAAGCAGTTGCCCCAACAGCGCCGGAAAGCGAACCATTAGCTTCGAGTTGCTATGATGGAACGGAGCGAGGAAACTGTAGTGATCCGGCAAAATCATGTTCGTGTCCAGATATGCCGGACACTAGCACTTGTACTTGTCAGGGTACTGGTGGGCAGAATCCTTGTTACCATACAATTTGCCCCAGACAGTACCACTGTGTACGAAGTGGAACGAGTGCATACTGCACTCCAGATACCGGCGGAAATACCGGCACACCTCGCCCACGTCAAACCAGAACACCGACACCGACCAGAACACCCACCCCCACAGCTACAGCGACACCAACTCCCACTCCTACCCCAACGGCAACCACCACTCCGTCTGCATCTCCGACCGCCTCTCCTACCGCTCCACCTTGTGTGGTCACGGGGGAATTAGCGTGCTCGACAACGTGTCCTACCGAGTGTGGACAAGCTACTTCAACCATTTCCTGTACCAATTCTTGCGGTGTAGCGACCGATAAAACATGTCCGGCGACTGAAAGTTGTCCAGGTGATACAAAAAATATTTCGTGCAATGGATCCTGTTCGAAAGATTCCGAATGTTTTGCCGGGTTGGTTTGCGATACAGCCACAAACAGATGTCGAAAGGCTTCCTGTATGGGTGAGGAAAACTGCGTTTGTCCCCAGGCCCCAGGTCCGACAGAACCACCGACATCTCAACCAACATCGCCGACAACTAAACCAATCGCTCAAGTGACTGCTCGGCCGACCGTATTACCGGAAACAGGAATTTTGGATATGCCCGGATTGGCAGCTTTTGGAGGTGGGCTGTTACTGGCAATAGTGGGAATATTACTGGCATTATAAAAATTGTTGACGTTGACAAAAATAATAGATATAGTGAAAGCAGGTCCTAGTTTATTGGACCGCAATACACAGAGATGGACCCACAAAATCCTTTGAACCAATCTTCGAGTCAGCCACTTGCGTCGGATCCAATAATTCCCGAGCCAAGTTTAGACGCTCCGGTAACTACAACGACCACGACAACACCATCAGAAACAATGACTTCGACAGTAATGCCGAGTCCTTCTCAGGACATTGTTTCTCCGGTAACTACTACTACCACCACTCCTTCCGAAACAATGACATCTACAGTAATGCCAACTGCTACTCCGGATACGGTGGCTCCGCAGGCAACTACTACAACGACAACCACTTCGATTCCTTCGGCTTCACAAGAAATTCAACCGGAAGCGCAATGGCCGGATCAAAAACCAAAAAGCAAAATACCTCAAGTATTAATGGGCGTGATTGCGTTGTTTTTGGTAGTTGGTGCAGCAGTAGGAGCTTATGTAGTTTCTAGTAGAGTTAGTAGCCGACAGGCAATAGCCCCGACGGCGCCGGAAAGTGAGCCGATGGCGGCCAATTACTGCAGCGACGAAGGCCATACCAGGTGCAAAGATGGTCAAGAGCAGATATGTCGTAGTGAAACTTGGGAAAACACAGGCAAAACGTGTGGAACCCCAACGCCTACCAGGACGCCAACTGTAGTGGCGACAAGAGCACCAAGTCCACCGACAGCAACACCAGGTACTCCAACCGCATCACCGACCGTAACAAAGACACCGACGGCAACACCAAAGCCTCCGACAGCGACGGCAACACCGACTCCGTATACAGGAGGAGGTATTCCGCCCGTCGAAGTACCGACCCCTACTGGAGGTTGTATTCAGAACCCTGACGCGGCAGGATGTGAGTGTACCACACCTGACTGTATTGACCAAGGTTCAGATACCGAATTCTGTGATCTTCCCCCACTGCACGGATATTATGTCGCGGGTGACTGTGAATATTATCCTATTGGCAGTGGAGGCGGTTCTACCGGAGGAGGGGGAGGGACTGGGAGTGGAGGTGGTGGTGTAGGCGGTGGAGGAACAGGGGGGACGGGTGGAGGGGGAGAGATAAGGTGTGGCGGCAGGCTGGCGATCTGTAGGATTTCTAAAATGGTGAGTAATGGGAAGTGCGAAGCTGGACTAAGACCCAGAAGCGTAGCTAACTGTTGTGTGAAGAGCTGCCCGACAACGACAACAACACCGACACCTCCGGGAACTGGGGGTGGGACGGCAGGTGCCTGTATGGAGATACAGTTGTATGCGCAGAACGCAGACGGTACTTTTAGCACAACACCGATGACACAAACCCAAAAGAGTTCACTAAAGATCAATGACAAGATTAGACTGGTGATTACCGCGAGTATGGCAAACCTGAAAGCCAAATTCAAAGTAACTGTAGGGACTGCAGCTCCAGTGGAGTACGCTAGTACCGGATATCTGGATACAGAGAACAAGAAACCTTATTATGACTACACTGTGACTCAATCGGGCACTATAAAGTTTGAAGGATTAGTTAGCACCAAGCCATAAAGATAATGAATAAAAAGAAAAATATACTGGCCATAATCGCAATGATACTTATGGCATTGGTAGTGGTTGGAGCTGTCTATATCTCTTATAGACTTAGTACCGGACAAGGGATTGTGCCGACAGCCCCTGGTAGTATTCCTCGTGCGGCTGGATGTAAAGAAGAGTGTCCCGGAAGCGACGGAGTGCTTCGGAACTGCACTCCTCCTGAAGCAGATGGAAGCTCGGAGGATAGTATTTGTACTTATGCAGGCAGAGTAGCTGCGTGTGGCGGAACAGATTTTTGCTGTCCTTCTGCCGGGGGGAAATGGACCAAAGATATGACTAAATGCCCGACAACGACCCCTGGAGTTGAGTGTGCTACCTGTACATCAGATATCAATTGCGGTACCGGACTGAAGTGTGATACGGAGGATGGAAGATGTAAAAAAACAGACGGAATATCGGTTTGTTATTCAGGATCAACAGCTTGTACCGTAACAACGACCTCTGTTTGTGTAGCTACTGCGACTATCACTTGTAGCCCAGACTGTTCGACGGAGTGTGGAAAAGCAGCTTCGACTATTTCTACCTGCACTAACTCATGTGGAGTAGCAACAACCAAGTCTTGTGCGGCCACGAGTGTCTGTGCAGATGCTATATCCGTTACCAAGAAAGCATATCAGAATGACTCTGGTAACTCGGCCGGACGGTATACCTATACCACAGAAATTGATGCCGTTTCCAAGAATCAGATCTTCGTTTACGCGATCGCAATTACGAATACCGGAGCAGTGGACGCAACGGGTGTAACTATTGCGGACACCCTTGATGGTGAGCACCAAGACCTGTTAACGCTGATGGATGCGAGCGCTGGTTGTTCCTATACTCCAGCCAATAGTTTGATGTCTTGTAAAGGATTGACTATAAAAGCCGGTCAAACTGCTACCTTCGGATTTAGAGTTAAAGTCAGCGATGGGGCTACAAACGGCTTTAGTGTTAAGAATGTCGCCGTGGTGGGGGCTGGAGGAACCACATTTGAAGCATCCAATGATTTGATAGTGAGTACGGTAGTTGGATGTAATCACACTTGTACCGCAGACTCTGAGTGTACGACAGGACTATCCTGTGATTCGGTTACCAGTAAGTGTAGGAAAGAAGCTTGTTTGGATGCCGACAACTGTGTCTGCCCACAAGTAACAGCAGCTCCAACGGCGCGCCCTACTGCAAGAGCAACGGCTACACAACCTGCAGCAGCGCAACCGACCGAGTTTGTAGAAACACCTATTACTGTGGCACCCACGGTTTATGTAGCCGCAGCACAACCGACAGTTCTTCCGGATGCAGGCATTCTAGACTTCCCTGGTGTGGCAGCTTTTGGTGGTGGCCTCCTGCTCGCAGTTATCGGAATACTTCTGGCGCTATAGACACATGCGCGTAGCAGTTATTGGGGGAGGGTTTACCGGTTTGAGTTGTGCCGTTCGTCTGGTGGACATGGGTATAACTCCGGTGATATTTGAGTCAAAAAAGGAGTGTGGAGGTTTGGCACGGGGATTTCGTGAAGATGAGTGGAGGTGGAACCTGGAGAATTTTTATCATCATGTTTTTACGAATGATAAGGATGTTTTAGAGCTCGCAAAGAAAGTCGGAGCGAAGACGTTAATTCTGCATCCGCAAACAAATAGCTATTACCATGGCAAGGAAACACCACTCGACTCCCCTATTTCTCTTTTGAAGTTTTCCGGTATTAGCCTTTGGGCAAGATTACACATGGGGATGGGGCTGATGCTTCTTAAGCTATTGCCCAATGGGATGTTTCTGGAAAAATATCACGCTGTGGAGGTTCTACCCAAACTGCTCGGGAGAGAGGGCTACAAAGTTGTTTGGGAGAAACTATTGAAGGCGAAGTTCGGACCACATGTAAACGAAGTTAACCTAGCTTGGTTTTGGAGCCGTGTAGCCAAGAGAACCAAGAATCTGGGGTACTTTGAGGGAGGATTTGAGGGGTTGATAAGAAAGACTGAGGAGTATATCAAAAGGCATGGAGGCGAAATTAGAACAGGGGTAATGGTGGAAAGGATTGAAATAGATGGCGATGGAGTATTGGTAGATGGTGAGAGATTTGACTCAGTGGTGGTTACCACGCCGGCACCAATAGCAGCAAAAATGGTGAGAGGCCTCACGATTCCAGAGATAGACTATCTGTGGGGGCAAACACTGATTTTGGAAACATCCAGAAAGTTAATTAATGGATACTGGCTGAATATTTTGGAGAAGGACTTTCCTTTTTTAGTCATGGTGGAACACACTAACATGATAGACAAAAAACACTATGGAGGGAAAAGGCTTGTGTATTTAGGGAATTATTTACCGGAAGGACACAAACAGCTCAAAATGAACGAGGAACAGCTCTTGAAAATCTATTCTCCATTTATTAAAAAAATTAATACACATTTCAACAAAAGGTTGATCAAGAAGTCGTTTCTGTTTAGAGAGCCGTTTGCCCAGCCGGTGTTTCCGGTGAACTACTCCCGGATGATCCCCAATTCCAGATTGGGTTCGGGGGTCTATTTAGCAAACATGAGTATGGTGTATCCTTTTGATCGCGGAACAAATTATGCGGTGAAGCTTGGTAACGATATAGCGGAATTAGTGGTTTCTGATTTAAGATAATTAATGCCAGTTTCTGATGTACAAACCATTTTGAGAGTTTATCTGGTTAGTCTTTTACTGCAGCTGATTAGTTTGCCTTTGACCAAAAAATTATTTGGTAGACTGCCCGATGTTGGTTACCCCCTGTCTCGTTTAATAACTACCCTGATGGCGGCACTTGTTATTTGGGAAACGGCAAATTTGGGTCTGCCGGTAAATACCAACACGGGTCTCTGGATGACGACTCTTGGTTTGGTGGGTGTGAATATTTGGTTAATGATCAAAGGCGGGGGTCTTCGTAGCTTGATGGTCTCCAGAGAGACACTAAAGGTTGTTGTCGTTGAAGAATATCTATTCATTGTGGGACTATTTGGTATAGCAATAGTTAGGAGCTTTTTACCGCAGATAGATAGTTTGGAAAAATTCATGGATTTTGGGTTTGTAAACCAATATCTATTGTCGCCGACACTTCCGGCAGCCGACATGTGGCAGGCCGGGAAAACAATCAACTATTATTCCTTTGGACACTATTGGGGTAGCGTGGTGATCAGATACTTTGGAACTTCCCCGACTGTGGGATACAACTTAGTTCTGGCCTTTATTGCCGGGCTGTCACTGTCTCTCGCTTTTTCCGTCTCATTTATTCTGAGCGGTGCCAAGAAACATGCCACGGGAATGATTGGAGGGTTGGTTGGTGCTTTTGCCACTGTAATGGCGGGGAATACTCACGTTGTCTGGTATTTACTTAGTCATAGAGGTTTGTCCGACTACTGGTATGCCGATGCCACCAGATTTATTCACAACACGATCCATGAGTTCCCGGGGTATAGCTTTGTGGTGGCCGATCTACATGGTCACCTCATTGATTTACCGATTGTCCTGGCCTTTATCTTAATTGTTCTTCACTGGCTGAGTTCCAAGAGGCTGCTTGACGAGATAATGATGGGAGTCTTGTTTGGGGTAATGATGATGACAAATACTTGGGATGTGGCGGTCTATGGATTGTTAATGATAATCATGGGGCTAATGATGGTGTTGGGCGAGCCGACAAACCTAATTAGACTAATTAAGGCAGCCGGAGTGATGCTTCTATTCATGGTACTAACCTCACTTCCCTGGTTTCTGAGTTTTCAATCCATCTCTAACGGAATCAAGATGGTTCAAGAAAGATCTCCATTGTGGCAATTGGCGGTACTGTGGTCCGGGGGACTGATAATAAGTCTGATTGCCGTGCTCTCAGAAAAGAGAGGTCGCCTGAGACTGCCCATATGGAGTCTGGCCGTATGTGTTGTCCTATTAATTATTATCCCTGAGCTTGTCTATGCAAAAGATATCTATCCGGATCACGCCAGAGCGAATACGATGTTTAAGCTGACCTATCAAGCATCCATCATGATTGGATTGTTGACAGGAGGCGTGTTGGGGAAACTCTTTGATCCGGAAAACAAACTGGCCTGGTGGTGGAGGTGGCCTTCGATATTAATAGCTGGGGCAATTTTTGTCGGAACTATGGTTTTTCCAACGGTGGCTTTCCCAAACTTCTACGGAAACTTTAAAACTTATTCAGGGCTAGATGGCGAGAAATGGTTGAAAACGTCAATGCCAGACAGATATGCCGTAATTAGTTATTTGAGGAGCAATCAGGATAATAGAAATATGGTCGAGGCGGTTGGGGATAGTTATACATTTTTCAATGCCATCTCAGTATTTTCCGGTGTACCAACAATTCAGGGTTGGAGAGTACACGAGTGGCTTTGGAGAGGCGGATACGAAACGGTGTCACTAAGAGAGGCCGATGTCAGGAGTATTTACGAAGAGCCGGACATTCGCAAGGTCAGGATATTGCTCAAAAAATATAATGTCGGGTGGATTGTGGTAGGTGATGATGAGCGGGGGATGTACAAAGTAAACGAAGAGATTCTGCTTTCTTTGGGTAAAAAGGTTTTTAAGAGTGGAGATACTTATTTATTAAAAGTGACGCCCTAAGAGGACGAACGTGGTTATTGAGTAGGGGTGAGGTGGTTTTTGATATATTGTTTAAGAGCGTTCCAGTTGTTATCTTTGGGAACGAGAACCCACTCTCCGCCATACTTGAAGGTCGGAGGGTTATACAGAATGGTGACACCATTTTCATCCGGGGTAGTGGCTAGAGTAATCGATCCCACAGGACTATCTTTGGTATCGAGAGCTAGTTTGGCAAGGGTTGGGTAGAGTTTTGAAGGAATATTGGTTATAAGATTGACATTGACGATATCAAAAAGACTGTCGACTCTCTGCTGATCAAGAAGAAAGGAGGGGGTGAGGATCTTCTGGCGAAGTGAGGAAATCACTTGCTGCTGGCGCCGGGAACGGGAAAAATCAGTTCCCTCGTCACCCTCAGCGTGACGTGATCGGACAAATTTGAGAGCAGTGGTGCCGTTAAAATGGTTGATGCCTTGATTGAAAATAATTGTTTCGTAACGGGAGGATACGGGAAGAGCCTTTTCTCGGCCAGGTATGGGAAATTCCGTATCGGTAAAACCGGGGCTGACGTCTACGTCGACACCTCCGACCAGATCAACTGCCTGTTGAAAAAGAGAAAAGTTAATAACAGCCGTATAGTTTATTGGCATGCCCAAATCTTCCAAGATGGCTGCTTGTGCCATATTTATACCGGCTCCGGGACTTGCCTCTTCTCCGTAGAAAAAGGCGGTATTTATCTTGGCCTTTAGCGATGGGACCCAGAGATCGCGCGGTACGCTGACAATGGTGGGAGTTTTATTGCCGTGATTGTAAGAGATAACCATGATGGTGTCAGTTAAATCGGGAGAGTCACCGCCCTCCCCCCTTATCCCTAAAATCAAAAAGTTTGTTATTCCATTGGTACTGTCCATGTTTTCAACGGGTGTGCCAAAAAAACTAAGAAGATCCTGCGGATTAACATTGTGTCTCAAAAGAAAGCGGTAGCCAATTAGGGAAAGGACTGAAAATGAGACAAGAATAAAAGAAAGAATAAATAACCAGAGGTGGGCTCGAATTTGGGAAAATAGCTTGATGACAAGACGAACTGGACGCACGTGGCGAAGTTTCATGTTGACTTAAGAAAGGCTGCTGATAATGCCGGCGAAGAGGGTCGGCTCCAGACTGTCGGTGCCCACCAGAACTCCATCGATTTTACTTTGGCTGACAAAAGAGTCGACGTTGTCTTGGGAAACAGAACCTCCATAAAGAATGGGGGCTGTATTATCTGTCAGGAAAGCGATTTGGCCGGCTATGTGGTTGGCGTCTACAGGATCGACAGGTTTTCCAGTTCCAATGGCGGCGATGGGTTCGTAGACGAAAAAACAACGGGAAACGTCGACATCGAGACTGAACAGGGCCTTAATCTGTTCGTCCAAGTATGGAAGGTCAAGACAAACGATAGGGATGATAGAGTTTTCTAGAAGCAAGCGGGTCTTTTGGGCGACTACCTCAGAGGTTTCTTTAAAGTCGTGACGCCGCTCGGAATGACCCACGATACAGTAGCTAACCAGTTCACCAAGCATGTTGGCGGTTATCTCTCCGGTGTGTTTGCCCGGCGGGAGATGTGAGACGTTCTGGGAACCGGTGATGATCGGAAGGCCGATATCTGCCAAACGTTGGTTGAAGGCGGCGATATCGGTAAAAGGAAGGCAGAGGATGACTGTGATGTCGGGAGAGAACTTGGGACGCAAAGCGGAGATGCCGTCGAGCCATATTAGTGATTCGGTGATGTTTTGGTTGCTTTTCCAGTTGCCAATGACGTATTTCACTATGTTGATTATATATGCAAAAAAACTCAAGAACTCAAAAACTCAAGATGTGGAGTGATTTAGAATGAAATACAATATTTGAGTGGAAGAAAATGGATTAAATAAAGAACAGCTGATGGCGGTAACTCACAAGGAGGGGCCGATTCTGGTTATGGCTGGTGCCGGTTCGGGAAAGACGAGGGTGCTCACCCACCGCGCAGCGTGGTTGATAAAAAAAATGGGCATAGGGCCAGACAAAATTGCCTTGCTGACCTTTACAAACAAAGCGGCCGGGGAGATGAAGGAAAGAATCAAGAAAATGGGGGCGGGGAAAATTGAGTTGGGATTCTCGGGGACGTTTCATACTTTGTGTGCCAAACTGTTAAGAATTTTCGGGTTGAGCGTAGGAGTAAACCCGAATTTTGTGATTTTTGATAGTGATGATTCCGAGTCGGCCATGAAAGAAGTATTAAAGGCTCTATCCATTGATCCCAAACAAAACAAGCCAGGTATGTTTTTGGCGCTCATCAGCAAGATGAAGAATGACTTGATGTCGGAAAAAAGGGCAGAGGAAAACGCCAAAGACTATTTTTACCGACAATTAATTAAGGTGTGGAAAGCTTATCAGGAAAAACTTACCAGAAATAACGCGGTAGATTTTGATGATCTGTTGGTTAAGGCGGTGGAATTACTCAAAATTGACAGGATAAGAAACGAAGTGAATAAAAAACTGGAATGGATATTGGTAGATGAGTACCAGGACACAAACAAGGCTCAGTTTGAGCTAACAAAACTTTTGGCAGGTGAGAAGAAAAATATTATGGCTGTCGGGGATGCCTCTCAGGCGATATATGCTTTCAGAGGAGCGGATTACCGGAATCTGAGGCTGTTTGAGGAGAATTACCCCGAACTGGTGACCGTAGGACTACCCAAAAACTACCGCAGCACACAGTATATTCTGGACGCTGCTTACAGTGTAGTATGCAACAACGTAAGTCATCCGACTCTTAGGCTGTCTGCCGAACGGGAAATGGGGAAGAGGGTCTATCTGTTTGAAGCTTCGGATGAACGAGAAGAGGCAAGATATGTGATAAGTAGCGCCAAAAAAATTTCAGACCGTGATGAAGAAGTGGCTATTCTTTATCGGACGAATGCTCAATCCCGAACTTTTGAGGATGAGTTGTTGAGAAGGGATATCCCTTACAAACTAATTGGTGGACTTCGTTTCTATAACCGAGCAGAGGTAAAAGATCTGATTGCTTATTTACGTCTGCTGAACAATCCTAAAGAGGAGATTAGCCGAACAAGAATTGAAAAGATTGGCAAAAGAAAGGCGGCGATGTTTGATGAATGGCTTTTGAAACTCACGGAGAAGAAAATGGAGGCGAAACCCGGGCAGTTGCTGGAAGACATAATGAATGTGACAAACTATTTGGATAAATTTGATGAAAGAGACGAGGAAGATGCCGCGCGGATTGAGAATATTAACGAACTACTGGCGGTAGCCAGTGAATTTGAGACAGTATCTCAATTTCTGGAAAGCGCGGCCTTGTCCGAAGCAGAGATCAAGCAAAAAAAATCGAATGCCAAAATCACCTTGATGACGGTCCACGCCGCAAAGGGACTTGAGTTTCCCCAAGTATTTGTGGTGGGCTTGGAAGAAGGTCTGTTCCCTCATTCCCGATCGATCTTTGAAGGAGGCAAGGAAGAAGTGGAAGAGGAAAGAAGGCTGATGTATGTAGCCATGACAAGGGCGAAAGAAAATCTCACCCTGTCATTTGCCAGATCCAGGTTGGTTTATGGTGGCAGACACACTTCCATTCCTTCAAGATTTTTGGCGGAGATACCGGAGGAATATCTAGAAAAAGTTCAAGATCGAACAGCCCGCAGCAAGAGCCGAAATAACACGTGGAGTGAGATTGCCACGTCGAATACTCCTCGCAATGACGGAGTGGACGAATTTGGGGAGAAGAAAAGAATCATCGTTCAAGATTGGGAAGTGGAAGAAGCGGTCAAAGACGATTTTGCGGATATTGATAATTGGTAGTAGCTCAACTTTCGGTTCGAGGCGGTTACTTGCAAGACTTCTGCACCACGGTATTCGCTTTGAACCTTTTAGAAGGTAGAATAGAGGGGTGATTAGAGAAGCAACGGAAAAAGACAAGGTAATTTTTGACAAATTGGCGAGACACCCCCTGCAGTCCTGGGCTTGGGGAGAGTTCCGTAAACAAACCGGAGTAGAAGTTTTGAGATTAATTCAGGAACACGATAAAAGAGCCCAAGAAGTCTATCAGATTACTTGGCACAAAATTCCCAAAATAATGAGTTATATTGGGTACTGTCCAAAATCGGCTATCCCTGACGCAGAAGCGATGAAAACGATTATGAAAGAAGCGAGCCAAAAGGGAGCAATCGTGGTGAAGTTTGAGCCCAACGAAAGAGATTTGGAGTCCAGTCGAATACAGGTAAAAGAGTTGGCGGGAATTTATGATTTCAAACCCGGCAAGGCTTTGTTCACCAGATATACTTTTCAGCTAGATATCTCCAAAAGCGAGGAGGAGATTCTTAAAAAAATGAATCAAAAGACGAGATACAACGTCCGTCTGGCAGAGAAAAAGGGGGTAAAGATAGTAGAAGACAACTCCGAGCCGGCATTTGAGGAATACTGGAAACTGACCGAAGAAACAACACGAAGACAGAAGTTTTTTGCCCACGGTAAAAATTATCACCGGAAAATGTGGCAGACCATGATTGTTAAGGGTGGAGGACATTTACTGAAAGCAATTTATGAAGGAAAAACCCTGACTACTTGGGCGCTGTTTGAACTTAACGGGGTGTTGTATTATCCGTACGGCGCTTCGAGTAATGAGAACAGAGAGGTCATGGCAAGTAACCTAATGATGTGGGAAGCTATCAAACTGGGGAAGAAACACGGGTGCCAAATGTTTGACCTGTGGGGAAGTATGGGACCGGAACCAGACAAAAATGATCCATGGTATGGTTTTCACCGGTTCAAACAGGGGTACGGCGGTGAGCTAACCGAGTTTGTGGGTACATATGACCTGGTGGTAAACAAAACACTTTACGGTATCTATATGCTGGCGGACAGACTCAGATGGTCAGCTTTAAAATTACTGGCGAAATTGAGAAAGTAATGGAAGACATCCGACAAACAGAGGGGTGGGCCGGCTATCTAAGGGATAAAGGGTGGAAGGTTGTCTCAATTCCATCTGAAGACAAGAGACACAAGATGAATGCCTTTATTGTTCCATTGGGACTCTTTGGTTTCACCTTGATGAAGTTGCAACGATCCTCTTACGATCCAAACTGGACAGAATTAAGAAAAATTAAAAGAAAGCTAAAAACAGTCTCTTCAATTATCGAACCGATTAGAGTGCAAGATGAGCTGGGGTTCAAGATGGCGGGGTATAAGCTGAGTAGATTTCCATATCTGGCAACAAATACTTTCATTCTGGATTTGACTAAAAGCGAAAAAGTGCTTTGGAATAATTTGTCCGAAAATGCCAAAAGACACGTTAAGAAGAATAGGGGTACTCTGGTTGAGGAATGTGACCAAAAAAAGTTTTTTGAGTTATGGAAAAAAAACAGCAAGGTCTGGACCATGAAAAAAAAGGAGCTCGGGAGTTTGGTCAAAAGGTTCAAGGGAAAAGCCAGATTGGTGGTAAGCAGAACGGATAAAACTTATCACTCAGGCTTATTGATTATTTACAGTGCCGACTGTGCGAACTATTATCAGACGTGGACAAGCGATGAGGGCCGCAAGTCCGGAGCACATTATAAATTGGTGTGGGACGAGATATTGAGAGCGAAGTCAAGAGGAATCAAGTTCTTTGATTTGGAAGGAGTATTTGATGAACGTTGGCCTCAAAAAAGATGGTTGGGTTTCACAGAATTCAAGAGACGTTTTGGGGGAGAGTTAGTTAGTTTTCCGGGGAGTTATTTCAAGTGGCTTTAGTCCTTTATTTTGCACCAGGCTGGGGCGTTTTGAGGTATCTCAGAACAGTGACCGTCAGTGTCTAACCGATTGCACTTGATGACGTGGAAGGTTTTCTTTTTCTTACCAACTATCTCGGAGTCTGTATTGACGATTTTCAGAAAAGGAAAGTCTTTGACAATACAAGCACATTCCTTATCGTTAACAAACAGGGTAAAACCGTCTTTGCAATGATTGCTACACTTACCGTGCAGGCTTTTTATCTTTGACATTCCTTGATGTTATCACCAGACTGTATGATTTACCACGTCTGTTGTCAGATTTGTTAGATGACCGGTGAACGGAATTTATAACCGTAGTGCCTTAGTCCACGATCACCGTCTTCGCTCAAGAGTCGAGTAACCATTTCTACAGGCATGCCAATATAGATTTTATCGAGATCGGTGTCGGTAATCTGTGCAGTGACCAGGGGACCCTCCTCAAGCTTTATCAAGGCAAGAGCGTAAGGGACAAACTGTTCAAAGCCAGCTGGAGCCTCGTAGATGACCGTAAAAGAATAAACAGTTCCTTGTCCGGAAAAGGTAAATCTCTCATGTCCCCTCCGGTGAATATTTTCCATTTCGGTAATTTTAACGCTTTAAATCTTTCAGAAGATATCAAGTTGAGCTGATAGAATGAAGTTAGTTAATAATTATCTAAAGAATATGGAGGGATTGATTGAGAAGTTGGATTTGTATCTTGTAAAGAAAGCTCCGGCACTGCCCAAGAATGTTAAGGATATTATTGTCAGTGTCGCACCTTGGTTGGAGGTGATTGGAGCCATTTTTACATTACCGGCGATTTTTGCTTTGTTCGGATTCAATGCGATGATGTATGGAACTCCTTACGGAGGCTATGTTGCCGCGGGAACGGGATATGGTTTCTCTATCGCCTCGCTTTTTCTCATTGCCGGACTAGTGCTGATGATTCTGGCCATACCGGGACTTTTCAAGAGGTCGATGGTTGGCTGGAACTACGTTTTTTACTCAGTGCTTCTAAATGCCATCTACTCACTCATTACCATGCAGTTGTTCGGGTTGATTATCGGATCCCTACTCTCTCTTTACTTACTGTTCCAAGTGAAGGGCTACTACAAATAACCGAGGTCACCAGTCAATTGGCGTTTGGCCCTGCTCAACCAGATAATGGTTGGCTTGGGAAAATGGGCGGCTACCAAAAAAACCGGAGTGTGCAGAAAACGGAGAAGGGTGGGGGGATTTGAGAACCAAGTGTTTGTCTGCATCAATAATAGAGCCTTTTTTTTGGGCATAGTTTCCCCAGAGAATGAAGACCAGATTGTCTTTTTTGTTAGCTAGCTCACGAATGATAGCGTCGGTTAGAGTTTCCCAGCCTTTGTTCTGGTGAGACCCTGCCTGATTGGCCCGAACGGTAAGAGTGGCGTTGAGAAGGAGTACTCCCTGTTTGACCCAGCGGTCGAGATTGCCGGAAGCATGACGCGGGTGCCCGAGATCGGTTTCAATTTCTTTGTATATGTTTTTAAGAGATGGGGGTGGAGCAATACCCTCCGGAACCGAAAAGGAGAGGCCGTGAGCCTGTCCCTGTCCGTGATAGGGATCTTGGCCGAGAATCACGACCTTCACCCGGTCTACCGGCAGACTATCAAGGGCGTTAAAAATATACTTGGGGGGTGGATAGACAGTGCCGGATTGGTACTCGTGGCGGACAAATGAGGATAAATCTTTGAAATACGGTTTTTCAAACTCATCTTTAAGTAGGTTTTTCCATGATTTTTCCAGGCGGACTTCCATGAGATTATTCTACCCCAAGATGGATTTTGACTTATAGTATGGTATAATTTCTTTATGTTTAGAAATTTGTGCCTCATTGCCTCAAAACCGACCACCCATGAAATGGGTGTCGATTTTGATACCCAAACGGGGGCATAAGAGCAGATTTAGTTTGCTGTTTAAGCCTCCAAGCGGAGGCTTTTTCGGTTTTTCACCCCCTCTTGGAGTTTTAGCCGGCCAAACTAACTATCTCATGAGTAGTGAGCTTGGCCGGAACATTAAATTGTCAGGAGGTAGCTATGTACGGTATAACGATGAAGGTTTCTCACAAAGGCCAAGGTGTGACACTGCGTGCCCTATGTAAAGACGATCTGCCTGAGCTCGTCAAACATTTTTCTTCGATGAAGATCCATATGTACACCAAGGGGCTTTTCGCCCAGACCCTCGAAAATGAGGTTGAGTGGTATGAAAAGAATCGCAAAGATCCGGATAGTTGCGTCTGGGGAATCCAGCCTGACGGATCCGAGGTGGTGGTGGGAGTAACGGCCCTGCATGATTTGTCAGGAAGAAACAATTCGTGTTCTTCCGGCATTATTGTCTGGGATCCAACCTGGTGGGGTAAAGGGGTGGCCTCTGCCGCTCATCTGGGAAGAACTATGTTTGCGGCCGACTATTTGAACTGCTTTACCCTACGCAGTTCGGTGAGAGTCGAGAACGAAGCTTCCAGAAAGGCTCTGGAAAGAATGGGGTACTCGATCTGGGGGACCGAGCCGGTGGCGGTGCCTCGAGCCGGACGGTGGCTGGATACACATCACCTGAAATGGATCCATCCGGGTATGGTGAATATTCTCTTCCCCGGCGGTCTGCCGGAAAGGTTGATAGAGGGTGTCGAAAAAGCCAAAGTCGCGCTGGAGACGGCGAGACGAGAAGTGGTCTTTCCGTAAATTAATTATTCCGGGTGTCATGAGCACCCGGCTTTTTGGTATCATTAAGGCTACAAATGCCACTTGCGCCCGAGCTGGGGAAATTGCCGGAAATCGTAGGTTCTTTTTATAGAGCCGGGCTGATTAAGGAACTAATTGACGGAATGCTAAGAGGAGAAACAGGAAGAGATATCGTATCCGATGCCAAAAGGCTACTGAGAGAACTGGAGTCGGAGAATCAAGTGAATCTCATGGGTTTAGAAAATATGCCAAGAAATGTGGGGTGTTTGATCGTCTTCAACCATCCGAATATGGACACCTTACTGCCGGCGATGCTGAAACTAATAGTAGGCATAAATGAAAATAGCGGGCAACAAATGAAGCTTGCCATGGGATCGGAGATTCCGATGACGACAGAAAACTATGTAGGCAAAAGAGCGGTGCCCGGATCTGTCTCTCTACTAAAAAGATTTCATCAAATGTATTCGAATAATATTATCTCGGTTCCCAATACGGAAGACCGAAAAGATTTTGTGTCCGGAAGAACGGTCGCGGTTAGAAAAATCATGAGAGCCTTCAAAGAAAATAGTATTGTAGTCATTTCGCCCGAAGGACACGTGGAAGATGAAGGGGTGATATCGCGAGTGGATACCTATCATGACGGGTCGGGGAAGTTAGCGGTTTTGGCTACCAAGGTTGGAATATCGACGGTGCCGGTGGCAATTTGGGAAGAAGATGACAAGGAAATTGAGGTGAGGGTCGGGCAGCCATTTTTAATTTCGACTTTTGAATCAAACTTGGCGGCGATAGAAGCGATGTCCAAAATAGCACAGATAATGCCGGAGAAATTACGAGGCCCGTTTAAGTAGTAAAAAGACCCTAACCTTCATTTGACAGTAAAGGCATTTATGTTTATGATGATTTTATTAGTAAATTATTAGTAATATGTTAGGTATAACCCCAAAACAAAAGCAGATTTTAGATTTCATAGAAGAATATTATCGGAATAATCAGTTCTCTCCAACGCTGGAAGAGATAGCCAAAAAGTTCAAAAGAAGTGTGCCCACCATTCATCAATATATTAAGTCTCTGATTGATAAAGGGAGATTACAGCAAAATTCCGGGGCGCGAGGAATTATGCCGGTGACCCAAAGTGCCAATACCAAAACCAAAAGAAGTTTCCGGATAGGGATTATTGGATATGGCTTTGTGGGACAGGCAGTGGAGTACGGTTTTTCCAATCACGAAGTACATATTTACGATAAATATAAGGACTTCGAATCTTTACCCGAAGTGGCTGGGAATTCCGACTATATTTTCGTGTGTTTACCGACACCCATCAGAGAAGATGAGTCGGGTATCGATCTTTCAATCATGGACGAAAGTATTCACGATCTGGCCAAATTGACGAAGGGGACAGACAAAATAATTCTGATCAAATCGACGGTGGTGCCGGGTACGACAATGGGCTACATCAATAAATATCCCAAGAACCTGTTTTGTTTTAACCCTGAGTTTTTGAGGGAGGCCTCGTTCTTGCAAGATTTTGTAAATACCGACAGATTGGTCATAGGAGCGACCAACGATCAAGTCTCAAGGAGAGTCTCGGCGATGTATCAGGCGGTACTGCCACTGGCGCCAATTTTCCAAACCGACCCAACTTCGGCTGAGATGGTGAAGTACATGGCCAATTGTTTCTTAGCCACAAAAGTAATATTTGCCAATGAAATGTGCGAGATCTGCGAAAAGCTGGGAATTAAATATGAAGAGGTGAAGAAAATGGTGGTGGCGGATAAAAGGATTCTGGACGGGCATCTGGAC
The DNA here is from genome assembly GCA_001774685.1 of Candidatus Collierbacteria bacterium RIFOXYD2_FULL_45_13. Taxonomy (GTDB): domain Bacteria; phylum Patescibacteriota; class Microgenomatia; order UBA1400; family MFAQ01; genus UBA10133. Next base: position 237,757 of record MFAS01000001.1, on the reverse strand, counting down.
ATTACGACCTTGAGAGGCTTTGGAGGTAAATGCTTCCCCAAAGATCTGCTGGCACTGAGAGCGATGGCCAAGAGCAAGGGGGTAGATACCAAGATACTGGATGCCGTCTGGGGAAAAAATCTCAAAGTCAGAAAAGTCAAGGACTGGGAAGAAATACCTTTTGCGGTATCTCCATCATTTGGAAATAGATCTTAAACTTTTGGAAATGGTGTGGAAAGCCCGTGAGTGCCATCGTGAAGATGAACGACTTTAAAGTCTCCAAAGAGGAGTGGTGCTATCCGAGAGAGACAACGATAACTTTCAAAGGCGGCACGTCTAATTTCCGTTTCGGCATGTTCACTGCCTCGCATGTTCAGAAAATGGCGCCAAGCTCGAATGTTGGCGGTGACCACAACTGGGGCTTCAGTTTCATTTGGTAGCAATGACCTGGCTGCTTGACGAACTTTTTTTCGGAGATCGGTTTTGTGTTCGGCACCGAGAATTTCAGCACCTTCTTTTTGTTTGGCAACCAAATAGTCCGTCATGGCTTCATATTCTTGCTGAGCCCTGTCTATCCTATCTTCAAATAATTTATGAAGATAAGGGTCACCTGCGTATTCCGGTCTTTCAACAAATCTTAAGGTTTTGCCACCGACATATCTTTGAGAAACTTGCGAGAAACCAAAACCGGCGCGATGGCGGACCAGTTCGTGAGTCAGACTGCGAGAGATTCCCCACCAGAGCATGGTGACGTTGGCGTGTTCGAGAACGGATCCGTGACCGGACTCCATAATGTTTTCAAAATATTTAACGGCATATTCGTTGACCGTGCGATTGGGACCGAAACTTTCGTAACAAAGCTGACCGGCAAACTTACATAATGTTTCGGCAGAAGGCAGAGGTGTCGGATCTTTCAAAAAATCACTGAAGCCCAACTCTTCTGGGAAGCCATCAAGGAAACCTTGAATTCCACGGAGGTCTACAGAAGGTACCGATATAACAGCAATACCGGGAGACTGGAGATAGACGAGTCCTTGTTTCGTTTCAAAAACTTCTGGTTTGACGACAGGCAAGTATCCCTCGGGGGTCTTAATTTCCAAGTTACGATCGTTTTCTTTGTTGGACATGGACTAAATATAGCAAATGCGAAAGAAAACATAGAAGGAATGTGTATTAACAATGAAAGGAGGTGAACAAAATGAATAAAAACATAATAATTGGAAGTTCACTGGTATTAACATTACTCGCCGGAGGAGTCTACGCAAGTAGAGCTCTGGCCTATAGAGGCAACCCTGCCATCCAAGGGCCTAACTACAGTGCTGAGAGACACGAAGCCATGGAAAAGGCTTTTGAGACTAACAACTACGAGGCCTGGAAGACTCAAATAGGTGGGCGTGGTAGAGTTTCTGAGATAGTGAACAAAGACAACTTTGCCGAGTTTGCCAAAGCTCACCAGCTGGCAGAAGCCGGAAGGCTTGATGAGTCAAACGCGATTAGAACCAACCTCGGGTTGAACCTACAGAGAGGATCCGGACAAGGAAGAGGTATGGGCAGAAATAGGTAAAGCTACCAGAGCATGACGACTAAATCCCGGGAGACCGGGATTTGGCGTTTTTGAAAGAAGTTGGGGGAGTTGATTGTATTATTAATGTGGAACATATGAAGTTATCTGACGAACAAATAGTTGGGGAAGTTGTCTTGGGTAACAAGACCCTTTTTGCTTCAATCGTGGATAGGTACCAGGAAAAACTTTTGAGATATGCAACTTACTTGGTTCACGATACAGATGAAGCTCAGGACGTCGTACAAGACAGCTTTATCAGTGCTTATAAAAATCTAAACGGATTTAGGAGGGACAAAAAGTTTTCTAGCTGGATCTACCGGATTGTTCACAATATGTCTATGAATTCCATGAGAAATCGTTGGAGATTTCTACCGATGTTGCCGGACTTTGATTGGCCAAGCGGACAAGATCTGGAAGAGGAAATGATGTACAAAGAAAAAATCAAAATGGTGTCTGACTGTCTTGACAACCTCAAGTTGAAGTATTCGGAACCATTAGCATTATATTATCTAGAAGAGAAAACTTACCGGGAGATCAGCGACATCTTGAGAATCCCAGAAGGAACAGTAGCTATCAGAATCAGTAGGGCAAAAAAATTAATGAAGCAAATATGCAAAAAACAATAAAAAATGAGGTTATGGAAAAAGTGGAAAGCGGTGCCATTAAGATTAGGCCTAAGATATATTTTGTTCTGGGTGGATTATTTTCTATTCTCGGGCTGGTTGGATCTTTGCTATCCATCATTTATATATCTTCTCTTGGAAGATTCTTGCTGAAAAGTCACGGGCCAATGGGAGCATATCGTTGGAACGAACTGGTCGCCGTCCTGCCACTTTGGTTTGTTCCGCTGGCCATCATTAGCGTAGCCCTGGGAATTACTCTTTTGAGGCGGTTCGACTTTTCGTACAGAAAGAATCCCGTGTTGGTGTTGCTTGGATTGGTACTAACCATATCGATAGTGATCTATGCGATTGGAGTCTTGGGTCTGGATGAGGTAATGTTTCGCCGGAGAGGTCCTCGATATCAAGAACAGAAACCTGGAAGCGCCATGCAAAGAAGACGAACAGAGCATACTCCTCTATTTGTTGTCGAGGCTTCGCCAGAGATAGAGGCTGGCAACTGACCGGAAAGGGCTCCAGGTTTGAGAGATTTTTTCGATTTTGGTTTTATCTTCACGATCCACACCATAGATCCGGGAGACGGCGGTGCGTAGCCCGAGATCCCCTACAGAAAAAATATCTTCTCTTCCAAGTGAAAATATTAAAACCATCTCGGCGGTCCAGCGACCAATACCCTTGACCGCCGTCAGACTGGTAATTACCAGTTCGTCCGGCTGATCCTTGAGGGCGTTCAGGATTATTTTTTCAGAAACAATGAATTCGGAAAGAGACCGGAGATAGGATATCTTTTGACGGGAAAGACCGACAGACCGAAGAGTGACATCATCTTGGCCGAGGACGTCTTCGGGCCTAATATTCTTCGCGTCCGCAAAAAGGTTTATAAAGCGCTGAATGATAGTGTCGGCGGCTTTGACGGAGAGCTGTTGACCGATGATGGACTCCAGGAGATCACGAAAAAGATCGGCAGATATACCTCTAGCTTCAATCGTATACCTTTCCAAAAGAGGTTTCAGCTGGGGATCTTTTTGGAGATGTTTCTTGGCGAGGGTAATATCCATAAGTAAGATTAATGATATAACGATATACAATAAGTCATGCCTGTAACAGTTGCTTTTGAAAGTGCTTACAAAAAGTTAAATCCGACGCAGAAACTGGCCGTCGATAGTATTGAGGGGCCGGTGCTGGTTTTGGCCGGGCCGGGGACAGGGAAGACGCAAGTGCTGACGGTGCGGATCGCCAATGTCCTGAAAGAAACCGATACCGACCCCTCCTCAATTCTCGCCCTTACCTATACCGATGCGGCGGCAAGGGAAATGAAGGAACGTCTCATCGATCTAATCGGTCAGGATGGGTATTACGTAAAGATCGGCACCTTCCACGCCCTGTGTAACGAGATCATCAGTGACAATCCGGACAGATTCGCCCGTCCCGCAGGGATGCAGAATGTGACCGAGCTGGAGAGGGTGAATATTATCAGCGAGATTTTGGAGAAGAATACATTTGAACTATTGAAACCGGTGAATGCGCCTCAGATGTACATCAAAGATATCATCGGCGCGATCTCGATTCTCAAGCGGGAGGGCATTACTCTGAAAAGGTTCGCAGAGCTCGTCGCCACCCTGACAGAAGAATTCGAGATGGAGAAGGACGGCATGACGAAGACGGCGAGGACAGAGAAAGAAACGCTAATCAAGAAAAATACCGATCTGCTTTTTATCTACGAAAAATATCAGGAAAAACTAAAGGTCATCGGGCGTCTGGATTTCGAAGACATGATCAATTGGGTGGTAGAGGCGTTCGAGTCGGACCCGGATTTTCTGCAGCAGTATGAAGAAAATTTTCAGTACATTCTGGTGGACGAATATCAGGATACGAACTCGGCGCAGAACCGGCTGGTGTTTGCTCTTTCCTCTTTCTGGGGCGACAAAGCAAATATCTTTTGCGTAGGAGACGCTAACCAATCAATTTTTAGATTCCAGGGAGCCAGTAAAGAAAACCTCTTGCAGTTTCGGAAAAGATTCCCGGGCTTTACTACAGTCAAGCTGACGGACAACTACCGCTCGACCCCTACGCTACTTACATCTTCGGCGGCTCTCATTGGAGAAGAAACGTTGGTACCGAAGGTGAAGTACCGGGATGTGCCGGTGAAGACGGCGAAGTTCAATTCCTCAATTCTGGAAGATGAGTTCATCTGCCGGTCGATAAAGAAAAAGCTGAATGCCGGGATCCCGGCGGAGGAGATTGCGGTGATCGTCAAAGAGAACCGGGATATTGATAATCTGATTAATCTCTTCAAACAGAAGAATCTTCCCTACCGCTTGGAGGGCGGGACCGATGTACTGAAGACCCCCTTGGTGTCACAGTTCCTGCGCATTTTGAAAGTGGTGACGGGGCTCTCCGGTCCGGTGGATGATATCGATCTCTTTACCGTCTTGAACTATCCCTATCTTGGTCTAAAACCGCTGGCCATTTTGAGGGCGGCGCGTTACGCCCATCGGAATCGAGAATCTTTGGTGGACACTTTGCAGGACGCGAATCCGGAAATCGACGATGACATTATTAAGACGTTCGGCCTGCTGGTGTCATGGAACTCACGCTCTTCATCTCATACTTTGCCGGAAATGTTCCAGATTATTTTTCAGGAATCGGGGCTTCTCGATTACATTTTGGCTCTCCCCCAGCCAATCATCGAACTGAACCGTTTCGGGACTCTTTATGAAGACACGAAAGCGCAGGCGACGGCCTTTTCGGGTCTCGACTTATTCGGTTATGTTTTTAATCTGGGAGTCATGGAAGAGAACGGGTTGAAACTACCCGAGCAAACTCTGGTGTCGGACGCGAAGGCAGTCACTCTGACGACGGCGCACAAAGCCAAGGGGCTCGAATGGAAATTGGTCTATATCTACCGCTTTGCGGATACTCATTGGGGTAATACCAGCAGACGTCAGATGATCAAACTGCCACCAGGGATAATAAACGAACAGGATGTGAGTAAGGAGGACAAGAATGCGGAGGAGCGACGTCTATTTTATGTGGCTATGACACGGGCGAAGCAACAGCTGTATATCGTGGGGTCCACGAAATATTCCTCGTCGGTGAAGATGATGTACCCGTCACTCTTCCTGTCGGATCTACCGACCGGGGCGATCAAGAAAGTAAAGACTGCGAGTCTGGAGAAAAAAGCGGCGAAGATCCTCGCGTCCATGATGCAGATTCCGACCGTGCCCACTATTCACGAAGGTGAGAAGGAGTTCTTGTTCGAACTGATCAAAGATTTCAAACTCAGTCCAACGGCCCTAAATACTTTCCTGAAATGCCCGTACAAATTCAAACTGGATAACTTGTACCGAATCCCGCGGGCGAAAGCCCCGGCCATGTGTTTTGGGACAGCGGTCCACTTTGCCTTGGAGCGGCTGTGTTTGAAACTAAATAACGGAGAGAAGTTGGAATCAAGAGAAGACTTCATTGGCGACTTCGAAGCGGCGCTCCGGAAAGAAGTTCTGACGGAGCCGGAGTACAAGAGCCGCTTGGAACACGGGCGGAAAATCTTGTCGGGGTATTACGATCAGTACAAGAATGAATTTGCGCCGAGTCTGTTCACCGAGAAGAAGTTCGGGGATAGTTTGTCTTCGGCCGCGGTGCTCGGTGACATTCCCTTGTCCGGTAAGGCGGACCGTGTGGACCTCACCAGTAAAGAAGATAAACACGTAAGATTTATCGATTACAAAACTGGCGCCCCGAAGAGCCGGAATGAGATAGAAGGGAATACCAAGAACTCGGACGGTGATTACAAACGCCAGCTCGTCTTCTATACTTTGCTTGCTGACTTGGATAAGTCATTTCCGTATAAAGTGGTACAGACGGTGATCGATTTTATCGAGCCGGAAAAGAGCGGGGCTTTCAGGAGGGAACACTTTAATATCACCGAGGAAGAAGTGGAGACACTGAAAGAAGTGATCAAGACTTCAATGGCCGATATCCGTGATTTGAAGTTCGATCGGACCACGGACTACACTACTTGTGACACTTGCGACTTCAAAAATCACTGCTGGCCGGAAGGTCTGCCAGTAACGGTTGACAGCGAAGAAACCTGAGACATCTCAAGGATTTGACCAAAAGAGAGTTTTCTTACATAATGGACCGATGAGGTACAAAATAAATTGTGGGGTGTGTGAGAGAGAGATAGTAGCTACGGGCGAGAATGATGAGGAGGGGATGAAAGAAATGAAGGAGGAGGCAAAAGCACATAATGACCTACGGCACCCGGAGGCGAGGCCGATGACCGAAGAGGAGTTGGAGGCGGATATCCGGGGTAAGTGGAAGAAGGAAGAATAGAATTATTCGGGAAAGAGACTGGTTTTGAGGCTTGACATGTAGTAAATCTCATAGTATTATAGGGTTAGCCCGTAAATTGAAATGGAGGTTCTGATGGAAATGACGTATGCTTTGCTGGCGCTTGGAATTCTGTTGACCGCCGTGGCGGCGTTGAACGTTAAGTCTCATGGCTGGAAACGGGGGCTGATCCTAACTGTCGCCATGATGGTTACCGCGGTGATCCTGATTACTCTGGTGACCATTTTTGAGCCCTGGGGCCTGCTGGTCATCGCCTTGATCCTTCTGGTTGTAGTGGTATTTTTCCTGTAGCCAGAAGCAGTTTTATCCCCGCCGAAAGGCGGGTTTTTTATTTTACTGTTTCTTCGGGGAGGAGGTTTGCTTTCAGATCGCGGGCGGAGTCGAGCTTGCTGCCGATCTGATTGATGCTTTGGCCGGTGGAGTTCATGGAGTTGTAGGCGTTCGTTAAGTGTTTTCCCAGAAGGGTAAAGTTTTCGTTGAGCTTTTCGTAGTCTTTCTGGACGGCCCGGAGTAGGGTAAAAACTTCGGAGGTTTTGCCGGCGATTTTTTGGCCTTCGAGGGAGAGAAGAATGGTTTGGAGATGGGCGTAGAGGGTAGTGGGAGAAACTGGATAGACACGGGACTCACGGGCGAGATCGAGAAGTTCTTGTTCGCTAACTATTTCGTAATAAATACTTTCGGAAGGGATGTACATGAGGGCGAAGTCCAGAGTGCCTTCTTCCGGGAGAATATATTTACCGGAGATATCCTTGATATGTTTTTTGACGTCGCGGATGAAGGCGGAGCGGGCTTGAGCTTTGTCTGTTGCTGAGGCGGCGGAGTAGATCTTCTGAAAATTTTCCATGGGGAACTTGCTGTCAATGGGGAGTATGCCGGCTTGGGTTTTGATGGCGGCGTCCACGATCTGGCCTGTTTTGAAGTGGTACTGAAGATGGAAGCTGTTCTTGGGAAACATCTGGGCAATGAGGTCGGTAAGAACTTGTTCGCCGATGTTGCCCCGGAGTTTGGGGGACTTGAGATAGTCCTGGAGATCTTTCATGGAGCGGCTGACCTCGCCGAAGGCGCCGGCTTCTTTCTTGAGGTCGGAGATAACCGCAGTGGCTTGATCCAGACGGGAAAATAATTCACGATAATTTTGCTGGAGGGAGGCATTGGTGGTCCGGTTCGTAGTATCAAATGATTGCTGGAGAGACTTGAGCCAGGCGTTGAGAGTGGGGTCGGTTTTTTGGACCTCCAACTTCTGCTTGAGAAGAAGATAGACCACGATCAGCCCGACAAAAAGGAAAACAATAATGATCAGAGTGTCGGAGGACATGGATTCATTTTAGCGCAATCGGGCGTAGGAAACACGAAGAGGTATAATACGGGGGTACGTTCACACACCTGACCCGAGGAGCGAAAAATGTCCCGTTTGTTATATGTCATGCTTGGCAACATTGCCGGCGTAATCTTGGCACTGATCGTTGGATCGGTGTTGCTGATCCTGACTGCCTTCACGGAAATCACAATTGCGGTGGCTATCGGTGTAGCGGTCTTAATTTATGCAATCGGTTTGGTCGTAGGCATTGTGTGTGCCTTTCTGGATCCGTTTGAGATGGATGACTAATTTTGACGAGAGAGGAGCGGAAGCTCCTCTTTTTTATGGTTAAATTAGTTTGTGGAAACGACCAAATTCAGACAAAGGAAGAGATATGGGTGGCTGGTGTTCTTTGCATTGATCAACTGGATATCAATAGGTTTGGTTATTTGGAGAGTCGATCCGGAAGCAATTAAGGATTTTATTATTCCCGGTAGTTATTTGCCCATGACTCTTTTGGTGTTGGGAGGAATATTTTGGCTCTTATCAATTCTATTAATGTCTTCCTCCACGGCCTTTAGGTGGGCGGTTGGAATAACGATATTTTTGGAACTTCGAATTCTGGGTTTGGGGTCAATATTAAACGGAATCTTGATTCTTGGATTGCTGGTATCCTGGGAGATATATACATACAAATCAAGAGCTCAAGACCATGCCTTCCGGCAGGCAGGACACTAGACATCAAGAGCTTAAGATAGAGAAGGATAAGACGACAGGTGTATGATTTAATCAATTAAAGTTATTATTTGGACAGAATATGCAACTTTCACAAAACCCCATTAACAAAACACTGGAGAAACAACTGGACAATCTGTTTTATCAAGCGCTAGCGGACATTAATTCTCCGGAAGACTTAAGAACAGTCTTGGGCGATGTGCTGACAGAGGGAGAGAGGTTGGCTGTTCTGAAAAGACTGGGGATTGCACTATACCTAGATAAAGGTCGAAACTATGAAGATGTTAAAAATAACATTAAGGTAAGTTCGGCGACGATCGCCACCGTGGCGGAGAATCTGGGAAATTCCGGCTGGCAAGAGATCATTAAAAGAATCAAGGCTGAGGAGTGGGCGTCCAATTGGACGGATAGAATTACCGGAGGGATAAAGAAGATATTTGGTTAGGCTTACACTTATTATCGGCTTGATATAAAATTAAGGCATGAGAAAGTTCTATATTACGACCACATTACCCTATGTTAATGCGGATCCGCATATTGGCTTTGCGATGGAGATCATCCGCGCGGATGTGCTCGCTCGAGCCCACCGGGCCATTGGAGATGAGGTCTTCTTTAATACCGGCACGGACGAACACGGACAGAAAATATACCAAAAAGCCCTGGAGGAAGGAAAAGATCCGAAAAAATACTGCGACGAGTACGCAGCCAAGTTTGAAAAATTGAAATCTGCCCTGAACCTGTCTTACGACAACTTTATCCGGACGACCGACGAGCATCATATCAGGGCGGCACAGGAGTTTTGGAAACTGTGCGCTTCAAGGGGAGATATTTACAAAAAGAATTACAAAATCAAATACTGTGTTGGTTGTGAGCTGGAAAAAACCGACTCCGAGCTGTTGGATGGTAAATGCCCCGTGCATCCCAATCAGGAGTTGGAAAATATCGAAGAAGAAAATTATTTTTTTAAGTTTTCGAGTTACCAACAAAAACTACTGGACCTGTACGAAGCGAAGCCCGATTTTGTGATCCCCGACTTCCGACAGAACGAAATGAAAGTGTTTGTGAAGTCGGGCCTCGCCGACTTTAGCATCTCAAGACTCAAGACCAAGATGCCTTGGGGGGTAGAAGTACCGGGAGATCCGACACAGGTGATCTACGTCTGGTTTGACGCTCTGATCAACTATATATCATGCCTCGGGTGGCCCGATGATACGAAAAAGTTCAGTGAATTTTGGCCGGGGATCCAGGTATGCGGGAAGGATAACTTGAGACAGCAGACCGCCATGTGGCAGACGATGCTGATGTCTGCCGGCCTACCGGCATCGAAGCAAATTTTCGTCGGAGGGTTCCTGACTGCTAACGGACAAAAGATCAGTAAGAGTTTGGGGAATACCATCGATCCGATCGAGTGGGCAGAAAAATATGGGGCTGATGCCTTGAGATACTTTTTGCTTGGAGAAGTGAGTGTTTTTGAAGACTCCGATGTAACCATGGAACGTTTTGAAGAGGCATATCAGGCTAGTCTTGCCAATGGAATCGGAAATCTGGCTGCTAGGGTGGCAACGATGGCTGAGAAAATCGGCCTAAAAGTTCCGGAGCAAAGACTGGGTATTCGTGAAGCTGTGGTAAACAAATTGACTAATTTCCGATTTGACGAGGCTGTTCGGTTTGTTTGGGAAGACATAAAGACGGCAGACACTTTAATTAATCAAAGAGAAGTGTGGAAGTTGACCGGTGAGGAGCAGGAATTTGTTTTGGCTGATCTTGTCAGAATTATCCGGCAGATCGCAGCCGATCTGACTCCTTTTATGCCAGAAACGGCGGATAAGCTGATCGCACAGTTTGGCGGTGAGGTAATAAAACGGGGAGAAAATTTATTTCAGAGAATAGAAAAATAATGCTGATAGATACACACTGTCATTTGACCGATGAACGCTTCGCCGATATTGGAGAAGTACTGAGGAAGGCCGGGGGGCTAGGGGTCGAAAAAGTGATCATGCCCTCGACTGACGTAGCCGATGCCAAAAGAGCGATAGAGATCGCCGAAAGGGAGAACCAGTATTGTTTACTGGGGATCCACCCGGAAAATGCAGAAAAGATCGTGGGTGTTGACGAGGAAATGAACGAAATGAAAAAGCAATTCGGCTCAAAGACGGTGGTGGGGATCGGCGAGATAGGGCTGGATTATTATTGGGATAAGGAAAAGAAGACAGAGGAAAAACAGGTGGACCTCTTCAGGAGACAGATGGCTTTGGCGGTCGAGCTGAGTCTGCCGGTGGCGATACACATGAGGGGATCGGAGGAGGAAATGAGGAGTGAGATCCTTGGAATGAAGAAGCTTCCCCGGGGGCAGTTTCATTGCTTTGCCGGCAGTTCCGAGTTCCTGGAAATGATACTTTCTTTGGGGTTCTATGTAAGTTTTGGAGGGAATATCACTTACAAGTCGGCGGGAAATCTGAGGGAACTGTTGAAGAATGTGCCACCAAACCGATTACTATTGGAGACCGATAGCCCATATTTGCCTCCGGAACCACTGAGAGGAACGGTGAACACTCCTGCAAATGTTAAAATAATAGCTGAGTTCGTAGCTTCCGAACTGGCAATGGACTTTTCGGAACTGGCAGAAATCACGAGCCAAAACACAAAATGTTTGTATTCCTTAGAAAACTGATCAAAAAGTACCCTCGTGCCAGCCAGAGAGCTCTGGAGATTTTACCTGGTTTTACAAGCTGGACTTTTATCTTGTTTCCGGTTTGGGGATCTATTTTTTGGCCAATTGGAGTGGCATATTTTATTGTCGCTTTTAACGTTTACTGGCTTTACAGGTCGACAACTTTGGCGTGGGCCGGGGTAATGTCCTATTACAGGATAAAAGCGTGGGAGAAATACGACTGGATGGGTGATGTAGCCGGCTTCGCCGACTGGAAAGAGGTTAGACATGTAATTGTACTGCCGACCTACAAAGAGCCGGTGGAGATATTGGTGAGAACCCTCGAGGCTTTAGAAAAACAAACTGTTGGACCTAAACAAATAATCCCCGTAGTAGCGATGGAAGAGAGAGCCGGTAAAGAGATAAACGAACAGAGAGAGTCAGTGATAAGAAAGGAGTTCGAGGCTAAATTTGCAGGTCTCTTTTTTACTTATCATCCGGCTAACTTGACGGGAGAAGTAGTGGGAAAATCCAGCAACGCCTCGTGGGCAGGTAAGGAGTTCAAGAAGAAGTTGAGTAAACACGCAGACTGGAATATAGACAAGATGACGGTCTCGTCCGTGGACTGTGACGTGGCACTCCACCCCAATCATTTGGCAGCGATAACTTATATGTTTCTGGATGATCCCAATAGATATAGAAAGATTTGGCAGGGAGCAATTGTTTTTTACAATAACATCGAAAGGATTCCATGGCCCATGAGAGTTTTTAACCGGATGAGCAGCGTGATAAATATGGCTCAACTTTCCCGTCCGGATCGGTTGATAAATTTTTCCACTTATACTCTGAGTTTGAAGCTGATGGACGAAATAAATTACTGGGATACCGACGTGATTCCGGAAGATTACCGTATATTTTTCAAGACATATTTTGCCACCAAGGGCGAAGTCGAGGTTGAACCGATATTTATTTCTGTTTCTGCCGATGCGGCAGAGGCTAATGGTTTTTGGAGTACCTACACCAACACCTATGAACAAGTAAAACGGTGGGCGTGGGGGGCAAGTGATGATGCTTATATTATCAAAGAGTACATCTTGGACGACGAGGCGCCTTTCTGGGACAAAACAATTCGGGTTTTTAAAGTAATCGAAGACCACTTTATGTGGCCTGTGAACTGGTTCATTATTACGGTCGGGGCAAATATGCCTCCACTACTAAACCCAACTTTTTCCAGAACGGTGATAGGAAGAACTTTACCCCAAGTTTCGTCGGCCATATTAACCTTGTCCTTGATTAGTTTGGCTGCCATGGTGCTGGTTGATCTTAAAGCGAGACCAAAGGTGGCGGGGCTCTCTTTCTGGAGGAAATTCTCGGCCCCTTTTGAATTTATTCTTTTGCCTGTCGTGGGTTTTTTCTTTTCGGCACTTCCAGGACTTGACGCACATACAAGATTGATGATGGGAAGATATTTGGAATATCGAGTTACCGAGAAAAAAGCGTAATATGACAACAAATAAAGCGGCACAACAAATTTTGATTGTCTCATGGGGAACAGTGTTGGTAATGGGTGCCGTTTTTGCATTGTTTTGGAAAATCTTGCCGCCACATTTGCCTTGGTTTTACTCTCTTCCCGGAGGTGAACATCAATTGATAAGCAAGTTCGTATTGGCGGGAATATTGCTCGGTTTGGGAGCGGTCGTTGGTATTACAAGAGTTTTTGCCTCATGGGCAAGTAAAGGAGATGTCCCTGTGGAAACGACACTAATGGCGGGTTCCTTGCTGGCGGTTGGCTTGCTGGCCGCAAGCTTTTTTAGAGTGATACAAATATTCGCTCTATGATAAACCCGACCATCACCGTCTTTCCTTTCGTGATCACCTTTCTCATTAGTTTAGTAATTACCCCCCTGACAGTAATATTGTTTTCCAAAAGGGGATGGATGATAGACCCGAAAAAAACACCACATCCGGCACATATTCACAAAGAACCGGTTCCCAAAGGCGGAGGTCTCCCGGTATTTGTAGCAGTGTTTTTAACTTTGGCAATATTTTTAAAATGGGACAAACATTTGATTGCTATTGGGGGGGCCTCTTTATTGGTTTTGATCACGGGGCTGATCGATGACATCAAAGGACTCAACCCATACCTAAGACTGGGAGTAAACTTTTTGGCAGTTGGAATAATTGTGGCGTCAGGAATAGGGATTGCTTATGTGTCAAATCCCTTTGGGGGAGTAATAGACCTTTCTCAATGGCGCTGGGGATTTGAGCTTTGGGGAAAACATCATGAAATTTGGATCTTGGCCGATTTGTTTGCATTACTGTGGATTCCCGTACTGATGAATGCCATTAATTGGTCTTCCGGTGTCGATGGTCAAATTACCGGGGTCGTAACGATAGCGGCGATTGCTCTGGGGCTGATTTCTTTGAACTTTAGTGCAGATATCACCCAATGGCCAGTAGCAACCCTTGCGTTTGCTCTTTCGGGAGCCTTTGCCGGTTTAACCATTTTCCATTTCTATCCACAAAGGATTATGCCTGGTTATTCGGCTACAACTCTTGCCGGATTGCTTCTAGGGGTGATCTCCATCTTGGCCACAGCAAAAGTTGGAACAGTGCTGGTCGTTTTGGGTGTGCCTTTGGTCGATTTTATATACATCGTATTAAAAAGGATATTGTCGGGGAAATCACCAGTGTGGGGAGACAAAGGTCATCTGCACCATAAGCTATTGCAAATGGGCTGGGGGAAAAGGCGGGTAGCCTTGTTCTACTGGACGATTACGGCTGTTCTGGGACTGACGGCAGTAAAGGTTGAGGCTAGAAGTAAACTGGCCATCATGATAGGATTGGTAATATTAATGTTAGGTTTCATGCTATGGCAATACTCTTGGCGCTTTTCAAAGAGGTCAGGCCGCGACAGTGGGTCAAAAATCTAAGCTTATTCGCGGCACTAATCTTTGCGGGCCTTCTTTTTCAAGAGGGGGCTTTTTGGAAAGTTTTTCAGGCATTTATTATATTTACGATTTTTAGTAGTGTTACTTACATCTTTAACGACTTAATTGATGTAGAAGCGGACCGGAAACACCCGTACAAAAAATTCAGACCGATCGCTAACGGGGATTTACCCTTGTCTATCGCGGTATTCGTCTTGATTTTGGGTGTGGTGACAGGTCTCACCTGGGCATATGCCATAAACTACTATCTCTTCCTGAGTGGTGTTACTTACTTACTGGTCCAGGTGGCCTATTCTCAATATCTAAAAAAAGTGCCAATTGTCGATGTCATTGTGATTGCCTCCGGGTATCTTATTCGAGTCTATGCCGGAGCCTTTACTATATCTGCTCACATGGATGTCTGGTTCCTGATGACGGTCATAGCGGCTTCACTGTTTCTGGCCGTCGGGAAAAGGAGGGGGGAGATGACTCTGCTCCTAAACTATAAGGAGGTGGAGACCAGAGCTACTCTAAAGAGATACACGGAGCACTTACTGGATATTTATACGGCAATGTTCGCAACGAGCACCTGGATTACCTACGCGCTGTTTTCCTTCAATCATCCCCGAATTGTTCCAGATGGCCGAGCGCTTGATATTATCTCGATTTTGCCCAAAACCCTTGTCTCAGAAAAATGGATGATGATAACAATTCCCTTTGTGGTCTACGGAATTATGCGTTATCTACAGCTGATTTACGAAAAGAATGAAGGTGAAAGCCCGGAGAGAATCCTGCTTTCGGACAAGCCCTTGATGATTACGGGCGTAAGCTGGGCGGTGATGGTGATTGGGGTACTGTATTACGTAGGCTAACAAATTTTCGGTGGGTAAGTCCATGAAGTTATTGACATTATAGGGCTTTCGTAGTATGATTCCATCTGTAAGTCTGCACGATAAAAATCTATTTTGTAAGGAGTAGAGTCATGCGTAAACTGAAGGTGTGGTTCGGATTGACCTCCATACTACTGATACTGCTCGGGGCGTGTGCACCAGCGGCATTTGAGAAAGGCTCGACGTTAATTTGCCCGAAAGATTACGATCCTGCCAGCTCAAAGTGCACGGTGCGGCTATCTGCTGAAGAAACGTACGACGCTCTCACCAGCCAGGAGTTACCGGCGGTAAGGCTCGGCGTGGACGAAGTGGGAGTCTATCGCGTCAATGCCGAAGAATATGGTATATATGAAGGCGTTGGGTATCATCCGACCCCAAGTGACTATGTCCGCGTTTATACGCGGCAGCAAATCCATATCGTGTCGGATATTGACCCTAATGCCTGCGGAGGCACCTACAATGACTTCAACTGCGTAAAAGCGTTGAGTAACGTGACACTGAAAGGTTACCAGAAATTCGGTGCCAGTTACGCCCTGGACGTCTCATTGGACTTCAGCTCCCAGGAAAACCTGCGCTTGCTGTATGAGGTCGGCGGAGCTGCCCAGCTGATGGTGAAGTTCAATGACCGTTCGCGGGATACGCTTCGAGATTCAACAGATATCGATCCGCAAAAGTACATCAGCGGTGAGATGAAACGTCCAGATGTGGCGGCGATTTGGCTCGAGAAGCTTGAAAAATCGAAGTATATGACCGACTGGCAGTACTTCCGCTTGTTTAAGTTCGAAGACTTAGCGGTTCGGTACTTTGAACCGGAGAAAAGCGACTCGGGGGACTCCGGAAGCTCAAGTCAGGTCCTGGAGGATCAGGAGTTTCAAGACTTCCTTCACCGCAGAGACCTGTTCTGTGCCCAGTATGAGATTGGTACTTCGTTGCGAGCGGAGTGCGAACGCACTTTTGTATGCTCTGAATCCAACCAAGTGTGTTACTTTGGAGGAGCGATCATTCCGATTGACCAGCTTCCCACGGCAACGCCGACAACTACCCCTTAACTTTTATAATGCCCCGAGGCTAAAGTCGGGGCTTTTTTGTAGATTATTTGACCAACTTGGCGTATTGGGAGGAGACGTAGCCCCATGAACCTTTTAGATATTCGATGTAGTACCAGCCGGTAGTGTCCGACTCTTTGAAGTTAAAGGTGTCACCTGGGTTAACTTTGGCTAGTTCAGTACCACTGGTGGAAGGCGTTTCGCGAACCTTGAGCCAGCCAGTAGGAGTAGAGAGGATCTCGACGTAGGGTTTGACAGGTGTTGCGGAAGAAGTTGCCTGTTTGGGCAGAGGGGTAATGACTGTAGTGCCGGTAGGCTTAGGGGTGGCTGAAGGAGTGGCAATCGGTGTAGGTGTAGGGGTGGGAACGATCTCCATGGTGGCCATCGTGAGGTTGAGAACCAGTCGGTATCCTGTTTGGACAGCGGCGTTAACTATTTTGTCCTGATAACCTGGGGCGGTGAAAGAAAAAACGTGAGGACCGGGGGCAATATCGGCGGTCACCGGAGTAAAGCCGGCCGGTTTTCCATCGACACTAACGGTGGCGTTGGCAGGAAGACTAATAATGTTTACCGAAGAGTCTTTGTTGTTGGATAATTTTTCGAAAGAAAGAGTGTAGCTATGGGCTTTGTCCGGGGTGGTGCCGAATTCCCTGTGAACGGTGGTCAAGGTGCCACTGACCAGATTGACTTTTGTTTCCCAAGATTGACCTGAGTCGATCGCGGTCATCTGGATAGTCGCCAGACCAGGTGAAAGATTTTCGTCGTAGAAAGGAGTCTTGCTCACAGATTTGCCGTTGATTACCACATTGGCATCGGGATGTGATGTAATTTGGATACCGGACTTCTTGGCAAAGGGATTTAGCTGACAGCCGGCGAGAAAGACTGAGAATAACAAAATGGGCAGTGTGCGTAAAAGACGTGACCTCATAATATCCTTAGTTTATCAGAAAATGTTAGAATAGTGCGTGCAGTTGGCCGGATAGACAAGTGGAAAGTCGAGAGTCTGCAAAACTCTTATGCGAGGGTTCGATTCCCTCTCCGGCCTCAAATAATTGTTTCTATTTACTCCAGAGCCTTGCCCACCTTGATGGTTTCTTCCACCAGTCTATTGGCGTAACCCCACTCGTTATCGTACCAAGCGAGAACTTTAACCATCGTGCCGTCGACGACTCGAGTCATGTCCAAGTCGATGATGCTGGATTCTGATCGGCCAATAATATCGGAAGAAACAATAGGCTCATCCGTCACGGCCAAGATACTACGATAGCGTGGAGTTCTGGCGGCATCGATAAAAATTTGATTTATTTCTTCAACGCTAGTGGAGTGTTGAGTGATAAAAGTAAAGTCGGTAATAGAGCCGGTAAGGACTGGAACACGAAGAGAAATACCGTCAAAAAGTCCTTTTAATTCCGGAATGGCCTGAGTAGCGGCAATAGCGGCTCCGGTACTGGTGGGAACAATATTCATCGCAGCAGCCCGAGAACGACGAAGATCGCGGTGAGAGTTGTCCTGAAGATTCTGATCGTCGGTATAACCATGAACCGTGGTCAGCATGGCTTTTAAGATTCCAAGTTTTTCGTGAAGGATATCCGCGACCGGAGCGACACTGTTGGTGGTACACGAAGCGTTACTGATGACGGAAATAACGTTGACTCTATCTTTATGAAATATTTCTTTATCGTTGACACCCAGGACGGCAGTGGGGACGCCGGCACCTTTGGCAGGAGCCGAGAGAACGACCATCTTAACTCCACCACAGATATGAAGAATGGCTTTTTCGAGAGAAGTAAAAGCCCCGGTAGATTCGACAACAATTTCGGTGCCATACTTGTCCCAGGGGATACGAGAAGGATCTCTTTGGGCGAGAACAGGAATACGGAGGTCTTTCTGAGGGTGTTTGATGTTTAGGTAGCCGAGGAGAGGGTTGGCGTCAGAAACTTGATCTGGTTTCTGCACTTCCTCGGCAGAAATCTCATAAGGTAATGGACCATAGGAAGTATCGTATTTGAGGAGATACGCCCAGCCATGAACTCCCTGAGACCCGGAAGTGTTAATGGCAACCAGGTTTGATTCGTCGAGATGACTGGCGAGCCAGACGCGGGTGGCCGAGCGACCAATGCGACCGAAGCCGTTGATGGAAAAATTTGTCATATGGGCAGTAATAGTAACTAATTAAACTGTAGCACAAGGAGGGGACTGCTACAAAAACCTCCCCCGAATTGGGAGAGGTGCGTGATAGTGTTTATTTTAAAGTTATTCTAAGGAAAATGTAGCCGATGACTAAGATAATCCCAATTATGGGTCCGACAGCTTGGACGCCTGGGATGGACAAAAGTGTAGGGAGAAAGTTGGCACCGAAATTTAATACATTGATCCAGAAAATGGCTGGAATGAATAGACCTCCCAACATTTTCAAGAATAAGTTAGTCTTATCATTCTCCATAATTAGTTTTATATCGAGAACAAGCAGAACAATCGAACCTAAAAGAATCAAGAACCCATAAAGCAACATTGTAAAGTGCCTCCTTCAAATTAAACTTGGATGATTTTAAAGGTATTAGTTCAAAAAAGATAGTTATGGGGTGCGGTTTTTGAGGATTTCGAGAAGGGGGTGGGTGCCGGTAGCTAGAAAATCGAGCATGGCACCGCCGCCAGTGCTGACGAAGCCAAAGTCAGCGTAACTGAAGCCAAGATCGGGGATGGCGGCGATGGTATCTCCACCTCCGAGAATGGTCATGGCGGAGCTATCTTTAAGGGACTGGAAGACCTCTTTGGTGGCTTTGGCGTGGGCGCCATCCTCATAATAACCCAAGGGGCCATTGAGCACGATGGTTTGTGCCTCAGAAATGGCCTTTTTGAAGAGGGAAGTGGCCTCTTCGTTCAGATCCAGTCCGTCTGGTGTCAGGTGGTTTGGCGAGGCAAATTTGCCACCAAGGAGGCTGCGGTCGAACTTGGGCATGATTTGTTTGATGATTTCGAGCTTATCCATCTTGGCACCTGAGGCTAGGAGGAGAGTGGGGTGGATTGGGCTCCTGAGCACCCTACCTAGAGTGGTAATCTCCCGATCAAACTGGAGTCCGGTGGCTGTGGGTAGAACTTCGGGAACTGTTTGGAGGCTGGTAGCGGGGTTAAAAGAAGCAAATGCTTCATAAACATAAATATCGGCACCTTGGGACAAAACACTGGCGAATCCCCTGTCAATTTTTTCTTCACGAGGGTCGAACCTTAGGTTCTCAATTAAGGCGAGGGGGAGTTCCCCCTTCCAGCACTCCCCTGGAGAATAACCCGAAGATACAAACAAAATGTCTTGATGGGTCAACCTTTTTAACTCATCTAGAACCGGAGCGAGGCTAAAAGCAGGATCCAGGCCTTCAGGTCGGCCTAAATGCCCTATCAAACAGGTACGACGGGCGTTTTCCAGACAGAGCTTGAGGGTGGGTAAAAGAGACTCAAGTCGGAAAGTGTTCTCCACCCTGCCGTCCTTAATAGGCACGTCAAGATCGGCTCTGAGGAGCACATTCTTGCCCAAGAGTTCGTTGGCTGTAATCATATAGATTGAGTTTACCACTGATAAATTTGGGCACGAATTGGGCTTGACGACATCATGTTTAACTTGACTTTTGGTGGCTTGATATGGTATGATACTGTTTCGCTTGAGTGATCGAGCGTTTTTTGTGCCTTACGCGGGCTTTCGCCCGCATCTATGATACAAAACCAACCTCAAAAAAGAACGTCGCATCCCCTCTCCAAGCTTTTCAGGCCGATGTTCGAAAAAAGAAGTCTTAAAGCCGCCTTGGGCGGTGTTATTTCGATCACCACTTTAGCTTCAGGCATGTTTGTGTTGCCTGGAGATCAAACCATATTGGCCTCGGCCAACATCCAGCCTTTTGATGAAAAAATAGTAATTGAAACCAAGAGAAGTCTGGTAACCGTCATATCTGAAAACACGGGTGTGTCTCAAGAGTTCCATTTGGGTCATCCGGGACTAGACATTACCGCCACTCTAGGATCCAAGATACACCCTCTGAAAGATGGTGTGGTCGTTTTGATGAGTATTACCAGATGGGATTATGGTCGTTCCGTCGTCGTTGATCACGGAAACGGAATGCAAACCAGGTATGCCCATATGGGAAAGATTTTTGTAGAAGAGGGTGATAAGGTCACCACCGATATGGTCGTAGGAGAAGTAGGACTGACCGGTAAAACTACCGGACCCCACCTCCACATAGAGGTACTGAAAAATGGCCGAGCCGTGAACCCAAGATCGTATCTATCTCTTGCTAAAGCTAAGTAAAGATTTCAACAGTTTTGTACTTGTTTCGGATTGATATATCAATGGTTTCTGTGGTGTGAATAACTCAATTATTTTGTGGATATCAATCATACATTAACTCCGTTTCACATATAGATGCTATAAAAAAATCCGCCTATCGGGCAGATTTTTTTATCTTAGTTTGGCTGTACTATTTTTTTATCTCAATAACGCGAGGCTTTTTGTGTTCGTCAAGACCCACAAAATAGTAGGCGCGTTCTTTGAAACGAAAATATGTGCCTGGTTGCATGTGGTACCTTTGAGTCACCTCAACACTCTGTAGATCATTTTCTGGGCGAACATAGAGAGGATTGTTGTCTGTAGGAACCAAGAAATATTTATCGTGCTGCGTGTCGACCGTGATTTTTGGAGCCTGAGAATCTTGGTCTACGGTGAATTCGACAAAACCACCCTCATGAGCCCCTGCAAACCCATAGTCAATTCGACGGTTTTCGCCTTCTGGCGTATCTAGAAGATTACCTGCAACCCCAGAACCTTTTCGGTCAAGAGAGGAGTTCCTGAGAACTACTTTATTGTCCAGCAACTGTTTGGATACTTTTACGACACGTTCGTTGCCGAGACAGAGGTAGAAGGCGTTATCCTCTATCCCATCCATATTCTGATACTCTTCCGGTTTTGGAGAAATCGTTTGGCTGTTCTCAGCACCCGGCTTGACTATCACTTCTTTCCCATAGATCCATAGAGATATCTCAGAGGAGTGGTTATTGGTAAGAACCAGTCTTCCATCGGGATTGACAGATATTTGGACGTCAACCTGATCCTGAAGTTCAGTCATCTCACTACCAACAACCTCGACAGGCTTAATATCAGACTCAGTTTTCGTATGGGTGCCGGAAAGTAGACGAAAACCATTTGGCTTCTCCCACACCTCCCTGGTGATAGCAAGAGGGGTTCCCTCGATAAGAGCGAGGTTGCCATTTGCTAAGTATGATAATTCTCCTTGAGCTTCCATCAATTGTTCCATGTTTACATATTATATGAGATGTTTTTCTCTGTCTAGTCTTGACTCACAAAAAGACCCCTTGCGGGGTCTTTTTTTGTCTTTTGAAGCTGAAGCTAGTCTATACCCATGCCGCCCATGTTGGGCATATCAGGAGTCTTCTTCTCCTCCGGCAGGTCCGTGATCAAACATTCGGTCGTCAGAATCATGCTGGCGACAGAGGCAGCATTTTGCAGAGCAGAACGAGTGACTTTGACAGGGTCAAGGATACCGGCCTTAAGCATATCCTCGAACTCGAGAGTGAGAGAATTGAAGCCATAAGATAAGTTTTTACTTTCTTCAACTTTCTTTACCACCCATCCATCGTCTGATCCAGCGTTTTTTGCTAACCAGCGAAGAGGCTGTGAAAGAGATTGCTTGACGATCTCAATGCCGATTTCCTCGTCTGAGTTGTCTGCTTTGATACTCTTCAAAGCTTGACCGGCGCGGATGAGAGCGACACCACCTCCGGGGACAATGCCTTCATCAATGGCGGCTTTGGTAGCCCCCACGGCATCTTTGACACGTTCCTTGAGCTCATTGAGCTCAACTTCGGTGGCAGCACCAACCTTAATAACGGCGACCCCGCCAGCAAGCTTGGCAATACGTTCCGCCAACTTCTCTTTATCAAATTCGGAGGTAGACTTTTCAAGCTCGTGACGAATTTGGTCGAGACGGGCCTTGAGGGATTTCTTATCTCCTTTGCCACCAATTATTTGAGTGTTGTCTTTGTCGGACCAAACACGATCGGCGCGGCCAAGATCTTCGATAGTAACCGAGTCGAGCTTGCGACCGGTGTCTTCGGAAATTAAAGTCCCACCGGTAAGAATGGCAATGTCTTGGAGAAGTGCTTTGCGACGATCTCCAAAGGCAGGAGCCTTGAGGGCAAGGATGTTGAAGGTTCCGCGCATTTTATTGACGACCAAAGTAGCCAGAGCTTCCCCATCAATATCATCGGCGATGATAACAATGTTTTTGCTGACTTTCATGGTATTCTCAAGAAAAGGAAGAAGGTCACTTATGGCGGAGATCTTTTGGTCGCAGATTAGGATGTAAGGATTTTCAATGACTGCTTCCATGCTGGCAGGATCGGTGACAAAGTAGGCGGAGGCGTAGCCCTTGTCAAACTGCATGCCGTCTTTGTGTTCAATTTCAAACTCCATACCTTTAGATTCCTCGACGGTGACGACTCCATCACGGCCAACGAGCTTGAGGGCCTCGGCGATTTTGGCACCGATTTCAGGGTTTTGAGCGGAGATGGTAGCGACAGATTGCCAGTCACTCTCAGAGAGATCAGTTTTTATTTTTTGTAGCTCGCCCACGATGGCGGTAACGGCCTTGTCTATCCCCCTTTTCATCTGCATAGGGTTAGCACCGGCGGTGATGTTCTTCATACCAGCGAGAACAATCTGCTGAGCCAAAAGAGTTGCCGTAGTGGTTCCATCCCCCGCGATGTCGTTTGTTTTACTAGCAGCTTCTTTGACGAGCTGGGCACCCATGTTTTCAAAAGGATCGGCAAGCTCGACTTCTTTGGCGACGGAAACACCATCATGAAGAACTGTGGGGGCTCCCCACTTTTTATCGATAGCTACGTTGCGACCCTTGGGTCCGAGCGTGGTGACCACGGCTCTGGCGAGCTTGTTGACTCCACTGACTAATTTGGTACGGGCTTCTTCTGCGAAAAGAATTTGTTTGGCCATATGATTTATTTACTGACAATTGCTAATATGTCGTCGAATTTGAGGAATTGATACTCGGTGTCACCGATCTGGACTTCGTTGCCTCCCCATTTTTTATAAAGAACGGTGTCCCCCACCTTGGCAGGAGAACCGATCTCGACTCCCCGGTCGTTAATTAATTTTCCGCCGGCGACAAGCACGGTACCGTATTGAGGTTTTTCCTCGTGTGAGTCTGGTAAATAGAGCCCTGAAGCGGTCTTTTTTTCTTGTTTGGCTGGCTCGATCAAAAGAAAGCCTGGTGCTGGCTGGAGTTTTTTAACTGTAAGAGTGTTAACCATGTTGGTTATTTGTGTTAAATGATAAAAACTAACTGGAGACGAACATTGACAGAGATGAGTATACCAGAAAAGTAGCACTCTTCCGTCTCGATTGCTATTTTATAAAAAGAGAAAATTTTGTCAAGACCCCAGGACCAGGTCCGTTTATTTTAAGATGACGATCTTTTCGAGAATGTAGTTTATTTCATCAAGAGTCTCTGCGTCAACGACGGTCGGGCTATTTGCAATGATGTAACCGATCGATGTGGGCGAAATGTATTTGCTACCAGAGAGGCTTTCGCAGACATCATAGGTGGAAGCTGCTTCGTCGGTGGCTTTTTTGGCCCACTTCCAGGCAACAATGTCTCGCTTGATTAGAATATGAAAATCAGAGTAAAGAGCCGGAGAACAATCTTGAACTTCTCCAGGTGCCTGACGAATACTTAAGATTGCCGTCCCCTTTTCCAGAGTAAGAGTAGAGTTGCCGCCATCTTTTGAGGTGGAAAAGTTTCGATATTCCTTGATAGACCAGGTTGTTGGGTAGTAGATACGATAGGAAGTAAAAGCGGCCAATGGCGACTTAACGGTCATCATATTCCACTTGAGATTTAATAATGATGATGGTGTAGCCGTGGGAGTTAAGGGCAGGGTAATTTCGACAGTTGGTGAAGTCTCAATTTCAGCTTCAGTGGGGTTGGTATCTGTAGTGGGTTCTATATCTTGGGAAGGCGTGACCGAGGGAGACATGGGGAGGAAGCGTGAAGCCAGAACTCCAAGCAAGGCACCGAAAAGAATTAAGGCAACTCCGGTAAGTAAGGTTTTCATCATAGGGGAAGAAGATTCTTCAGTACGCGGAGGGAGGGGTAGAGTCTCCTGATGGCTTGGTGGAGTCGTCGATTCCGAGAGTTGAGGATTCCGAGATGGAGTTTGAAGGGGTTCGACTGTTGGAGTTCCCATCGGGACCGCTGACTGGTCTGCCCCCCACGACTGAGGCGGGGTGTAACTGACTCCTGATGTCACCGGCGATGGGTCCGGATCCGAAACTACCGTTCTGAAAGTTTCTGGACTCGCCAGGAGAGTATCTTCCGGAGGAAGTATTAGTTTTTGGTCTTTCTGGTTTTGGTTCCGGTTCGGATCCATGTTTTGAAGGTTGATTGGTAGACAGAAGACCCTTTTCCATGAGCACTCGGAGAAGGTTGGTGATCGTCCTCAACCTGCCGCCGGAGTTGGTCTCTTTAATTAGTTTATACGCTTCGTCGTAATTTAGCCATTTTATATCGTCGAATTCGCTAGCTCCGATAGTTATATCGGTTGATTGGGCATCGCTAGTATAGAAATAGTAATATTTCCCTTTCATCACTACGGGTTCGTCTGAATCAGTAACCATATCTCTGAGTCCTTGTTTGCTTGGGGGAAATTCGATTTTATCGACAGCGACAAGTTTGATATCTTCACTACATGTTTTGATAAAGTCCTCCGTGACCTCCTCTCCCATTTCCTGAAAGAACGTTTCCTTAATGGTTTTTCCGTTGTCCACTCCCCCCTGAGGAAGAGTCCATTGATTAAACGATTTTTGGTAAGCTAGAAGAATTTTTTTATTATTTAAGAAACAGCCGACGACACTGGGGCGCAAACCCTGTTTGCGAAGACCATCGAGTTCTTCCAAGGAAGGTTCTTTGAGAGAGGTCGAGGTAGAGATCTCAGTTCTCAGTTCTCGGTTCTCAGTTAGTGGTTTTATTGAGTCGACCGGTTTTGTGGGGGGTGAAATGGGCAGGCCACGACGATCCACTACGGGTGGCGAAGAAACCGGAGGAGATCCTGATGGAGGAATTTTGAATGGGTTCGGCTTGGATAATGCCGGAGTGGGAGGGAGTTGGGGCTGATATGGAAGTTTTGGTGGCACGGTAGTGGAAGTAGAGACACTTACAAAAGGCGGCTTGTTAAAACGCTGAGTGTCTTCATAACTTCGTGTGGCTTCTTTTTGATCTGAGATTGCAGCGGAAGGTTCTCTAAGCGCTTTTGGGATGTAAGGTGGTTCGGTATATCGTTTGGGTGCCGGGGTCATAATGGCAGTAACCTGGGACATATCCATAGGCTCTATTTTGCGATAGTATTTCTCGTAGGTGGCGGCGAGAACCTTTTCTTTTTGCTGGGTTCGGGTATCAGGTAATGGTAATCCATATGAGGAGAAAGGTTGGGTCATTTGGGAGTCGACAGACATTTTCATAGCCAGTTGATATTTACCCAAACCAACAAGATCGTCAGCTGTGTACAGATTATTCAATTCTTTTACGATTCGATCGGCGTCCGAGGCCCCTACAACGTAACTCATAACAGTTCCGACGTTGCCAAAAATGGCATTTTGAATCTCTTCTGGCAGTTGTGCGATGTACTGATTGGCTAGGATTAATCCAAGCCTATATTTCCGAGCCTCGGAAAGGATCTTCACAAAGGAAGAGGTGGCGAAGTTTTGGAACTCATCGACATAAAGAAAGAAATCTCTCCTTTTTTCTTCGGCCACATGGGCCCGATTCATCGCCGCAATTTGGATTTGAGAAATGAACATGGCTCCAAGTAAGGCGGCATTGTCTTCTCCTATCTTTCCCTGGGGTAGATTCAGGATAATGATCTTGCCGGTGTTCATCATCTCCTCAAAATCGACGGTGCTTTTGGGATGATTGATGATATCGCGGATGGTAGGAGAGGTGACAAACTGACCAACTTTATTTAAGATCGGAGCAATGGCTTCGGTTTGAAACTTTTCGGAATACTTATCGTATTCGTCACGCCAGAAATTGACAAGAATCGGGTCGGTAACGTGGATCAAACACTCTTTTTCGCGGAAATCTTTGTTGGTAAGTATACGGGGTACATCCGCTAAGGTAGTTTCCGGCTTGTAAACCAGGGTTAGTAAGGTATTTCTTAATATATACTCCAGACGAGGTCCCCAGGAATTACCGTAAAGTTTGCTAAAAATAGAGACAATGCTGGAGGCAACCATTTCACCCTGAGCAGGGTTTTTGACATAGAGAGGATTCATCCAAAAAGATATGCCGGGAACTGAAGGGTCTAAATAAGCAACTTCATCGATACGGCTCTCTGGAATATAATCTAAAAGAACTTCGGCTGCGTCACCATGAGGATCAACAAAGGCAACCCCTTCTCCGTGCTGAATATCGTTAATGGCCATGCGGCCGATGAGGGTTGATTTACCGGTTCCCGACTTCCCCAAAATGTAAGTATGGCGAAGGCGATCGATCCCCTTTTTCATACCGAAGATTGCTAAGTGATTCTTGTACTCGGTTTTGGCAAAAAAATTGTACAGATGTCTTTCGTTCTCCGGAAGATTCTCATCAACCGGTAGGTTGGTGGGAGCCTCACCTTTTAGGGTCTTACCCCACGCAATTCCCTTGATGGGTGCCAGTAATACCCCAGGAAGGTGGAACATGGCGGTAATTTCGCCATAGTTGAGATATTGATATTGGTTCGCATACTTGGCAGAGCGATCCAATATCATCTGACGAAGCTTGTTGAGTGACCCAGAGTGCTTGGGTGTTTTTAGTTTGAAGCTATTACCTTCTGAAAGAGCATAAGTACCGAACGCGGCTGCAATTTGAGACAGGAGTTGTTTGGACGTTTGCTGGTCGTGTGCAATAGTCGCCAGACGTATATCACAAGAATAAGCCGGATAAATTAATTTTTTTTCGATAATGGCTTTGTAGGGACTAGGCTTACTTTTGGCGGCATCGGTGGCTGTAGCGGGGGTAACAACTTCCAGCTGTGCGCGGGCGGATTTTTGCCAGTTCTTCGGAGCAGCAAAAAGACATATCTGGATTATTCCAGCCTGACCGGCAGGAATTCTTGCGAGACTGCCAAGAATGGAGGCCATTTGGTCGACTTTATCGTCCAAGGTGTTGTTGAGTGAAAGATATGAGGGACCGGTGAGAACAAGCTGACCGAGAGCGGTCTGACCGTGGTTCAGCCAGTCGGATAGATAATCTTTCATAGGGGTAATGAGTGCGGTGGGATACTGGGCTGCAATCTGAGCGCGTACTAAATGTTCGAGTCGTTCCGGACAGGCAAGAATAAAAAAGGTAGTCTGATTTAAATTGACAATTTCAAGACAGATAGTTTCATACGTTCCAAGAAGCCTATCCAGGAAACCTGATTTTAGAGCCGTTCTGAGTGAAGCCAGAAATTCGATAAAGGCCGCCTGCCCAGTGAGGGAGTCTTTGGCTGGACGTATCTGCAAAACAGAGTATTTGGGCAAGGCCATGAGTTAAGTATATTAAAAAAACTAAACAGTGGGCGTAGCAGAAAGGATACTCTTCCCGGAATGGTGGGCTTCCGGATCAGCAATCTTAACTTCGGAGAACAGAACATTCTCAATGATTAAAGCACTGCTATGAAAAAGTTCGTTTAGTTCACTTTTTAGCATTCCTTCGATTTTGGATCGCTCTGAACCGATCTCTTTGGAACCGAACTTGCTGAAAGCAGAAGCGATCCGGCTTCTGGAATATGGACGAATAACCTTGGATACAAAGTTGTCCCCAATGTTCTCCCAAAGAAGAGGGGCGTTAGCCTTATCCAACCTGAAGAGAATTGAGCCCTCGATAGAGATGGTTTTGTTATCCTTGGTGGTGGCAATGACAGGCTCGTCACCAAGAGCTTCCTTCACGGAAAGGTCGAACCCGTGCCTAATGGTGTATTCCAGAACTTGAGCATTAAAGAGTTTGGCTATTTGCCAAAAAGGGATCTTGAGATGAAGCCCCGGTCCCCAAACTCGTTTAAGAACTCCGGCACCTCGATCATAAACACAGGCGACATGCCCGGGTGGGACGGAAATAAAGAAACCGCCAACAACTTCGTCGACGAGAAAGGAAACTACCAATTTATCAAAATCAGCCATAACTTGGTCTATTATAACCTTTTTTAAGCTGTTGGAGGGGTGGTCGTAGAGGCCCCGATTGACGGTGCGGGTGTAGAGAGGGCAGGCTGGGAGATGTTTTCAGGAGTCTGATGCCTAAAAGAGTAAGTAAGATAGAGAATTTGTCTAACGATTTTGAGGGCGATGCCGAAGGCGAGCGAGGTGATAATAAAGACCTTTTTGCCTGCCGGAAGGAACATAAAAATGAGGAAACTAACAATGGGAAGGATGATCACCAGAGAAAGGAAGTCTTTTCTCGAAGGCCTAACAGGTTCAAAATAGAGGTGAACTATTTCACTGAGACAGATCATTACAGACTGAAGGAGGTTCAGGGCACTGTTAGTATGGGATAGGTCGTATTTTCCAAGGAACATGAGGTTGATGGGTTGGCGGACCGAAGGCATAAATTTGTAAAGAAGGTGCATATCCGCACCTTCCAAGCCTGTCGTAAAAATACGGTATAGGATTAAAATGATTAACACTTGAACAGTGATGGTAAAAACCTCGGAAAAGATAGCTCCCGGGCTTTGGCGCATTAACTGTCTGATGCCTTCTTTTTGCCGAACAGGATCGGAAGCGAATTCTTTTTTGACTTTTTTAACTTTGAGAGCAATTTGAAGCTTTTCTTCGTCAGACTGTTCTCCTATGAGATCTATTGGAAGAAGAATAATCCGAACGGCGACAGCGAAAAGAATAACAGCGATGCCCATGTCCGGAGAAGGAAGAATTTGCCCCACAAACCAGTAAAGACCGACCAAGATATTGAAGAAAGGTTGGTAGATGTATAGGGTAAAGATATCCATATTCAGATGTAATTATATGTCTTTCGAAGTTTTTAGGTGGTGGCTGATCGCACTAGCGAAGTCTGTGGTGTGAAGAAAAGCGGCGTGGAGGTGAACAACCTCACTAGTTTTCTTGGGGTTCATGTACAGAAGCTGAATAAGATAGAAAATGTAATTTAAGGGTGCGAAAAGGTTATACAAGATCTCAGCTGATCGCAATGGTTTGTGTGCCGAAGCAAGGGAAGAAAAGGCGTTGGCCAAGAACCTTTTAGCCCACCGGTTCTCATGTAAAAAAGCCAGATAGGTATCTCCCCTATCTAGGAGCGGAATTGTTTGGAGTACCTCGTGAGCTGTATATAGATTGCGTTTGTTTTCAGGAACGGCGAGAGACAAAGAATCCAACCATAGATTGGGGCAAAATGCATTGGCCGCTTTGGAGTGATCTTCCCCCGGATGGCGTCGACGAAAGAAGATGGATATTAGGATAATGACCAATGGGCGAACCAACCACAGACAGTGCGGGGAAGTAATAAAGAACAGATCGATGTCATCATTGGGGTAGGAGTTACCGGCCGCAACAGAGCCGGTGAGAGCAACCAGGCGTAGTCCAGGAACAAACCGGAGAGTGGCCGCCAATCTGCGGGCATGAGATCGTTTTTGTTCCGATGAGTGCAAAACCAAAGATCGAAGACTTCTTTGTGATTTTGTAAGTTTCGGAGGAAGTAATGGCCTTATCGTAGCAAAAGGAGTTAGACACGGTGTAGTTAGCCAATAGTGAATCTCTCGAGAGGTAAGCGGGTAGTGAAAATAATCCGCATACTTAAGGGTATCGGAGATGGCTTGACGGAGATCCATAATTACGGAGTGGGTGAAGGAGGTGGTGCGGCTACCAAGCCGTATTGAGATAATACCTGAACGAAGCCGTTGTGTAAGGTTTCCACGATTTTGTTGTCCTCTTGGTTAGTGGAAGTACTATTAATGGCGTCTTCCAGGTATTTGATCAGGCGAGAATTCAAGGCGGTTTTGGAATCTTGAGTCTTTGAGGCAGTGTAAAAGGTCTTGGCCGTGTTAAGGCTGTCAACAAAGGGAGCAAGAACCGGATTCTTAGAAGCAATTTCGGCAACAGCCTTGTTGGCGGGAGGCTGGGGGAATCCTCTATCTTGAGTAGCCGAGTCAAAAAGTATTTGCTGGGCGTTTGCCGAAGCCAAGAAACTAACAAATTTCCATGCTTCCTGCGGGTGAGCACTATTCTTGGCAACAGCCTCAAACCAGATTGATGTCCAGCTAATCGGATCAATATCCGGAAGCTGGGGAACCGGAACAACCTGCCAAGAAAGTGACGGGTTGATAGCTTTGATATCTTTAGCAACCCAACTGGGAGCAATAATCATGGCTACTTTCTCATTTGAAAATGCAACCGTTGAAGGAGGCAGTGTGTCGTCCCAAACTTGATGTTTGGAAACAAAATCTGTGTAGTACTTCAGAGTGACACCCACTTCCGGTCCTTTGATGTCGGTAAGGGAAACACCGGCTTGTAGAAGCATCATGGAGACAATGTCGGGCCAGTATTCGACGTTGGTGGTGTTGCCAAGAGCGACACCTGCACGTCTAATCTTTCCGGTAATCGGCTCTAGCTCTCTTACTGCTTTGGCGGCTGTAAGCAGATCCTCCCAAGTTTTGGGTGGTTGGAGCTGTTTTTGCTGAAGAATGGCGGTGTTAACAAAAAGCCCCAGGGTTTCCGCGGTCATGGGTGCACCGTAAACTTGATTCCCGGATACCAGAAGCTTGCTGACGATGGGATAAAAATTAGTAGCAAGCTCTGTTGCCGATAAGGTGTTGGGGGGAGCCGGAAGCAAAGCGGCTGCAAAAAGAGGTAGCCAGGTGGTGTGCAATCGAACGATATCAGGTGGAGTCTGACTTTCCAATGCTGTTTTTACACGGTCTTGGTAGTCCTGTGGTGATTGGAGCTGGTAGTCGATCTTGATGTTGGGATTTTGTTTTTCGAAGGCATCGATAACCGGTTTCATAACGGAAGATGGCTCCCAAAGGCCATAGTATGTCAAAGTGACGGTTGTGGACGGAGAGACTGACTGAGTTTTGCTGCTGACGGTCTTACCAAGGAGGCGGAACAAAATATAGGCAATCAGACCAATGACGACCAAGCCAATGATTATAGGAGTAATCATTTTGAAAGGTGAGCTCGAAACGGCTGGAGGGTTGGCTGCGGCGGGTGGCTGATATCCGGGTGGTGGAGGTGCTGCCTCTTCGGGACTAGGCAAAGGTGAGACATCAGACGTCGAGGGAGGGAAAGTTGATGGCTCCGGAACGGAAGCAACCGGACCTGGTAGTGGAAATTGATTATCCATAAATTAAGTAGTCAAGTTAGAATATATAAACGGGACATCCGATTACAGTTAAAGTATATCAAGAATGGAAAAATTAAAATACCTTTTGGGCACACTGACGATAATTCTGCTGATGACAATTACTGTCTATGGCGGTTTTAGGCTGGCTTTTAGGAAGTTGATTTTCCCAAAAGTAAACATTGCCGGGGTAGATATGACCGGAATGGATAAGCCGACGGCACTAAAACTAATAACCTCATATTTTGAAAGTGATCCAAGCAAGGTTACTTTAGAATCTGACGGTAAGATTGTATCAAAATTAGCCGGAATAAGAGTCGAGTACGATCTGGTTTGGGCAGTCGATCAGGCCATGGGGGTGGGGAGAAACGGAAATGTTTTGACCCAGATCACTGAAGGCTCGAGAGCAATTATATTCGGTCGGGATATTGATGTTCCGGTAAGTTACGACAAGGATGATATTCTGGGTCTGACCGAACAGATTTCCGAAAAGTTGAATCAAAAACCGATATGGCCAGAGTTACGAAAAGAAAACGATAAATATATACTTGTTTCCGGTAAAAACGGCGTCGAGGTCAAACAAAATGATTTAATTGGGGAAATTGTTAAGCAATTTGGTAGGCCTGGTAACCATGTAATACAAGTACCAACCAACTTGGTCGAAACGAAGGAAAATGGTGACTTGGTTAATGCTGCCATACAAAGCTTAGAGAAATGGGGCAGTAACAAATTGATAATTCGTTTCAGGGGTTTTGAGAAACGATTAAGTGCCGACGAGATGTCCCCCTTGTTTGGACTCATAAACGAGCAAATTGAGAATGGCAGATTCGAATCCTTAGTAAATGAAATCAAGCCTTCTGTGGAAGTTGAGCCGAGAGACGCTGTTTTCGTTTTTGAGAATAACAAAGTTAACGAATTTCAACCGGAGATTGTTGGAGCCACGATAGACATCCCGCAGTTCAGGACAAAACTGGCACAATCTCTCCTGTCAGCAGAAGACAAGGCCTTGGATATTCCGGTAATCCTAACTTATCCAAAGATTAAAACCGGTGATATTAATAACTTGGGAATTAAAGAGTTAATTGGCACCGGAAAGTCAACCTTTTTCCACTCGATACCAGGCAGAGTCTTTAATGTGAACTTGGCTGCATCAAGAATAAACGGGACATTGGTGGCCCCTGGAGAAGAGTTCTCCTTCGTTGCTGCAGTGGGAGACATTTCGAGAGCTACCGGATATCAAACAGCATATATCATCAGTCAGGGCAGAACTGTCCTTGGCGACGGTGGTGGGGTTTGCCAAGTATCCACCACGACTTTCAGGGCGGCGCTAGATGCCGGTTTGCCAATTACGGAGAGAAAGGCGCATGCGTATCGGGTTGGCTATTATGAGCAGGACAGCCCACCGGGAATTGATGCTACAGTGTATTACCCGACGGCAGATCTAAAATTTCTGAATGATACCGGTCACTACATATTGATCCAAGAAACTGTTGACACGAAGAGCTTATCGATGCAGGTGGATATTTATGGAACCAGCGACGGCAGGAAAGCGACGATTTCGAAACCGCAAATATCGAACCAGACACCACCACCAGCTACGATGTATGTAGATGATCCCACCTTACCACTAGGCACTATGAAACAAATTGATTGGTCGGCTTGGGGTGCCAAAGTGGTCTTTAATTATTCTGTGGTAAGAGGAGGAGAAACTATTTACGAAAAAACTTTTGTGAGCAACTATCAGCCATGGCAGGCAATATATCTAAAAGGAACCCGCCAATAGTTGCACAATTAGGCGGGCAGGCAGGATGTCAGTTCTCAGATTAGAATATAAGGATGAAGATGTTGGCGATTGAAAGCACGTGTGACGAAACAGCGGCGGCTGTAGTGGAAAACTTTGGCGAGGGAGTCAGAGTAATAAATAGTGTGGTGGCCAGCTCAGTGGAAATGCACGAAAAATATGGAGGTATCGTGCCTGAGGTGGCGGCTAGGGAACAGATCAAGAGTATTATTCCCGTAATAACTGAGGCAATGAACGGTGAAAATATCGACGCGGTGGCGGTAAGCTATGGCCCCGGGCTCATGGGGAGTCTGCTGGTAGGCGTCGAATCCGCGAAAGTTCTAGCTTGGGTGTGGAAAAAACCACTATTAAAAGTCAACCACATGGCGGCGCATGTAATGGCGAATTGGATAGTTGAAAAAACTCAAAAAATCGAAAACTCAAAAACTCAAAGCACTGGGGTGCCGAAATTGCCGGCGGTAGGTTTGGTAGTAAGTGGAGGACATACCGATTTAATTCTTATGGAGAGCCTAACAAAATGGACATGGATTGGCGGAACAAGGGATGATGCGGCGGGAGAAGCATTTGATAAAGCGGCGAGGATTCTCGGACTCCCCTATCCGGGAGGGCCGGAAATAGATAGGGCAGCGAATAAGGTAACAAATGAAGAATGGGATAAATACAAGAATCTATTCAAGCTTCCCAGACCATTGATCCATGATCCAAGACTTGAGATGAGCTTCTCCGGAATAAAAGCCGCGGTGGCTAGGATGGTGGAAAACCGAAGTCAGTTCTCAGAAGCCAATCCTCAGATATCGGAGGAAAGTTTTAGAAATTTGGTGGCGAGGGAGTTTAGCCAGGCGGTGTCGGAGGTCTTAGTGAAGAAAACAATGCTAGCAGTGGAACAATTTAAGCCTAAAAGCGTCCTTTTGGCCGGCGGAGTTGCGGCAAACAAAAAGTTGCGGGAGACTCTGAGACAAGAGATTGCAATGGCTGGATTGTCATTCTTCGTGCCTGAACTTAAATATTGTGGAGACAATGCTGCCATGGTAGGAGCTTCAGCCTTACTGCGACCTGAAGAATCTGAGATGGATTTAAGGCCAGATCCAAGCCTGGCTGTAGTGTAGGCTTGATTGTGAAACTACTTGACAAATTAGAGCCTTTGGTGTATAC
Source organism: Candidatus Collierbacteria bacterium RIFOXYD2_FULL_45_13 (assembly GCA_001774685.1). Classification (GTDB taxonomy): domain Bacteria; phylum Patescibacteriota; class Microgenomatia; order UBA1400; family MFAQ01; genus UBA10133. Next base: position 203,360 of record MFAS01000001.1, on the reverse strand, counting down.
TATGAGACTTGAAGTTAGTCACGTCGAGGAGAATACTGGCCGTAAGGCTACGAAGGCTCCGTGCGGATGTTTGAGTGGCCGTCAATCACGGTTAGAAGAAGAATCTGGAGAGAAGAGTAAAGAAACTTAGTGATCCAGAAACTCTCAAGCATTGGGCTCAAGCTAAAACACACAGGATAGCGAGGACACATCCCTCTCCTCGAACCATCCGGTGATTTATTGTCCGCTACTGAGCCAGCGGACTTTTTTTGGCTTTAACAAATCCATGATAGAATTAACAAAGAGAGCGATGATCGGAGTTGTCAACCGTGAGCTAGAAGTTAAAGAGTAGAATGCGAGGTGGTACCGCCCAAAAGGCCCTCGTCAGTCCCCCAGAAGGGAGATTGATGAGGGTTTTTTAAGATATTATTTATATAGATTGCCACAGTCGCCTTAGATGACTTCGCAATGACAAACCTTTTATGGATAAAAATTATAATCACAAAGACAGCGAGACAAAAATCTACACGGAATGGGAGAATAGTGGGGTCTTTACTCCTCTAGCCGGAGACGACGTGGCGAAGACAGGACGGAAGACTTTTACAATTATCATGCCGCCCCCGAACGCTAACGATCCATTGCACGTGGGGCATGCAATGTTTGTAACGATTGAAGATATATTTGTCAGATTTCACCGAATGAAGGGTGAGGCTGTTCTCTGGTTACCCGGTACAGACCACGCAGGAATCGAAACCCAGTTTGTATTTGAAAAGAAACTGACAAAACGGGGTAAGAGCAGGTTTGATTTTGACCGAGAAACCCTTTATCAGATGATCTGGGATTATGTACACGAGAACTCCGGTGTCGCCATTGATCAGATGAAGAGATTGGGTGCAAGCGCAGACTGGAGTAGATACAAATTTACACTTGACCCGGAAATTGTGAAAGAGGTAAAAAAGAATTTCTTCAAACTTCATGAAGAAGGATTGGTTTACAGAAGTGTAAAACTAGTAAATTACTGTACCAAATGTGGAACCGCTTATTCCGAGCTGGAAGTTGATCATGAGGACAAAGAAGACAAGCTGTATATGATCCGCTATGGACAAATAGTAGTAGCGACAACGAGACCAGAGACAATGCTCGGAGATGTAGCCGTGGCCGTTAATCCAGAGGACTTAAGATACAAACACCTAATCGGTCAGAAAGTTATCTTGCCTTTGGTAGGTAGAGAGATCCCAATTGTCGGAGACTCAATGGTGGATATGGAGTTTGGAACCGGGGCGGTAAAAATTACTCCGGCACATGACAACAATGATTGGGAAGTGGCGGTACGACAAGGGTGGAATATGGATGAAATAGTGAGGGATCATCAGATAATTGGGACCAACGGCAAGATGACTAAGAACGCCGGGAAATATGAAGGATTGAGTGTGGCAGAGGCCAGAGAGAAAGTCGCGAGTGATTTGGGAGAAGCCTTGTTGGAAACAAAACCATACCTGCACAGTGTGGGTACTTGTTATCGATGTCATCGAGCAATTGAGCCTCTGCCAATGAAACAATTTTTTGTAAAAGTAAAAACATTGGCCGACAAAGCGCTTGCAGCATTAGACTCAGGGGAAACGGTGATTTTGGGATCAGGCCACGATAAGATACTGCGGCATTGGTTGACAAACCTAAGAGACTGGAATATCAGCCGGCAGATTGTTTGGGGAATAAGAATGCCGGTGTGGTATAAAACTCAAAACGATGATTACGTAGTGAGTGAGACGAGCCCAGGCGATGGGTGGGTACAAGAAACGGACACGTTTGATACCTGGTTTTCTTCCGGCCAGTGGCCGGTAGTCACATTAGAAACGGGTAAGCCGGGTGATTTTGAAGCTTTCTATCCAACAACGGTCATGGAAACAGCTTATGACATTCTCCCCTTCTGGGTAATGAGAATGATGATGTTGGGGATTTATATGACAGGGAAATCCCCATTCAAAACAGTGTATTTACATGGATTGGTAAGAGATGAACAGGGCAGAAAAATGAGCAAGAGTATAGGAAACGTGATTAACCCCCTGGAGCTGGTTGAAAAATATGGAGCAGATTCCCTGAGAATGGCTCTGGTGATGAGTACTACAGCAGGACAAGATAGTAACACCGGAGAAAATAAGGTAAGAGGAATGAGAAATTTTGCAAATAAAATTTGGAATGCGGGACGATATGTTCAAGATCTCAAAACATCAATAACTCAAGAACTTAAGGCAGGAAACAATGAACGAGACGATGATTTTAGGATGAAAATTCAAGAGGTAAGGCAGGAATTGACGAGACTGCTAGAGGAGAACCGGGTCGGTCTGGCGGCGGAGTATGTCTATAATGAATTTTGGCACTGGTTCTGTGATGTGCAGATAGAAGAGAACAAGCAAGGAAAGATAAGCGATGAGGTTCTAAAGGATGGGTTCAAATCATTTTTGGTAATGCTTCATCCTTTTGTCCCCTTTGTAACGGAAGCGGTATGGAAAGAGGTGTATTCAAATCAAAAGTTACTTATCTCTGAAAAGTGGTAGTTATTTTTAAAAATAAAAACCGCCCCTTTTTAAAGGACGGTTCTGTGCGGGGAGTTTGGTTTACCACTGTTTGAAAAAACTGTTTGGGTTTTTCATTCCGGAGTAGACGGAGATGACAAAGAGAGCACCCCCAACAACGATTCCGAATATGATTCCCCAGTGGGAAAGTAACCACCCCACATAGATCGAGGCAATTAAGGACATTACAACGATCACGATTTTCCGAAGCATATTATTCCCAGAATTCGCTGTCATTTCAACTCCTTTAGTTAAAGTGGCCTTACAGTTGGGTATTATAGGATCGAGAATATGCTGTGTCAAGTTTGACCGGAGCCGGTGACTGGGCTAGGCGGGCAATGGCAATGAATTATTCGGCCTTTGGAGTCTCAGCTGGCTTCTCGCCTGCGGTAGCTTCGCCTTCGGTTGGTACAGTACCGGTAACCTCAGCCTCTGCCGGGACTTCTTCAACCAGCAGAGCTTCTTCCTTCTGAGGAGCACCTAGAGCGACGATAATTGTCTCTAAGTCGGTCAACACGGAGACCTCTGCCGGGATCTTAACATCCGAAAGCTTAAGATTGTCACCGATTTCCTTGAGAGTAGATATGTCGAAAATGACACTTTCGGGAATATCGGTAGGCAGAGCCTCAACTTCAATTTCATGCAAGTTGATATCCAGTACGGCCAAACCATCTTTAACCATTTGAGCTTCACCAGTGATTTCTACAGGCACATTGGCGGAGACTTTTTCCTTCAGATTAACCTGGTGGAAATCAACATGATACCTCTTACCGGTTGTAGGGTTGTTGGTTAAGGCTTTAATGAGTGTAGGCCTTTCTTTATCTTCACCTTCGACTTTAAGCCAGATAAGACTGGTCTCTCCTGCATCTTTGTAAACACGACTGAATTCGACCTCGGAAACTTGAATTGCCTGGCTTTTGATGGTGTGGCCAAAGACGTTGGCAGGAATGACTCCCTGTCGTCTGAGCTTCTTTACCTTGCTGCCTGTTAAAATTCGTTTTTCGGCCTTTAATACATATTTGTTCATGAGTGGTATTGTATCTTAGAATGCCTGCCTTCTCAAGCGTTACCGACTTCCAACTGTCAAGCTGACACCAAAGGTAGTTGTTTTGGCCGGCATAACCAGCTTTAAACTGTTTGGTCCAGTACTAACTGGGGAGGTGATTGTTGCCGGTCTCGCCGTTTCCGGGATGTTGATGTTTAACTCTGCATACTGGTTGGAAATTCCCGGCTGGTGGTATTCGGTCAGAGAATAAGCATAAGGAAGGAGGCTGGTGTTTGATAGGCGAGTACTAAATCTAAAGATAAGGTTATGCGGTTGATTGAGGGTGAAAGATATGGGAAATTGGAACCTTTTCAAGTCATTGTCTTGTTGTTCTGTGCCCAAGCGTAGAGAGAGAATCTTGTCGTCAAGTTGAACCTGATCCAGCGTAGAGTTTTGTGGAGCATAAATTTGAAAGAGTTCATTAATGTCCCGATTCTGATTGGTTATCTTGTCCTTGAATTGATACTGAAGGTGATATTCGTGCCTGATGATATCCGGTTCAAGCCAGACCGTGTGTAGAGTCTTGCGTTCAAGGATGTCGGAAAGCGGTAAGAGAGAATAGTTTGACTCATTTAAATAGGTCGTTTGAGCTATGCAGGTTCGAACGTTTGATAGTCCCCCATGACATGAGTGCGGATAGAGCGCGCCAGCAAAGGATTGAGTGATTATTGACTCTTCAACATTGTCGTCCGCTGACCAAAACAGTAATTGATTTTCGTCCGACTGCTTGGCAATTACCCTGCCAAGGGATACGAGCGTTCGGGTGTGGTTGAAAATACCATCCAGATAATAGTTGATAAGGTCTCTGTAAAGAGAGCTGGGTGAAACAGACCTCAATTCTTGTCTGAACGAGTCTGCGGTAATATTTTGGCCTTGTAACATAACCCCCTTGTCTTCAATCAGCAAACTGCTGATGAGTTTGTCGTTCATGGCCATGATGATGTCCGGCTTGAACTTCAGAGTCTTTTCTATAAACCAAGAGACGTTGGTCGCCGTCTGGGGAAAGTCCGGATTGTAATTGAGATCTCTCATCTTCCAATCGCTTAGGCCGGTAAATTGGCTGACAAAAGGGGGCGCACTAATAATACCCACGGCCAATTTATCAATCTCGTCGCTACGGTATATATTTTTGGACACAACACGTCCCTGGTCGAGGACAAGCGCCAAGATATAGTCGATGGCTCCTCCAGTACTGCGGATTTCTTGGCTGTTTTGAAACAGAATGACAATATTCTTGGCTGAGTCCCCCGCCAGAAAGGCCGGAATAAGTTCGATAGTTTTTAGTAGATCAGTGATTTGTTGTTCAATCAGTTTCAAGTTTTTGAATTCCGGACTAGAGCTTATCTTGTCTTGAAGTATTTTGGGGAGTTTTCCCTGTCCGCTAAGCAGTTCAATTTGATTCAGATTTTCATATACTTGGCTAAGATTTGAGCGCAGCGCAAGACTGGAATCGATATAAAACTGACCTTTCGAAGTGTCACCTATGGTCCGATAAATACTTTCGGCTAACTGATATGTTTGCTGGAGGCTGACCAGACTAGACTGCGAATAATGAAGAAAAATAAAGAGGTTGTAGTTCTTTTCGTGGATGTCGTCTGCTATCAAGGAGATTAATGGGGAGATGGCAGAGTAACTGTCTTCCCCTATTTTGGAAAAGAATCTAGATTGTTTGAGATATTTGACCGAGGTGGCAATATCTCCCCTCCTCATAACAAATAAGGTTTTTTCGACGTATCTCAGAGAGAGTGAGGTAAACATAATAAAACTCACAGTGAGAATTAGATACACCGAGGTTGCCAAAATTAGTAGCCTTTCAAAAAGGCTGCGCAGCAGTTGTCGGCTAGTTTCGATGTTTTTGATTTCTTTCTTTTTGAGTTTTATCGTGAGGATGGTCTTCGTGAAAATCCGGAAGTATTTTTCGATTGTTTTTTGTGCGGGTGAGCCGTTCTGTTTTTGGTTATGATGAAGTTTCGTAAGCAATAGGGACCGGTCCTCGGAAAGCCGATGAACAGCGTCCTTGAGACTTGACGAGAACTCCTCTTTGGGCTCCCAGGTGAGCATTGCTCTTGTCTGATTTCCCAAGGCATTAAGATCTAGAGAGAGTTTCTGGTTCTCTCCTGTGGCATCAATTTCGAACTCGGCCCCTTCGGTATCCTCAAGATTTTTTTTAATAAGGTATGCTATTTCAAGGTCGGTAACAGGATCTCCCAGCACCCAGAAAGTTTTGCCGGCAGTACCCTGAAGAAAAAGAATTTTTTTAAGGCAGTTTGTTATATCTGAAAAAGATATTGGGAACAGCGTGTTTTCGCCTTTTACGGATATGATAATTTTTCGATCAGCAATCGCCTCCAAGATATATTTTTCGAGGTAGGTTTCGGAATAGAGAAGATTAACCTGAAAGAGATCTTTAACGATTACTAGACGATGTAAAGGCCTATCTCCCCCCATTTTACCAAGTAGTTCCTGGAAGTAGAGGTTTTTTTCGGTGTCGACTTCAGCGCCGTGAAGTAGGATGACGGCCAGTTTTTGATCTTTTTCACGCGCCAACGAATACAGGTCTATTAGTTGTTGACTTACGTTCGAGAGGCTTTTATCCAAGTCTATGATGGCAAGGAAATAGGGTGTCGAGACGGTGGTTTTGAACTCTTTAAAATCCAGCTCAAGGACACTCGTCTGACCAACGAAAGAATCCTCCACAAACGAGTTGTTGCTCCAGACAGCAATCTTAATTTTTCCCGCGTCCATGAATTAAGTATAGATGATTTCCTGTTTTATACTTTTACTTTTTTTCGTTCTTACTTATTTTGCTTTTTTTCTAGCCTCGTTTTTTTGCATCTCTTCTGCCTGGTGTTTCCTTTTCTTGTACTTACTTTCTACATGTGAAAATCTGGGCACAGGATCAATTAGACTTGTCCACATACTATGCATAGCCAAGGAATCCTCATTCTGCTGAATTTTTTCTTTGTGAAAGTTGAGAGTCTAACTATCGAGTGCTTCGTTTACAAGTCTGTCAGCTTCCTTGTTTCTATCCCTTAAGACATTTACAAAAGACATCAATTTTATTTGTCCTGTGTCTCTCAGCTTTTTGATCAAGTCAATAATCTGTTTGCGTAATACTTGGAGGTGTGGTTGCTTGACTTTGTAGAGACCGGTGATTTGTTTGACAATTAATTCTGAGTCCAGAACGAAACGAATTTTTTCCGTAAAAATTTTATCCTCTTCTATTTTTTCCAAGGCACGGAGAACTGCGGTGTATTCGGCAACGTTATTGGTGTTTTCGCCTATTTTTTCAGAAAGAGTGAAAATTACCAGTCCTTGACTCTTTGCCACGACGCCAATAGCCGCCGGTCCGGGGTTTCCCCGGGATCCGCCGTCGGTGTTGATTTCCAGAAAGTCGAGCGTTTTTGACATAGCCATAGTCTACAACAAAACGGCGCCTGCGAGAAGAAGTATTAGCTTGTTTTGTGGCAAGGTCCACCAATAATGATCAAAGGCTCCGGTGATTATGACAATAGCCAGTAAGGCGAGAATCTTTTTATAGTGGTTTTTCTTATATTTGTTCCGAATAAGAAGGATTATGATTCCGAGACCGATCAGACCAATTTCCGACAGGAGGAGTAGGGGAAGGTTGTGGACGGGTTGGAGTTTTTCCGACAAAAGATGAGATCCCGGGAGATGGAGAGCGAGAGACGGAATGAAGCCTCCAAGACCGACTCCCATAAGAGAGGATTCCAGAATAATGTCTTTTGTTGGCGTTAGGAGAAACACACGATCCGAAATGAATTGAATAGAAGTGGGTATTGCGGAAACAAAAGGTTGTAGGAAAGAGAATATAGTAAAGAACCAAATCAAAAAGACGGGGTTTGCATGAAGAGAAATAACAAGAAGGAATGCTAATAGGGCTGCTTTTGAAAAAGTCAGAAGAAGGCCGAGAAAGATCACGAGCCTTTGCCAAAGTGAGGATCTGTATACATGAAACAAATAATAGACAACCATTAAGTATCCAGCCAGAGAGTTTGGGTGGGAAAAAGTTGAAGGAGCACGAACAAAATCGTGGCCAAAGAAGGAAATTCGTGCGAGCCCAGGAGTGGAGGTACTAAACGCTCGTTCTCCGAGCCAATAGAAGAGTCCGCCAACAGAGGACTGGTTTACAAGCTGGATGACTTCCAAAAAAATTATCAGAAGTGTAGAGGCGAGCAGGGGAGTTTTGATATCTGTCCAACGAACCTTTCTCAGACGAAGGACTAGAAAAAAGACGGTGTAGAGGATTAAATGAGCCCACCAAAACAAAGCGTTTAGAGGCGAGATACTAAAGAAAGTGTTAACGAAAACAAAGACTAAGAAGATAAGAACTGGAGAAAGATGGTGCCGAATCCATTTTATGATTGAGGAGAACGATAGAGAAATATAGAAAATGAGTAGTAGGTCGACTAGATAAAGTGTGGGGGAGAGATAGTCGACTTTGATTCCAGCTGCGCGGGAGAACTCAGGCCAAAAATGAAGACCAAGTTGGGTGGGAAGGAAGAAGACAATTAGTTGGAGAAAGATGGTAGAAAACACTACTCAGATTGTACCCTAGTCAGGAACTGCCTCACCTCTCGACCATATCCCTTCGTGGAAACCACAATCCGCTCATTCCGGCGATTCGCGGTTGTTTTAGCCTCGTCTCAAAAATTTTTCTTAACAGAAAAATACCACGCTTTTGCGACTCCGGATAATTTCCTGAAGGCACATGGTCTGCGGTGAATTACCTATGCTAAAACGCGATTTTAGGAATATTTACTCGGCGGTGGGGATGATGACCATTTGGCGGTAGGGGGCTTCACCACGGGACTCGGTGCGGACTCCCTTGTACTCTTCAAGAAACAGGTGGATAATGCGTCGCTCGAAAGAGCTGAGGTTGGGAAGGATTATTTCCTTTTGGAGAGAGACGGCTCTATCCGCAGCGTCTTGAGCGAGTTCTTTGAGCGAATCTTCCCGACGCTCCTGGTAGTCGTTGACGTTGATGTGAAGTTTGGGCCAGACACTGAAGCGTTGGTAGATCATAAGAGAGAAAATCATGCGGAGAGAAGCCAGGCCCTCACCATGATGTCCGACAAAGATACCGGCGGCGTCTGTAGAAGGGGTCAGGAGAATATTGATATTGTCCTCGTCGACAACTTCTATTTTGATTTGATCCTCGTTAAGCTCCAGCTGAGTTAAAACGTTGGAAAGTATTTCGGTAACCTTTGATTGGTCCATGTTATTACTGTTTGATAATCCTTAATTTAAGAAGGAAGGGTTTTACACCTCCCAAGCCGGAGAAGTAGTATTGCTGAACAATCGAGAAAATGGTGGAGACGACCCAGTAGAGGATAAGCCCAGACTGGAAGTTCAGGGAGATGATAACGGTCATAACGGGCATCATGTAGAGCATCTGTTGCTGCATACTGGTGGCCATTTCCAAACTGTTCTCTTCTTTTTTCTTTTCTTCTTTCTGTTTGGGGTTTTGAATATGGGACTCGACGCCGGACTGCATCATAAGCGAAAAGATGAATTGAGTGACTCCGGCCAGCACAGGCATGATATAAGTGTGGTCCGGCTTGGTAAGATCCAGATAAAGGAAGTGAGGATTTACGAGAAGACCTCCGATGGAAGGCTGTTTGATGAACTCCATGAAGACCTGGTAGAGGGAAATAAGAATGATAATTTGAACTATCTGAGGTAGACAGCCGGCGGCAGGGTTGATACCTTGCTCTTTGTAGAGTGCCATTTGAGCCACTTGGAGTTTTTTTTTGTCCTTGTGCTTTTCTTTGAGTCTATCCAAAGCCGGCTTGAGTTCCTGCATTTTTTTCGCAGACTTCATCGAAGGAAGAACGAAGGGGATTAATAGGAATTTGGTGATAAGGGTGATGGCGATAATAGGCAAACCGAGATTGCCACCAAAAAGACTATAAAAGAAGACTAGGATTTGATAGAGGACGTAGTTAATTGGTGCGAGCATAGTTATTTGATTTTAGCAGGCCCTGCCGCTTGGCGGGGTGGGACGGGGTCGATTCCTCCTTTACTAAAGGGTTGACAACGGAGAAAACGGCCGAGACTGAGTTTTGTCCCGATAATGATACCATGAAGGCGGTAGGATTCTTTGGCATACTCGGAGCAGGTAGGGGAGAAGCGACAGGCAAAGGAATTGCCAAATAGAGCGTGGCCTAGTGTGTGGTAATAGGGAGAGATATATTTTTGGTAAAAAGAAATCATAAATATTTTAGATTTTACATTGTATATTTTACATTTGTGTTGCGGAAGAACTCAAAAAATCAAATTTTTGGAGTAATTTGTATAGAGTTACCTCTTCGGGTAGCAGAGGCCCACTCAGGTCGGGAATGACTGATTATTTTAGTTTCTTTTTGTCATTTTGATTGGGGAGGAAGTTTTTGGGTGTGACAACACTCTGGCCGATTTCTTTTTCCAGGTTTACCCGAGCATCTCCGGCGATCTTTCCACCTCGACGAGAGACCTTTTTGTTTTCGGTGAAACCTTTGGGGTGTTCGGTCTTGGTAATGGCGGTAGTGGAAGCTTCCCCTAGCATGGAGAAGAGTAGTTCCAGGTCGGACATGTGATCCCGGAGATTTTGTCTTTCCAATCCCTTTATCTGTTTGTGTTGTGAGGGAGTGACTCCAAAAGCGGCTTGGGAGATTTCGGCCGTAAGAATGGCATATTCCTTTTGGAGATTGACTCCGTGAATTTCCCATTGTTCGGTGAGATCTTCACGAATAGCGATTGACCTTATGCGTTTTTCTATCCAACTATCGGGGTAGCCTTTGGCTTTGTAAATGGCTCTGGCTCTTTTTTGGGCGAGTTCCGGATCTTCTATTTCTTGGATTCTTTCGTAGCCGACTTTGGCCAGCCAACGCTTGAATGGTTCGGCTTTGGGAGAGGGGATCGATTGGATGATTCGGAAGATGCCTTCTGTATTGGCACAATTTATCTTTTGATTACCTCCACTGGTTGCGATTGAAAGGGGGGTGGCGATCTGCCCCCACCCTTTGGAGAGTTGTTCATCTCTGCGTCGCATATCTTTTATATATCCGACAGGTTGAACGGAATCGGTTAAGGCCACTACAATATCAGTAATCACAAACCACCATTCGTTTTTGTAAATGGTTTTGCGGATTTCTTTCTTCTGAAAAATAGCGATCTTGGTAGGATCAATTACTTTTTTGGGCATATATTTAATTTATGCCATAAGATACCCGAAGTCAATAATTAGCATTATTGGAGTTAAGTATTATTTATTTGTCATCTCGAGTTTAGTGAGTCTCGTTGATCCCCGTAGGGGAAGATCTCACTCCATTTTGATGCGAATACTTTGAGATTTCTCCACTTCGGTCGAAATGACGGGTTCTTGACAATAAAAAAACAAGGTGGTGAACCCTGTTGGTAGTTTTGTTGTTAATAAAATATGCTGACAAGCCATTTCCGTATTTCTTCCTCAAATTCTTTTGCGGTCATTGTTGGTACAAAAGTGTTATCTTCACAATTTATACCCAAATTTAATTCCTTCTCGCAGAAAGATCCGTTCTCATTTCTAAATCTCAAATTCCATTGAATGACTAAGCAACTAGTGTAATCGTAGTCAGATTCGCCCATATCACTACCCATACTTGTACCACGATGCCTCAGTTGCTCAAAATTTCCAACTTCTCGAAGACTACCATCTCCACTTCGTCCCATTTTGACGGAAACTATTATTATTCCTTCATCCTTTGATTTTTCTAATACTTTTTCGATGGCTTCAATATCTTCGGGAATAACTTTCCTGAATGTGCTTGAGCTCGGCTTGTTTTTTGGCGTCGTCAATCCATGACATGGGTAAATTCTCCTTTTTAGAGTGCGGATGCGTTCTAAGAGGGGATTGTACCTTCAAATCGGGCAAAAAGATAGTTATGGGATGTCAGGGAGAGGTCGGAGGATGTAACTATTTGAGCTTGGGGAGGAGGGAGGAGAGGTCGGAGAGAAGATCTGAGTGAGGGGTGTTGAGGACGGAACGTTTGGGGATGACCAGGTAGTCGGCTGAAGGGAATTGGGAGTGGAGTTCGGCCAGGAGAGCAGAGGTGACACGCTTGATTTGATTGCGGTCGACGGCGAGACGGGCGGTTTTTTTGGAGAGCAGGATGGAGAAGCGGGGAACTTGATGGAGTGAGATTGCCACGTCGGCTTTGCCTCCTCGCAATGACGAAGAGATCGGGATGACGGGGATAGGGGCGGTGACGAGGGTGAAGTGGCGGGTGTGGAAAGATTTTCCTTCACGGGTGAGACGATCTCTTTCTTTGCGTAAGGGAAGCCGGTTTATGGCCGGAAGTGGCATGTTAGAGCGCTAACTTGGTTCGACCCTTAGCACGTCGGCGTTTGATGACATTACGACCTGAGGCACTGGCCATCTTAATACGAAAACCGTGTTTTCTAATACGTTTGACTTTTTTGGGTTGGTAGACTCTTTTGGGCATATGATTATTTTAACATTGATGGGAACAGGACATTATACCCTCAAAGGAGGTGATGTGGATAGTATTATTCTTTTTGGGTAAATTGGGGGTTGTAAAAATGTGGATAAGTAGTGAGAATGGGCGTATGGACAGTGAGAAGTTGTGGCATAGCATTTGCGGCGAGTTAGGTGTTTCCATGTCTCCCGCCAGTTTTGCGGGCTTTATCAAGCCTTGTTTTCTCAGATCGGTGACACCAATTGACGAACAAAGACTTCTTTTAGAACTGGCGGCCTCTTCGATGTTCTTAAGCCACACCATTGAAACCAAGTATTACAGCATTATCAAACAGGCAGCGGAGAAGATCACCGGCAAGAAATGTGATATGGCCTTGGTTGTGGTAGAGGCAACAAGAGAAGTTGAGGCCAGTAAGAAAGAGCTTAAAGACTCTGAGATTAGGGAGACAAATATTGGACTTTTTACTCCGCCGGAAGAGAATAGACAAACAGGAACTAATCTAAACCCGCGTTACGTCTTTGAATCATATATGGTGGGGAGTTCGAACCGCTTAGCTTTTGCGGCGGCCAAAGCAGTGGTAGATTACCCGGGCACCAGACACAATCCACTATTTATCTATGGAGGGGTCGGAGTAGGGAAGACACATTTGATGCATGCTGTAGGGCACGAACTAGTCAGAAAAGGAGTTGGTAAAGTAGTCTGTGTGACCAGTGAGCAATTTACTAACGACCTGGTTGGTTCTTTCAAATCAAAAATGACGGATGCCTTTAAAAAGAAATACCGGCAAGTGGGAGCGCTACTAGTAGACGATGTCCAATTCTTTGGTGGAAAGGATTCAACTCAAGAAGAGTTTTTCCATACTTTTAACGAGCTGACAAATAAACAAGCACAGATCATCATGACAAGTGACCGGAAGCCTCAGGAGATTGTCGGTTTGGAGGATAGACTGCGAAGCAGGTTCCTTGGAGGAATGATGGTGGACATTGGATTACCGGATTATGAAATGAGAGTGGCGATATTGCGCCAGCGGGCGCTGGATATTAAAGCTGAGGTTGAGGATAGTGCCTTTGAACTGATTGCTAATAGTTTCCCAACGAACGCCCGCGAGCTTGAGGGTACCTTTGTCAGACTGGCAACAGGAGCCAGTATTGACGGAGGAGTCTTGACGAGAGAGATGGTTCAGCAGACGATGGGACTCCCGGCCAATACAGTGAAAGATATTAAGGTGCGACCGATCAAGGTAATTTCGACTGTGGCTAAGTATTTTGATTTTAGAAACAAAGATCTTTTAGGAGAAAGCCGGAAGGCTGACTTGGTAGTGGCGAGACATATCGCGATGTACATTCTGAGAGAAACATTAAAACTAAACTTAACGGAGGTGGCAGAACTAATGGGAGGTCGAGATCACACCACTGTCATGCATGCATGCGATAAAATGGAACTGGAAATTGAAAAAAACATGGATATACGGCGAAAGGTGATGGCTTTGAAGCAAGCGTTATACACTTAACTATCCACATCTTATCCACGCTCTGTGGATATCTTCAACAACTGTGAAGAAGTATTAGATTGTTTAGAAATGGGTGGATAAGCAATCAAGTTATTCAGAAAAGAATCCACACAGAAAGAGAGTTGATAGCAATCGGTCAAGAAGGGATTTGTTGACTTTTGAATAGAAAGGGTGGATGTAAGAGTCGATAAAAGATTAACAACAGAGAAAGTAGGCAAGTGGTAAAGCTATTGTCCACTTGTCCACCACTTCTACTACTATTCACTACTGTTTTTATTTAAATAAAACAATATAACAGTAAAGAAATAACAAATAACTTAAACAGATTACAATGTCATAAAACATTCGGTCGGAATGGCCATGAAGATTATGTATACTAGAAACAAATGAAGATAACTGTACAGTCAACGGATTTAAAGAAATATCTGGGAATTGTAAATAGAGGTATTGGTGTAAGACCTCAGCTTCCAATTCTTTCGGGAGTACTTTTGAAAATAACAAAGGATGAAGTGAATTTGGTGTCAACGGATTTGGAAGTGAGTTTTTGGGTGAAGTTACCGGCCAAGATTGACGAAGAAGGTGAAATGGTAGTGCCCGCAAAACTTTTTGGAGAACTAGTTGCCAGTCTGCCAGCAGGAAATGTGACTCTTTCGGCAGAAAAGAATTCTTTGAAAGTCTTGGCGAAAGGAATTAATGCTGAGGTGGTAGGCCAAGGAGTGGAAGATTTTCCAAGCATTCCTAGAGCAAAGAAAACTCAAATTACTTTGAAGAGTGGTGAGTTTCGGCAAAAGATGGATAGGGTATGTATTTCGGCGGCTAAGGACGATACTAGGCCGGTGTTGACAGGAGTTCTCTGGAGCTTGGAAGAAAACAGAACAGTATTGGCGGCTACGGATGGATATAGACTATGTGTCGACAAACTTAACGTGGTAAAAACCAGTGTTGAGAAAAACACAAAGTTTATTCTTCCGGCAAGGTCTCTTCAGGAAGTATCTAAAGTGTTGGCCGAAACAGGAGAAGATTCTTTTGGAATTGAGTTTGATAAAGATAATCAACAGGTAATATTTTCTATCGCCGACATGGAAGTCTCATCTCGACTGATTGCAGGGGAGTTTCCACCCTACCAACAGATAATGCCGAACACCTATTCAACAAAAGCCATCTTTAACAGAGAAGAGCTATTAGAGGCCGTCAAAAGAGCCAATTTGTTTGCCAGGGACAATGCCAACATTGTGAAGATGGCAATTGAAGGAGAAAAGCTAATCGTAAAAGCTGAAAGTAGCCAACTTGGAAGTAATTCAACAGAGATCGAAACGGAAGTTGAAGGAGACGGGCTGACAGTGGCTTTCAATGCCAGATATTTACTAGACTACCTTGGAGTGAATAATAGTGAAAGGGTGGTATGGGAGACTGAAGGAGAGTTGAAGCCAAGTGTCTTTAAGCGAGAAGATGATGATGGCTGGATTCAGGTGGTGATGCCGGTGAGGACGCAGAACTAGTTCAAGGGCGCCAAGTAAACAACATGGTCACTGACTTTTATGTTATCTCCGTAAACAGTGCCGTCGATATAGTAAACAGGTACGGCCTTGGAGCCAATAATTGTATAAGCAATGTCAACAGAGGAGACAGAATAATATAGTTTTTTGGAGAAAGTAATGATAGATTCTATTTCTAATGGCATGTTTGTTATTTTTCTAAAATAGTTAGCGGGAATAGTCTTAAGCTTATCAAAATCTGCCAGTGAAGCCCCTGAAGCAATTCTGGCCGATTGATAGCCGGGAGAGCTTTTGAATGTTTGAATAGTTAGATCAGGGGTAATAAACAACGAAATGAAGTACTCTGATTTTAGATTGGCCGGTATTACAAGATGGCCGCCTATAGTTTGGTTAAAGTTGATTTGGGCTAAGAGTGAGTTGTTGACATTGGTAATATTTGGCTCATAGGCATTATCCCCGAAATAGGTAACAGGAGAAGGTACTAGCTCCGTATGAGAGAACAGATTGGAGGCATATTGTTTGGCCCG
Organism: Candidatus Collierbacteria bacterium RIFOXYD2_FULL_45_13; assembly: GCA_001774685.1. Taxonomy (GTDB): domain Bacteria; phylum Patescibacteriota; class Microgenomatia; order UBA1400; family MFAQ01; genus UBA10133. Next base: position 187,750 of record MFAS01000001.1, on the reverse strand, counting down.
GTTGATAAGGTTGGCTTCGTTGAATCTGGAAGGTCCAACATAGACCTTTTCATTTTGATAATCCAAAGTGTTCTCCGATGAAATATAAAGGAGTGTTTCCTTTCCTTTTTTCCAGATTGCATCATTGTCTGGTAATGTCTTTCTATCTGTGCCGGAAAAACCGAGAATTGAGGCAAACGAGTCGACATTTACATCATTGATAATAGGTGTTGTCTCGTACGTAGGGTAGTTCCCTTTTTGAAAATTGATTTTGGCATTTTCCCAATTTACTTCTAACTTGGTGGATTTGTTCTGGAAAGGATTTTGATCGGCAGAAGGAGAGGATTCTTTGGTGGAAACAGGTTCAGGATTGATGGTTGCTGCTTGGTTTTTTGATGTTCGGGAGGCCAAGTAATAACTTGTGAGAATTACGAGAGGCAAGAGGATAGCAGTTCCGAATAGGATCGTCTTTTTGGAAAGATGGGTATTTATTTTTATCATAATCGTTATGGCTGATTGCAAGTATCGGTTGTGCAACAGTTTTCGTTAATTCTAAAATTGCCAGCAGGACACGAGTTGTATTCGATACCACGATAGCCGAGATGGAGATGAGGGCCTGTGCTGTAGCCAGTGCTTCCCGATAAGCCCAACTGAGCTCCAACTTGAACAGTACTACCTGTAGTCACTGAAACTTTGGAGAAGTGACCGTAAATGACAGTAAAGCTTGTGCCCGTGTCGGTGGTTGCCGTCATTTTAACATTGTTTCCATAGCCATCATCGCTCCATCCGGCGAAGTCGATCTTTCCGGAGAAAATGCTTAATATAGGAGTTCCGACAGTGACACTGAAATCAGCAGATTCTGCGATGTCGCCGGCGTGGGTACAACTGGTAGTTGTTTGACGAGGGCCTTGTGTAATTGGATGAGTGTCTGAAAAGGGCCAAGGTACGTTGGAACAGTTGGTAGCGGTGACTGGCGCGGCATATTCGGAATACTTAACCTTCTCCAAACTATCAAGTTGCACCAAAGCGGAAAGCATGGGGGCAATTAGGAAGGCGAGAGAAAGATAAATTAACAGAATACTGACAGATCCTATAACGATACCTGCGGCGGATACTACAGCTATTTGGGCGGTTCTTTGAGCAGCCTTCAATGTACCAAATAGAGCAACCGCGAGTCCACCCAATGCTGCCAGAGGAGCGAGTAAATCGCGGGGTTTGAGTTCCTCTCCCCAGATTTCTCTAGCCGTACTTTGCATGGCTTGATAGCCAGCACCAATAGTTTTTTCGGCGATATATATTACGGCTTGAACAACAATGTCGACAATAACTCCTAGCCCGGGCATGATAGCGTTCAAAGATTCGGCAGTAAGACTGATTCCTAACTTTAAAGCCGCCCATGTAGCAACTTTGATAGCCACTTTGGATAGAGCTTGAGAGGCTAGCTTTTTGACTCCATCTTTGAGACCCTCCTTCAACAACAGATTGGCGGCATTCTTGAGAGCCTCACTCCCGAATCTTTCAACCAACCTCTTAGCTATTTGTTCGCCGGCTTTTTGACCGGCCCATTGTTTGAGAGCGCCGACTGGATTGGTGACGATACCGATGATTTGATTGCCCTTACTGACTGCCTGAAGAACATCTTTTCCAAGTTTGGAATTTTCTATTTCACGAATGGAGCGTCTGGCGGCTTGAAAAACCTTAGTATTGTTGGCGAGAAATTTGGCTGTAGCAGAATTGGGATTAGCAGCGGCATATTTTTCCGCTTGGCGTAGTACTCCACCGGTGACTCCTTTGGAATAGGCCAGTATTGCCTGGCCCTGACCTCCTCCAATGATGGCGGCGGCTTGAGCTCCTTCGTAACTGGCATATTGATGAAGGCCAGGAATGTCTTTTTGAATGACGGTGACCAAACCGGCAATTTTGTCCAGATCGGAAAAACCTCTAGGAGTAACTCCGTTTTTGAGAAGATTTTCGTGAAGATTGTCTCTTTTGGTGTTTGCGGCAAGGGTAAGTTCATCCAGATCCGGGTTGGTTCTGAGGTGGTCCCTTTTTTCGGCAAGATATTGACCATATCTTTCATTCTGTGAATCGACAAAATCGATGAAACGGGTAGAAGCCTTGTTAAGTCCGGAGGTGAGAATGTTATTTTCTTTAAGAAGTTTATTTAACTGCTGTTGTTCCGAGTCAGATAGTGTGGTTTTAGCTTTTAAACTGTCAATGGCATATTCGTTTTGTGAAAGACTTTCTTCCAGCTCTTCGGAATCTTTCTCTATATCACTTAGCTCACGAGCTACCTCAGAAATGTAGCTAGAGGGAATCCTATCAACACCTAGTTGGATGGAGGCGGTTTGAATAGCGACGTCTAAATCATCAATACCAGCTAAACTTAGGTCAACAGCATCGTTGATGACCTGTCTTTGAACTGAAGTTGAGAGAGAAGAAAAACCAGGATACGTGTAAGCGATAGAGTCAATGGCTTTTTTGGTGGTGGAAAGAACAGCGTTGATACTCTGGCTTTTTGGATCTCCCAGATTAACGATTACTTCGTTTGGGTCTTGAAACTTTTCACCTGCGGCTTCACGTTCTCGGCGATTGGCCATAATTTGCTCACGGATTTTGGAGTGGGAGAGAGCAATTTTGACTTGTTCGGCGACGGTGCGTTGACCACTGGATTTGACCTCTTCTTCGTTTAGACGTTCTTGATTTTGACGGTATTCTTCGACAAGACCTTCGATCTCCGGTGGAACCGACGACTCTTCTTTGGCCGGAGTTTTGGTTTTTTTGGTTTCCTCCTCCTCTTCTTTCGACAAATAATTTATGATTTGCTGAATTTCGTCCGGTGAGGCTTCTTTTTGAAAAGTATAGGGGGTTACTTTGTGACCGGAACCTTTTCGAAAAAACTGGTTATAAAACCCAGCTCCTATACTGAAAAGTCGTAAGGCCTCTGCTCTTTCTTGTTCTGAAAGATCCTCTAATTTTTTTGGAAAATATTTTTGAACCTGTCCAAGATCATAGATGTCCTGTTCGTGATTGGCCATGGTTAGGAATTACTTAGCTGTGGTTGTATTTGGGAAGCGGCTTCGGCGGCTGCTTGGGCTTTTTCTTGTTTCTGTCTTTCCAAAATTTCTGCAGGCTTACTGGTGGCTAAGGCATGTTCATCGGCGGAGGAAATAATTTTGATGGCGACGTGGTTCATACCGGCAAAGAAAATACCCTCTCCGACTCCGGCCGAAAGTAATAGTTGTTTTTCGCCTTGAGAAAGATAGAAAACTTCGGAGATCTGGTTGATGGCAGCGGATGACTGTTTGAGGAGTAGTTTGAGGGCGGAGTTCGTGATAATGGCTTTACCATAAGCCGAACCAAGAAAGTCATCAACGTTCTGAGAAATGATAGATACACCGAAGTAATACTTACGTGCGCGTTTAACGAAGCCCTGAAGAATTTTGGCAGAGTCTTCGTAACGCATGAGGTACCAGGCCTCATCGACGACAAGCATTCTTTTGCGAAGATTTTTTCGCACTTCATTCCAGACAAAGTCCAGAATCATAAACATGATGATGGGCCGAATCTCATCGGCGGTATCTCGAAGAGTAAAAACGGTGATGGGAGCGTTGATGTCAATATTGCTTTGCTGGTCGAAAATTCCCTTGACGGCACCCATGACAAACCGCTCGAGTCTGGCGGCCAATGTTTTACTGACTGATTCTTCCATACCAATAAGAGAGCGATAAAGATCTTCCATGCGAGGTGGTTCGAGAGTATGGGTGGCTGGGTCTTCGGTAATGCCTTTTTGACGATAGGTCAGGACGAGAGCCCTATTCATAGTAGCCTCTTCGATAGGGTCCATCTGGCCAATCATGATCTTGAGGAGAGACATGAGAAAAAGATATTTATAACCCATTTCATCTTCGGTACTTTCTTTGGGGCGGGCTATCTGGAAAGGATTAATTTTGTGTTGAGAGCTGGTAGAAAAAGAGAGATAGTTGCCGCCGACAGACTTAGTGACCATCTCATACTCGTTTTCAGGATCGAGAATAATGACTTGACAGTCGAACATCAGAGAGCGAAGGATCTCGAGCTTGACAGCGTATGACTTGCCGGCACCGGAAGTGGCCAGTATCAGCATGTTGGCATTTTCCAGAGAGAAACGGTCGAAGATAACCAGGGAGTCGTTGTGGGCATTGACGCCGTAAAGAATCCCTTGGTTATCAGAAAGTTCTGAGGAAGTAAAAGGAAAAGTAGTAGAGAGAGCCGTCGTGTCCATATTTCTCGTTAACATCAGCTTGTCCTTGCAGTAAGGAAGGGTGCTTTTGAAAGCATCTTCCATAGAGAGGGAAGCAATTTTGCTGATAATCAAGAGAGAAGCCAACATGGACTGAATCTGAGCGGTGGAGGTGTTTAGTTCTTTTTCGGAATCAGCGGAGATGCTGATATATAGAGAGAACTGGAAAAATCTTTCGGCTCCCTTGACCAGCTGTGATTGGAGAACTTTAGCGTCTTCCAAGCCCGCTTCGGTGGCGGCACGGGGGATGCGGCCTCGTTCGATATCGGTATTAATTTCCGCTTCCATCTCGGCGATGCGTCTCCTGAGACTCTCTAAGGTATCCTTGGAATCTGAAGGGTAGACAAACATGGAAATGTCTAAAGAGTGATTGAAGTTGACCAGGGGGGATAACCAGTTGGCGGAGACATAGCGAGGGTAGCCGGTGACGAAGAGGGTGCGGATATAGACATCGTCGATTTTGATATGAGAAAAATCGACTTCAACGGCAGAGGGGGCAATAATATCTTGGATGGATTGACTGGAGGCGGCAGATTTTTGATCGACGGAAGAAGAGTTTGTTGATGTAACGTTAGGAACCGGTGTAGAGACAGGTGCAGTAGCAGGCGGTACGCTTTGTTTTTTGCCAAGAGAAAAAAGGTTCAAAGCCATGAATTAAGTATAACTGAAGACGACAGGTTTTAGGAGGCGTTGGATCTGCCCGGGGTGATGGCCTGAGTGACACTGCCTTGATTATAAATAGTGTAAAACAAAGTCACCAATTCGCTTGTGGTGAGCTGGCTGGCCTTGAGTCCGATTCTAGCGAACTGACGAATAATGTGATCGCGCCGAGGATAGAGAGCCATCGAAGCTTTTTCTTCAATGTAGGAGATGTCAAAAGGAGGTTTTTGGGTGGTTTTGGCCATGGGATTAAAGGTTGATTTGGTGACACCCAATTCGATAGCCGAAAAGGAAACGATGACATAAAACTTTTTCTCCAGAACACGGTTTTCTTTGACGAGAGATTTGACAAATTGACGGTAGGAAAGAAGTTGCTCTTTGACTTTTTGAGATGGAGTAATCTGAATACGATTGTCTAACAAATTAATATAATCGGAAATATTTTTTCGTTGAGATCGGATAAGAATTTGTATAGAGAAAGAGAGTGAGTTCAGTAAGCCGGCATAGCCATAGATAGTGGCATCTTGCTCTTCTTCGGAAAGCAGATTGAAGTTGATAGCTGTAGTTTTTAGGACAAGCGAACAAGAGCCGTCTTTTAAAAAGACAAGATGATTTTTGATAGTGTAAATATCGAGACTTTCCTGGGTCGATGACTTGATGTTTTCAGGCATGTTTAGATTGCTTGTACTTTGAGAGGTCGGATAATTTCGCCAGTAAGATCTAGAGAATAGGGGGAGAAAGTATAGTCTTCTTTTTCGGCCAGGATTTGATAGAGGCCATTTTCCAGAGGACGGGCAAACATAAACTGACCGAGTTTGTTACTTTTGGTGGCTCGAGAAGTAAGGCCATTGTGTTGAATTTCTACCAGAACTCCGTCAAGTATTTTTCCTTCGGGTGTAAGAGTCAAACCAACAAGGGTGTTGGGAGTGGTGGGGGTGAAAGGAATTGGAAGCTGGGCGACTTGGGGAGTGGTTGGTGCAGAGAGGCTGGTTGTTGTCGCCGTGGCCGTAGGGTTTAAAGTGGAATCAGATATTGGATGTGAAGAGGGTACAGAAAGAGGTTGTTCTGTTTGGACAGGAGAAACCGGTGGGGGGGTGATCGACACAGGAGAGGTTGATGGAGCGACAAGGGGGGGCTCCGTAGAGATTGATGGAGTCGGAGCTTGGGGAGCGGAAGCGGGGGTAATGGAGACAATCGGAGCGTTTGGTGAAGCGGTAGTGAGCTCTATTCTGGCGTTGGACACCGCTTGAGTTCCCACAAGAGGTCCGGTGGGGAGTGTCATCTCTTCGGAAATATCCTTGGAGCGTTTCCAGACATATTGGGTAGGGGAATAGATGGAACGGATAAAGGCGAGGATCCAGACATCTAAGGAGCGTCCCTGAACAGGAACAAAAGCCATACCGACTCCGAGAACGATAAAGATAAAAGAGAGCGGGTATTTGAAAAAGAAGGGTAAGGGAAGGCTATAAACAATGACGGCAACAACAATGGAGATACCCAGCGAAGCGAACTGCTTGATGGTCATGTCACCGATCAAGCGAAAGCGATAGGAGCTGATGTCTTGCGGTAGTGGATGTTGTTGAATGGCCATGTCTTGGTGAGAAGTTCTTAAGTTGTTGGTTGCTGGTTCGATGAGTCTAGTTAAGTATATCGTGTCTGGTGAGATTTGGGAAAAATATTGTATATGTCTGAAGGGTGAAAATGTTAAGATGAGAGTGAGATGCCACCAGCAAGTGAACCGACACAATCACGATTAGATAGATTTAAAAAAATATTGGAAAAATCTAGTGGAGGGCAATCTGTGGTGGCTGATGTTCCAAAAGGCTTAGTAGAATCTGAAGAAGCAAAAGCCGAGAGATTAAGGATAGAAGAGGAGGCTAGAAATATAGCTCCAACAAAGAAAAAACCTGACAAAAAGAAGGTTTCTTTGCGAAGCCTGGCCGAAGAAGATAAGGATATTCCGGAAGTGGTTGAAAAAACAGGTAGCCAAAAGGGCGGCCAAAGAATAGCTGAAGTTGTGATGTCAGATACGGGTGGTAGTGATGTCCGTACTGTAGAAATAAAGACTGGTTCTCCACGAGTGATAACCTCAGAAGTTAAAGAATTTGATAGAGCGCCTGAGACAAAGGAAGCTGATAGTGCAGAATATTATGCAACACAACTTGTTGGTGACCTGAAGATAATTTACCCAGAAAGAAATGAAGTTAGTGCTTCGCCTGAAGCTTGGAATGGTGCAAAAGAAAGGATAAAGAAATTCCATATTAAGTGGTTGACAAAACCCAGTGACAGAGCTGGTAGCGAAGGGAAGCCGGTTAGGAGATTTGAGGATGGGCGAAGGATGACGCTGGAGATACAAAAATATTTGAATCTGGAAACAGAAGAGCCTTTGGATTGGAAAGAAAACACTTCGCTCATATCTGAATCGAGAGTTAACCTAGAAGATTTGAGGGAAGCGCGGAGAATGTTGCTACAAAAAGGTGAGCATCCGGCGGATGAGAAGCAAACATCAGCAGATTCTCTGCTCAAAGAGACAGCATCTATAACAAATATCGGAATTGTTGATAAGGCAGAGTTAAGGATTAGCGACGAATCCTCTTTTGTTGATCCGGTTCCCGCTTTGAAGATCTTGGGTAATGTTCCCATGAATGAGAGTATGCGCCAGCAGTTGGGAGATTTACGGTTTGGTGATGCGGAGAGATTGGCGGCTGTGAGGAGACTAATAAGTAGAGGGTACAATCTGAATGTAATCGGCGTAGATACGAAAGTTGATGTTTCAACACTAGGGATAGTTTATTCTAAAGACCTTGGAGGTGTTGAAGGAAAAAAGATACAAAAACTTATAGCAGAAATTCAGAGACAATCTGAAAATTATGACATTGCTTCCATGAGTAAAGACCTAAAAGTATTTTTAGGAAATAACTTAGAGAAATTTTATAAATGGATGATGCTATACGGTGAGATTAAAAAACGTCTTGGACAGGGGCATGGGATAGATGAGGAAACAGGAACCAAAGAGGGAGAGAAAAATGATAATTTAGTTTGGTATGACGGCATCTTGGGGGATATAGTAGCTGCTACTGTTTTAGGGACAGATCCCGCGAGGAGTGAAGAAATCAGACAATATCTTATACGTCGGGGAGCTGATATACCGAGTATTTCCTTTGACCCAAGTATGGAACAAGCATATCAAAATAGACAATGGTTGAGAAACGCAGCGGAGTTGTTGTTGTCTGACAAAGAGGTAACGTATCCATATAAACTAGAAGGTACTTCGATAAAGTGGGAAAATAGGGAACAGATTGTCGAGTGGTTAAAAAGAATGAAAATTAGAGAGGGTGGGGTTCCATATCTGCCGGATTCGGAGGAGGCAAAGGGAATGAAAGCTGTTGAAGCTAGGCCTGTGGTTGAAAGTAAAGAGAACAAAAAAGTTAGTGTTGAAAATATGTTAATTCAACTATCTGAGCTGGTTGACGAAGGGGCAAAGGAGCCTGTTCTTGCTTCACTCGAGGCTGAGGGGATAAAAATAAGGAAGTTCTTGACGGATATGGAGAAAGCTGCTCCAGGTAAATCTAAGGACCTGATGATGCAACTTAGAGCAGTAGTAGAGGTTTGGAGGATGAGCGAGGCAAAAAGAGCTGAGTTCCCGGCAATGACGAAGATAGCTGGTGCCTACGCACGCTTATTGGGTCTCGGGTGATATAATTGAGGCTGAGATTAGATATATTTTTCAAAAATAATGGAACATAGCGAAAAAATGGTGGCGATGCAGGCAAAGTTGATCGAACAGGCTAGAGCCGGCGATCCTTTGGCACAAAAGAATCTTGGAGAAATGAGAATATCTTGGAAAGAAGACGATACTAATGCAGATGTGATGGAAATTGCAGAGAGTCTGACTGATCCGGGTACTCAGGCAGAAATGGCCTCTATTTTGAAGGGAACTGTAGTTTTGCCGGAGCCGGTGGGTACTCCAGTGCGAGCTGTGGAAGTTGGAGAAGGTATTCGGGAAGCAGCTGAGATTGCAGAGGATCTACGACTTGCCACTTTGGGGAAAACTGCTGCGGAGAAACAGGACAAAGTACGAGAAAGATTAGGCGCAATCAGAAGACTAAGAGAGGATGGAGCAGATTTAGATTTTATCCTGAACAGAGATTTAAGTTTTGCAACTCAAGATGGCAGAAAGAGAATTGCTGAAAGAAAAGAAAAAATAAGAGATTTGGCTGAGTCTTTGAAGGACGGTGCAATTTCCGCAGAACAAAAAGATTTTATGGAGAAAACGCTTAGACTTGATGTTCCTTTAGGGGTGGATGTAGTACTGTCAGCAGGCGGAGATATAGAGTCTGAACCAACAATTCCCGTCGATGAAGCCGCTCCTGTGAACAAATGGCAAAAAAAATTAGACGACACTTTGGTCATTATCGATGGGTATTCGTTGGGTAGCAAAAGACAAGCCCTTGAGAATTTACGGAGAGAAATGGTGAAAGGTCTTGCTCCTGCTGGAATACTTAAATTGGTAGAAGAAAAGCTTGAGTCACCAGAATTGGCATTACAGACACAAACTAATTTGCAAGGCGCCAGTGAACGTTTGGAACAAGTAATCAATCCGGCCTTTTTTATGGGTAATATTAAACAGCAAAAGGAAGCCGCTTTGCGGTGGATGAGAGATTTTGGAGGGAAACCGGGTGTATCTCCAGATGATGTTGCCAGAGTTCAGGAAGTAATTGATTTTGAATTGAAGTTAACACCATCTCAGGCGGATGCGATCAGGCAATATTGTTTGGATAGTATCTTTGACTTGGGAATGACGAACGAAAGATCCATTAGTGGCTCATTTTTTGGTCCGCAGGGGTTATTGGCTACAAAAATGGGTATTCCGATGGAGCAGGTGCCTTTATTAAATGAGGAAGTACAAAGGATTGTTGAAGAAATGAGTCTAGACAACTTTATTAGCATTAAGAACGTTGTTTCTGAATGGGATAAGCTAAAAGGTCTTGAGGACATTACCTCTGCCAGACTAAACTCCTCTCTGTTTGTTCCAAAGTACACGGAACTGGCATTTGAAGGTAAATATGACAAAGATGGAAACCGGTTGGGTGATAACATGATGATGCTTCCCGGGGAAGCTGGTCCAAAGAATATACAGATAGAGATAAGCAAGGCAATGCTTAAACTCAAGAATTTTTTTGATAATAATGACTATTGGGACGGATATGTGGCTGTGGCGGCGGAAAAGAAAGCCGAGTTATATAAGAAATTGGGTTTGAATAGGTATGTTGGAGAAGTTGCTTTTGCCATGTTGATGTCTAGTCTAATGGCCACCGACACAAAGGGGACAAGTTTAGACCCGTTCCTATTGATGGTTCATGGTGACACAAAGAGACGTAAATCGAGAGATGTCGCTGTCGATAGGGAAAAAACAGCACAAGCTTTTGTTCAGTTTCAAATGGCAAACTATGGTAGAAAACCGAGTCAAGATGAAATTGAAGTTTGGTTGTCAAAACATTTCCCAAGCCATTTGGTGCCAACCGGTCTATCGAATGGTGGGGATAGAGCTCTCGAAGCTGGAGAATGGCTCAAGTGGAGAGTACAGGAAAACTTGTATACTGGGGCTCAGAGAGCAATCGACGTAACCTTTGAAACTAATGGAGATGAATGGATAAGGATTGCAAACCATGGTTTTGAAGTCGACGGTGTGGTTGTGAAATGGACAAAGGCTGAAGTTATCGCGGTATATGAAAGAAAGAAAGCCAGAGTGGTGATGGGGGCTAAAGGTAGGGTTGCAGAAGATTCTGTTAAATCAGAGGCCCAAAAATTACTTGAAAAGCAAAAAGACAAAGAATGGAAGAGTTTGATACAAGCTGTGACTGAATCAGGGAAGGTTCAAATTGCAACAGACACGGAGTCAAGAATAGAGGAAATGAAGACAGCTTTGGATCTTTTGGTAGCCTTGAAAGAAGCCCTGAAGCCAGAATCGGATATAGATAAATTGGGAGCCTTAAAAACAAAATGTATTGTGCATTGGAAGACCTCGATGAAGGCAGCTGGAATCGTAAATGAGAAGGATATGATTCCGCCAGAATTTTCCTTTAATGGTCAGTGGCAAAGTGTAGATGAATGGGTCTCAATGACAATGTTGACCGCTTGCGAATCTTTCTTACATGCACATTCGGTTGCTGACTTCAAAAATCAACAGCCCTGGGATATGAAGAAGCTAGCAGAAAAAGCCGAACAGGTATTAGCGACCGACGTGCAGACCCCTGAAGTAAAAGCTTATTTGTGGGATGGGAAGTCAACGGAAAAATCAGAACCTCTTCTAGCGAACAAAAGGGAATATGTGAATTATGTGGACCATCTTTGGAAGAACTGTTTTAGCGTGATCGTCGCATTGGCTAATGACTTTAAACCGAAGGATTATCCGGCATGGTGGGGTAGTGGTGTACACGCTACGGCAGCAATTGTTGAACTGGCCAGGAAGTCGATAAGAGCTGAAAAACTTGATAATAAGATGGTGTTTCCAGAGACTTATTGGAATAGAGCGAAAAAAGACCTAATTCTATAAAATAGTTTTTTAGGAACAAAACAGGAAGGTGGCGGTATTCTATCTAAACGTCTTTTGTGAGAGCGTCGACCGTCGGTTTAACTTCGAGTCCTGGGGTTGTTCGTAGATAACTGCTTATTGGGGCAGTGTATTTTGCGGCAGGTAGTTTATAACCGCTCTGAGCCCACTTGTCTTGCAGGTTGACTCCGGTCTTGAGGGCTTCGCCGATGGCGGCGCCGTAGGGGAATGGAGGCGTCTTGAGGGCCTTTTCGACCATCTCACAGTACTTACTGGACATAAGGAGAAGACCAAAACCGATAGTTCCTAACATGAGACTGCCGACACTGCCTGTGGCAGTGCCAGTAGTTGCCCCACCTGAGGTGAATTGACCTCCCGGTATTGTCAGGGGTGGTGTCCAGATGTTGCTAAGAGTAGAGAGTTGGTTGACACCAATCAGGTTTTCTAGGCCGGCAGTAATGACACCGCTGAGTAGCCCACCTGATCCTGCAAGAGAGAGGAGTGGTTGGCACATTAGGGCATAAGACATAGTAAGAAAAAAGATGGCGACGGGAAAGACGGCCAGATTGCCATAAATACTTCTGAGCCAGTCGCCGAAAGAAGTGGAACCCGGAAGTAAATTTCCCAATAGAATGATTGGGGCAAAAATAAGATTGATGATGACACCAAAGAAGGCTTGGAAAAGTTTGAGTATTAGCTTGAAATAAGAAATGGCAATGGCAATGATGATGATAATACTGACAATTATTCCCAGTCCGGTAATCATACTTAAGCCGGAAACGAATACAGCGACGATGATACCTGCTAGACCTCCAAGAAGGAGGTTGAAAAAAAGGAAAGGGGAAATAATCACGGCAGTAACGGTGTTGATTAGGAAAGAACCAATGGCACCGAAAATAGTTTGTCCACTGACGACGTCGACAAGGCCGCTGCCGATACTTGATCCAAAACCGCTGGAGTTGAGAATTCCGCCTGCTCGGAGAATACTAATAGCCATGGCATCGGCGATGGTGGAGATATCGACCAAGAAACCAACTATAGCGTAAGAAAAAGTGATCATCAGAAGAGTGGCTATAAGTTTGGGTATGGCGAGCTGGATGGTGGCGGCCGTTTTTGAATCGATCTTGACCCGGAACATAATCATAATGCCGTAGAGGACGAAGCCGAGTGCAAACAAGAGGTAGGCAATGTTTCTGAAAGCACGCCAGAGAGGAAGGATGGGGGCGAGAGCGGTAAAGCCATAACCCGGACCGGCCGCATAGGTATCACCGATTACTTTGTGTTTTCTAAGATTTGAGGATACGTAGGCAACGTAGTCGATAGAACTAGCCGGTCTGGTGGTGGCAAGTCCCGCGACTGCCCTGCCCGCAGAATCCAATAAGCCGCTTCCCTTAATGGACATAAAGGCAATATCATTGAGATTTGTTTGGTTGGTGGAAGCAGTAAGGGCGTCCTTGATAGCTTGGAGGAATTCTAGCTGGCGTTTGACACTATCAATATAACTGTCTCCTGGTGAGTTAAAGGTTAGGGCATTGACCCACTCCATACCTTGGAGGATAACGATATCGACAAACCCCACGCCGTCACCACTAAGGGTGTCTACTGTCGGGCCACATTTACCGGAGTACCAGGTTTCTAGGTTCATCAAGTCACCGGAGCGTTTATCACAGAACTCCTTGACATAATCTTGAAGAGTTTTGACTCCGGGTACCCCAAACGTGTTCGTAGTGGGAGAAGTGGCGGCTCGGACTTGAGGTACAAATACAATTGAAGTCAGTGTGAAAAGAAATAGAAAAATAAGGCTGAGATGTTTTTGAAGCGATCGCATAGTCAAGAAAAATTATACAGGAAAATGAACACTCATGGGTAATTAATCGAGGAGTTTGAAGGTTTTAACCCAGTAGGTGGCCGTGTCTTGAATATATTGACGATTACCGTAAATAATTTGCAGACTATTAAGGTTTACCTGGTATTTGCTAAAAAATTGTTTAGCCTTGAGGAAAGACTCTTTAAAAGCGAGGGCGTCTTTACTGTTAATATCCTGATTGTTGTAATTGATGCCATAGATTTCGACTCGAAGGGCAGACTCAGGATCATAAAGTAAGTTGTATATATTGATGGTTGTTTTGATATTTGCCGACGTGGAGAAGTCTTCTTCCCTAATAGGCAGAGCGTCAAAAATCTTGTTTTTTTCGACGAGTGATTTGGTACTGTCTTTTGCTTTGGCTATAGATTCAAGATTTGTTTGGTTGGGTACGCCGGGTATAGTGGTAATGGTCGGGACTATAGTTCTGGTCACTTTTGGAGTAGGTTGGGAGAAGAGAGGAATGGTTTCCAAAAAGCTTGGTCTCTCCGAGCGATAGCGAAGAATGGAGATCAGTAAAAAAACAAAAAAGAGAATGATAACGCTGATAATGGGGATGAGGATTTTCTTATTCATATAATTTATTTTGTTTCCGAAAGAAATAAATTGATGGCGACAGTAAGAGAACCAGGTCTGGTATGTATCTGAGGTCTGGTCTGAGTGCAGTCGTACATATAAAGAAGGTACATTTCGTCGTGCTGAGGAGACTGCCACCAGTTAACGACATAAGGGTCGTCGTAGCCGATGTTCGAGGGCGGACAGTAAGGATAACTGAATTGATAGGGGAAGCCGGCAGTACATGCTGCGCGACAGCTTCCGGCCTCGGCGGTACCGGTGCAGGTGCAAGCACTAGTATTAGTACTACAGGCAGCCGTCATTCCACACTGGTCAGAAGTGGCGGAAGGGCAGTTGTAACTACTACTGGCTTGACAGTTCGCATTACCACCACCGTTGTAGTAGGAGAGGGCCATGGCGAGCTGGTCCATGGATGTAATATCGCCACCGGCCTTGCCTTTGAGCTCTTCTGCGGCTTGGACGGCAGACTCGGTTAAAGACCGACCGTTTAAAGGGGCACCACTTTGGAGATCCTTTTTAGGATCATTATCACCTTCTTCGAAGTGAATACCGGCTAGGACTTCACAAGGAACGCCAGTTTGTTTTTCGGCTTCGGCATAAGCCGAAATTACTTCATCAGAGAGAGTGGGTTCAATGGTGGAGACAAAGAAGTCAGTGGCCTTGGCACTGGGGGCGGCGGGATTCGGGTCAATTTTTTTGAAAGCTTCTCCGCCACAAAGAGAGCTGGATGATGTAGCCTCTGGAGGGAACTCGATTTTGCAGCGAGGAGAGTTTTGAAGAGTCTCGGGAACGGTCCAGCAGTTTTGTAACATGTGTATGGTATCTTGAGAGAAGTTGTCAATGCGGTTGACCGGTTCGGCGGGGTTTAATACTTTTGATGAACTACCACCGTCGTTTGGGCCGATGGCTTCTACTGTCCCCCCCCTGTCGCTATAAGAGACAAAGTGAAAAGCTTCATAAGCGTCGATAGCAGCGTCGGTAATTTTGGACGCCCCTGCCGGGAGCATTGTTTTGTAGAAGGAATAACTATTATTAGCAGCGACCACTTCTCGAATATCGGTTTGTTTGGGATTGTTTAAGACATCAAGTGCTTTGCCATGTTCCCGACCGGAGACCTGCCAATGTCTGGTACAGCACATACCACCCTCAATATAAGTTTCAGGGCTGACGGGGCAGTCGATATATTCGGTCGTGCAGTTCTGCCCATTTTTATCACATTTTTGTTGCTCGAGTGGCTGACAGATGGGGTCGTAGGCCCATTGGACTCGTTTGCCTTCAATAGTGATGACCTGGTGATGATCGTCTAAGGAGATGGGTACTGTTTTAGGGGCTAGGAGGTGATAACTAGTGGGTAAGGGGCAACCCCTCGGATTGTCGTAGACAGATCTGATCCTGTCTCTGGGGTTATCGGTTCCGTTCTCGGTATAGCCAACTTTTTTGTAATCTTCCGGAGTACCAATCCCCAGAATGTTGGTGGCAATCCAGCCAAGTGGGTCAGAAATGATTGCGACTGCTTCGTCGACTATTCGTTGAAGAAAGTTCTTTTGAGCGATTCTGACTTCCGGCATGGTGAGAGGGGTGTTGCCGGCACGATAATCCGAGATGCCACTTTCTGTAGCCCATTTATCGATGATTGCTTGGGGTTGAAGAGCAGGGATCATACCGAACTTGGGGGAGAGAAGTCCTTGGTAGATGGCACTAAGATAGGGAAGGTGTTCATAAGAAATATTGGTTAAAAGAGGTTTGTTTCTGCCATAACGGCCGGAATTGTACTCGTCGACGAGTTCGTCGTAATAAGTCTCATAATAGGATTCTTCTTTGGTATCTTTTTTCTTGAGGATGTAGCCGCGCATACTATTAAAATCTAGAGGGACAAAAGCGGCGTATGGTCCATCCAAATCTCCTCCAAAAGCGGAGATAGCGCCTTCGTATATATCAATAGGAATCGTAGCGAGTGGACCTAGATTGAGATCACGAACAAGATTTCTAATATCCTGAAAGACCGGTTTTAGTTCCCGAATAGCCTGAGCGTATTCCGGACAGACGGGATATTGAGTGAGACAGCCAATACGGATAAAGGGAAAATGCCAAAACAGGATTACTTGTTTGCTGAGAGCATCAAAAAGTTTCTTGAAACTGGTGGACTTTTTCATGCCATTGGAATCAATGTAATTAAAACTAAAATTATCCATTTGATCATCGTGGGCAGAATTCATAACAAAAGAGCGCAGATTGGCTTGGTTGGCGGCCGGAAGTAAACGCCAATAAGTTCGATATGCTTCCCGAGTTGGATAGCCGTTGTTCAGAGCAGCGTTCTTTTTGTCGTAACTACTGGAAAGATTCATAGGTCGTCCAAATAGTGAATTGTAGAGATAGTTCTGTGCCAAGAAGTCGGCCGAGTAACTAGCTTCGGCAAGGGTGCTGGGCGCATAGCCACCCAGTTCCGCGTCACGGACATCGGTATAAACAAGCATGTTGACGGCGCATTCGTAGGTGTCGCCACCCGGTGCCGGTGGGCCACCCGGGCCGGAGTCGCCGATACCACACTGGTTAAAAGGTTGAGGGCCTCGGTTTAACCAGCGATCGTCTGAGTATTCGGCAACGGGTTCGTAAATACAGGTGTGGTCGTACTCTCTGATAGAGGTTTGGGTGTTGATGATTTCATTCCAACAAACACTGTTGGGAGGGAAGACCCCTGTGCCTGCGGGACATTGGGGTGGAAGGACAGGGTTGAATTTTTCACCGGCAGCGTTGGTGGGAATGGGATCCGGGACACAGTGCTCATCAACATCTCCAGGAAACTTGGTACAAACCTCACCTTCCAAACAAACAGTCTTTCCACAAGGGATGCCAATTGGTGGAGCGGGATTTGGGCCGTCGACACCGGCATCAACAGAGGGAGTATGACTGGTGTTGGCTGTAGGGGTTGGGGTGGGAGTGGCGGCGGAAATGGAGTCGACACCAAAAAGATAAAAGACAAAAAGACACAACAATAATAAGACAAGTTTCTTCACTGAAATAATTATACTTGGTAAGGGAAAAGGTTAAATGCCGAATTGGGTAACCTTGGCACCAGTGAAGTTTTCGATAAGGACAAGAGCCAGCCACACGGCGGAGAGCAGGATAAGACCAATGACGGCCCAAGTGAACATGTTCCAAGCACTAGCTACTGCTTTGGGATCCGATCCGGCAGTAGTTAGACGAATGCCGGCCATGATAATGATGCCCACGGCGGCAAGAGCAATGAGGGCTGGTATAGGGGAAAGAACGTTTCTTAGCAAACAGGTAATTCCTTGGATAGAAGCCACATCTGTGGCGTCCACACCAGCGACATTTTGACCAACGCATTCTCCAGACCAATTGCTGGCGGCGTATGCTTGGGGAATGAAAGAAAGGGTCATTGAGAATAATTATATCGTAAAAAAACTCAAGAACTCAAAAACTCAAGTTAAAAAAGGATACAAAAAACCGCCTGACGGCGGTAATTTGTTTTTTTCTAATACTAAATTCTTAGTAGGGTTTGGGGATGTTGATGTTTCCCTCGAAGACATCAACGCCAAAGAAATAGGCGATTAGTTTCATTAAAGCCCAGGAAGCAGCCACGATCGCAAGACCGACAACCGCGGCGGTGATACGATTTCTGGCCTGTTCGGTTTTGCCCTTGTCTCCTCCGGAAGTAAGCCACTCAATGCCTCCCATGACGAGAAAAGCGAAAGTGAGAATACCGGCAACGATGAAAGCTAGAGAAATAACACGGCTGATAAGGACGCCAATATCGGTGATCTTCATACCTGTCGGTTGGGGAACTCCGATGGTGCCAGCTGCTGCCAATGCTTGAGGAATTAAAGACATGTTTTTTATTTTTTAATAATTGTTATGCGTATTACTGACTATTATATATGATTTTTTAATTGTCAATTACCGAGAGGATTGTCGGTACAGAGGGCGTCTAGATTGATACCGAAGAAGGTGAGAACAATCATATAGACTGCATAGCTAGAAGCGACGATGGCTAGGCCGATCAGGGCGGCAGAGATCATCTTCTGGGATGACTCAATTTTTCCCTTGTCTCCGCCGGAAGTAAGCCACTGGATGCCTCCCATGACGAGATAGACAAAGAAAGCGATACCGGCAACGATAAAAGCGGCGGCGACGAGATTGCTGACGAGATGTCCGATACAGGTATAGCCGAAAAAGTTATTTTTGGTGGCCATTTCTCCAATAGGGAGCTCGATATCGGCGGCAAATACCTGAGAAAGTTTTTGGAATATCATAGTGCGCTGGGAAAAACAGGTTTGAGAATATTAATCTTGAAGACAGCTTGAATGAAATAGGTAATGGCGTAGGAGGCAACTAAAATACCGACACCGATAACCGAACTGGTGATTTTTTTCTGGGCGTCATCAATTTTGGCCTTGTCCCCACCGGAGGTGAGATACTCGATACCGCCCCAGACTAGATAGATGATAAAGGCAATTCCTCCGACGGTGACAACTGTTTGCCAGAGACTGGCTATATAAAAAGCCAAACCGCCACCGGGATCTTGAGGGACATTGGGAGAAAGGGCTCTGTTAACAATTTCGTTGACAGCGTGGGCGGGGCGGATGATTGTGATAGACATAAATATTTAGAGTTTTAGTGCGGCAAACGGATTGAGAATATCAAAACCGAGTACAGCTCCGACGATACCGATAATAAAGTAGGAGGCGACAATGGCGATCAAGCCGATGGCGGCCTGAGTCATCTGGGTTTGGGCACCGGAGACTTTCGTTTTGTCTCCACCGGCGGTAATCCATTCGAGCGCTCCAAGCGAGAAATAGACAACAAAGGCTAGACCTCCGATGACGGTCATGGTGGTAATAAGATTAGAGAGCAAATTACCAAGTCCGGCCTGTACTCCTCCACTGATGGCTGTTTGAAAAGGGCCTACTCCACCGACTTCTGATCCAAGAGGTATGTCGGCGGCGTGTATGGTAGGGATGAATCTGTTCATATCAGATGGATTGTAATTTGGGGGCGAGGATGGCTCCGAAATCATCAAAAAGAACCTTGCTGATAATGGCGATGATGATGAAACTGGCGGCGATGATGACTAGGCCGACCAGACTCATGGTAATTTTATTTTGAGCTTCGGCCAACTTACCTTTGTCTCCGCCGGAGCTGATAAATTGAAAACCCCCGGACAGTAATTGCCAAAGGGCAAAAACTCCGCCCACAACAACGATAAAACGAATAAGGGCCGAGATAATGTCGGTGGTCTGGCTGGTTTCTTTGGGGATTCCGGCGGGTAAATCAATGGTGCCAATGACATCGGTGGCATAAGCACTATTGATAAGTTGGTTGAGGATGTTCATTTTTGTTAAAAGAATTTAAAGCCGAAGATCGCTCCAATGACCCGAGTAATTAAAAAGGCGAGGACGACTAATATCAGGCCTATTATTGAATAGTTTAGCATGTTTTGTGCTTGTTCAATTTTGCCCTTGTCACCACCTGCCGAAACATAGTTGAAGCCAGCGATGATGATGACAATAAAGGCAATCAGGCCGGAGATAATAAGTACGTTGTATATCAGAGGATTGATGAGTTTGGCGAGAGTGGCCCCACTACCCCCGCTCAAGGCTTTGGCTGGAGCATAGAGGTTCTCCAGTGATTCTGCGGCAAGAGAGGTTTTGATAACCATACGAATATTTTACAGTAAAATTGGACACATGGTAACAAACAAGCTAGGAGAGTGGGCGAAAGCAAGGTTGATGGAATTGGCTAAAGAAATGGATTTGAGATTGAATAAATATTGGGATGAGGAAATTGAGAAAAATTTTGGTTTTAATCCGACACAGAAGAAACTGGTACACAAAATATTGTGTCACAGCAAGGAACACAACTTGAGATCGGCAAAAAGGGCAAGGTCAGCCTTTGTGATTTATGGATATCGGCTGGGGAAAAAACTCAAAAAATCAAAAAATCAAAAATTCGAAAATATGGAGGGGGTGTGGAGAGCGGCGGAAGCGGTGGAGCTGGTGCACACGGCTCTTTTAATGCACGATGACTTTATGGATGGAGACAAAATAAGGAGGGGGAGACCCACAACCCAAGAGTTTTTTGGCGAAGGAGATGCTCATTATGGAGACACGATGGCCGTGAATGTCGGGGATGCTATTTTGTGCTTAGGATTTGAAAGATTGTTAGAGTGTAGTTCCGACAGAGAAAAGATTCAAAGAATAATGAAACAAGTGTTGAGAGGAATTACCAATACGGCCTTTGGACAAGCGTACGATGTGAGTTTGTCAAAAATAGGAGAGATAACGGAAGAAAAGGTGATGAGCTTGCATAGAGCCAAAACAGCAATCTATACATACGAAAACCCCTTGATGGTTGGCGGTTTGCTGGCTGGTTTGCCGGAAGATATCTTAGAAATACTAAGTAAGTATTCGGTGGACGGCGGGATAGCCTTTCAACTGCAGGATGATGTACTAGGTGTCTATGGCAACGAAGAAAAAATCGGAAAATCCGCCAACTCGGATCTATTGCAAGGCAAAGTGACACTCCTCGTTGTGAAAGTTATGGAGATGGGAACAGAAAACCAAAAGGAGGCCTTGTTAAAAGTTTGGGGAAAACTCATGGCGGAGGATGGCGATATAGAGGCGGCAAAACTGGCGATCAGAGAAAGCGGGGCACATACCTATTCCGTAAATGTAGCCAGAAAATATGCGGCCAAAGCCGCGGATACGGCGGCTTCTTTGAGAGGTAAGGGGTTAAATGAAGAAGCGATCGATTACCTCGAGGGGATTGCGAGGTATATGGTGGAGAGGGAGGTATAGGTGGTGACAAATTGTGAGAGTGTTTGAGAGAAATGGTGTTTTAGGATGAATTTTATGGAAGTACCAAGACACTGGCGTGAACAACCGACAAGGATGAGATTCGACGGAGAAGAAAAAACATTAAAAGACTCAGACATGACGGTATTTAAATATCCTGGGGGGTCTATTCCATTGGTTGGAGATTATTATCAGATCCGTGAAAGATTTGAAAAGAAAGGTTTTGCTCAGGAAGCTATCGATGAAATCTTATTTCGTCTTTGGGGTGGAATTCCCGCCGAATCGGCGATCTCTTTGGGAGAAGTCGTTAATAGCTTCCATGAGTTGGTCGGGAGTGAAGTCGGGAAATAGAATGGGAGTGAAATATAGTTCGGAGTAAACAGATTGCCAGGGGAGATAGCCTGAGGTACGTCGTTCTCCGCCGGTGCGGATGACAAGATCCGGATCGGGCATACCAGCAGTATCGAGGTGGGTCGAGACAGCTTCTTCATTGATTTGGTTAACGGGAATTTTTTCAGCAACTATTTTTTTAACGGCCCGGACAATCTCGTCACGACCTCCATAGTTGAGGGCAAAGGAGACCGTGATCTTGTTATTTTTTGAAGACTTCGCAATCATCTCAAGTGATTTGTTGACGATATCCTTTGGAAATCGACTCATATCTCCAAGAATATGCAATTTGGCTCCTTTGCTGATAAAGCGAAGGGCAAGGGCTCCAAAGGCAAGTCGGAATATCTCTAGGATGCCTTGGACCTCTTTTTCCTCCCGTTTCCAGTTTTCGGTTGAAAAGGCCCAAAAGGTGACATAAGGTATGCCCAGATCAGCACATTTTTCAATCAGCGGTTCTATAGTGTGATTGGCGGCGTATTCGTGACCTTTTACAGGGTCTAAGCCCTTGGTACGTGCCCAGCGGCGATTACCGTCCATCATAATTGCAATGTGTTTTGGTAGGGTGGCCATGCAGGTGTAAATTATACCAAAACAGGTTAAATGAGATTGCCAAGACCCAAGAATGACAGAACTATCCGGACTACAAGGTAGGCAACGAGGGACATAATGATACCCAGCAAGCTGTTGATAAATCTGGTGGATGCCCCTGCTACCTTTTTGGGGTCACCGGAACTCATCATATAGTCCCAACCGGCCATGACAAGACTGGCAAAAAAGAGAAGTCCGGCGATGACAAAAACCAAATTAATGAGGTCTTTGGAGAAAAGACTGTTTAAGGCTGAACCAATCTTGATTTTGGATTCGGCGGGATTGTAAAGTTTGGAAATATCAGCTCCAGAACCTGATAATGTGGTTTGACCAATATTTACGGCGTAGGCTGATTTTATGAAGAACATGATTTTATTGTAAACCAGGGAGACTAAGAATATTGATACCAATAAAGTTTAGTAGAAAAACAGAGAGGATGATGAAGATGAGACCGGAAATTGCTGAGGTAATCACTTCTTGACCCTCTTTGAGCTTGTCGGGTATGCCAGCCGAGGTGGTAACAATGAAGACTCCGTAAAGCATAAGAATCAGGGCGAGTCCGCCACCTAAGCCGACTGCAATTTTAATTATTGAAGCAAAGAAGGAGTTTGGTCCGGCATCGGCTAATGTGGAGATACACCCCAGAGCTGTTTCCACGGAGTCTTGTCCGCACGATCCTTGAGGGGAGGCAAAATTGATTGGTCCCACAGATGTGGCATTTGCGGTAGTTGGAGAGAGTAGAGCTAGAAACAATAAAGTAATGGCGAGAAGTCGAAAGAGGTATTTCATGCACTGTAATTTTATCATGGATGATGGTAAGAGCTTGATATAAACTAGATGTAATGAAGTGGCGGTATTTATTAGTGGTGGTATTAGGGGTGGGCCTTTTTGCTGGCATTAACTCGGCTGAGGCGATTGATTGTTCGGAGGGGAATATCAACAATTTGGCGATTGATCAGCTGGAGATTTGTAAAAATGAATCGCAAAAAGAACTAGATATGTCACTGGCGGCGACCGCGCCTTTGGAAACGGAGGTCAAAAAACTGGGATCCAGGATAGCAGCCTTACAAAAAGGGATCAACACGGCTCTGGCCAAACTAAAAACGACCGAAATTGGAATTAAAGACAGAAGTGAAAAAGTGTCGACGCAATACATGGTATTGGCGGTGAAGATAAGAGGAATGTATATCCGACTGCGATCCGAACCGTTGTGGGTGAGTTTGCTTTCCAGCACGAGCATGGGACAAACTAGGAGGGAACTGGCTTACAGACAAGAGAGTAATGATAAAGACAGGCAAGTAATTGTGAGCTTGGTTCAAGAAATTGGCCAACTGGAAGAAGATAAAAAAACTCTGGAAAAACAAAAGGAACAGCTTAGTAAACTGCAGGCGGAGCTGGACAAACAAAACCTTTTTTTTCAAGCCGAGGTAAAAAAGGCCAAAGCCTTTCAGAGTGATTTGTCGGGAAAGATTGCGGCACTATCGGCCAAGCAGGCGGCGATCTTGGCCGAGAAACAAGGAACTTTTTCTACTACAGTGGGAGATGTACCGTTGGCAGATGATCCGGCTTCGCGGCCGGATTATAATCCTGGCTTCTCTCCTGCCTTCGCGGCGTTTTCCTTCGGAGCGCCACACTTCAAGGGAATGAGCCAGTACGGAGCTTATGGGCGGGCCAAGTCTGGTCAAAACGCCGAGGAAATATTACATGCTTATTATGGAGGCGTAGAGATAAAAAAGGATTATGATGCCGGTAAACAAATCAGCGTCCAAGGATATGGTCGGATGGATATTGAAACATATGTAAAAAGAATTTACGAGATGCCAGGTGGTTGGGGGGATAGTGGCGGAATGGAGGCCTTGAAGGCCCAAGCGGTGGCGGCTAGATCTTACGCTCTGGCTTGGACCGATCAAGGAAACGGAGGAGCGATTTGTACGACTCAGGCATGTCAAGTTTACAAGAATGCGAATAAGGGTGGAAAGTGGGAGGAGGCGGTGAATGCGACTAAGGGATGGGTAATGATGGCCAACGGAAAACCATTCAAATCTTGGTATGCGTCGACTTCCG
The DNA here is from genome assembly GCA_001774685.1 of Candidatus Collierbacteria bacterium RIFOXYD2_FULL_45_13. Classification (GTDB taxonomy): domain Bacteria; phylum Patescibacteriota; class Microgenomatia; order UBA1400; family MFAQ01; genus UBA10133. The sequence goes on along the minus strand of MFAS01000001.1, from coordinate 163,979 downwards.
GTGGATATCAAGAGTCGTATACCGATAGCTATGCCGGATATACCACATCCGCCTTTTGGGATACTTCAAATGGAAGGTCGGGTTGGACGTCACAGGCTTATGAAAAAATTGCCGGTAGCCCTTGGTTTTACAAAGCTTGGTACAAAGGCAGTAGTGGAGCCAGTTGCGGCAGAAGCCACCCCTGGTTAACTTCAGAAGAAATGGCAGATTTATTGAACGCTTGGAAAGTTTTGAAAAACGGTTCAGACTCGAGAGTCTTACCCTTGGGTGGTTGTGGTGGAGACAATCCGTACAGCATGAGCGACTTGAGGAGTAAGGCTGAAAGTGTAGGTGGTGGTTATAGTAGTGTAAGTGGAGTGAGTGTGACATATTCAGACGGAGGTTACACAGCCAATGTTCATTTTGAGACCAATAAAGGTGCTGTGGAGATGTCCGGTTCGGAGTTTAAGAAAGTCTTCAATATCCGGGCTCCGGGATGGATTTCTCTCAAGAGCGGGTTGTTTAATATTGAAAAGAAGTAGGGAGATTGGTTTGGTACAATTAGGTATGCCGGAAGTTTTTAAAGCGGGAAGTGTCAAAGGAGAATCAGCGGAGATAAAGAAACTGTTGGGTGAGAGTTTTTCAGGGAGCTCCTTTGGATCTTGTATACCCCGCCCCCACAGGTTTAGATTTGAATCTCAGCAAGACGACGAAACCGTTCTGCTCTTGGGAAGAAGGCACCTTGTCACCAATTTAGGATGGATAGCCATGCTGTGCTTTGCTTTTGTAATTCCCTTTGTATGGGGGGAGTTCCCTTTTCTAAAGGCACTGGACGGCAACACCCTGGTTAGCATTACGATGTTGTGGTACATGGGGCTGATATTCTTCGGCATGCAAAGTTTTTTGACCTGGTTTTACAATGTCTACATTATTACCAACGAGAGGTTGGTGGACGTAGACTTTATTGGACTGTTGAGTAAGACGGTAAATGTAGCGCAGATTTCAATGATCCAAGACGTCAACTATACACAGAAGGGAATCCTGGCTAGTTTTTTTAACTATGGAGATGTGATTGTTCAGACGGCATCCGAGCAGAGAACTCCAGATACTCACACAGAAACCTCTGCCTTCACTTTCGAAGCAGTGGCCTTCCCAGACAAAGTGGCATCGGTAATTTCACAATTAACAGAAGAAGCTGAGAAACCATGGAGATAATACCAGGAGTAACCATTAGTCTGAGTATGATTGTAGGGCTAATGGTAAAGGTATCAATGATTCTCTTTTTGATTCTTTCTCTGATTATGGTCAGACAGGAAAGTTTGATGGACAAAGTGGTCAATCTACCAATCGGGAAAAGTCTCAAGGTTTTGACTTGGGGATACTTTTTGTTTTCGCTTTTTGTGACTGTTATTGTACTATTAGCTTAGGAAAGGAACACCTGCCCAACAATGAATACCGGCTTAGGATTATCTTTTTGGAGAATTGTAAATGAGGAAGGGGCCAATGGCTGGGCTCAAGTTTATGCACGAATTCCCTTTGACGATAAGGAGCTTGCGTATAAAGGAGCCCTTTTTGGTGCTGTTTTCGATGAAAACATGGAGAACTGGGCGGAGAGAGATGCCGAACAGATGGCTTGGGTTGAGGAGTATTTCAATAATTTAGAACTGGGCGGAGATCTGGGAGACTTTGGAAAAAAGTGGGAGAAAAAATTCCCCAACTTAAACGGAGTTTGGGTGTGGGTTAGTTATTTTGACGGAAAGCGGGAGATCAGGGTTGCAGGGTGGGGAAAGGTAAAAGTAGTGTTAACCCGTAACCAACAAGAGTATGATTTTACTGGGAGGTTGACACCGGATAAGGTGGTGAAGGGGAGTGTCATAAGTGGAGACAAAATGATAGTGCTTGTCGGAGTAGCTAAGGACGAGATTTTTAAAAGCTTGTCGGTGGCGACAGAGGAAGATGTCCGGCGCTGGAACCATGAGCTGGTGGAAGAAAACAACGCTGCCGCCGGACTAATTCTGAACTTCAATGAATTGATGGAACAGGAACTCAATACTATTGAGGTTGGCGAGTATGTAGAACAAGATTCCAATATTTCCGAAGTGAACGAGAGGAAGCCTGTTTTGGACTTGGCTGAAGATAAATTGGTTGGTCCGATAGGTTTGAAAGAGAAGCTGATCAACCAGTGGATGAAATTCCGACCGGTTGAACGTAGGGAGTTGGTAGACAGAGGACTTTCTCCAAAAAGGAAAAAGTGGTCGATGCTTTTGGGAGTTTTGTTTTTGATTCTATTGTTGATAAGTTTGGTTTCCGGTTCGATAAAGATGAAACAAACTGCTCAGCAGAAAAGATGGCAGAGTTTTTCTGAGCCAATAGAAAAGAGTTTACAGGAAGCCGGGGGTTTGGTTTCCATTAATCCTACCGGTGCCAAGAAACTGATTGAGGATCTGAGGTTGAGTTTTGATGCCGGTAAGGATCATTTTGTTTCAGGTCGATATAGCAAAGAACTTTTTGATTTGGAAAAAATGATCAACGATGGGTGGACGGTGGCTTCTGGAGAGAAGGAGAGCCAAATAGAAGAAATCTTAAAAATTAACCTCGTGCGGCAGGGGTATAAAGGCAATAGAATGAATTTACAGAATAACGGCCAATTTATCGTCCTTGACACATCAATGGGGGTGATTGTAACGGCAGAGGTTAAAACGAAAGATATAAAAGTGGTGGCCGGGAAAGGGGAGGGTTTGGGTTGGTTGGATGTTGCCGGCGAGGGAAATAAAATTATGGTGCTAAGTAACGAAGGTGTTAGAAACGCGGTAACCGGCGTCGATCTGATAAAGTTTGATTCGGCCGTGGGAAAACCAAAGGTCCTGGGTAGTTTTGGGGGTAACTTATACGTACTTGATCAAGGAAACAAGGAGATATATAAATACGCCGCCACTGGAGATGGATTTGGTGACAGGACCAGATGGTTTAAGCAAAATCAGTCAATGAGCTTTGAACCAGTAGATATGGCGATTGACAGTGATGTTTGGGTGGCCTACGAAAAAGGAGAAGTCGAAAAATTTCGACGAGGATCAAGAGAGTCGTTTTCTTTGAGCGGTCTTCCGGCTGAGATAAAAATAAATCGGATCGCAGTAGAACAGAATGGGGCGAAGATTGCCCTTTTGGGTGTTAGTCGCGGCTTGGTGGCTCTGTGCAGTAAAGAAACGGGTGTGTGCAGCCAGACATTGAAATCCGGAAAGTTGCTGGAGGCTTCGGATATTGAGTTTGATAGTCAGGGGAATCTGATGGTGCTGATCAACGGGACGGTGGGGGTGTTGAAATAACCAAAAACTCTCCCGCGAGGGTGGACTTTTTGTTTGTGGAGACGGAGGGAGTCGAACCCTCGTCTGGAGTAATCTGATTACAGAGTCTACAAGCTTAGATTGCCGATTTTCCATAAAGCTTCAGGCAAACAAGAACACTTTATGGTCGATTTAGAAAAAGTTAGTCTTCAAGCCTAAATCAAACTTGAAGCATTCAATCCGGTATTTTTTCGCCCTGAAAGTAGCCCGGGATCCGCCGGCTCTCAAGACGTCTTTAAACTACAGTTTAGGCAAAAGCGTAAACGGGAGTGAAAGATTTGATTTCGTTAGCGAGGGATTTGACTCCACTAGCCACGAAACCAAGTAACTTGTCTTCTTTATTGACAGTTGTGTTTTGGTCTGTTTGACTCCTATTACCAAAGGAGGCTTGCGTCTGTAAACGTACCATTCCATCGATTCCTGTCGTCCCCAATGCCTATAATATACCACGAATGAGCGTAAAATGCAAACTAAACCGCGTGGAGTGAGATTGCCACGGTTCGGGGTACCGAAACTCGCAATGACGGTTGATTAGGCTCGAAGACCTCTAAGGAAACCAACTTTTTCGGTTAAATTAACGCCCATCATCTGATCACGGCTCGCTTGCATAACAACAGCGGCCAGGAACAAGTCAAATTCGTTTTCATCCATAGCCTTAATTTTGGACTTGATGCCCTCTTGATACTTTTTTAGGCTCATTTTAGCCGTAAATTCACCACCCCAAGGATACTTGGAAACACATTCAGGGATAATTTTGGTCCAGAACAGATCCATTTTTTGTCCTTTCATCTATTGGTTTTTTAAACGTCTCGCTAAGCTCAGGTTTGAGACCCTTTTTTTAATCAACTCGCGCTTTTCAAACTTCTTTTTGCCTCGAACTAGAGCTATTTGCACCTTCACGAGACTACCCTTATTATACAGCTTCAGAGGCACCAAAGTCAACCCGGCTGATCTCATTTTTGTTTGAATAGCCACGATTTCCTTCTTGTGAAGGAGAAGCTTTCTGGTGCGGGCGGGGTCATATTCCGGTATGCTGGAAAACTTGTATTTTTGAATATTGAGGCCGATGAGGTAAGCACCGTCTTCTTTGAGCAGAACTCGGGCACCGGCGAAGTTGGCTCCGCCACCTCTGATGCTTTTAACTTCAGCTCCGGTCAGTTCAAGACCACCCTCAAAAGGCTCAATAATCTCGTAATCAAAAAAAGCTTTTTTGTTCTGGGCTAGCATGGCTCTATTATACGGGTAGCCATTGGTACGGATTGGTTAGTGCCAAGTGCTAAATTCTAGATATGATGGATTATGATTTGGGAGGCGATTATCGACTTCATTTTTCCAAAAACATGTGTAGGGTGTGGAAGTTGGGGAAGTTTTCTGTGTAGGGAGTGTGAAGACAGGCTCGATTTTGTCGAGCAAATATGTCCCATGTGTGGGGAGGAATCTCCAATGGGATGGACCCATCCAAAATGTAAGACCAGATGGGGAATGGATGGTTTGATTGCTATTTATGAGTATCGGGAACCCATAGCCAGGGCGGTGGTAGATGGTGTCAAATACGGGTTTAGTCGCGAGTTGATGGGTATAGTGATGAACAATTTTACTTTCGAAACGGGATGCAATTTTGACTATCTGGTGCCTGTGCCATTACATTTTTATAGAGAAAATTGGAGAGGTTTTAATCAAGCAGAAGACTTGGCAAAAATTGTTGGGGAGAAGTTGTCGGTATCCAGTGTCAAAATATTGAAAAGAGTGAGGAACACAAAACAGCAGGCACTAATGAAAACGAGGGAAGAGCGACAAAAGAACATAGAAAACGCTTTTATCGTAGATCGCAGATTTCAGATGTCAGATATCAGAGGAAAGATGATATTGTTGGTGGATGATGTGTTTACGAGCGGGGCAGATATGAGAGAGTGTACCAAAACACTGAAGAAAAGTGGCGCAGGGGTAGTGTGGGGGCTGGCACTGACTCACTAATCGTCTACAATATTAGTTGTGAAACGGGATTTTATTTTGGGTCTGATTTTGGTTTTTGTATTTTTGATTATGGCGATGGGTATATGGATGATTTCAAATAAGCGGATTATGGAGGTTGGGCCAAAAAAGATTTCGGTGGTGACGTCGTTCTATCCTCTATATTTTCTGGCAAGTGAGATTGGTAAAGAGAAGATCGCGGTTACCAACATTACTCCGGTGGGAATAGAACCACACGATTATGAGCCGACAGCCAGAGATATGGCTGAGATTCATAAGGCAAGAATTTTGATCCTTAATGGCGGTGGTTTCGAGTCATGGAGTGGAAAAATTCAAAATGATATTAATAATGTTTTTGTTTTAGAAGCAGCTAAGGGACTGACGGTTGGAAATGATGTTCATGTTTGGTTATCTCCGGAGTTGGCGAAAAAGGAGTCCGAGGCAATACTTGCCGGACTGATTCAAATTGATCCGGCAAACAGAGATTACTACACAGACAATGCACTAACCTTGGAGGGTAAACTCAACAAGCTGATGGAAGACTACAAGAGGGGGCTTGCTAGCTGTCAAAGCCGAAAAATCATTACCTCCCACGCAGCTTTTGGTTATCTGACCCGCGAGTTTGGTTTGACCCAAGTGGCTATCTCCGGTATATCGCCGGACGAAGAACCATCGACAAAACAGTTGGCAGAAGTGACCAGGGTTGCCAGAGAAGACAAGGTGAAATATATATTCTTTGAAAGGTTGGTAAGTCCAAAATTAGCGGAAGTAATTGCCGAAGAGGTGGGTGTAGAGACTTTGGTGTTGGACCCGATCGAGGGAATAAGCGATAATGATATGGAGCGGGGGGCGAATTACTTGACAATTATGGAAGAAAATTTAGCAAATTTACGGATAGCACTAGAATGCCTGTAGATCATACAAAGAACATCATCGAGGTTTCCGGAGTTTCGTTTGCATATAACGAAGACCTAGTGCTGGAGAATGTGGATCTGAATATCCACAAAGGAGACTACGTAGGAGTAATAGGTCCAAACGGAGGTGGAAAAACGACACTGATAAAGATAATGCTGGGACTGTTGTCACCATCAAGAGGGACCGTCAGAATGTTTGGTGTTGATATCCATGATTTCAAAAACTGGTCCAGGATCGGATATGTACCACAGAAAGTTATTAATTTCGATGTTAATTTTCCGGCGACTGTTTTTGAGGTGGTAGCCATGGGCCGGTATGGTAAGTTGGGGATTTTTAAGTCTTTGACTAGAGAAGATAAGAGAATCATCAACGAATCTCTTAGGCAGGTAGAAATGTTTGAGTATAGAAATAGAATTATTGGGGATCTCTCGGGAGGTCAACAGCAAAGGGTTTTTATTGCACGAGCCTTGGCCGGGCAGCCGGAAGTTATTTTTCTTGACGAGCCGATGGCCGGTGTTGATGTGCTAGCACAGGATCAGTTTTATCAATTGTTGAAGAAGCTGAACCGTGAACTGGAACTGACGCTAGTGTTTATCTCGCACGATATTGAAGCCGTGGTGAATGAGGTGACGGAAATTGCTTTTGTGAATAGAAGTTTGAGCTATGACAATAACCCGAAAAACTTCGGTAGAGGCGACTTGGAAAAGCTCTATGGAGACAATAAATTTATTCATCATCACAAACATGCTTGAATTATTCCAATATAGTTTTGCTATTCGAGGACTGGTGGCCGGGCTCATTATTGGGTTTATTGCTCCGTTAATAGGAATATTTTTGGTTCTGAGAAGGTACTCTCTGATAGCAGATACATTAGCTCACGTGTCACTGGCCGGTATAGCGATTGGATTTTTGCTGAAAATAAACCCTATTTTGACGGCTATAGCCTCGACGGTATTGTCTTCAGTGGTGATAGAAAGGATGAGGACATCCAAAAAAGTTTATGGGGAGTCAGCCCTGGCAATTTTCCTCTCAGGAAGTCTGGCTTTGGCGGTGGTGTTGATTAGTTTAGCGCATGGTTTTAACACAGGACTTTTAAATTATTTGTTTGGATCGATCGTTACAGTAAAACAGACAGACCTCTTGATTATCGGATCTTTGGGAGCTTTGGTGGTGGTGGTTTTGGCTCTGTTTTATAAGGAGCTGGTGTACATTACTTTTGATGAAGAGTCGGCGCAAGTGAGCGGTATCCCGACTCGATTAATAAATACCTTACTGATAGTGTTGGCCGCCCTGACGGTGTCACTTTCGATTCCGATTGTGGGAGTACTGCTTATTTCGGCTTTGATGGTGATCCCGGTAGTGACTGCCTTGCAGTTTCGGAGAAGTTTTATCAAAACCATATTTATTGCTGAGTTGGTTTCGCTGTTTTCGGTAGTGACAGGAATCTTCGCCTCTTTTTATCTGAATCTTTCTACCGGAGGGACAATAGTATTGATTTCGCTCTTGGTTTTTGCGGTTTCTTTGGGACTGAGGAAAAGATAGTTGTTATCTCCTGTCATCGTCTAGAAACTCGTAATACGAAAGAATACCTGGTGTGGAAAGGATAAAGTAAAAAAGCAATTCCTCGATAGGAATGTGATGGCCTAAGTAGTTTATTTTCCAGATGTAGTGGAGCCCCGGGAAACTCCAGTGATTAAGCCTTAACCCCACATATTCGACAAGCAACGCCAAAACAAGAAAATAGGCTGTAACTTTGATGAAGCGAGAATCTTCTACTGCGGAGGAGGTGGGATTCGAACCCACGTGTGCCGAAGCACATTCGCTTTCCAAGCGAACGGAATGGACCACTATCCGACTCCTCCCCTGAACCTGTATATTTTACCTCAACCTATCCAAAGCTGCGAGCAGTTCAAATATCTGGTTTATTACCACCGTTTTTTCCGGCACCTCTCCCTGTCTGTACACCGACCATGGGCTGGGCATGTAGACAGTTCTGGCACCTAGCCCATCTCCTGGCCGTATATCGCCACTCAAGCTGTCACCGACAACCAAACTATTCTTGGGACTTACCCCCATTTGGTCCATTCCCTTTCTCCAGTCATCGGCTTTCTTGTGTCCATTTTCATCTACTATCACCACCTGATCAAAATAATCCCAAAGCCCTAGTCTATCCAGTTTGTATTTTGTCCACTCCGCATTCGCATGTGTTACCAGTCCCATCTTCATTCCACTGGCTCTAAAAATACTTAGCATTGGGTGAACTCCAACACGTATTCTTGGCTCAACCATGTATATGTTCATCAAAATATCTAGATTGTCTAGAATCTCCTTTTCTCCATGACCAAAGTGTTTTGCTAGTTTTTCTACCACCGCCGCCCACCTTTTAGGGTTCACCCCCATGGACTTGTACTCTTCGTCATTGATTTCTTGCAATGCGTCTATCAGTTCGGCCTCCTTAACTCCTATCTTTCCAGCGACTTCAACCGCATACATTTTCATAAACCTGATAAATATTTCGCTCGTATAAATGAGGGTATCATCCAAATCGAACAAGACCCCTTCAATCCCCAACATGTTCAGCTTTTCCTTAACTTCACCAAAGATTGGATCTCTGTCCAGTTCAATCATGCCCTATTCTACCTCAAGTCTTTCTTTTTGAGTTCTCAAGTTTTTGAGTTTTTTTACTGGTGTACCCGGTGCGATTCGAACGCACAACCACTTCCTTCGGAGGGAAGTACTCTATCCAGTTGAGCTACGGGTACATACTTCGTATTATCTCACGCACCCTTTTTATTCCAAACTCTTTTGTTATTAATCTCTTCTTTTTCCTTAAATGCCTCTTCCATGTCAACTCCGAGGAGATTGGCAATATCCACAACATAACTAAATACGTCCGCCAATTCGCGATCAATCTCCATTTTGTCCGAATTGGAATCTGTATGCATTTTTGTTAATTGTCTGGCCGCCTTTGCCAGCTCCCCAACTTCTTCCGACAAATACATAAACAGTTCCGGGATTGTCGTATCCTCGAAACCTCTCTCCACCCCCACATCTCTTATATAGTTTTGGAGATCTCTTAGTGTTGGCTTGTCCTTTATTTGTTTCATGTTGGCGGAGGATACAGGGGTCGAACCTGTTAGAGCTTACGCTCATTGGTTTTCGAAACCAACGCATTACCGTCCTGCCCATCCTCCCATAAGTGCGCTCGGGAGGACTCGAACCTCCGACCCCCAGATCCGCAATCTGGTGCTCTATCCAACTGAGCTACGAACGCATATGCGAACAAGCTCTTATTTTACCATCTACGGGGCATTTTCCCTCATTCTAAGGGCATCTTTTCTCCTACCCATTTCAAAGCTCTATCCACCCAAGTCACTGCGGGCTCTTGGAATATTACCCTTTCCAGCATATGTTTTTTTAGATCATCTTCCTTATTGGGGTCGAGAACGACTACCAGATGCCAGGGCACGACCGCCAAGTTTATTCTCATGAGTCTGGTTCCCCACTTGGTTTCAAACCAAAAAGATGCCATTTCTTCAAAGCGGTATGTCTTCTCTTGAGATTTCAGACCCCAAGAAGTCAGCTCGGTTTTTATCAATCGAGGTTCTGTCTTGGCCATCGCCCACAACATAAACACAAGCGCCCAAATGACGAGTACAGGCATGAATCCCTCTATAAAATAGAAAATAATCGATACCAAAAAGGCAATTACTATCACTGAACTATAAAATTCTTTACTCCAAACTTTATGTGGTCGGTCATACGCCTCAAACTCCAACAGTATCTTTTCACTTAAGTCTTTATTCTCTATTTCAGCCACATTTCATATTAACACAGGCGGAGGGGATGGGATTCGAACCCATGGTGCCTTGCGACACGGAGGTTTAGTAAACCTCTACACTAGACCACTATGTGACCCCTCCAAGAGCGGAGAGCACAGGGGTCGAACCTGTTAGAGCTTGCGCTCATCAGTTTTCAAGACTGACGCATTACCGTCCTGCCCGCTCTCCGAGAAGTCTATTTTATCATTCGTGAGGCTAGGAAACCGGGAATAGCTGTTAAAATAGGGTTTGCTGGAGGCGTCCGATAACGGTAGTTATCCGGCATCTCCGCGCTCGCAACTAAGGAAAACGATGTTTTTCCCGTTGCTCACTTGGAGGCGTCCGATAGTGGTTATTCGAGCGGGTTGCTAACCCGCGGCCTAACAAGGCCCCGTGGGTTCGAATCCCACCGCCTCCGCCAAAGAAGAACAAGCCCGTAAAAGTAATTTATCTCACATAACCATTGACGCCGAAAAGGTATATCGATAAGATGAAGATGAATGAACTTGGTAAGAAAGTGGTTTTCGGCTAAGAATACAATGTTATCTGTATTGATAATGTTGTTTGTGTTGAGTGGAGTTTACGTATCAGAAAGGTATGAGAAGTGGTTGGTGACGGACAGTAGGAATAAGGTAGAGGCCACTCTAGGGATATACAAAAATGGTGTCGAAATGATTCTTACCCGTCGTTTGGGTTTGGTTCGAGGATTGGAAAAATTTGTAACAAGCAGGGATGAGAAGAGCGTCATTGACGATTTTCCGATATTTGCCCCAGGTCTCTATAACGACAATGAAGGTGTCCGAAATGTTGGAATAGCGCGGGGAGGAATTCTTTCTTTAATATATCCGATAAAAGGAAATGAAGGGGCTTTGGGCTATAACCTACTGGCAGATCAGAGACCAAGCGTAAAGTCGGAGATTGCCCGAATGATTGAGTCAAAAGAAACTGTAGTGACTGAACCATTTACGCTGCTTCAAGGGGGTTTGGGCATAGCAGCGAGAAAAGCAATTTTTAGAAATAATCAACTGTGGGGGTTGGTTTCAGTAGTGGTAGACGTTCCAGACATTATAAGGTCATCAGGTTTAGAGAAAGGGATCGATGGATTGAGGCTGTCTTTGAGGGACAAAAATGGGATTGTTTTTTGGGGAGACAAAGATATGTTTAAGAACAATCCGGTAATCTCTACAATTCGGTTTGACAACGAATATTGGGAATTGGGTGCCGTTCCGGTACCGGGTTGGGAGTCATCGGTTTTGAATTCAGTGAGAATGTTTAATATGACAATGATTTTCCTCATGATCATAGTACTGGTGGTGGTAAATGCATTATGGGTAAGATGGGGAGAGTATTACACATTAAATGTCAGATGGGGTGGAGCGGCCGAGTCCGCAAAACCGGCTCTTTGGTATCTACTGTTGGGTGGGGTCTGGATACTTTTTTCCGACAGGCTAGTTGATCTTTTAGTCGCCGACAGGAAACTGTTTATGGAGATTTCAACCATAAAAGGCTGGATTTTTGTATCGGTTACCGCCGGATTGTTGTATTTGTGGACATCTAAGTCGTTTGGGAGGTTGGAGACGTTGGTACGTCTGCTGCGAAAGGTTCAGAGGGTGGCTAGGCTGGGATATTATGTGATGGATATTAAAAATGATGATTGGGAAGGTTCGGAAGTACTGAATGAGCTATTTGGTATTGACAACCACTACAAGACGAACACCGAGGGATGGCTGGAGATCGTCCATCCGGATGACAGAGGATTGATGCGGGACTATTTTCTGAAGGAGGTGCTGGATAAGAATAAAGCATTTGATAAGGAATACAGAATAGTAAATAGAACAAATGGAAAAATGGCGTGGGTTCATGGGATTGGCAAGCTGGACTTTGACTTCAAAGGTAAGCCAATCAGGATGGTGGGAACGATTCAAGATATTACCGAGAGGAAGAGATATCAGGAAAAATTGGATAAGTTGAGCTTTGACACTCTCACCCAAAAACAAAAACTGGAGAATATTTTAAGTGATATCGGGGATGCCGTTTTTGTAACAGACACAAAAAAGACCATTGTCATGGCAAATAATGCAATGGAAAAGCTGTTCGGACTTGGAAGAAAAGAGATGACCGGAAAAAACATCGAGGAGGTGATGGACTTGTCTTATGAATCTTCCGGTAAAAAACCTGAAGATCTGTTGGAAACGGTATTTAATAAGAAAAAACAAGCAAGATCGATTGAGACATTAATATTAAACAGAAAAGGTGGAGTTAGGATTTCGATTGATGGAGTCGCTTCGCCGATAATGGATGAGAAACATAAATTGGTCGGAACAGTGTGGGTGCTGCGTGATGTGACCAAGCAGCGCGAATTAGAAAAAATGAGGTTGGATTTTGTTTCGCTTGCCAGCCATCAGTTACGTTCGCCGCTGACAGGAATAAAATGGTATGTGGGACTTCTTCGAGAGTGCGCCGTTAAATCTTCTGACAAGAAGGCAAAGGAATATATCGATAGCATTGAGGAGAGTAATCAAAAGCTGATTGATTTGGTTGACGACCTTTTGGCGGTGGGGAAAATGAACGAGAGTGGTTTTGTCGAAAAACAGCTGGAAAACCGTTCGTTGAAAGAAATTATCAAGGGAGCTAGCCAAATTCAGGCGCGAATGTATGTTGACCACAACATTCGTCTTGAAGGAATTGACTTGATTCCGGAAGGGTTTGTGGTGGAGGTGGATGCAACCCAAATGATACAAGTGTTTGGCAATATATTGAGCAATGCTGCCCGATACTCACCGGATGGGTCCCGAGTGACGGTATGGGCTGAAAAGATGAATGACGGATACCAAGTGATGATTAAGGACGAGGGTTTAGGTATTCCAGAGTCTCAGAAACCCAGGGTGTTTGAAAGATTCTTTAGAGCGGACAACGTAGCCAAGAAAGTTCCGGGAACCGGCCTGGGTCTGTATATGAGCAAGAACATTATCACTAGCCATGGTGGAAATATCTGGTTTGAGTCGAAAGAGGGCACAGGAACAACGTTTTTTGTTAAATTACCAATTAAACAAAATAAGAATGGATAACAAAAAGAAAGTGATGATCGTCGAGGATGATGCGGTGTTAGTAAACGCCCTGACTCTTTCTCTGGAAGATGAAGGGTACGATATCTCAGTAGCCACCGACGGAGAGGAGGCCGAAAAAATGATCCTAAAGGAAAAACCAGACCTAATCCTCCTGGACTTGTTGCTACCCATAAAGAGCGGGTTTGAGGTTTTGAAAATAATTAGAGGGAATCCAGACACTAAGAACATTTCGGTCGTGATCCTGACAAACTTCGAACAGGAGACCAGTATTGACGAGGGGATGCGTTTGGGAGCCAAGGATTATATTGTCAAGGCTAACATCGACATAAAAGACATCCCGACGATTGTTAAGAAATATATGCCTGCCTAAATGAAAAGGGTTTTTGGTACAATCTAAAGTGGATTGATACTAATAAAACCCAAAGATGGAAGATCAAGTTGAAGAAGTTAAGAGAAAGACGGATATTGTAGGACTCATTGGGCAGTATGTGGCATTAAAAAAGATGGGGAGGCATCATAAAGGCCTCTGTCCTTTTCATAGCGAAAAGACTCCATCTTTCATGGTCAACGAGGAGATGGGTCTCTATAAATGCTTTGGTTGCGGTGCCGGTGGAGACGTGATTAAGTTTTTGATGGAGATAGAGGGAGTTGATTTTCGAGAGGCGCTGGAGAGATTGGCTGAAAAAGTAGGAGTAAAATTGGTGACGAGAAAATCCGAATTTGGAAGTGACAAGCAAAAACTACTGGAGGTGATGGAGCTGACGGCTAGATATTATCATTGGCTACTGACTGAGAGCAAAGCCGGAGTAGAAGCCAGAAAGTATTTGAATGAGAGAAAAATCAACGATAAATTAATCGAGACTTTTAATCTGGGTTTCTCCCTGCAGGGATGGGATAATCTGATGGAATACCTTACAAAGAAAAAGGGGTACTCAGAGGTAGTGTTGGAAAAGGCGGGATTAATCAGCAGGAGAAGTGGGGGCGGGTTTTTCGATAAATTTAGAGGACGAGTAATGTTTCCGCTTCAGGATTCGGGGGGTAAGGTGGTGGGCTTTACAGGGAGAATCTTACCCGATCTGGCAAAAGAAGGTGAACCAAAATACTTGAACTCACCGGAAACCGAGATTTATCATAAAGGCCGGATTCTTTATGGTTTTTATCAAGCACGACAAGCCATTAGAGAGATAAAAAGAGCAGTATTGGTTGAAGGTCAAATGGATATGATTAGTTCCTTTGGGGCGGGGGTTACCGAAACGGTGGCTGTAGGGGGTACGGCACTAACCGATGAACAGATAGAGTTATTAGCAAGGCTAACTTCTACAATTTATCTTTCCTTGGACGCTGATGAGGCGGGAATCGCGGCTATAAAAAGATCGGCAGAGCTGGCGGAGAAAAGGGGGTTGGAGATTAAAGTAGTACAGATAGATGGCGGTAAAGATCCTGATGAAATTGCGAGGAATTACCCGAACAAATGGAGAGAGATGGTGGAAGGGGCTGTAGATGTTTATGAGTTTGTAATGACAAGATCTTTAGAAAAAAACGATATCAAAACAATGTCAGGTATCAAAAAGATAACAGAAGAGGTGATGCCATTTTTTGTAAAAATTGAAAATTCCGTGATGAGGGAGGTTTGGACGAAGAAGCTGGCAGAAAAGCTGGGGGTAGAAGCTTCGGTGGTCAAGGCGGAAATGGAGAGGATTAAGTCCGGGAAAAACTGGGCTGAAAAATACCCAAGTAAGGCCACCGAGGAGGTGTCCTTAATGGAAAATAAAATGGACAAATTGGCTCGAAGATTGGTAGGTGGACTGCTCATTTGTCCGGCGGCAAAGAAGAAAGTTGAGCAATGGTTGAAGAACACAAAATTGTCTGGGGCGGCCGGAAAAGCTTTGCTTTGGGTACTGGCGAGTGAAGAGGTGGGTCCGGCTAAAATAGCTGAGCTAGCACCTTCAGAGCTTAAGAGCTTTATCGAGGATGCCTATATGGCCGAAGGAGAGGGCGAAACTGAGGAAAAGGATGTCTTGGAACTAGCGGTGCAGCTCATAAGGGAAACCATTCGTGAAAGTCGTAAGAGGTTAATTGTGGAGATGAAAAAGGCCAAGGAAGCAGGAGATGAACAAACGGAAGAAGCCCTTTCGGGGGAGCTGAGCACTTTGGATAGGGAAGAGAACAAGATAATGGTCCTTTTGGGGTAATTTTGAGATCCACTGTGTTAAAATAGGAGAGAATATTATGGCCGATAAAAAGAGCGATTCATCCATTCAGTTGAAAATTCGAGACATTTTGGCCTTGGGGAAGGAGCAGGGGTTTGTGACCCAGGATGACATATTGGAGTATTTTCCCCAACCGGAGACCCAAGTAAACGATCTTGATTATCTTTATGAGCTGCTTTTTAAGGCAGATATTGACGTGTTTGAGAGTGTTTTGGCCGGACAAGATGCGGAGATTGCCGCCGCCTCAAGTGACCTAGAGAAGGAGCTGGAATCTCTGTCGAAGCTAGAAGAGACAGAAGTCAACGATCCTGTGCGCATGTACCTCAAGGAAATCGGAAGAATCCCACTTCTGAAACGTGATGAAGAGATTGCTCTGGCTCAGAAAGTGGAAAGAGGAGATAAGAGGGCTAAAGACATGCTAACAAAGTCCAATTTGAGGTTAGTGGTTTCAATTGCCAAGAAGTATATGGGGAGAGGCATGAGCTTTTTGGACCTAATACAAGAAGGAAACAAAGGCTTGATCAGGGCGGTAGAAAAGTATGACTGGACCAAGGGATTCAAGTTCTCAACTTATGCAACCTGGTGGATCCGTCAGGCCATTACCAGGGCGATAGCAGACCAAGCCAGAACCATCCGCATTCCGGTACACATGGTGGAGACAATAAACAAACTAATCCGGACACAAAGAAAATTAATGCAGGATCTGGGTCGTGAACCTACCGACGAAGAAGTGGCTGAAGAGCTGGAGACCACTCCCGAGAAAGTCAGAGAGATTTTGAAAATTGCCCAAAAGACGACCTCGCTCGAAACCCCAATCGGTGACGACGAAGACTCGCTTCTCGGAGACTTTATCCCAGATGAAAGACAGGCGACCCCATACGAAGCTACTTCCAGACAACTAATGCATGAAAATCTTGAAGAAGCTTTGGGTTCGTTAACCGAACGAGAAAGTAAAGTGCTCCGCATGAGATTTGGGTTGGATGGAAGTAAACCGCTGACCCTGGAAGAAGTGGGAAAAGTTTTTGGAGTGACCCGAGAAAGAATTAGACAGATAGAGAGTAAGGCACTAAGGAAACTTCGCCATCCTTCTCGAAGACGGAAATTACAGGATTATTTGGAGTAACTATTTAATTTTTGGTTTAGGTTTCCCGGGAACTTCGTGGTGATTTGGACAACGAGCCTCATATTCTTGTGAGGCTCCGATCAAAACAATAGGGTCATTATAATTAGCCGGTTGGCCGTTTACGATGCGCTGTGTGCGCGTGGCTCCTGCACCGCATTTACCAGTTTTCTTTTCCGGTATTGGGTATTGGCAGATAGCTGAGGGTCTTTCTATTTCGTCACAAAGTGCAAGAAGGTCCGGCATGGACCCAAATGATTCTCCTCGAAAATCTAGAGCGAGTCCGGCGAATATGACGCGGATATCCTGATCCAGTAGAAACCTTACGACATCAATAATTTCCGGTTCGAAAAACTGAATTTCATCGATGGCGACTAAATCAGCATCGGTTTCAAGTTGTTCAATTATTTCATAAGGATGGTTTATGGGTGTAGCCGCATGACTCCCGCCGGAATGAGAATGGATTTCGTAAAGACCCCAACGAGTATCAATTGATGGTTTGAAAACGTGGACTTTGTATCCAGCCATTTCGGTTCTGGATATTTCTTTGAGAAGTAGCTCTGTCTTTCCCGCGAACATGGACCCTGAAATACCCTTTAGATTTTCGGTCATACCGAGACCATTATGACTGAAGTAACTAATTTGACAAGAGGTAAGAAATGTGAATATGATGATGTATGTTAATTAACTTAATCGTCAACGCATTGGCTTTTTATGTGACTGCTTATATTGTTCCTGGGGTGCGTATTGCCAACTTTCAAGCTCTGGCGGTGGTGGCTATTGTGTGGGGGGTACTGTCTATTGTTTTGAGACCAATCTTGATTCTGTTAACCTTGCCCGTAAACATCCTGACCTTGGGGCTATTTACCTTTGTCATAAACGCCTTTTTAATAATGTTGATGAGTAATTTTGTAACCGGGTTTAAGGTGGACGGGTTCGGAGCGGCACTTATAGCGGCAGTAGTGCTCGCTTTGTTGAACGTCGTTTTAGGGAAGTTGGTTTGATATTCGGATATAGTTAAGTTTCCAAATTTGGCTCTGAAGCTTCGGTTTTTTTATGGTAAATTGAATATGGATGGAGACCAGAAAATATGCTGATGTAAGGGAAAGTAATATTAGATCTGTCAAAAAACGTAGAAAGAAATTAAGACAAATGGCTGTGGACTTATTGGGTGGAAAATGTGTGGTTTGTGGGTATTGTAGAGCGATAAAAGCGCTCGATTTCCATCACATAGAGGGGTCGACCAAAGAGTTTGGTTTGTCAGATAGAGGCTTGACTAGATCGTGGGAGAAAACAAAAGAAGAAGTCCTAAAATGTGTTTTGTTGTGTGCAAATTGCCACAGAGAGGTCCATTCTGGCTATATTAGCCTTGCGGGAAAGGCGTGAGGTTGGTAAAATAACTAGGTTCGTTTATATTCCCCTGTAGCTCAGTTGGTAGAGCGCCTCCCTGTAATACATAACTTGCAGCGCCTGAAAGCAATTTTGGGTGGAAAATCGGGTTAACTGTCGGGAAGCCTGTTGACCGAAAGGCCATGGTAATCCGCAGCCAAGCCCTTCGGCAGGCTCAGGGTAAACCCCTGTGTTTGTTGATCGGAAGGTTCAGAGACTATACGCCTGACACCGCTCAGCGGTGATGAGATAGTCCAAGCCTCTTCGAAAGTTGAGGGCACTTGTAAGGAGGATGTCCGTGGTTCGAGTCCACGCGGGGGAGCCAAACAGGTCGGGTGGGTAATATCCGGCCTTTAATGTTCGATTTATCCGTCTTTTTACCTAGTTCGAAAATAATAGAGTCTTCTGAGACTGTTTTTTCGACTTTCGAACTATTGGTGGCTTGAACAGCTTTGTGTAGCAGGTCAAAATGATCATTGTAGGAGTATCCAAGCACCCCATTATTTAGAGTCAGGGACTTAAAGACTAGATTTATTAACTCGTGTTTTTGTTCTACAGTTCCGTTTGAGTATGACCCGGTGGCATTTTGTGAAATATCATAGACAGCTAGACATTTCTGAAGATAGTTCGTGGAGGACTCTGAATGTCGTCTAATGCTACTTAGGATGGCTTCTTTTTCCTCGGAATACTGAGTGAACTTCTTTTATAGAACGCATCCTCGATATTTCCATCAATCTTTTCATCGAAGAGTCGGTCTAATCTATTCTGTACTTGGTCGTATTTTTGTTTTAGTTCTGTTTGCGTTGATTCGTGGTATTCAATCTCTGACTGGTGACTTTCTTTTAACGCTTTTCTTATCCATTCTGTGAGCTTAGGACTATACAGTTTCAAACTTTCCAGACCCTTAAGAACCGTTTCTTCTGTATCCTTTTCTTTTGACCAGGTTTTTTGAGAACAGTTTCGATAGTGATTACAGTGGCCATAGATGATTCCTTTTTGAGTTTCCCATGTGATAGTACCATGACACTCCTGACATTTAATCAGACCCTTGAAAAGGAAATCGTGCTTGCTGTATTTTGGGTTTGTTTTTCCTTTTAAAACTTGTTGTACCTTCGCAAATGTTTCTTCTGAAATCAGATGTTCTTGTTTTCCGATATATTCAGAACCATTCCATACATTTTTCCCGATATAAAACGGATCGGATAGGAGTTCACCAACTCGACTCTTTGTGAGTTTATTTCCTTTATGTGATCTTAGTCCCTCTTGATATATAACCTCGACTATTCGTTTGATGGAATAGATCCCGGTAGAGTACAGGTCAAACATTCTTTTTATGTGCGGAGCAATTCGGTCATCAATGATGTGTTCTTTGTGTCCGCTCTCTCCAATGGTTTTATATCCATACGGTGGTTTTGTTGGTAGCCAGCCTTGAGAAATCTTTTCTTTTTGCCCTTTTTTGACTTCTTCCGATAGGTTGTCGACATAATTTTTGGCGAACAGGATTCGAATACCCCAATTGAGTTTTTCTTGAGATCGAGAGTTTTTATGAATTATTAGAGAGTCTTTGACTAGGTGGACTTGCCTGCTTTCATCTTCTTCCAACCACTCATCGATCATGACCATGTCTTTAAAATTCCTGGTGAGACGATCGACTTTCTCGCAGATTATGACCTTTATTTCGTTCTTCTTGACGAATGAAATCATTTGATCAAAAAGCTCTCTTTGTTTTTTACCACTGGCTGATTCGGAGATAGAGAAGAGCTTTGTGAGTTGGTATCCTTGTTTCTCTCTATAAGAGTTCAGGAACTTTTCCTGTGCCCCCAAAGAATATCCGGTTTCTTCTTGCTCTTTGCTGGAAACTCTACACAGAACAACACTTTTCATATTTATTTTAGTTTAGTTTATTTGGTATCTATTATCAAGTATTGTTAAATCAACGAGCTCGATATATATTTTGGTCGATTAGCTCATGAACCTTTTCCGGATGATGACTAGCGAGTCGGAGGAACCTTCGAACTTTTTTGGTTGGTCTGCCAGCGTAGGTCTTTCTCTTGAGAGAGTCTCTAATTGCTTCCATTCTTTTTTCTTCATAGATTAATTTTGTCAACATTCCAAAGAAACCCTTATAATTTTCTTTTTTGCTCGAATATGTGAGATCGTAACAATGCCTACAAGCAAAGTAGTCTCCATCTTTGTAAACAGTAGCTACTCTCCGACCACAGAACTTTCCGCTTTTATACATACTGCATTTGAACCAATATCTTATTCCACCAAAGTGGCATACTGACGTGATGAGTGGAATCTTGTAGTCAAAGTCTTTTTTCTCTCCGGTTTCACGATCTGTTTGAATATATTTGAATTGAACATAAAGATCGGGGATGGAAACACAAATTCTGATGTCGTTTTTCGATCCATTTGACCTAGTCCATACAATTCCACCCGATTTTGTATAGCCAGGTTCTAGATATTTATATTTATTTAGCCAATAGACACTGACGCTTTTTAGTGAGTCGGCTTCTGACTTGCTTGAATACGAATATCTACCCATTTTGTTTATCCGAAATAATTAGAGATTCTAATACTTTCGGGTACAGTAACTTTTATAGATACTCTATTTAGAGAAACAATATAGTTACTATATAGAGTAACTATATAAGTAACTCTATTAGTTACTATGTGTCTAGAAAGGTGGTTCATTCGTTTTTGAGTCGGTGAATATTTTTTCTGCTTCATCTTCCTGTGGTTCCTTGTATTTGGCGATTCTATATGCGTCGTAGATTTTTTCGTAAACTTTTTCATATTGTTCTTTGGGTTCGATAAAGACCATTTCTTTCCAAGAGAAGCCAGCTTTAAAACAAGGGGATTGAATCCATATATATTCTTGAAGGATGGGATCGAGGTGTTCAGAGGTCATTATTCGCCATCCATGTTCCGTCCAGCAGTCAAACAGTGTTATGGAGGCTTGAGCAAGTGTTTTCCCGGCTCCTTTGAGGATTTTGATTTTTACTTTGATGTCTTGTATGTCTATATTCATATTTATTACTAGGAATCAAATTATTTATTATTTAGCCTTGGGAAATTTGTTTATTTTTCCTATACTTCTTGTTTGCCCATGGTCTTAGTAAGTAAAGTGGACAGGCTATGATTTCGCAGTCTAGTTTCTTTTGCCCACACTGGCAGTCGTAGCACTTGGCTTTGATAGCCTGTTCCAGCACTCTGTGGAGTTTAATAATTGCGTTTTTTGGTTGGGACTTGAGGTTTTTCATTTTTGTTTATGTTTATTAATATTTCGAAATACTTAGCCAGAGAATTGCCGATATTGGTAGTTTCTTTTAAATCAGCATTGATTCCAAAGTCGGAGATAAGAATCTGTTGGAGTTCGGAGATCAACGCTGGACTCAACATACTAGTTGTTGTGAATCCTAGACTTAATAATTTTCAGTTGGTTGAAAAAGATTTGAGGACTGACTCTGAGTTCGTCTTTCCAGAAAGCCTCAACCAGCTTATCGAGATCGCCATCCCTCTTAAAAAGAAATTGAACTCTTGGAGGGCTAGATCTGTCGAGGGCGTCTATTGGGTAATAAAGGGAGATGGTGGTGACTAAGGGAAGATCTGCTGAAACAAAGAAATTGTTTATATTCATATTTGCCTGTTTTAATAACAAGCAAATCTAACTTTTTATGGATGAACTTAATACATCAAAAGATAAACATAACAGTTGTTATGTCTGAGATGTGGTAGATTTTCTGAGGCTATTTATGGTTTCAAGATATCTTGTGAAATAAATGTTGGCTTGGTTATCGGAAAACTGTTTGTTGTACTTGTCGGATATTTTGTCAGCAATTTGAGTAAAAGTAGCGTCTTCATTTTGTCTTTGTTGGAATATAAATCTATAGATTTCAAGCGTAGGATCTTGAATCTTTATTCTTGGAACAGATGTGATTGGACTTCTGTATTTTTTTAACATTTTGTTTATTTTGGGCCAAAGTTTTTTTACGCTTCTTATTAACTCTGTTTTTGTGAGAATATCTTCTATTTCCAAATAGACAAAACTGTCAGGTATTTGATATCTATAAGGAGTTTTTCCTGACACCTCAGAACCACTTACAAGATTAACTTTAGGTAAATTTGTTCCTGTATACATAATTAACTTGTTGTATATGATTAGTAGCGATATTGGGAATTCCCATCGACCAAGGTGCATTTGATACTCGTTGCAAATTTCTTGGGTCAGTTTTCTAAGTAGTCTCTCGTGTTTTTGCCGACTTAGACCAGTGTGTTTTAACAGTTCCATAAGTGGCTTCCCTCTTTCAGACATTAGGACATCACTAAGGAAATCTTTGGATAGAACATTTATCTGAATATCAAATCCGTTTTCAGGTATACCAAGCATTTTTCTTGCAGATAATACTTTAGTCTCAAAGTAAGCATCATCTTCAAGTATGTTTAAAAAAATCTTTTCGTATGAAGTAACTTTTCTGATCTCTCTTGCCATAAAAGTTGGTTCAATAATCTTTATATTCATGATGAGGTATATTGTATTTTATTGTGAGGTAATATCAAGTAAGATATGGTTATGAGAAACTTTTTTGTTGCAATGTTTGTGTCTATTTCAAGCTTATTTAGTCATCAACCCAAACAAATAGAGAAATACACACCAGTAGCTACGGAATCGACAGAGATTGTAATGCCAACCGTAACATTGGTTGCGCCTGATTCACCAGTTGTAAATAAACCGACAAACTATCCAACCAGAAAACCATCAGTGACACCGACAAAAATTCTTCACCCAACGACTTCAATTACTGAAGATGTCCTGAGAAATTTTTTTGGATTAACTGAAAAGGCGAGTATTGATAGAATTATGAACTCGCCAGATATGATTCGTGAATATGATAAGTATTTTCTTTCTAAGTTCCAAAAATTTCCTGTTCCAAAGTTTTCTATTACTAGTCCAACCCAGCAAATAGCTGTTCCACGAGAAATAAAGGGGGAAATTGTTCCCGCCATATGTACAGGTGAACAGTTAACAAAGGTGTATTCAGATCTTAAGAAATATGAAGAGGAAGTTGCATTTCTAGAGATGGATTCGAAATGTCATCGTAGAGGAGCAGATGCTGAGATAAAAGAATGTCAAGATTGGAGAAGAGATAATGATCAAAACAGATCCGAAAGGCTTTTACAGTATGGAATTAAAACTTCAGACCCAATCGATTATTATCGAATGCAGACCATCTCGTCTCAAAGAGGCAGGTTTAACGAGTTGACTGGAAAGTATTGTACTTGGTAAAAATTATGGCTATGAAAAAGAAATTAAATGAAATTGTGACCCTATCTGAGGCATGCAAAATATTGAGAGTTCACCCAAATACCTTGAGGCTTTGGGATAAGAAAGGGATTTTGAAGGCCATCAGGTTTGGTATAAGAGGTGATAGAAGGTATAAAATGACTGATCTCATTAAAATGACAGGTGTAAACTGAATGTAAGATGAAAAAAGGTAAGTCGACAAGGAATAGTCACGCTGTCAACCACAGTAGACAATATTTTTATCTTTGGTTGTCAGGAATTGCTATCTTTTATATCTCAATTCTTTCGGTAAGTGGAAACTTTTTAAACGGAAGTGGTTTCAACATGCTCCTACTCTTATTAGGCATACTCGTTGGGGTAATTGGATTTTTACTGTTTTTTGTCTCTGTCCTTAGAAATAAAGACTGGAAAATGCTAGGAGTGTCTGGCGGTGTCTTTGTTTTGTTCTTTTTTGTCTTGTACTCAATCCCAAGTGCTGACCTTAGCAAAACCAATACCAAGATAGATCAATCAGACCCTCTGATAGATTGCCCTTTGCATGAAAAATGTGGTGGGGGTACGAAGAGAATGAAACAAAGCGCTTGTGTTAATTCGACATGTTGCGGGGTGGGTAATGTAAACATAACTTTGGATAAAGATGAGTGCAAGCTGAAACAGCAGGAGTACGCACAAAGCAACAAACCAGCTCCCGTTACAAATGTTCGAATCCAACAGCCAATTCAAATCCCAACAGTTAAGCCCATGGAGGCACCAATGTGCTGTAAGGAGAACTGCAATAGCTTTACTGGCACCTGCACTACCAGATGTGAGAGATCATGGTTTTGTAATTAAATGTATGTAAGGAATAGTCTGGTATGGCAAATGTCACAGCTTGTGTCTAAATTCTAATCAAATTATAGAAACTACATCATCTGATGGATCAACATCTCCTTCTCTTTTACTAAGTTTAATTTGCGCCATGATGGCATGTCCTTTTTGAATGATATTTGGCATTCCATCAACCACTTTTTCTTCAATAAGTTTAACCACAACATTATTAATCTTGTCAACATTTGACTTGTTTATTCCATGAATATTTATCTTGTAAGCACCGTAAGACCTGTTGACCTCTATTTTTTCCTTAAGCTTATCGTAAACCTGTTCTTCTGTCTGTGTCGTTGAGACAAATAAAGTAAAAACTTCCTCAGAAACAATTATTCTATACATTTTGTCGAAGATATCTACAGAGTCAGCATCTCCCGTTTCGTAAAGTATCTCATATAGTGGCTTTAGTGTGGTATCGAAGTAACTTTCAGCGTATAAGTTAATGATATTGTTTGCTCTTTTGCCATACCTTTCTACAGTCTCATGTTTTATTCTATTTGCTTCGGGCTGGTTTCCCTTGATATACATGTTTTTAACTACAGATGCCGTTTGTAGAATAATAAAATCTGTGTCGGAGATTTTACCCCTAAAGAAGTCTATGTTTGAAGAACAAATATCGGCCTCTTTCACTTCCAACAACCTTTCCTGCCCATTATTTACCGAAAAATACGCTTGTTTATTTTTTGGATCTATCGCAGATTGGAATATTTGCGTAAGTTTTTTTACCGCTTCAGGGTTAGACAACGCATCGTCACCAATAATTAGAGTTCTGTTGTCAACATAAGTCGTGTTGGATTCACCTACTTTAATATCTTTAACATTTTCTAAGAAGTGAACATCTGCCTTGAACTGAAGCTTGCCCTCTGAAATCTTTATCAAAAACTCTCCAAGTTCTTTTAAAAAACCCATTTAAATTAAGTCCGAAGCGAATTTAATTAATGAGACAATATCTTTTTTAATAAATATTTGAGAGCCAGGTCTAACAATTCCAACCTCATTTGGTTTTATAAACTCACCATCTTTAGTTAAGACTCTTTGCTTCGGATTAAGAGTTTCTACGAGATAACCCTCTCCATCAACCGACTTATTCAACGCCTCATACATTAATCTTTTTGCTTTACCGCCGAAAGTAACTGAAATCATAGTTTATGAGTAGTATTTAACCACAAAATAGTATTTTGTGTATTTTAAACTGTTTTTGGCAATTTACTCGCCAATCTTTTGGCTTTGACTTCGAAGATCGTCCTTTTGTGAGCAATGTGGGTTGAGTTAAGAAGTTTAGGAATTATTCTAAGGTTTCATTACAAATATAAATACCACCAGCCTCACTCAGCCTACAGTTTTTTCCACATTCATAATCAAAATTTTGATCTGTTCGTCCTCCACTAATATCCTCAACCCATTCTCGACATTCTTCTAAGGAATCTAATTCGGGACTTTGTTTGTAGACACTTAGTTCACCGGCATTCGGATAGTAGAATCCAGTGAATTTAGGGGGTGAAATAACGTGATTCCAAATCCAAAATATAACAAATATGAGTACAGCAAAGCTGATAATACCCTTCATGTAATTTAGTATAGTCTAATCGTGTTGACAGGGGCCTTCCTCGATGACATCACTTGTCAGACGACTAGTTCGAGACCTTTATATCAGTAAATTCATTGATGGATTGTTGGTAATTTATTTGGTTTATAATTGAGCTAAGGTGAATCAATATGAAAATGTAGATAAGAATGTTGAAAGTTGGATGTTTCGAAATAGTGGGGAATTTATCTCTTTATTTATTAGTTTCTCACTGTTAATTCTCTTGGGCTGGGCATTATCGCTGATAAGTGTATACTTTGTTCTTTTTATGATAGTGATTGGAATAGTGTTTATTCAATTACAACAATTCTACTATCTTGGAGATTCTGTAAGAGTGCATAGTAATCAATTTCCTGAGATATTCGAGATTCTGCTTGAGTATTCAAAAATGCTGGGCGTTAGGAAAGCAAATATTTATATCAAACAGGATCCAAGTCTTAATGCGTGGACATTAGGTATTTCCACTTGTACTGTTGTTCTGACATCTGCTCTGGTAGAACAGTTGTCAACAAAAGAACTGAGATTTGTCGTTGCTCATGAGTTAGGTCATTTTAAAGCCGGACACACAAAAATAACTTCCTTAACGAGTCCTCTAGGAATGAATAATCCTTTTTCAAATCTTGTAATGGGGTTTTATGAAAGACAAACGGAATATACTTCTGACAGATGCGGACTAGTGCTTACGAGAAATATCGATTCTGCTGTTTCATCGTTGATAAAACTTTCAATTGGAGCTGAGCTATACAAAAAACTAAATGTTGATGGGTATATCCAGCAACTTAATGTAGCTGGAGGATTTGGATTGAAGCTGGGAGAGCTCTTATCAAATCATCCATTGACTACTAATAGAATCAAGGCGATGACCTATTTTTGGAACAAGAATTTTATTAATAAATAAAAAGTTATGAAGTGTAAATATTGTGGTCGCAATAACCCTTTCGGAAGTAGATATTGTGAAAAATGTGGTCAAAAATTACAGTCTAAGACCAGTAAAGGTCGAATTGGTCGTTCGATAAGCGATGTGGTGTATGTACCAAACAAAAAACCTTCATTGTTAAAAAATATTTTATTAGGATTACTAGTTCTTTTCTTAATCATATTCGGTCTATATGTATTAGGAAATGTTCCAGAAGAGGGAGCAGACACACCCACAACTCAAAACTTGTCAAATCAGTCAGATAAATTTGTCTCTGCAGAACACGGATTTAAAATCAGTTTCCCAGAATATCCAACCACACAACGAATTCCAACAGATTCTATTAATGGAGTAACTTATAGTGGTACTCAATATTATTATTCGACTCCAGATGATCAGAATGTTTATATGGTTCAGTCTTGGGACTATGATATTGCTCCAGAAAATTTTGACAACAAGACAGGTTTAGAAGGTTCAATCAATGGAATGGTAGGAGAGTCAGGTTATAGCATAAACGATTCTATTCTCACTTCATTTAAGGGTTATGATGCTATAGAGTTTAATGGTTTTTTTGAGAAAGATTATTATGTCAAGGGAATGGGATTTGTCAGAGATGATCTACCCAAGGTTAAGTTTTACTTGGTTTTGATTGTCTCAAGTGAATATGCAAACTTTGAGAAATCTTTTGATAATTTTATAAGTTCATTCGAGCTTACTAGGTAAGTTAAATAAATTAATAATAAATAAAACATGAACTGCAAAAGCTGTGGGAGATCAATTTCTAACAATGCCTCTTATTGTCGTTATTGCGGATTTGAGACTCCAAAAGAGTTTGTGCCGGCAACAAGTAACAAACGCTTACTTAATTATTTAATCGATATGGGGGGAGCAATGGTTTTTGCCTTTTGTATTGGTTTTGTACTAGCAATACTTGGCTTAGCAGATTTCGTTGACGGCTCAGAGCAGGTGTTGGGATATCTAGCTTTCTTCTTATACTATCTACTATTTGAATCTTTGACTGGTAAAACCCCAGGTAAGCTCTTAACAAATACGAGAGCTGTAGATGCTGAAGGGAACTCTCCTGAATTTAGAAAAATATTTATTCGTTCTTTGGTTAGATTCATACCATTTGAACCATTCTCATTTTTTTCAAGCAAGGGTGAAGATGGAAAACATCGTCCAATAGGGTGGCATGATAAGTGGTCAGGGACATTAGTGGTAGACAACTAATAATTAAATAAGTCTATGAATAACATGATTTGGTTAATACTATTGATTGTTGGAGCCACTTTGCCCGTGGTTTTATATCAGTATTATGCGGAAGGAAAGATAAGCTGGGGTTTGTCTGCCAAATTTGTCGTGTTTGGTTTTGTGTTGATACAAGTAGCATTCTTCTTTCTAAAGGTCATACAGTATTTCTTTGCGTTAGAAGATAATGGGTTGTTATCCTTACTTAGTTTGTTCGGGCTAGTTATTGCTCCATTGTGGCTCTATTTAAAGAGTAAGAAGTCTGAGAAAAAGCGTTGAGATTGTTTGTAACTAGATCGCCTGAGAGATAATAGTTCGAAAATCGTCCCATCTGGCGAGCTTTGATTTGAAATAGGCATTTTTTCGAACTCTGGTAAAATTTGCCTATGTCTGTAAAACTTGGTGATTACAAGAAAGTTGATGGTTTCCTCAGAGTAAACAATGTCGACTCTATTCTATACGGTTCATTGGGAGTATCTGTCTACTTAGGGAAGTTTAGAGATTTTGACGATATTGATTTGTTGGTTGATGATGAGTTTACAGGAGAAAAATGGTCTTTTTTGAAAGAATTGATGTCAAGTAATGGTTTTGAGATCTCCGATGAAAAAGAACATGAATTTGTAAATCCAGAAGGGATTAAAGTGGCTTTTGCAGAAAAGAGTGTTTTGATCGAAGATAATATTTGCGATCCAAAAAGTGATGTTGTCAAAATTATTGTTGACGGAATCGATGTTAATACCCTTAAGCCTGAATGTTTTATAAAAGCATATACTTTCAGTTCTACTGATGGGTACAGGATCGAAAAACGAGGTAATAGTGATTTGAATATTGTTCAGAAACTTAGAGATCTAAAATAGTTCGAAATCGTCCCACGAGCAAAATTTTTTAGGCATGGTTTTGTCCTTATGGCCGACGGAAACAAGACTGGCTTGAACTTTGGTAGAATTGCACTTTGTTTGTCAAAATTGTGCGCTTATTATGTACGAGAAGTTACAAAAAGCACACATTGTGCTAATCTTTATACATGGTATTAAAGAAGATGGTGGGGTTAGCGCTGGTAGTGGCGTTGATGGTTTTCTATATATCTTCGGTCAAAAGAAGTCAGAAGCCAAATCTTTCGGTGGCTGTCGAAGCAACAGAAACTTCTCCCACTCGGTTGGAAGAAGCAACAAATAGTGATGGAAGCCTTAAACTCGTAGGTGAAAGAAATGTCACAGGAGAGAGGGTCAGTTATGCCTTCAAAATCTTGGACAGTCAGCAAAATAGCAGCCTGTTGCTTTTTGACGTTGTGGCAGATTCGGGTCAAGCGTTTGCAATACCGTTTAATAGTTGGTCTGCAGACAACAAACATCTTTATTATACAAAAGAACGATCTGAACGGGAAAGACTATTACGTTTTCAAGACGGATGGAAGTCTGTTTAGTGATGGAAAGAAGTATTTGGAAGTGGGTGAGTATTGGAAATTGTCCAAAAACATGGATGTGATTGATCATGTGTCGGGATGGGCAGGCGGTGACCTACTGGTAACGTATACGACCAGACCGGATGGCTCCGGAAGCTCAGCCTATTGGTTCGTAGTCGGTTCAAGAAAGTTCATGCAGGTGAGAGAATTATAACGAAGAGTATAATCCTGGAATTATGAGATTAGAAATGGGGGAAAGGCTGACTTGGGGTTTAGCAGAAAAGCTAAGGAACCAAGGCGAAAAGGATTTTGCTTTAGCCTGTCTGGAAGTGGGTTGTGAGGTTTACTATCAGATACCGATTGGAGACTCGAAGATAGACTTTTACGTAGTTAATCCAAAAGCCAACACGGGAGGTAAATTGGTCGAGGTGACTATGGAGAAGAGAGATGAATTGAAAAAAAGATATATTCAAAAAGGCCGGGGAGTTCAAAAGAAAAGAGTAATAAACGCGACGGGTTTGAGGAAACAAAGGCAACTGGATAGCATGAGGCAGAGCGGGCACAAGTGGACAGTGCTCTTCAACGAAGAGATTGGTAATTTGAGAAAGAAACGGAACGAGGGCTAGAAAGTGTAGGCTTCCGAGTTCAGTTGATTGATTCCACTGTCTAGGCTATCGACATTAATTGTATCCAGTTCATCCTGTGCTTGGTTAAGCCCACTCTCGTCTTGAATGTTCTCAGTCTGTGGGTTGGTTTGAAAAACGGCCGGTCTCGATTTTTCAGAGGATATTAAATATCCAACGATGATAGCGAGAGTCGCGAGAATGATTATTTTGGTGGCGTAGGTCATGGGTTGTTTGGTGTTGGTCATTTAATCAATGGTGACATTATTGGTGGGAGAAGGGGTTGGAGAAATGGCGGGGATGGTCCTGATCGCGACAATAAGCTTATTAATGGCCGTCCTGTATGTTTTGAGAGCACCTTTGACCAGTTTCATGTTGGTATTGAACTGGAGCAATAGAGTTCTAGGATTTTCGGAGTCACAGCTGAAAGCTAAGGTGTCAGCTTGAGCTTTGTCAAGGGCTGTTTGGACCAGAGCTTTATTGGAGGTAATGTTGCTTGTCAGGGCACTGTAGTTAGGGAGAGACTTGCCGGAAGGAAGCACTTTGTCGGTATAGTACCCCCGGACTCTTTCGGCGATTTTGTCGAAGGTAGTTTCCATGGTGGTGACGAGTTTCGTCATCTGCGTCATCCGTGTTTTGACGGCCGATTCCTTGGCTTGACAGGCTTTGGCTCGAACTGTGGAAACAACGGCGACTGGTTTGCCAGATTTAGTGTAGCCGTTTCCAGCGTTGTCTGGCTTGGCGGCAAATGAGGGACTGACGATGATTAGGAAAAGAGATGCACTGGCGGCTAGTTTAAGAAGATAACCGAGTTTATTCATAACTAATCTTAATTATGGATATTGGTTCTGTCAAATTGGGTGATAAAAAAGCCCTCCCGGATGGGGAGGGCGAAGAAAACCGACTAATTAAAGAAAGCGTTGGGAGCGACGGTGCTTTGTGAGGCGCGAACCTGGGACTTGGAGAACTCACCCATCATCTTGCGAAGTTCGCCTTTGGTGGCGTTGTATTCGCGGACGTTGGGGAAGCCCATGTCGCGGGCCGCTTCCTGAGCAAAGCCGGTGCCGAAGGCCATGAGACAGAAGTAACAACCTTCATTGGCGCTCGTTAGAGCCTTGATTTTGCTGGGATCAATCCGACTGCGGTTGTCTTCGCCGTCGGTGAGGACCAAGACAGTGACTTTGACGCGGATACCACTTTTCCGCAGGCTGTCCGCGTAGGCGATGATGCCGGCAAGAGGGTCGGTAAGAGCGGTGAAGACAGTGTCATACAGGTTGGTCATGTCTTCAGGCTGCATGTCGTAGTTTTGGTCGTCAAGCGGGGTAACGTCTTCGAGCTTGACGAAGCCATCGACTACAGTGAAGCCGTCTGTAGCGTTGAAGGTCCAGGTGGACATGAGCATCTCGTCGCCAGCTTTGGATTCGCGCAGGGCATCAACATTGAGCTGAGCGGCTTGGATCATTTCCGACTTGTAGCGGAGAAGGGATCCAGTGCGATCGAGGATGCGCAGAATCAAGGTGACTTGATCGCCGTTCAGGTCGCTGGCACCTGCGTGCTGAACTTGAGCGAGGGCGCTCGTATTGTTGAGGTTGGCTACAGTAATGACGCTTTTTGAAGTCATAAGATCTCCTTTTTGTTTACGATCTAGCGGATGGGGTCGGTGCTGTTTACGAGAACGACGCCTTTTTGGACCATCTTGTCGAGCTCGGTATTGGCAATAGCTTCGAAATCGATGCTTGGATGTTTTACGGAGCTGGTACAGTCCATGAGGAAGCGGATCTTTTTGATGGTTTCAGGCTGAGTCCTGCCGAAATATCCGACAAGTTGAGACATCGTTTCGAGTACACAATGACTCTTGGCTTCCCCAGCGACGTAGATGAGATCGTGCTTGGCAATAGCGTCGAGTACAGCTGTGTTGAGCTGGGTGCTGACGTCTTTCGGGTCTTCGATTTCGGCTTTGAAGATGCCATAGTGTTCGGTGCGAGGATTGGTACCTTTGGAGATTCTGGTCGGTTGACTACCTCGTGCGGCAGAGTGGTACATGATGGCTTCTGATAGTGCAGCGACCAAAGATTGTCCTGGTGTACCCTGGAGACAATGGAAAGGCCAAATCATCAGCGGTTTCTTGGCTTGAGTTTCGAGCTTCTTGACGTAATCTGTGGACCAGAGAGGGTCAATGATCGGTTTCCAGGCTCCACTTTTGATGTCGGCGTAGCTGATAGCAACATAATCTTTGTTGCCCGGGGCTTCCCCGTTCCGATTTCGCCACCAGGTGGGGAAAAAGATAGCAAAAGGCGGGTGGTCATCCATGGACATGTAGTTGCTGGTGATCTGGTCGACGTTACGGTAAATGAAGTTTATGAGACGTTGCATATCTTCGGTGGCTCCGGGAACCGGAAGTTCACCAGTTGTACTGACAAAGTCCCATTGTCCGTCGACGGTCAACAGCGCAACCTTGCGCTTATCTTCGAAGGCGGTGAGTTTGGTGCGATTCTTCATACCGTCGGTGACGAATTGACTGCGAGGTGTGTAAAGCTTGGCAACATCGGAAGGTGAGTAAAGGGTAGGGGTCATGAGGATTCTCCTTGTTTAGTTGAGAGTGATGTAACTAATGTGTCGTGGGTCAACGACCAGAAGTCCGGCAGCATAGGTGAATAACGATTGGCCGGAGTTTACTACTTTACTGGTTGCCTGAAACTGAGTTTGAGAGCCGTTAGCCGGATCATAGCGAATGGCTCCGGTGTCGGTTGGAAAAATTAATTTTCCCCCAGCATAAGCCTGACCGTGAATTCTGTCGGAAGGCAATTTCCCCACTTCTACTTTTGACGAATACAGATTGACGCCCTTTTTATCAAATGCGTCAAAATGAACGTATTCGCCTCCTTTGAGTTTGGTCTTTCTGACTATCAGAAAAGAACTGGTAGAAAACTTGACGGTGATGTCCAGAAGACTTTCACCCAGTTCCAGGCCGGGGAGAGGAAGATCGGCCGAGAACCCCTCGCGGTGCATCCAGAAAAATTGCTGACGCATTACGCGGTAGAAGCCGACAACGGCGGGAAAAGTGTCCGGACTGACACTGAACCATGATTGGTGCTCGATGGTTTGACGAACAGGTCGGTTTAGGAGTGTCCCCTTGAGTACTTCCGTGTCAACCAGTTGAGATCCGACAAGACGGAAGAGATGGGTACCATTGACTCTAAATACCGCGTTTTGGGTAATCGCATATGTATCGGATACACAGCTTTCGATTTGGGTAATTTCGTTGTAGTTGATTTCGAAAAGGTCGATTTGTTCACTACCCGAAATATTGACTGCCAGTAGTTTGGTGCTGGCTTCGAACCTCATCCCGGTTTGGTAAGGGAAGAGAGAGATGGTCCAGAGATTGCTTTGGCTGACAATGTGCATAACCGCCTGATTGTTTTCCAAAGTGATCAGGATGAGATTCTCACCCTCTAGGCGCTGGTAAAGTATCTGACCTTTAATCCCTGTTAATTGTTTGACAGTAAGCGAACCAGGTATCGAAACCGAAGTGACGATCTGATTTTGTTCTTTACAAACAGGGCACGCCCGCTTATTTGACGGGAAGGCGGTGTTGCATGAAGGGCATTCGATGAGAACCGACTGGAATTTGGCTAGTTCCGTTTGTGGGAACATACCACGCCAACCATCTTTGAAGTACTTGCTAAACACGTGCATCAGATCATCGCTAACCAAGTCAGGTGGAAGTCCAACGGCCGGATAGATGACTCCTTTATCAAAAACGGTGATTCTCTTCAATGCTCGGTCTGGTAAATCACTTATTCTGGGATGAGTTCCCCCGTAAGGATGAACAAGCAACAAACTTCTAAACAGCATGGTTGCATAGGAGTACCAGTCGTGAAGAGGAAGAAACACTGGTTTGAGGGTTAGATCCAGACCGTAGAGGGCCGGATCTAGGTAGTTTTCGGTCGCTACCGGGCAGGGCCAGTTATCGAACTGAACCGAGTCGAAATCGATGTAGTAGCTATTGGTTCCGGAGAAGAGAACGTTTTGATCGTTTCTATCTCCGATGACAATTTTTTGCTGATGTATGGCATCGAGAACTTTGGCGTCGTTTAAGTGAAGAGCAACGACTTTCTTGTTGTTGATCTTCTGACGGATGCGGAAGTTCTTGTTGCTTAAATCGCGAAAGGCCTTGGCCCGCTTGATGAAGGGCATGGTGTATCCGATGACATCGCCAGAGCGATTAAAGTTTAGGGATTTTGGCGCAGCAACAAACTTGGGAAGGGAAAAACCTTTGGCAATAAACGCCTTTAGTTTTTTTTCGTGACCTTTGTCTGGATGCTCATAGATCTTGATCAAATCATTGGGGTTAGTAGGATCAGGAAACACGGTTCCTTCACCTCCTGAACCGACCGCATCGTTTGGATCAAGGTCGACTCGCGCACCAGTTTGAGTGAAAACAGTGATGGACATGATACCTCCTTTCTACTAGCCTGCTTCGACAACGATGATTGAGGCATCGTCTGCCAATTTTTTTTCGTCTGACCAGATGTTCATGTTTCTTTGAACTTGGTTGGGGTGTTTATGTCCCCAGACATGAGAAACTAAGTCAAACTCTTGAAGCCAGGCATCGCTACCGATCGCCAGTTTCTTGATATTCGCGGTTTTTACCATGTAAATATCGAATTCCTGGCCGATGGGTCGCCGATTTGGGTCAAGATACTTCTGATCGATCAGCAGATATCCCGGATAAGGGGATTCGTCATGATAATCTCTTTTGTAAACTTCATCGTTGATGATTACCAAGCCGTCTCCATAGGCCATTACAGTGCTGTTTTTTGGGCCAATGATAAATCCCACAAGGGTAAAGAGAAGAAAATCTTTGATGTAAAGAGCCTGTTTCTGAGGAGTTTTTAGGGATTGGCTCAATAAGTTTGATTTTAGAAAAGAGAGCAGGTCTTCAAAAAGAAAGAGGTGAATGATTTCTAGGGGAATATCATCGGCAAGATAATCTAGGGTGCGGTTCAGAAGAAATTCGGTTGCTAGATTTGAACCAATTTCGCTGTGTGCTCCTTCGGAGCAACCATCACTGATCCAACCAACAAGGTATTGGTGGACACCCACTACCGTGATAGCTGTCTTAAGCGAATCTTGGCAATTTTTCCCGGCAAGAATATGGCTACGTCCAATTACCTTTCCCGTTTTGAGGGTAAACTGAGGCTGCATGAGTGCTCCTTCTAGTTAAGTTGTCAATGAACAGAGCTCCAAGCCCTAAACAATATAGGCTACTTAGTGTACTCAGTACACTTATGTTACCACCTAAATTCTCCTTGTCAAGTATCAGTTGGGTCAAACTTTCAAGCTATTGAGTTTGGGATGTATGATTTGTTATATTTTAAGTAGATGGAAATTGAAATCCCAGTCCAGAACATTGACCTCAAGGGAGTGCTGAACCTACCGATTCAAAATAAGAGCTTCGTGATCTTTACTCATGGTAGTGGGGGTGGAAGATACTCGCTGAGAAATAATTATGTAGCCAAAGAGCTACAGAAACTTGGAATGGGTACCTTACTTTTTGATTTGTTATCAGAAAAAGAGGATGAGAGTGAAGAAAATAGATTTAATATAGAGTTGCTCACAGAAAGACTGATCGCAGTAACCAAATGGTGCACGGAGGAAGAAAGACTAAAGGGGTGCCTTTTCGGTTACTTTGGAACCAGTACAGGATCCGCGACGGCTCTTTCGGCGGCGGCATACTGGGGCACAAAAATCAAGGCAGTGGTGTCGCAAGGGGGGAGACCGGACTTAGCTGTTGATATTTTGGATTTAATCGAGTCTCCAACGCTTTTGATTGTTGGTGGAGAAGACAAGCAGGTGATAGGCTATAACCGACTGGCTTACCAAAAACTGGGATGTATAAAAAAGATGGAAATCGTTGCAGGGGCAACGCATCTGTTTGAAGAGGATGGTGCTATGGAGAAGGTGTCTGATTTGACAACGTTATGGTTTACGAAGTACTTATAATTAGTTACTTGAGAAAATTATGGAGGATGGAGTATCCTCCCAGAGCGAGAACGACAGAACCAAAGAGATTACTGAGGACAGCTGTCCAAAGGTAGCGCCAGTAGGGAACGTGGTAGACACCTGCGGTAATGGAGACAACCTTTCCACCTACTTGGGGAACAAAGCGGCCCAAGAAGAGGAAGGCAATGGAGTCGGCCGGAAATTTGTTGAGACCAAAAGGCATGGTCTTTTTTTGTTTGTCAAAATCAGCAATGTGGCCAATGCCTTTGCCGATGAAATATTCGATGGCTGCAGCGAGGTTGTTGCCCATCCAGGAAACCAACACTCCGACAATAGGTCCAAAAATGGCTCCATTTAGGATGACAATGGGGTCTGTCGGTATCGGCGTCGCAGACAGAATGCCCATTAATATGATGGAGAAAAGCGGACCGGCTAATCCGGTGGTTGGAATCATTTGTTCCAAGGTCTTAAAGTCTCTCCGAAAATATACAAGCAAAGCGATTGGAAGACCAAGGGTAAAGATAATAAGAGTAACGTTACGGATAGCTTTGAATACTTTATTATTCATTTGTTATTCCATTATATTAAAATAATTATTGGAATGGGGATTTTTGGTTTGACATTTGCGAGCTGACTTGAGATTGTGTAGAATGAAACTATTAATAATCTGAAAAAAAATGAGAAGGCCTGCCAAAAAAAATAAAATCGGTATGTTGGGTGCTGTCGGAGCCGCGGTGATAGGTGTTGCTGCCGGCGCTGCAGCGGTGTTTATGTCCAAGAAAGAGAATCGAGAAAAGGTGCAAAAGACGGTTGGTGTAGCTATAAAAAAGGGAAAGGCGGAAGTGGCTAAAGCCAAAAAAAAAGTTGTCGCCACCAAGAAGAGGCTGTTGAAAAGATAATGAGCTGCAAGAAGATAGGGCCGGTCAGGGCCCTATTTTTTTGATAAAAAAAAGAAGGGGTTTAAGCTTTCATGGTGAGTAACACGACTAAAGCCAGAACGATACGGTAAATGGCAAAAGAGGTGAAGTTATTTTTTTGGACATAATCAATAAAGAATCTGACAGCGATCAGAGCCGAAATGAATGAAAAAAAACACCCAACCAGCAACACCGAATACTCTTGAGCGGAAAAGGACATTCCGGACTTTAGAAGATCAAATCCGGCGGCCGCAAACATGGTGGGAATGGCAAGAAAGAAAGAAAACTCAACGGCTTGTGATCTAGAAAGTCCTGTGCTGAGACCGCCAATGATGGCGGTGGCTGAACGGGAAACACCGGGTATTACGGAAATTGATTGCAAAATCCCAATGAATATAAGTTTGTTGGGCGGTAGATTCAATATCCGCCCCTGTCCCCGATTGATCTTTGTTAGTTTGTCTACTACCAGAAGAATTACACCACCGATAAACAGAGAGTAAACGATGATGATTGGTTCTTCTAATAATACATTGCGAATTAATTTGTAAAAGAGAAAACCGATAATACCTGTAGGGATGAATGCAACCATACTTTGCTTCCATATCCCAAACTGTGAAAAAAGAGTTTTTCGATAAATCCACACTACGGCTAGGATTGCAGATAATTGAATGACAATATCAAATGTTTTGGAGAACTCTGAACTTGTGATAGAAAGATATCTTTGAATAAGAATGAGATGCCCAGTGCTGGAAATGGGCAAGAACTCGGTGAGCCCTTCAACAATGGCAAGAATAATGGCCTGGAAAAATGTCACTAATACTATTATACGAGGTGCGTAGTGTAACATTAAATAAATGAAAATAACTCCACTGATAAGATCGGTTTTGGTTGAACCACCCTCTTTTTGGAGGATGGCGGGGCCCAGCTTTATTCTCTTGGGTTTAGGTCTGGGAATTGGGGAACTAATCTTGTGGCCCTATTTAACGGCCAATTATGGACTGGGAATAATATGGGGGGCTGTAGCCGGCATCACTATGCAGTGGTTTATTAACATGGAAATCAGCCGGTATACATTAGTTACTGGGGAAAGTGTGTTTGTGGGCTTGACGCGAAAACTGGGGAAGGTGATTCCGGTGTGGTTTATCCTGTCAACGGTAGTACCCTGGATGTGGCCAGGAATAACTTTGGCCGGATCAAGATTGTTAACTGCCGGTCTGGGTTGGGGCAAATCGGAACCAGTTGGTGTAGTAGCTTTGCTCGTAATTGGAGCGATTTTGAGCTTGGGTCCGGTGTTGTATGGTACACAGGAAAAATTGGAAAAGACACTCCTTGTCTTTGGGGTACCTTTTATTTTGGGTATTTCATGGTGGTTGGCATCAAGGAATGGACTATCAGATTTGGCATTAGGACTGGTGGGGAAAGGAGATGCTTACTGGTTCATTCCAGTGGGGCTACAGGCGTCAGCGTTTTTGGGCGCTATCGTATTTTCCGGAGCTGGAGGAAACCTGAATCTTGGCCAATCGCAAAATATCAAGGAAAAAGGGTATGGTATGGGTCATGGTTCGGGAAGAATTACAAGTCTGTTGACAGGAAACAAAGAAGAAATAAGATTAACGGGAAAAGATTTTGAAGTAAATGACCACAGCCTAAAGTTGTTCTCTAAATGGTGGAGACTAACAAATTGGGAACAGGGCTTAATCTTTTGGGTGACCGGAGTGATCACGATGGTGTCGCTATCTCTTTTGGCGTATGAAACTATTTATCATAAGACAGGAAGCCTGAAAGGGGTGGACTTTGTAATTGCCGAAGCCGGAATAATCGGCCAGCTGACTCATCAAGTAATGGGTAATCTATTTCTGGTTGTCTTGGGGTTAATGCTTTTTGCGACACAGTTGTCCGTTTTGGGGACCACCGGAAAGATATTGGCTGAAAATTGGGCAATTCTAAACTTTGAAAAATTCGAATCAAAAAAATTACCCAGGTATTTTTATACTTTGTTGTGGCTTCAGATTGGTTTGATGCTTTTGGTCATGGCGTTGGGGTTTAAAGAGCCACTTCAGCTAGTTCTAATTAGTGCAGTCCTTAATGCCTGGACGATGGTAATTTATTCAATACTGATTTTGTGGATGAATACAACTTCACTTCATCAGAAACTTAGACCATCAGGATGGAGAAAAGGAGTGATTGTGGCGACAATAGTTTTTTTAACCTCTTTCGGTCTCCTGACGATATGGCAACTGTGATTTGATTGGATTTATTCGCCCAGTTCGGCCAGACTGCGGAGTTTTTCCAGATTCTTGACAGTGAAATGACTGCGTTTGGTGGAAATGACGCCTAGCTTTTGGAGTCTGCTCATTTGGACACTTGTAGTTTCTCTGGTTAGACCAACTAGGTTGGCAACGATTCGATGGGTGGCAGGGAAGCCGACCACCAGCTGAGCGTCTTTGATGTCTCCGTAGTCATGAGATAACTGGAGAAGAACGGAGGCGACTTTGTTAATGGCACTACCGTTAATGATTTTTCCTTGATTAGAAAAAAACAAAAGGAGGGAACTAAAAAAATAATCCATTATTAGATGAAACTTTTCTGGGTTATCTGCCAGATATTTTTGAAACTCTGATTTGGGAATAACATAAACCTCGACGGGTGTCAGTGCTTGAAAGTAGAAGTCGTTGCGTGCCGCGGTGAAATGGTGGATTACTGAAATTAAGAACATTGGTTTGAACACGTTAAGAGTGTTTTCGCCAAAATTGGTTTTAGTGTAAGCTCGGCCAAAACCAGATTTGCTAAAATATATCTCCTCAATTTTATCTCCTGGTTTAAAGATGGTAGCTCCTTTGGCAAATTTCTTGGTTGGGAAATGAGAGAAAAACTTCTTAATCTGAGAGAATTTGGCTTTGGTCATATAGGCTTGTATTATAACAACTATATTTTTATATTAGCAAGCCAGATAACCTTATTCCTTCAGGATTTGGGTGTAGTACCGTAGATTACAACCTGAGTGCCCGGGTTGTCTTTGGTGGCGACCCCGGAATTCTTACCTTCTGGGAGTTTGGGATCTGCCCAGTTGTATATTATGCCGGCCTCTGAAATCTTCATGTTCACACAGCCGTGGGACATGGGGTGTCCAAAATTGTTATGCCAGTAGGTGCCGTGAAGGGAGAACCCTCTAGAGGCTGGAATCTGGCTGTTTC
The DNA here is from genome assembly GCA_001774685.1 of Candidatus Collierbacteria bacterium RIFOXYD2_FULL_45_13. Classification (GTDB taxonomy): domain Bacteria; phylum Patescibacteriota; class Microgenomatia; order UBA1400; family MFAQ01; genus UBA10133. Next base: position 124,102 of record MFAS01000001.1, on the reverse strand, counting down.
CAAAAAACATGGTGTAAGGAACGTTGGGGAGATAGTAGTAAGTGTGAAGTGCAGCTGATCCACCACTCATTTTTATGAAGCGGAATTTATTGGCAATTTGGAAGGTTCCGATTGGAGTTCGTCCCCACTTACCGGTAGAAACTAAAAAGTTGTAAACCAAATTATTCCCTTCGTAGGCGTATAACCTTTGGTTGGTTAGGTCTACATAGATAATCTTTTCGGCGGTGGAGTCCCCTAAAACCTTTGGGGGAATTGGAATGTCGGCAATGTATGGAGGGGGGTTGACAGGTGTATTGTCAAAAATGGCACCGGACAACGAAGGATCGTAACCGGACTGGACTTCATAATGATTGGTCTGGTCGGTGACTCGGATCATGAAAAAGGAAAGAACAATTACCGTGAGACTAATCACCAAGGACTTGTTCATGTAGTAATTGTAACAAATATTATACTTTTAGGCTGACTATCAGAAAGCGAGGGACATCAAATAGATCCCTTGTGAGTGAAGCTTGAAGTTTTTCGGGGAGGGAAAAACTATTTAGATCGTGAGTATCATCGATTTCGATGATGGCGATACCTCTGTCGGATATATATTGAGGAATTTGGGATAACAGCCGATTGATGACCGTGGTGCCATCTGGACCTCCGTTTAGGGCCGATAGTGGCTCAAAATCTCTTACCGACCTTGGGAGCTTGGTGATATTTTTGGAAGGAATGTAGGGAAGATTCGCCAGGATAATATCGAACTTTATCCGAGGATAATCGTCCATGAGATGGGACTCTTGAAAAAAAAGGTTGACCGGTGAACTTAAGATGCGTCCGGCGTTTTCTCTGGCCAAGTTGAGTGCCGGGACCGAAGTGTCCGAGAGATAGATGGTGTAGGGCGTATTTTGTTTGACAAGACTGGCGGCAACCGAAAGGCCAAGGCAGCCGGAGCCGGTGCCGATATCGGCAATTGAAGGATGAGCAAGCTCTTCCTTTTGAATATAATTAACGGCTAGCCGGACGATCATCTCGGATTCAAGACGAGGAATCAAAACGGAGGAATTTACCAAAAAATCCAGACCATAGAACTCGGCGTGACCGGTGATGTATTCCACCGGCTTTTCTCCGATGGTACTTAAATCTATCTGGGGAAGTCCATATTTCCTTAAGTGGTTTATTTCGTAGGGAGTAAGGACTCGTTTTTGGATGCGCTTCTTATGGAGTGGAGAAAGTGTATTCGGAAGTGCTGACCGGTTTTCCATCAGTGTCGATAATGATAATGTATTTGAATAAGGTGCCTGGAGAGAGATCTTCGATGCTGAGGAGGTGGCTGGTTTGAGGCACCGTCGAAACGATCAAGGTTTTGGTGAGACCTTCTGTGAAACGAACCGAGGTTTTGGCTGGTTTCTGGGTAGAGAAGGAAATGAGGACTTGAGTAGAGGAGATGGGGGTAATAAGTGGAGGCGTGAGGATCTCAGAGGCTTTGATGCGAGTTTCTTGGGTAGTGGTGGCTTGTTCCAAGATGGATGGTAATAGCGTGGCAAGGGAAAAGATGACCAGTATGGGTATGAGAACCGCAAAGGCCGATTTTAGAGGTATCCCCCAAAGTTTGTGAAAATATATCTTTGATTGCTGAGCTTGTTTGAAAAGATAGAGCTGATTCTTGGGGAAAAAATCCCCATGATTGTTTGGGCAAGAAAAAACAGTGACAGTTTGAGGAACGGAATCATCCTTGATGCCCGACATGGGCTGACCGCATTTTGGACAGACGGGGTTTGTGTCGGGGATTGCCCGACTTTTAGGGATGATAGAGTCGACGTTACGCGTGGTTTCAAGAGTAAGAAAGTTGGCTAGATAAGATTCAATAAAATGTCCACCACAATTAAGGCATTCCTCAATGGAGTGGCCGTGACCGTCAGAAGTTTCTATTTCGATGGCGGATAGTGGATGGTGACAGTGCGGGCAGTCCATGTACTCATTCTACAAGCAAAATGAGGTTCTGTTAAACTGAAAATATGAAGTTGAAATTTTTGGGGGCTGCCAAGACGGTCACAGGATCTAATTTTTTCCTGACAGGAGACAATACTGGGATAATGGTGGATTTTGGGATGTTCCAGGGTAAGCCGGAGGAGGTGGGCTTGAACAATGTTAAGCCAAATATTGACTTTAATAAATTGTCGGCAGTCTTGCTGACCCATGCCCACCTTGATCATTGTGGGAGATTGCCTCTATTGGTGCACTATGGCTTCAATGGTCCGATATTTATGACGGAGGCTACCAAAGCACTGGCCGAACTAGTACTTCACGACGCCGCTAAGATTGCAAAAGAAGCCGAGGCGAAGTCGGTACTGTATACAGACGAGGACGTGGAAGTAATACTTAAGCAAGTATCGCTCGTAGAATATGACAAGCCATTTGATGTTGGAGACTTCAGCATTACCTTTGTAGATGCCGGCCATATATTGGGATCGGCGAGTGTAATAGCGGAGGAACGCAAGACAAATAAGCGGGTGGTTTTTAGTGGCGATCTGGGCAATACACCGGAACCCCTGCTTTCACCAACCCATTTTGTTCATAAAGCACATGTGGCGGTGGTGGAATCGACCTATGGTGACGAAACGCATGGACCAAGAGAAGAAGTTGGAGATCTGGTAAAAATAATTAAAAAAGCCGAGATGAGTCGTGGAACAGTATTAATTCCTTCGTTTTCGATTGAAAGAGCACAAGAGCTTTTGTATATATTCGACCAACTCAAAAAAGAAGGAAAGATGGACAACAAGACGCCGGTTTTTCTGGATAGCCCGATGGCTATCAAAGCGACAATGATTTTTAAAGATTTTCCAGTTCTATTCAGTAAGAGGCTTAAAGATCAAGTGAAAACCGACGACCCCTTTGATTTTCCAGGGTTGGTAGTATGCGATACGATTGAAAAGAGTAAGCAGGTAAAAAATTATGAGGGAGTAAAGGTGATAGTGGCCGGTAGCGGAATGATGAGTGGAGGGAGAATTATCCATCACGCAATTAACTACTTGGGAGACCCCAACACTCAGCTGGTGATTGTTGGTTATCAAGCGGAGGGAACTCTGGGCAGAGAGATTTTGGATGGAAAGAGTAGCGTGAATATCTGGGGAAACTGGATAAACATTAAAGCCGAGATATTGGAGATAAAAACAATGAGTGCTCATGCCGATCAAGGACAAGTAATTTCGTGGCTGAAAAAGATTGAGGGTTTAGAAGAGGCCGCATTGGTTCATGGAGAAGAACTTCCACGACTGGTGCTTAGTGAAAAAATTCACATGGAATTGCAAGGTGTTAAAGTAGTATTACCTGTGGTAAATCAAGAAATAGATTTAAGCGTCCAATGAAAAAAATACTTTATGCTTTTTGGGGAATAGTATTATTTTTTTCGATTGGCGTGGTGTTTGCTCAAGATCTGAGTTTGACGAGGGTTGGGGTACTGTCTACCGTCGGAGTTGATTATGCCAATATCAGCTACACCGGAGCAATTCCGGTGATGGAAGGAACAGCCTCACCATCCTCTATAGTAAACATAAAGATTAAGACCTCAACAGACGCGACTTTGGCAGCCAGTCCAAGTGGAAACTGGAGTTTCACGCCTGGAGTGTTGGACCCGGGCATCAGCACGATTGTCATTTCTTCCGGTCTCCAATCGATTACATTTAATTTGAATTTTAATGCCACTCCGGCTGCAACTCCGACAGCCACGCCGACCTCTACACCTACAGAGTTGCCGGCTGCTGGAGTTTGGGAGTATTACTTGCCGATAATTGGAGCAGGGTTAGTCATTTTCTTTTTTGGTAAGTTTTTAAAGAATCAAATGTTATTTTGGGAGGGGAAGAAAAAGATTTAGTATTTTACATTTCATATTTGTGTTTTTAGTGGTTAAATATCTTACCTATGAAACCAAAGGGTAATCTAGTGGAAGTGATCTACGATATCGAGACGAAAAGTTTCTTTAATGACACAGATCTGAAGAACCCAGAAGATTTGGGGATCTCGGTGGTATCTGCGTATAGGAGGGAACTAGATAATAATTTAAGGGAAATTTCTGGGGAAATGAAAAGTTTTTGGACGCCTGACGCGGCGCCTAAGTTGGATGGAGGTGGCTTGTTTTTTGATGAGATGTGGGACTGGTTTGAAGAGGCTGACAGGATCATAGGATACAACTCTTTTGGGTTTGACAATCCGGCCATGAATGGGATTTACAAAAAAGGAGATTTTACTAAACTGAAACATTTCGATGTGCTTGATGAAATTAGAAGATCTTTCGGACACAGGGTAAAGCTGGACAGTGTGGCAAAAGAAACCCTTGGCCAAGGAAAAATTGCCGGAGGGGCCGAAGCGGTGATGTGGTGGACAAAAGGAGATCCTGAAAGCCTCGCAAATTTGAAAAAATATTGCGAGATGGACGTGGAGGTGACCAAAGGTGTCTATGACTTTGGTTTGAAAAATAAAAAGCTAAAGTTCAAAGATCGATGGAATGAACCAAGAGAAATAATTGTAGATTTTTCTTATCCCGTTGAAGTCGAGGCCGTGGTGCCGATGGAAACTCAGATGGGGTTGTTTTAGGGGTAGTATATATTTGAACTATGCTGGTTGAAGAAAAAGAACAGATCGATGATCAAATCAGAGCATTGAACCGAGATTCCATTAATCTTTTGGATGATTATTTGGATGAGAATTACACCATCAATATTGTGCTCAATCTGCCGGATTGGAAAAGAGAGTATAAAAAACTGGTACATGAGTTTGAAGAATCAGAGAACAGTTTATATGTATATCCGTTTGAGAGATTGCACATGACTATTTTAGGAAGAATAGATAAGGCAACGGATCCAAGAGAAATAGCTGAGGTGGTAAAAAACAAAGCTTCCGGTAAGAGACTTGTTTTTAAGATAGGGTATCTGGCATGTAATGAGTTGGGAGTATCAATAGTGGCGGAACCGGAGTTCAATTTAGGAAAATTGAGGAACGAAATCAGGGGGGATCTGAGGATTAAAGGGGATGACTATACAAAATATCTCTCCATTTACGAGCGATTAGCCTGGCTGAACTTCATCCGGTTTAAGGAGATTCCAGGAGAAAAGTTCTTTGAGACATTGTGGAATATGCGTAATTATCAATTTGGGGAATTTGAGGCAAAAGATATTGATATCTACTTGAATTCCAGCAGGACGTTGGATCCGGGAAAGTGTAAGCTGGTCGAGAAAATACAGTTATGAGACAACTTGACGAGTTAAAGATACTTGGAGTATAATAGTCCAAGTATATGTTTACACTCACAAAAAAGGCTGATTACGGAATGGCGCTCTTGTCTGTGCTGGCCAAGCGTGGCCGGGGAGGCCGGGTTTCACTTAAATATTTGAGTGAGTTAGGCTTGCCTAGGGCTTTTATGGCCAAAATTGCCGTTTCCCTGGTCGAAGCGGGGATCTTAAACTCGAAAGAGGGAAGGGGGGGAGGGTTTAGCCTGAATTACGAACCAAAAGAGATACTGGTAAAAGAAGCTCTAGAGGCTATAGAGGGTGAGGTGGCCCCGGTAGCTTGTGAGAGCTGCCCTGTAGATGGAAGCTGCGGCCAGCAAAGTTTTATGGACAGGCTTACATTCCGGATTGAGGATATGCTGGCGGAATATACGCTGGAGGATTTAATAAGATAATAATTAACGTTGACGAACAAGATGCTTAAAATAAGGAATTTGAAGGTGAAAATAGAAGGCAAAGAGATTCTAAAAGGGGTCGACCTAGAGGTTAAAAAGGGTGAGGTGGTAGCTCTGATGGGCCCCAACGGATCGGGGAAATCCAGCTTAGCCAATACCTTAATTGGGAACACCAAATACGAGGCTGAGGCGGAGGAACTAAGTTTTGAAGGAATATGCCTGCTTGAGCTGAAACCTGACGCTCGGGCAAGGCTAGGGATAATGATGTCGTTCCAGTACCCGGTGGCGATTTCCGGCGTAACCGTAAGAGAGATGCTCTGGGCTTCACTCCGAGGCAGGGGGCTGACCGTGAGTGCGCTCGATCTAAAAAAACAAATTGCGGAAGAAGGGGAGAGACTACATATAGATGAGCATTTGCTGACCAGAAGTATTAATGAAGGCTTTAGTGGTGGAGAAAAAAAGAAGTTGGAAATACTGCAGATGAGAATATTGAAACCGAAACTCTTGATCTTGGATGAAGTGGACTCAGGTCTGGATATCGACGCCCTGGCACTCATCGCCAAAAACGTGGTTGAAATGGTGAAAGCCGGAATGAGTGTTCTGGTAATTACCCATTATCAGCGACTGCTTAAATATTTAGTACCGGATAGAGTGGTGGTAATGAAAAACGGAGAGGTGGTGGACAGGGGAGGAAAGGAAATTGTGGATAAGTTAGAAGCACAAGGCTATAAGTCATATGAGTAAAAAGACCGATAACCAGACACTTCCGGAGGATAAACTTTATCCGTTAGGGCATACCGATGATGTAGAGTATTCATTTACGGCGGAAAAGGGGTTGACCGAGGGTCTGGTGCGGAAGATTTCCTCTTTGAAAAATGAACCTGAATGGATGCTGGAGATCCGGCTGAAAGCGTATAAGAAATATCTGGAGATGAAAATGCCGACATGGGGTGGCGATCTCTCCCCTATTGATTTTGATGATATCCGCTACTATATAAAACCAAAGAATCAGGAGGCGAAGACTTGGGCGGACGTACCGGAGGCTATTAAGAATACGTTTGAGAAAATTGGCGTGCCGGAAGCCGAGCGGGAACTGTTGGCGGGGGTGAAAAGCCAGTATGATTCTGAAGTCGTTTATGGGTCCCTCAAGAAAGCCTTGTCCGAAAAAGGAGTGATCTTCCTCTCGATGGACGAAGGTCTTAGGGAGTATCCGGAGATTGTGAAAGAACACTTTGGAAAAGTAATTCCCATGGGTGACAACAAACTGGCGGCATTAAATACGGCGGTGTGGAGCGGAGGATCCTTTGTATATGTGCCTAAAAATGTAGATGTAGGGCTCCCCTTGCAGGCATATTTCAGAATCAATACCGAAAGAGCCGGACAGTTTGAGAGAACTCTGATCATCGCCGAGGAAGGCAGTAAGATGCACTATATTGAAGGTTGTTCTGCCCCGTCATTTTCGTCTGCTTCACTTCATGCCGCAGTAGTTGAGATATATGTGAAGAAAAACGCGAAGGTCCAGTACTCTACAGTACAGAACTGGTTTAAGAATGTTTATAACCTAGTGACTAAAAGAGCGAGAGTGATGGAGAATGCTGAGATGCGTTGGGTGGATGGGAACCTTGGTTCACACCTGACCATGAAGTATCCTTCTTGTATCTTGGCCGGAAGAAAAGCCCATGGTGAAGTGCTCTCGATTGCCTGGGCCGGTGAAGGACAGCATCAGGACACCGGTGCGAAGATGATTCATCTGGCACCCGAGACAACGTCGCAAATTATAAGCAAATCGATCAGCAAAAATGGCGGGCGGGCTACGTATAGAGGGATGGTACATATGGTGCCTGGCGCTTGGGGAGCACGATCTAAGGTGGTTTGTGACGCGCTAATACTTGACGAAAAAAGCCGTTCCGACACCTATCCGGTGAATAAAATTCAGGAAAATGACGTGGTGTTGGAGCACGAGGCGACTGTCAGCCGGATTGGAGAAGAACAGTTGCTATATCTAATGAGTAGGGGGATCGGTGCAGAAGAAGCAAGCACAATGATCGTTAATGGATTTATGGAGCCGGTGGTGAAAGAAATTCCCTTGGAGTATGCAGTGGAGATGAATAGACTTGTAGGACTAGAAATGGAGGGATCGGTGGGGTAAAGAAAAAACTCAAGAAATCAAGAACTCTAGAACTCAAGACAAAAACAAAAAATAAATAAAATATGATCACACAGAGATTTAAATTGGACAAACCCGGAGAGATTGATTTGGTAGTCCCCTTTTTGACTTCGTTTGAAGAAAAAGAAGTTCTGGGGGTTATATCTGCCACGGAACCGGGAGACTATAAAGTCAGAGTGGTGGCAGACCATAGAGTGCCAAATACATTTGGGAGAGTAGTGATTAAAGGGGTGGCGGCTAATGGCGCACGTGTCACCGTAGACGGGATGGTGAAGATTGGAAAGGACGCCAGAAAGACGGACAGCTTCTTAGAGATGAGATTGTTGTTGTTGGATAAGCAAAGCAGTGCGGTGGCCGAACCAAAACTGGAAATAGAAAATAATGACGTGAGGGCATCCCACGCTGCGACTGTCGGTAAAATAGATGAGGATCAGCTCTTTTATCTATCAAGCCGAGGCATAGACGAACCGGACGCCAAGAAAATAATAGTTGAAGGGTTCCTGAAAGAGGTAACCGAAGAATAAAAGATAAAATACGAATATGGCAGAGCCGGAAATAAAAAAACTATTGGGGGAATTTGAGAAAGTTAAAGAAGAAATTACCCGGTTGGTTGGAGATTTTCCTGAGGAAAGCAGAACGAAAATCATTTTCGACAAGTGGTCACTGAAAGACGTGACAGCTCATTTGTCGAACTGGATGGTCCACGATATTGATTGTTTGGAAAAATTAAAAAAGGGAGTTGAACCTTATTGGGAACCCAGTACGGAGGAGTTTAACAGAAAAGGGATAGAGGCAAGAAAAAATAATACCTGGGAGGAAGTATATGGTGAATTAGTGAGGGCGGGGAATAGACTGACGGAAATCTACAATACACTGCCGGAAAATTTGTGGGATAAACCAATATGGAAGGGATATGGTTTGACGGCCAGAAAGTTTTTGCTTCAGGACATAGACCATTGGAGTAAAGAACATGTGGAGGAACTGAAAAGGAAACTCGAATTAGAAAAAAGTGACACGGTGACACAAGAATGAAAGATAATAAGATAATGGAATTACAAGCAAATCCAAAAAATAACACAGGCTTCAAAACAATTGTTTGTGTGGGTGATAGCACAACAAGCCAAGAATGGTGTCACCCAAACTGGTTTGATTGGTTGGACTTTAGTTTGAGGCAAACGACAGAAAACGGCTGGAAAACAAAAATGATCAACTCAGGTATGGATGGAGGAACAATTCCCTTTTTTATGGAAAATTTTGAGTTTCTTGTAGGAAGATTTAACCCAGATACTGTCGTTATTTCTTTGGGTTTTAATCATCTTGAGCTGGTGGGGGATGTGGAAGGAATGCTTAGGGAGTTAGTTTTGAAAATAAAGTCTATTGGGTCAAACGTGGTTTTGTGGTCGACGTACAAAACGATAAAAAATGACCTGAACCCAAAGTTAGAACAAATAAGAGATATCTACAAGAAAGTTGCAGATGAGTTGGAGGTTAAATTCGTGGATGTTTTTGAGGAATATGAAAAATATGATCTAAGCAAGATTTTTGATTATAAACATCTTTGGGAAAATAAAGAATGGACAATGAAGCCTGGGGACATTGATTTCTTGCACTGTAATTTGATTGGGAATCAGATAATCGCGGAGAAGTTGGCCATGGAGGTGTTTGGAGTTGACCTTTTAGACTATGGTGAATTTGGAACAATGAAGCTTGCAGGTTTGAGAAAATATTTTTTAAGTGACACAGTGACACAGTGACACAGTGACACAGTGACACAGTGACACAGTGACACCGTGACATGGGGATGAATGTGCGTGAGTGAAAAATACAACAAATAAAATGATAAACGAAAACAGAAAAATATCAAAGTTCGAAGATTTGTTTATCTGGCAGAAAGCAAGAGAGTTAACGAAAGAGGTATATAGAGTTTCTAGCGAATGGAAGGATAGAAGTTTACAAGACCAGATACGAAGAGCCGCGGTTTCAGTGCTTAGCAATATTTCTGAGGGGTTTGAAAGAGGAACAAAAGACGAATTCTTGTATTTTTTGTATATTGCCAGAGGTTCGGCCGGTGAGGTGCGAGCCCAACTATACGTAGCTTACGATCAGGAATTAATATCTGAAGGAGACTTTAAGAAAGTTCAGGATTTGGCTGATTATGAATCCAGGCTGATTGCGAAATTTATTGCAGGATATAAAACAAAAAGTTATGGTGGACAGAGGGTGGCCGATCCAAAATTCCAAGAAAAACAAGATTCTGAAAACTACTTAAAAGACATAGTAAACAAAAGCGCCACCGTGTCACCGTATCACGGGGGAGATGGTGTGAAAATGGAAGATAAAAACATTATTAACAAAAGTGACACGGTGACACAGTATCACGAGGGAGAGGTGAAGGAGGACAATGCTATTAACAAAAGTGACACGGTGACACAGTAACGCATTACAATATACCTATGTTTGATGTAGAAAAAGTCAGAAATGATTTCCCGATATTAAAGAGAAAAATTCATGGACATGACTTGGTGTTTCTAGATAGCGGGGCGACGAGCCAAAAGCCGGAGAGCGTTATCAAGGCGATGGACGACTTTTATCGGAATACAAATGCGAATATTCATAGAGGGGTTTACGAACTGTCGGTGGAATCAACTGGGTTGGTAGACGAAGCGAGGGAGAAAGTGGCAAATTTTATTGGAGCCAGACCCGAAGAAATCATTTTTACCAGAAATGCCAGCGAGAGTTTGAATCTGATCATGTATTCGTGGGGCAGGGATAATATAAAAAAAGAAGATGCAGTACTTATCAGTAAACTGGAACATCACTCAAACCTGGTACCTTGGCAGGAACTTTGCCGAGAGACGGGAGCGGAGCTGAGAATTATTGATGTCGATGGAGAGGGAAAGCTGATAGTCAAAAATCAAAAAATCAAAAACTCTAAAACTCAAAGTGAGGTTTTTATTGAGAATGGATTGAGAGTGAGACTGGGAAGTTTGGAGAGTCTGATAGCGGATGGGAAAGTGAAACTTTTTTCCGTTACCGGAGTCTCTAATGTGCTGGGAACGATCCCTGACCTTGCCGGAATGCTGACAGCGATAAAAAGAAAGGCCCAAAATGCAACGGTGGTGGTGGATGCCTCACAGATGGTGCCTCATATGAAGGTAGATGTGAAGACGTTGGGAGCGGATTTTATCGCTTTTTCCGGACATAAAATGCTGGGGCCAACCGGGACAGGGGTATTGTGGGGAAGGAAAGAAATTCTTTCAAAAATGAGACCCTTTTTATACGGGGGAGACATGATAGGGGAGGTAAAAATAACCGGAGCGACGTGGGCAGATATTCCCAGCAGGTTTGAGGCGGGAACGCCGGACATTGCCGGGATAATTGGGTTGGGAGCGGCGGTAGATTATCTGGAAAATCTGGGAATGGACAATGTGCGCGAACACGAAAAAGAACTAATTAAATATGCACTCGAGAGAATGTCTAAGCTGGAAGAAGAGGGTTTGGTAAAGCTCTATGGCCCTAGAGATATTGAAGAAAGAGGTGGAGCACTGGCTTTCAATGTGATTGGGGTTCATCCTCATGATGCGGCACAAGTACTCGATAGTTTTGGGATTGCTGTGCGATCCGGCCAGCATTGCGCGGCTCCACTGGTAATGAGCTTTGGGGTACCGGCAATGGTCAGAGCGACATTCTATGTGTACAACACCAAGAAGGAAATTGATTATCTAGTGAGTAAAATAAGAGAAATACCAAAGGTATTTGCCTAAAGAACTATGTCTGATTACAAAGATATTATTATTGATCACTATAAAAATCCAAGGAACTTTGGTTCATTGGATGATGCGGATATTAATATGGATGAGTCGAATGCGTCGTGTGGAGATATGATACAAATTCAGGTGAAAATTGGGACAAGGAAGGAACCTGGATTGCCACGCTCCGTTCGCAATGAAGATGAAGTGATAAAAGAGATGAAATGGAGAGGGGTGGGGTGTGCCATTTCGACAGCGGCGGCCAGTATGCTGTCGGAAAAAATTGTAGGAATGAGTAAAAAAGAACTTGAGGATTTTGGAGAAAACGGAATAGTTGAAATGCTTGGAGGAGAAGTAAATGCCGGGAGAATGAAGTGTGCTACACTCGCCTTTCGAGGATTACTAAAGATATTTGAAACCCATGAATGACTGGAAACTGATACTAAAAGTGACACTTGGCTGTGCAGTGCTACTGATAATTGTCATTTGGGGTTTGTCTAAAATGGCCGGACCGGGAAACTCACTTAAGGTAGATGAAAAAGTACTACTTGATGGGGCAAGATTTGTAAAAGAAAACGGCGAAACGAAGGTAACGGTAGTCAACTTTTCGGATATGCAGTGTCCTTCTTGTAAGGCGGCGGATATACAAACGAAAGAACTGTTTAATATGCCAGGGGTGAAGGTTGTAACAAGACTTTTCCCTTTACCAGCCTCATTACATCGTTATGCTTTGATTTCCGCTAAGGCGGCCGAAGCGGCAAGAATTATGGGTAAGGGATTTGATATGGTGGCGGTTTTGTATGAGAAACAGGAGGAATGGTCGGTGGTAAATAAACCCGAAAATAGTTTTGCGGATTATGCGAGGAGTTTGGGGTTGGACGAAAATATATTTATAGAGAAATTGACTTCTAATGAAGTGGCTCAGAATGTGCAAGTTGACGCCGATTTGGCCGCCTCACTACAACTTTCCGGCACACCGACCTTTTTTGTAAATGGAGAACAGGTGGGAGCACCATTTGTGGTTGATAAGGTTAAACAACTCCTCGAAACTAAATAAAATGCAAATCAGTCTGCCGATACTCACCATAACTGCTTTGACGAACGGGATCAACCCTTGTGGCATAGGGATGATGATCACCTTCTTGGGATACCTGTTGGTGTTTGGGGGGAGAAGTAAAGATAAGAAATGGATCTATAAAATTGGTTTTACCTATATACTGAGTACGTTTGTAACTTATCTGCTCTTGGGACTCGTCTTTTATAGCGCGGCCTTTTATTTCCAAAGATCATGGCTTGCCGGAGTCTTCAAGTATGTGATCGGAGGAGCATTGGCTTTGGCGGGACTAATTCAGCTGAAGGATGTCTTTTGGCAGGATTTACCCATTCATTTACGAATGCCTAGGTTGGGTTTTGAAAAGATAAACAAACTAATGGTAAAGACGGGGGTCGGAATGGCTGCCTTGATCGGGTTTCTGACAACGGTTTTTTCCACACCTTGCATGTTGCCTCTTTATATTGGAACCACGGCTGTACTCGCCAGATCGGGTTTGCCGATGGTGCAAATACTGGGATGGTTCCTGTATTACAATTTGATCTTCGTGATGCCACTAATATTGATATTGTCGGCTATGGCAGAAGGGAAACAGGTGGTGGACATGAAGGAGTGGGAGCATAAGAATACCAAGTGGATGAGATTACTGTTGGGGACTGCCTTGATAATTGTCGGTTATTTAATCGTTAGTAGATAGTAAAATAGCCTTATGTTGCCTGAAAAATTATTGGGAAGAGTGGAGTATATGGAAAACTTGGCGGGAAATAACTATCTTGTGAGGATTGGTTTTGATAAAAAGGTGGAGTATATACCCGGCCAGTATGCCAGTCTGAAGGTGGCTGCGGATGGAACAAGAAGGTCTTATTCAATAGCTAGTTTGCCAGACGAAAATGTGATTGACTTGTTGGTAGATGTGACACCGATGGGCGTGGGATCAAAATATATACTTGGGTTAAAGGTAGGAGACAGTGTCGAGGTTTTGGCTTTCTTGGGCAGGTTTACGATCGATCCACTATTGTTGTTCGAAGCAAGACACATACTTTTTTTGGCTACCGGAACAGGGATAGCCCCTTTCAAACCGATGATAGAGGATCTTTTGTACCGGAAACATTTTACCAATGAGGTGAGACTGGTTTGGGGAATGCGTCACCCCGAAGAACTATACTGGCTGAAAGAGCTGGATAATATAAACCGAGATTTTGACAATTTTAAACACGACATTGTCATCTCAAAGCCGACGGAGGGTTGGCCTGGGTTTGCCGGACATGTCGATACCGTCGTTAATCGGCTTGAGCAGGATTGGACAAAGACTTTGGTATATCTATGCGGTGCGCCGAATATGATCACGGAGATGGAAAAGAACCTGAAAGAAAAAGGGGTGCGGGAGGAACACATTTTTTATGAGAAATATTTCTAACTCTTCTTTTGGATGTTATGTCAAAGTTAATGAAGAAAATAAGTTTGTAGCGCCTGACAACGAAGAGGGAATCGGCTTGGTAAGGAAGATTGTCGAAGAAAAACCGGAGGTATTGGTTCTTCGGGTGGAGATAAGCAATCAAGCGAAGAAAGAAATCAGAGTGAACTCGATTGTGGTTGCCGAGTTTTTGTTGCCCGTAAGGACTGAAATGGTGTTGGAAAATGGGTGGGGCCAATCGAGTTTCTCAGGATACAGAAATAAAATTGTTAAAACAAGGCCAAAGAAATTTTTTCTCAGGAGGGATCAAAACCCAAACTCGTTCTTAGAAAGTTATGGTTATCCGGTAGGATCGATGGTAAATGAGTGGTTTACACAATTGATATTTCCCAAAGGGAGAATTGTGATCGGAGCCGTAACATCCCGCGATCAATTTTCGCAGATTTACCTTAATCAGAACAGGCAAGGGGTAAGGGTTCGGGTAACCTGCCAGCTCGATGGGCTGACCTTAAAGCCGGGGGAGAAAATACTTTCGGAAATGATTGCCTTTGTTTGGGAACAAAGGACCAGGCAATCACTGGAAATATATTCCGATTTGATAAAAAAGCATTCTAAAACCAAAAGTATAAAGAACCCTCCGGTGGGGCTTTGCTGCGCATATTATTATCAGGGCAATGTTGTGAGCGAAGATTATCTCCTTGACCAGTTAAAGGCACTTTCTATATTTCCCAAAAAATCCAACATAAAATATGTGGAGATTGATGCCGGATACTGTGTTTGGGGAGATTGGTTGGAAATTAATGAGAGTTTTCCTTTAGGGATGAAGTCGGTAGTAAAAGAAGTGCGGAAGGCCGGGCTTAAAGCGGGGTTATGGTTTGCGCCTTATGTGGCGAGTTCTAAAAGCAGAGTGTACCTGGAGCATCCGGAATGGTTTTTGCGTGATGATTCCGGAAGAGAACTATCCGGCCGGCAAAGTTCTCCCTTGGATTTTTTACCACAACTTTTGCTAAAAGTCCTGGATCCGACCCACCCAGAAGTCCGGAGTTATATCAAAAAAGTGGTGAAACAAATGTTAGATTGGGGATTTGAGATGCTAAAAATAGACTTTACTTATCCAGTCTGTTTTTCCGGCAATTATTTTCTTCCTGTGACGAGAGCACAAGCTCTAAGAATGGGCTATGAGACTATTAGAAACGCAGCGGGGAAAAAGACTCACCTAATGTCGGCAATTACGCAACTTTCGCCGCTGGTGGGGATCGTAGATTCGGCGAGGGTCGGTATCGATACAATAAATCCCTATGTTTCAAAATTTCCGGTAGTAGGAAAAATGATTAACAACTACATGTTCAGGGAGAGTATGAGAAATAGTAGTGCCAGATTGTTTTTGAACGGGAAAGTGTGGATTAATGATGCAGATTGTTTTGTGGGAAGACGGGGGTCCGGATTAACTGGTACCCAGGTTGGTGAGCAGTTTGACTTCATAAAAAAATTCCGAGGGTCGGTTTGGATAGGAGATAGCTTAAAAACAATGACAAAAGATAATCTAGATAAATATATTGATTTGTTTAAAAAGAAGAGAAAATAGAAAGCAGTTACATTTGTTATACTGAGAATAACAGAAATATTTTGTAATATATATTATGAGAGGAGGTGTATAGAATTGCGGAATAAGGATAAATTGATGGTGGGAAAGGTGCTTATCTATGCTTCTGTGGTGTCAGTAGGGATGGCATTTTTTGGTGCTTTGGGTTCAGATTTGTGGTTGGCTAGTACACAGTGGATGTTGGTGGGTCTGACACTGGCGATTTGGGGGGTCTTTGTTTTGATCGAAGCACAGTTTAAAATAAGGTGATGGAAATGATTGAAGACAAAATACGGGAAGCTTTGAAAAAAGTGATTGATCCGGAATTGGGCGTAAGTATTGTGGAATTGGGGTTAATTTACGATATACGATATGAGGACGGTGAAGCAGAAGTGGAGATGACTTTGACTAGCCCGGGATGCCCACTGGCTCCTGTGATAGACAAGATGGTGAGGGAGGCGATGAAGGATGTCCCTGAAGTTAAGAATGTAACTATCGACCTGGTTTGGGATCCGCCTTGGAGTAAGGACGCCATGTCGGAAGAGTTAAGGGCGGAGTTGGGTCTTGATTAATATTTTTCTAGGTTCCTATCGTACCTATCCGTACGGAAAAACGGACGCTATTTCGCCGGTGCGAAATCCGTCCTGACTTGCAGCGAAAAATTTTTATGAATACATAAAAAACCGGGCTTTTTCGCCTTGCGCAATCTTTTCCTAAACGGGCAGGTACTTCGGAACTAAAATATTAATCATTTCGTTTGGTATATTAAAGTATGAAAGTAATATTGGGTGCGGATCATGGGGGGTTTGAGATGAAAGAGTTAATTAAGAAATGGCTAGCCACTGAGGGATATACGGTGGAGGATGTTGGGGCCGATAATTCGGTGGCTGAGGATGACTATGTGTATTTCGCACAGCAGGCGGTGAAAGCGGTAACCTCTTCGGGTGACAGAGTGATATTGTTCTGCCGGAATGGATTTGGTATGGTGATTGCGGCTAACCGATTTGCGGGGGTAAGGTGCGGGCTCGCCTTTGGGGAGGAGGCTGTAAAGAAAGGGCGGACAGATGATGATATAAATGCATTGTCCGTACCCTCCGATTATGTTGATGAGCCTTCAGCAAGGAGGATGATAAAAACCTTTCTAACCGAAGAAGCGTCTCGTGAAGATAAATATAGAAGGAGAATTATGAAATTAGATAACTTAATATAATGGTGACAATTGTGCCAGCTATACTGGAAAAAGACATTACGGCGTTTGAAGAAAAGCTTAAAAGGGTCTGGGGAATAACAAAAAGAGTACAAATGGATATTATTGATGGTAAGTTTGCTCCGACGGAAACAGTCACTCCGGAAATACTATTAAACATTGATACTATTGTGGACTTTGAAGGACAATTGATGGTGGACAAACCCGAGGAGTGGGTTGATAGATGTGCGGCGGCGGGGATGACGTCACTATATGGTCATGTAGAGAAAATGGAAGATAGAGCCAGGTTTGTGGCCGATACAGAGGCGGCGGGGATGAAGGCCGGACTGGCTTTTGATATTGATACCCCACTTGATGGTCTGGAGGAGATGATTAACAATCTTGATGGAGTACTACTAATGAGTGTGAAGGCGGGGACGCAGGGGGTACAAAAATTTGACGAACGGGTTCTAGCTAAAATAAAGAAAGTCAGAGAGATGAGTGAGTTTATTAATATCGTGGTTGACGGTGGTCTGACCGTGGAAAATATCAAAAGATGCTTGGCGGCCGAGTGGTCTCAGGAAATTGCGGAAGATGAGTTCAATAAAAGTTTTCTGGGCATGGAGTTTGCGGTGGGATCCGATCTTTTTAATGCCGAGAATATAGAAGAGGAACTCAGGAGGCTTGAAAATCTGGGTGCGGTTTAGGAATTTTCTTGTATAGTGGGTGTATGACGTTCAAAAATTTAAGGGCTGTGACAATTTTTGGTTTTGCCGACTGCCCACCAGGAGATCCTTTGTACAGAGAAACGGTAGAAGTAACGAGGATGATCGCTGAAGGTGGTTTGGAAGTAGTAAACGGAGGTGGTCCGGGTGTAATGCGGGCGGCCACAGAGGGGGCTCATGAAGGTGGTGGTGTGGCTTCGGTGGCGACTTTCTACCCCAAGTTCATAGAGAACTTTGAGGGTAAAGATCCACAGAATAAGGCGGATAAGGAGATAATTATGAATAACTACGTGGACAGGACAATGAAATTGCTGGAACTGGGGGACGCCTATGTGGTTTTCAACGGAGGAACGGGAACTTTATCAGAGTTTGGGATGGCTTGGGGTCTCGCTTACCTTTATTTTGGTCATCACAAACCGTTAATCTTATACGGTGGGTTTTGGTATCCTATTGTCGAAGCGCTGGTAAAGAATATGAGAATTGGTGATCGGCCTGGCGCCTTAAGAGTCTACAAAATAGCAACCACGCCGGAACAGGTAATGCAATATCTCCAGGAGTTTGATTTGGAGATGCCCCCACGTCAAGAAATTAAAGACGACTTGAGTGGTGAGAAGGCTTTTATGGAATAATGGGAATATGGTAGATACTACAAGGATTGAAAGAAACGGAAAAGTAATGCTTTTGGCCTATGATCAAGGTTTCGAACATGGTCCGGTCGATTTTAATGAGAAAACTGTAGACCCAGCCTACATCATGGAGATTGCCAAGAACGGATATTTTACGGGGATTGTATTTCAGGAAGGTGTGGCGGCAAAATACTATCCTTCGGCAAGCTCAGGACAGGTCAATGTGCCGCCTTTGATCGTAAAACTTAATGGGAAAACTTCGTTTCAGGGTGAAGAACCGCTGTCACTTCAGCTCTGTACCGTAGAAAAGGCGGCCGAGCTGGGGGCTGTTGGTGTTGGATACACTATATATGTGGGGAGCGAACACGAGGAGCAGATGTTAGTCGAGTTTTCCAAGATAGAAGATGAGGCCCATGCCAGGGGGATGATAGTGATCGCCTGGATGTATCCAAGGGGTAGAAAGGTGGCCGGAAGGGAAGCTGACCGGGATGTGGTGGCTTATGGTGCCAGAATTGGAATGGAGCTAAATGCGGACTTTGTAAAAGTGCCTTACACCGGAGATGTCGAAAGTTTTGAATGGGTAGTACGAGCGGCAGGAAAAACGGGAGTGCTGGCACAGGGGGGAAAGAAAGTAGATTGGGAGAATCTTGACCTGGAAATTGAAGGAGCAATGAAAGCTGGAGCTAAAGGAATTGCGATTGGTAGAAATGTCTGGCAAGATAAATACCCAAACGATATTTCCAAAAAGTTATCGGAGATAGTGTTTAAGTAACCGCGATGGATAATTTTACTGAAGAAAACAATGACACAGAACGGTTTCGTATCCGCGGACAAAAAACTTCAATTAGGTTTTTTAATCATGATAATGAGGAAGATATAAGACGACTGTTAAAAATAGTCCAAGATGAGAAAGTTAGAAAATGGGTTGAGGGAGTTGAAAATATGGATATTGATGATGTAAGAGAATGGGCAGGCCAAAAAGGGAAAAATGAAGGGGATGATTGTTTGTTTGCGATAGTTGGATCTCGTGAATATGTTACGAGCGATGAGGTTGGAGAGGTTCAGGGTTTTGTGAACACATATGAAATGCCAGAAGAATTAAGGATAAGAATGGAAAAAGAAGGATTTTTAGCTCCAGACAACTTGGTATTAGAGGTGAGTTATGCACGAAATCCTGAAGCAAAGGGAAGGCAGGTGGCAAGCGGTCTGTTGCAGGTGTGCTTTCAAGTGAACAATATGATTGGGAATGGAGACGAGAGTCGACCAACGCGGCAAATTTTTTCTTTTGTTGATCGAGAAAATCTCGCATCAATTAAGGTGATGGAAGAGGCTGGTTTCGTGCTAGTTGGTGAAATTTTGTACGAAGTTGATAACGAAGATAAAGATTTGGTTTTTAAGATTGATTGGGAGAAAGCACAATCAATCTTGCGCAAAGGGGAGTACGGTATCAGCTGAAGAGGCGTTTGAAGAGGCGGTCGAGACGATAACCCCACTTTTTCCAGAAGTCTTCAAAATAGACGATGTTTAGAAGAATAAGAGTGATGATGAGGATAGCATCGTAGGTGGAGCGGTCTTTGTAGATATCGTCGAGCTGGATCCACATGGCGAATTCGTCGAAAGCGACTCCAAGAGCAAAACCATAAAGTGGGGCGAGTTTGAGACGAGTTCTGTCCGATCTTGGCTGGACAATGGAGAAAAAGCCAATAAGAGCAAGGAGAATAAATCCGTAGGCAAAATGATGAACATGTGTGCCCCTGACAACGATAAGTGTATTTGGAAACAATGCGGTAAAGAGACGGGAGGCGGCAAAAGTAGCAAGGAAAGTAACAAGTATTAAGAATGGGATTTCTTTACCGGTTTTTGGGCGTAGTAAGTGCCAAGGTTTCATGCCTCTATATTATACCCATATCATCTTCGTCCACATTCCTTTATGGAAACCACAATCCGCTCACCCTGCAGATCGCGGTTGTTTTGGCCTCGTCGCCAAATCCCGCTCTTAGCGGGAGCCATGCTTTCGCGACTCCGGATAATTTCCCAAAGGAACATGGACTGTGATGATGGTATGTGAATAAGTTAGAATTAATTTATGAATAAAGTGATTGTGGTGGGGGCGGCGGTGGTGGACGTATTACTTAAGTCGAAAGCACTGAAAACAGTAAAGGGACATGAAGTGCCGGGAGGTTTGGCAATGTGCGAGGTGGTGGGTGGAAAGCTTGAGGCCGAAGAGAGTATGGTGGCGAGTGGCGGTGGGGGTACCAACGTAGCAGTGGGACTTCATCGGTTGGGTGAAGCGGTAAAAATGATCTCAAGAATCGGAAAGGATGATTTGGGGGAGGTAATGATAAATCAACTAAAGAAAGAGGGGCTTGATTTATCAATGGTACAAAAGGGAGAAGGGAAAACTGGTCTATCTGTGGTGTTGGTATCTGCCGATGGTGGTAGATCGATAGTCACCTATCGTGGAGAAAGTGGTTTGATAAGTTCAAGGGAAATCGACTGGGAGGAAATTAAAAAAGCCGATTGGATACAAATATCATCATTGGGGGGAGAAATGCAATTTCTTGAAGACATAATATTGTTTGCTTTTAACAATGCAGTGAAAGTAGGATTTAACCCAGGCAGAAAAGAGTTAGATCAGAAAGAGAGATTGATGAAGTTAATCCCCAAACTTGACTTTTTTAACGTCAATCGTATGGAGGCGAGCATTTTAACCGGGGTTAGTTATGATAATGAAAAAGAAATAATGCGAAAAATGGCTGATTTTGGGTGCAGAGTAGTGGCGGTAACAGACGGAAAGCGCGGGGCAAGCGTAATAACCAATCACACTTGGCTAAAGATGGATGCTTTTGCGGTCGACTCGGTAGACGATACAGGCGCCGGTGATGCCTTTGTGTGTGGTGTGGTGGCGGGTATACTTCAGAACAGTAATCCTGAAGAGTATTTGAAGATGGGACTGGCCAGTGGTGGAAGCCAGGTAATGAAGCTTGGAGCGAAAGATGGATTGCTTTATAAGAATGAGATGGAGAAATGGATGGCGAAGAAGTTGAAAATGGTGGAGGAAATAATATGAAACCCATAATTGTCCTACCTGTCTAAGCAGTGACAACCTGGATTGTGGTTAAATGAAGGTATGGAAAAGCCCAAAATATTTGTGACTCATGTTTTTCTTGGAAAGTTTGTTGAAAGGTTAAAAGATAGGTATGAAGTAGTTGTCTGGCCGGGGAGGGATATAGGCCGAGAGGATTTGTTAAAAGGAGTTAGGGGAAGTACCGGAATAATTTCCCTGTTAACCGAAAAGATAGACGAAGAGGTGATGGAGGCAGCAGGAGATCAGCTAAGAGTGATAAGTAATTATGCAGTAGGGTTTGACAATATTGACGTACCATCGGCAACCAAAAGAGGAGTTTGTGTAACAAATACACCCGGAGTTTTGACGGAGTCAGTGGCCGAAGAGATCCTTGCTCTGACGATATCGTTGTTTAGAAGAATCGTAGAAGGAGACAGGTTAATAAGGTCCGGGAAGTATAAAGGTTGGGAACCGGATCTGTTGCTGGGAACCGGAATTAAAGATAAAGTTATGGGTGTTGTGGGTCTAGGGAGGATTGGACGTTGGACAGCCAGAATGTGTAGTGCTTTAGGGATGAAAATAATATACTTTAATCGCCATAGGGACGAGGAGTTCGAAGAAGAGTACGATGTAACCTACCATTCTTTGGATCAGCTTTTGGAAAAGTCTGATGTTGTAAGTTTGTCTATTCCTTTGACCAAGGAAACTCAACACATGGTGGGCGAGCGGGAGCTAAAACTAATGAAGCCGACCGCGTTGTTGATCAATACGTCCAGGGGACCAATTGTAGATCAAAAGGTATTAATTAAGGCGCTCAGGGAAAAATGGATTGCCGGAGCCGGCTTGGATGTTTTTGAGGATGAAGCGCACGTTCCTGAGGAGTTACGAGCCCTTCCCAACACCATTCTGACGCCGCATACCGCTTCGGCAACAATCGAAGCGCGTATGGCAATGGCAAAAATTGTTGTGGAGAATATAACCGATGCGATTGAAAAAAGACAGCCATCCTGTCTTGTGAACCCGGACGTTTGGCAGCAAAAAACTGATTAATATGAATGACGAAGAAAGACTACTGGAGGTTCCCTCTGATGAGGATGACAACACGGGAGATCATCCTGGCAAACGCGCAAAACGAAAAAAAACCAAGGAAGAGAGGTCTGCGGATAGAAAGATAGTGTTTTGGACGTTATTGTTTGTCTTGGGAATGACGTTCTTTTTTTGGATGTGGCCAAGAATGAAAGATTTTAGATTTGGACTGCCTGAGTTCAAATCCGGAGTTCCAAAAATTGAAATGCCTAAACCGGAATGGAAGAATTACGTAGAGTATAAATTGTAGAGAACTCAAGATAAGGTATCTACTTGTCGTCAAATCCGGGGAGCATTGATGAGTGATGGTGATGGGTGAAGACGACGATCGATGTCAGCCGGATCGCAGGCAAGCTTTGGCTCTGTACCCTTGATGAAGTAATCGATTCTGGTTGGGCAACCAGTACAAGTGAGAGTGCCGGTAAGAAGGCATATTGGAACCTTGATGAGGTCTTCCGGCTGGATAAGATTCCTGGGTTCCTGGTTGGTGGCTAGTATCTGATAAAAAATTTTGGCCCAGATAGGAGAGGCTCCGGTGATACCGGATGCAATTTGGGACATGGGAGTACTATCGTTGTTGCCGACCCAGGTGGCGACAAGAAAATTTTGAGAGTAGCCAATGGCCCAATTATCCTTCAAATTATTACTGGTACCAGTTTTGACGGCGACTTTGGCTGATTTGATATTAAGAACTGAATTCGTACCAAACGCGGGGCTCCTGGCAATATCGTCACTTAATATATCAGAAATCAAATAGGCTGTAACGGAAGAGATGGACTTTTTGGGGTTACAGCTATGATCTTCAGCATTTGCCGTCGGACTTTCTGCCACACTTTTGTTGTATGATGGGCAGCCGGAAAGACGAAGGATCTTTCCATTTGACCTTTCGACTTTTATGATAGTGTTCAATGGAGTTCTGATGCCTTGGTTCGCAAACGCAGAATAAGCGGTGGCCATATCTACCATTCGTACCTCCAAACTTCCGAGAGCCATGGACAGGCCATAACGTGAGGCGTCGTTCCAGGAGGTAATTCCGAGACTTTGGGCAAAACGGGCAAAGTTAGCAGGCCCATTTTGTGCAAGGAGAAGGACTGAGGGAATATTGTATGAACTGGCTAGCGCTTGTCTTAAGGTAATCGTGCCGTGGAATTTTCCATCATAGTTCTTGGGCGTCCATGAATCCTGACCGGAAAGGTGGACCGTGATTGGTTTATCATCTACTATGGTTCCTGGTCCGTTACCATTCTCAAAAAACAATGCATAATTTAGTGGCTTAATGGAACTTCCCGGTTGTCTTAAGGCCATAGTGAGATTGACCTGACCATTCTGCTTAAGATTAAAGTAATCAATAGAGCCGACCATGGCCAGTACTTCACCGGTTTTGGGATTGGTTACCAAAGCCGAGCCGTTCCCAACATTTAGAGATTTTAGCTTTTCAATTTCTGAGGTTACGATGTTTTGTACTTGAGTTTGGAGTTTTGAATCGAGTGTAGTGTAAACCTTTAGACCCCCTTGGGTTACCTCGTTTTCGCCAAGCTGGTCAACAAGAAGACTCTTCACCAGCATGACAAAATGGGGTGCCTTGATTTCAATTTTGGCAGATTGAAAATCCAGTTTTTTGTTTAGTGCTTCAGAGAGTTCCGCGGTGGATATAAAGCCGTCTTTGGCCATTTGCCTGAGAACCCATTGCTGTCTGGAGAGTGCCAAACTTGGTTGATCCCCATAGGGAGAGTATTTGCTGGGTGCTCTGGTAAGTCCGGCTAGATATGCTGCCTGAGCAAGATCGAGATCTTTAGCATCAGTATCGAAGTACTGGCGGGCTGCCTCTTGGATCCCATATGCCGGCCCCCCAAAGCCGACTTGGTTGAGGTACATTTCGAAGATTTTGTCTTTTGAAAAAAGACGTTCGGCTTTGACGGCCAAAATGATTTCTTTGATCTTCCGGACAAGGGTTTTTTCCGGAGTAAGGATGGTGTTTTTTATTAACTGTTGAGTAATAGTTGATCCACCCTCCAGCCTATCATCGAAGGTGTTTCTATATAAGGCACGAAGAAGTCCCGGAAGGGAGAACCCCTTGTGGGTGTAAAAGTCTTTATCTTCGGCTGAAAGAAAAGCCTCTGTGACATGTTTGGGAAGAGTACTTAGACTGATGAGGGTTCTGTTTTCATCTTTGTAAATTTTATACAGCACGATACCATTTCTATCGAGTATCTGGGTCGTTAATTTTGAGGGGAACTGTGAGAGGGTTTTGGGGTTTGGAAGAGTTCGGAATATGTCGAAATAAACGAGAAAAGATAGACAAAGTAATGACACAAGAAACAGACTTTTACGAATGTTGATTCTGGGTCGGTGCAAAAAATCAAGGTGAAATTTGGAAAATAATGCGTCCTTGAGACAAAGGCCTTTCCAAACAGATTTCAGAGCAATAACCGTTTTGGAGATTAGTTGATCGAGTAGAATGAGAGCAAGGCCAATGATAGAAAGTGAAGTAAGGAGAAAATTGAAGACAGGACGACCAAAGAAGGTGAGAAAGTTGTTTTTTGGAGCTGCTTTCTTTTTGACCATGGATCAACAGTTTTTTTTGGGAAAGGGTGCAACGCGAACTATTTTAATTATAGATCCGGGAAATCAAAAAGACTAGGGAGCGGAGAGATCTTTTATCGGCTGCCACAGATCGTTGAAAGGCGTTTCATAACCGAGTGCCCAAATAGCGATGCCTCCAAGATTGGCCGATTTTATCAATTTGATCTTCTGTTCAAGTGATTGAGCGTTTTCAAACTGAATCTGGAAAGTTTTGTCGTTTTTTGTGTAGGTTATATACGGACTAAGTGAAACGCTTGACCATTGCGCGGACAAAGAGGAGACTGTGGGGTCGGAAAATAGCGACTGGATCCTTTGATAACTCGCCATTGATCCGGTTTTTGCATAGGTGTTGGAGAGATATTCCGTTCCTGCGGTTTGCCACTCATAGCCGTAAAAAGGAATACCGAGAAGTATTTTCTCTGAAGGTAATATCTTGGTGATCTGGGAGAGATGGGTAACTATATCTTGCTCTAAACAAGGATAGCCGTGGGCGGTGGTTGAATTACATTTCCCGGTTATCGGGGCTACCGGGCCAGACTGAGTTGAATTCTTGCGATAGTAGTCATAGGCCATGACAATGAAATGGTCGACAGTTTGGTTCAGTGACGCGAGATCCCACAAACGATACTTTTCGGCCGAGTCGGCAAAGATGTCGACATCGACCTGACATTTTGCATTGACGGTGAGACAAGATTCCTTGAGGTGCCGGACAAAGAAAGAGAATCCGTCTCTGGTGGACTGGAGAGGTGTTCCGATATATTCAAAATCGACATTGATGTCATCGAATTTTTTTTCCTGATAAACCTCGATAATAGACTTGACTGCGGTTTTGGATGTAAGCTGGTTGTTTGTGAGGGAGTCGATTAGTTCCTGATCCATGGCAGTCACCGTGAGGGCACTTTTTTGCCCCAGCAGTTTGGTTTGATAATGAAGTTTGTTGTAAGAGCTGGAGTTTAGCTTGTTCCAGCCAGGCTCTTGTTCCTTTTTGGAGTTTATTTTGTTTATGGTTCCATCTGGGTTAAGGTCGACGGCAAAATAGGCAAAATGAGTAAGCTGGCTAATATTGAGCTCGTTCACGTATTTTAGGTTCCAATATGGAAAAAAGCCATAAACAATCTTTTTGGACTTTGATGAAGGAGCATTGCCGGTAATAACTTCGATTAGGGCAATCGGGCTAACAAGGGGCAGGGTGTTTCGCCACACGGCATAAGTGGTGACGCTACCAAGAAGCAGTCCAAGGATAAGAAAGAACCAGCTAATTTTGCGGAGCATTTGTTGGTGATAGAGCCGGCATGTAATTGTACGGAGTAATGGTTCGATACTGGAACTTTGAGTAATCAATGACAGTTGGTGGCCACTGGATATGTCCTTTATCGTCTACCGGGTAGGTACAATCCAAACAAAAATCCTGAGTAAATGGGTCCGAAACTACGGTGTGTTCTTCTAAGTCTCGATCAATAGTTTCATCACCAGGTAATATCGGGTATTTATCAGAGCGTCTGACCCAGACTTGTTTTTTGGTGGGGTAATTACTTTGTCCGAGAGGTAAGACGCCGTTGATAAAATATTCGGAATGGGATTCGCACTGGTTTTCTTGTTGGGCTAGGAATCCGGTGAGATTACACACCTGGTAGTTTATAATCCCCTCTGGTTTGGAGAGTGGCTTGTCTTTGACGTTCTGTAAAACCTTTTTCATGATGGTGTTCCAGATAGGTGAAGCTCCTGTAACACCAGAAGCCACGTAGCTCATGGAGGAATTGTCATTGTTACCTACCCATGTGGCGGCTAAGTAGTCATGGGTATAACCAATTGTCCAGTTGTCCTTTAAGTCGTTGGTGGTGCCCGTCTTAACAGAGACTGTGTGCCCCGGAATAACTAGTTTGCTGCTGGACCCAAAAGCGGCCGATCTTGCTCCGTTGTCAGCTAATATATCTGAAATAATGAAAGTAACCTCAATGGGCAAGGTTACTTTTGGATCCGATGACGTGGTGTTCTGAGAAGGGAGTTTTTGGGATTGCCAGAAATCCGGCCATTTGAGAGGCATGACGGAAACCAGGTTGGCTGTTTTTTCTGGTTGGAATTCCTCCAGAGTTTGCCCGTCAAACGTTTCCACCTTGAGAACCGAAACTAAAGGAACGGTGACGCCTTGATTGGCAAAGGTGCTGAAGGCTTTGGCCATGTCAAACATGGTCACCTCCCCGCCCCCAAGGGTGAGTGAGAGTCCGAAACGGCTTTGATCTGTCCAAGAGGAGATGCCCATGGCGGAGGCGGTGGCGATAAAAGAGTCTACGCCGTTTAAGGCCAACATTTTTACAGCCGGAATGTTTAGAGAGTTAGCCAGGGACTGTCTCATGGAAACAGGTCCTCTAAAAGTATTGTCATAGTTCTTGGGACAATATTGTTTTTGACCGATGACATTAAAACAGGTGGGAATATCCAGGTAGGTTGTGCTGGCGGGCCAACCATTTAATAGCCCGGTGGCATAGTTAAGTGGTTTAATTGACGATCCTGGTTGGCGCAAGGAGGTGACAACGTTTACTTGACCGTCGATAGAATCGTCATAATAATCTTTTGATCCGACTAAGGCCAATATCTCACCGGTGTTTGGATGAGTGACTATAGCTGCTCCATTACTAATCTTTAACTTGGCGATTTTACCCATTTCGGCGGATAAAGAAGCTTGAACATAATTTTGCAAGTCTAAATCAAGAGTGGTGGTCACTCTCAATCCGCCGAGATTGACTTTGTCCTCGCCGTATTTTTGGACGAGGCTGTCTCTGACCATAAGTGAGAAATGCGGCGCGTTAATAGAAATATTTTTTTTGGCAAAAACCAGTTTTTCGTTTTTGGCGGCGGCTGCTTGCTCCTTGGTGATATATCCATCTTCTTGCATGCGGCGAAGGACCTCTGCTTGACGGTTGATAGCTAACTCCGGGTTGGCACCAAATGGAGAATAACGAGTGGGAGATTGGGGTAGTCCCGCCAGTAGGGCGGATTGGGCCAAATTGAGATCTTTCGCGGATTTTCCAAAGTATGTTTGGGCGGCTGATTCAATTCCGTAAGTGGTTCCCCCATATGGAGTATAGTTCAGGTATAGTTCGAGGATTTGATCTTTGGTGTAATAGAATTCGGTGGCGAGGGACAGGATGGCCTCTCTGATTTTTCTGGTTAGAGTGCGCTGGGTATCGGAGAGTAAGGAGTTTTTGACAAGTTGCTGTGTAATGGTAGAACCTCCCGCAAGCCGCTTTCCTTTTGTAACGGCGTTAAAAGCTGCCCGAACAATTCCGGTAACGTCAATGCCGTGGTGATGATAAAAGTTTTTATCTTCGATAGCAATGGTAGCCTTTTTGACAGACTCGGGAATATCTTTTGAGGCAATTGGTGTTCGACGGTACTCGGAGTAAACCTCATAAAGCAGCTTTCCGTTTCGGTCTAAAATTTTGGTACTTGCTGGGGCTGGGGTCTTGACCAGCTTGGCCGGACTGGGAACATCTTTCAGAAGGAAAAAAAGAGTGATTAAAAAAAGACCGGAAATAATTAAAAATATTTGTAGAATGGATAAGTGGCGATATCCAATAATCTTATGGTAACTTTTTTCTATCGATCGTAGAATTTCTTTTCGACTTACAGGCATGATGGTTCCATTATACCCGCCTTTAGCGAGGCATGCCCGTGTGGTACTATTTAGTTGTGAAGCGGCTTTGGTATTACTATATTTACTTATTAATCTGTTGGGGTGTTTTCCGATATTTCGTGCGGCTCCCTGAGGTGATAGAGGAGCTTTGGTTTAAACCGGTAATCTGGTTAGTTCCACTTTTTTGGTGGCAATTATCAATGGGTACAAATAAGATTAAAATGTTTGGAAGCGGACCAGGGTTCTCCTCTTTGCTGGGAGTTATGATGGGAATCGTCTACTTTGTTTTGATCAGGCGGTTGGACTTGTCTGGAATAAAGTTTGATATTAATTTGATAGGCATGGTGTTGGCAACGGCGGTGACCGAGGAATTGGTTTTTAGTGGTTTTGCAGCCGGATATTTAGAAAAAATTCAGGAAGGTAAAGCCGTCAATTTGCTGATAATCGGGTTGATGGTCGCGATAATTAAAGTTCCTATCTTATTATTTGTATATCGACTAGGGATGCAAGAGATGCTGGGAGTGATATTATTTACCGGTGCCAGTGGAGTAATTAATGCATGGATAAGGGTAGAGACAGGAAATGTGACGGGATCAATTTTGGCTAGGGTAGGTATGAACTTGGCCGTACTGGGATAGATATTTCCCAAAAAAACTCCCCCGTGAGGGAGAGTTTGCAGGGCGTCTAACTGTCTTCGTCCGGATAAAAACTCCGGGTTACCGAGGCATGTTGGCCTAATGGTACTCCACAGTTTTTGGCCGTATTCAGGGGATATTGTCCGGAAATCAGTCCGGTGATCTGGTCAATCAGCCAGAAATTGAGTTGTTGATTGTCGGGGTTATTCTGGTTGGCTTCCCAGTTTATGAGGTGTGTTCTATCGTCCCGGTGGGTGAGGTGGACGTATGGAAAGATGGCACCTGCCTCATTCTTACAGAAAGTGACGGTGATAACTAACTCTCTGTGTTCCATATAAAAGCGATATCTCATCCCTGGAATCTCAAAACGCTTTCGACTCCCGGGTAATCCTTGATGATCAAGAATGAAAACGGGGGTGAAACCTTCGACGATTTCTCCATCAAGAGGGATTTGCTTCTTAGAAAATTTGGTGGCCGAAAACTTCTGATGCAGATCGTAAATAACCGTCCTGATAATCATATCCAGATCCGTATGTTGGAGATAGTGACTGAGGGCGGCCTGAGCACTTTCAAGTGCAGCTGCTTGTTTGGATCGGATGGCTCGGTCAAGGATGTCTCTCTCGGCGACATATTTTCGTCGCCATTCTTCGATGTCGGGATCTGTGGGCATAGGAGCCTCCTTCGGTTTAGAGTGCGAAACCTAGAATATAGAGGAATTGTATCACGAGAGAGTCTATTTGAAGTAGATTTTGCGGAAATCGGCCTTGGTGTAATAGTCTGATATCTTGCGAACGAGTTGACATACTAGGGGTAGTGGATGATGATTTAAGACAACACTAAATGTGTGTATTTATGAAATGTCCATATTGCAACAACGATGATACAAATGTCCTGGAGAGCAGGGGAATCCCTGGATCAGAGGCGGTGCGAAGGAGAAGGCAGTGTAAAAAATGCAACAAGAGATTTACGACTCATGAGAAGGTGGTCAATATTGACTTAAAGGTGATTAAAAAAAGTGGAAAGATTGAGCAGTATGATCGCGACAAACTATTAAAGGGTGTAGGGAAGGCGTGTTACAAAAGAAGGGTTACGGATGAAGAAATCGAAAACTTGGTTGATGAGGTGGAGTGCAGACTGTTGAACAGAAAAGCGGTGGAGATAAAGTCCAGCGATATCGGAAAAATGGTTTTGAATAGGCTAAAACGGCTGGATGAACTGGCTTACTTGAGGTTTGCCAGTGTGTATATGGATTTCAATAATGCTGAGGAATACAAACAGTTTATTTCGGCTCCATCGAAAATTACCAATCATGTTTAAAAACCAATGAGAAAAAGCAAAATAAATACCACAAAGAAGATCGACAGGATCAAGATAGAGTTTCCCAAGACTATTGTGAAGAGAGATGGACGGGTGGTCCCTTTTGAAATACAGAAAATTGAGAAGGCGATTTCTTCATGCTTTGAGGATCTTGGTAAGAACCCATTGACTCCAGTGGGTGAACTAGCACAGCGGGTAGTGAATATTATCGGAGCAAAATACACAAAACCAACAGTGGAGCAGGTTCAGGATACAGTCGAACTGGTGTTGCAAGCGGCAGGCGAGTTTGAGGCCGCCAAGAACTATATTATTTATAGAGTTGAACATGCCAAGTTGAGGGATTCGCGGCCGATTCCGAAAGAAGTGGCCAAGGCGTTTTCCGAAAGCGATGTTTATTTTGAAAATCAGATTCAGAAGTTCCAGTTTTTTGATAAATATTCAAGATTTAATTACGATTTAGGTAGGAGGGAGACGTGGAAGGAAACAGTTGATCGGTCGGTGGATTTCTTACGTGAGTTATCCGGGGGAAAACTGGAGTCTGGAGTTTACAAGAGAATCAGGAATTCAATACTGGAAATGAAAGCCACTCCATCAATGAGGCTCCTGGCTATGGCCGGACCGGCGGCGAGAAGAAACAATATCAGTATCTACAATTGTTCTTACCAACCGGTGGATAGCATAGATTCTTTCGTCGAGGCGCTAATAATTTCAATGAATGGTTGTGGGGTTGGATTTTCGGTAGAGAATCGATACGTAGAAAACCTGCCCCGGGTTAAGCGACAGGATGGGTTGGAAACAAAACAGATGTTGATTGAAGATTCGACCGAGGGGTGGGCAGACGCCTTGAGAACCGGTCTGCATACTTGGTTTGATGGAGGGGACATAAAGTTTGATTATTCGGCACTTCGTCCAGCAGGCGCAATACTGCGAACCAAGGGAGGGAGGTCTTCAGGCCCAGAACCTTTGCGGAAAATGATGGAGTTTGTAAGAGAGAGGATTTTTACAAGACAGGGGAGTTTCCTTAGAGCCATTGATGCGCACGATATTATGTGTGAGGTGGGGAATGCGGCTGTTTCCGGAGGAATGAGGCGAACTGCGATGATATCTCTCTTTGACTTTGATGACAAGGAAATGTGGGACTCAAAATCCGGGGACTTTGAACGAGATAATAGTCAGCGATGGAACGCCAACAACAGTGCCGTTTGGCCGTTGTCCGGCTTGACCCAGCTGGAGGTAACCAAACAAATGTTGGAGATAGTTAAATCCGGCCGAGGGGAACCCGGTATTTTTAACCGTCAATCAGCTCTTGATATGAGGCCTGCCAGGAGGGCGCCGGCGGAATTTGGTACAAATCCTTGTGGAGAAATAATCCTTAGGCCTTATGAGTTTTGTAATCTTTCGATTGCCATTGCCAGAAGAGAAGACACCTATGAGACATTGAAAGACAAAGTTGAAGTGGCCTCGATAATTGGGACGATACAGGCAATGGCGACCAATTTTTCAGGGCTCAGACCTGCTTGGAAGAATAATTGTGAGGAGGAAAGGCTCTTGGGAGTGGATATTAACGGTCAGATGGACAGCCCGGTAGCTCAAGACTCCGCGGTTCAAAATAGATTGCGACAGGTGGCCATAGAAACTAACAGGGAGGTTGCAGAAAAACTGGGGATCAACCAAGCTGCAGCCGTGACTTGTGTCAAACCATCAGGAAACTCCTCGCAACTCTTTAATTGTTCATCAGGAATCCATGCAAGGTGGTCTCCGTATTACGTGAGGAACATAAGAGTGAGTACTCATTCTTCGATATTTAAAGTACTAAAGTCTGGAGGAGTGCCGATGGATCCGGAAAACGGACAAACTTTGGAGTCAGCAAATACATGGGTAATCCATTTTCCGGTTAAGTCTCCAGACGGGGCGGTAACCAGAAAAAGCTTTTCCGCAACGGCGCAGTGTGAGTATTGGTTGAAAAATAAAATAAATTGGACCGAACACAACCCGAGTGTAACCATAACCTATCACCCGGATGAGGTAATTGACCTAATCAAATGGGTCTGGGAACACAGAAACTTGATTGGGGGAATGTCTTTCTTGCCGGCTTTCGATGCGGCTTATTCGCAGATGCCTTATCAAGAGATTGAAAGGGATGATTACGAAAAACTCAAGGCAGGTTTCCCCCCTATCGATTTTAGCAAGCTTTATCGATACGAAGAAGAGGACTATACCAAGGCGGCTCAGGAGTTGGCGTGCGTGGCCGGATGCGATATTGACCCGACGGAGGGGAAGGTGTAATATTTGTTGGGATTTGTGACACGATTGGAATGGTTTTGATATATTTTGCTAGGGTAAAACCACCAGATTGACAGGCGCAAAAAAATGATATTAAATGGTAATAGGTAATTTTGATTACTATCAGTGTTTTGTTGACATTGCTAATGGTTCGTTTGCGTCTTATTTTCCCTTCCCACCAACCCTTTTTGAGTAGTATACGTCTTGAATGGATGACTTTCAGTTCATAGAGGAAGGACAGTTGAGTATCTCTATAGTATTCTTATGCCCGGTCCACTATTGACCGAGAATTTGATCTAAAATATTGGTATAGTTAGATATGCCTGCTTTGGGTAAGGAAATAGAACGCCAGCTTACTCCGGATGAAATCGCCTTGAAGGAAATTCAGGGTTATATTGACAGAGCGGAACGTCAAGCGGAAATTCAGCAACCGCAGTCAAACAGGCCACAACCGACGGCTCCGGCCCCGCAAGTCTTGCCCCTCTCAAGCACCAAGGGGGTGGCGGGTATTGCTCCAGCAACTCAAGTAAAGAAAATTGTCCTGCCATTGAATCAGATTGAAGTTGAGACAGGTCTTCGGAGAAATATCATGGAAGGTGTGAGATGGTTATCCGAGTGGTGTGTGATGATGATAAAAAAATACCCGGGAAGAGTGTTTTATATGTCTCAAAATACAACGAAATGATCGATATAAACTTTTGGGTACAGTACATATTTATAGTTTTTTTGGGTATCGCATTACTTGCGGTGACGATGATTTCAGTATGGATGCTTTTTGTAGTCTGGATCAGAAACAGAAACAGAGAAGAGGTGAGCCTGAACTTTGTTTTGTTGGAAATAGCGGTTCCCCGAGACAATGAGGTTAAAGTTGATGCGGTGGAGCAAATGTTCGCGTCTCTATTTTCGATTAAAAAAGGTGGATTCTGGCAAAGGTTTGAGTCCCAACAGCACATTTCTTTGGAGATAGTAGGTAAAAAAGAGGATATCCGATTCTATATTTCTTGCCACAGGAAAAATATGGAGCTGGTGGAGAAGCTGGTTTCCGGGACCTACCCAGGAACCCATGTGAAACAGGTTGATGAATATAATATATTCTACAAAGATGCAAAGATCGATTTTGCCGATCTAACACTGAAAAACGAGAGCTTTAAGCCAATTAAAAATTTTAAAGAACTGCCGGTTGATTCGCTGTCCTCGATTACTTCAGCAATGGCTAAATTTGATGATAACGAGGCGGCGGCAATCCAGATCATTATTTCTCCCACGGAGTCAAGTTGGAGTAAGTCCGGTTTTGGTTATGTAGCGAAGCTAAAAAAGGAAGAGGCTGATCCGGAAAAGGCAAAATTTAAATTGAATCCTCAGGACATGGAGGCAATTACCAATAAATGTTCAAAAGTTGGTTTTTTGACCAGTATAAGAATTATCAGTATCTCTCCAACTCTAGAACAGGCGAAGGCTAATTTAAGTAATCTAAAGGGGACGTTTTCTCAGTTTGCCGGAAACCAGAATTCATTTTCCGGAAACAAGATTAGATTCAAACAGTCCTTTATGTTGGACTTTATCTATCGATATCAGAACTTATGGGGACTGAACTCTATTTTATCAGTAGATGAACTAGCCAATGTGTGGCACTTGCCTAATAAAACTATCGAAACACCACACATATACTGGCTAACAGCCAAAACGGCTCCAGCCTCCGGTGAGTTTCCCGATAATGGTCTTTGGCTCGGCCGATCTGTTTATAGAGGCCAGGAAAGAAATATCTTTATGGGTGAAACCGACAGGATGAAGCACTTGTATATCATTGGGAGGACGGGTACTGGTAAAACAGAGCTACTAAAGTCGATGATTATCCAAGACATGAGGGCGGGAAATGGTCTTTGTTTTATGGAGCCCCATGGTGACGGAATTGAAGAGCTGCTGGAGTTGGTGCCCCCCGAAAGAGCAGAAGATGTTATTTTATTTGATCCATCGGACAAGGAAAGGCCTGTAGGACTAAATTTGTTGGAAGTGGCTAACTATGATGAGATGCATATTGTGGCTTCCTCGATAATTAATCTAATGTACAAGCTGTATGATCCACACCGTACAGGAATGGTGGGTCCAAGATTTGAACATGCAATTCGAAATGCCATGCTCACCGTCGCGATGGTGCCGGGGGCAACTTTTGTAGAAGTAAATAGGGCCCTGACTGACCAAAAATATGTTCAGGAGATATTACCACTGGTAAAAGACCCAATCGTTAAACGTTATTGGACAGATCAGATTGCCCAGACAAGTGACTTCCATAAGTCAGAAACGCTTGATTATATCGCCTCTAAATTCGGCCGTTTTGTAACGAACGAAATGATAAGAAATATCATAGGTCAGTCAAAGAGTGCCTTAAACTTTAGAACTGCCATGGATGAAGGGAAAATAGTCTTTCTTAAATTGGCTAAAGGACTGCTGGGCGAGGAGGACTCTAATTTTCTGGGTAACGTGCTTGTACCAAAACTTCTGGCGGCCGCGCTTTCACGACAAGAGGTGCCCAAGGAACAACGCCGCCCGTTTTATCTTTATGTCGATGAGTTTCAGAACTTTGCGACACCCGACTTTGCCCAAATGCTGTCCGAAGTCCGTAAATACGGAATCGGTCTGGTGCTGGCCAATCAGTTTGTCAGTCAGATCGATGAACAGGTTAGAGATGCCATTTTTGGTAATTGTGGAACTCTAATGACCTATCGGGTAGGTGTTCAAGACGCCGCAATTCTTTCTAAGGAGTTTGAGGGAGTGTTCAACGAGACAGACCTGTCTAATATTCCCGCGCAAAATATATATGTAAAGACCATTGTTAACGGAACTCCTGTGCCACCATTTTCGATGAATGTGGGGAGAGATTTGAAGGCAGAGAAGGCTCAGGGTAATCCGGAGATTTCCAGAATGGTGAAGGAGTTGTCGCGTTTGAAGTTTGGGAGAGATGTAACTGAGGTTTCTGAGGAAATAGAAAGAAGGTCGAACCTGTGACCTGTGGTAGGATTTGATATTTGAATTTTGGGTTTTTTTCGTGTTATTCTGAATTATGGCAAAAAGGGAATTGAGGCAAAGAGCTGTCGAATTAAGAGAGAATGGAATGAGTTATTCTGAAATTAGACAAGAACTTAGAGTGTCAAAAGGTACGCTGTGTGTTTGGTTAAAAAACTATCCACTATCATTCGAACAATTGGAGAGGATTAAGGATAAACGACCAGTAACAATCGAGAAATATAGAAAGACAATGCTTGCAAAAAGACTTAAAAAATATCAAGAAGTTTATGATTTAGAAAAGGAAAATATTATGCCATTTAATATTAGAGACTTATTTATTGGAGGACCTTTTTTGTATTGGGGAGAAGGTGGAAAAACTAACAAGGGTCAAATAAATATAAGTAATTCTGATCCAAAGATATTAAAAGTTATGAAGAAGTGGCTTATTGTTGTTTTTGGCGTACCAATTAATAAGATGAGATTAAGGCTGACTTTGTATACAAATATGAATATTCCCCAAGAGAAATTGTTTTGGAGTAGGGAGTTGGATTTATCCCAGAGTCAATTTAGAAAGATCCAGCTTAAAGAAGGAAAGAGTAAAAGTAATACAGGATTTACCCACGGAACGTGTGAGTTGGTCGTCACAGATACAAAAATAAAGACAAAAATACTTGCGGGATTAGAAGTACTTGGAGACTTGTCTGAAGTATAATATGACAAAGTCGGGCGACTAGCTCAATTGGTAGAGCGGTTAGCTTATACCTAACTGGTTTCAGGTTCGAGTCCTGAGTCGCCCACCGATGAAAGACATTAAGAAACCGGCCAAGATGAAGGTAAAACAAGACAGACTGTTGAGAGTGTCTCAAACAAAAAGTGAGCTGGGTGATTATGTTGGCAATAATTGGCCTCAGGAAATGCTTATTAGTGGTAATTTGGAACTTGGACACAGCGGGAATCCGGTAACGATTTATCTGGAAGATGAAGTCACCGGTGAACAACTGGAGGTGTCAGGAGTAAAGAACGCCTTCCTGATCCTGGAAGATACGAGAAGAACGTCCTCCGGTTGGTTAGCGTTAGCCATTGGATCCATAGAAAAAATGAGTGATGTTCTGGGCTTTTTGTCCCAGACAACCTTGGACACCATTAAAAAGCTAACCAATAAGGCAAACAAGGGTTAGAGGTCGATGATTTTGGGTTTGTCCTTGGCCGGTTTCTCCGAGATAAACTCGAGATATTTTTCGGTGGTGGAGAGTCTTTTGTGGCCAACGAGCTTACTGATGTAGACAAGTGGACTCCCAGAAGTCAACTGTTGAGCGATAAAGGTGTGTCTAAGATCGTTGACCTTAGCATTTTCGATGCCAGCAATGTGGAAGTAACGGTCAAGATTGGAGCGGATATTTCTTATAAGGAAGGCATTGCCGGTCTTGGTGATAAAGACACTGTTGTTGGCGCTTTTTGGCCTTACAGCTAGATATCTGTCAAGAGCTTCCCTGGCGGGCTGGTTGATAGGAGTAACTCTTTCCGGATGGGACTCGTAGGCTCTAATGGTTACCTGATTGGTGTTTTTATCAATATCCGAGATTTTTAGATTGGCCAGCTCGGAAATACGCATACCGGTTTGAAGAAGGATTTCAACGATTGCGGCCATTCTGACGTCTTCACGGCAAGCGTCTCTGAGGGCACGGTACTCGATCTTGTTAAGAATTCTGGGTGGTTTAATATCGTACTTTGGATGAGAAACACCGACCGAGGGGTTTTCGGAAATAAGGCCCCCTGTCAGAACGTAGGAGAAGAAGGACTTAATCGAGTTGATCTTTCTGGAGATGGACTTGGTGGTGTAGCTGTTTTCGGCCAAATGGGCTTTGAAAGCGTCAATACTGTCCTTAGTCACATCTTTGAGATTGACAATGTTTGACTTGGCTACAAAATCGGCCAGTTGCTCGATATCTTTAGAGTAGGCTAAGATAGTAGCAGAGGCTCTACCTTGCTGAGCAAGGTGGTTCTTAAAGGCAGAAACAGCCTGTTTGATGTTTTGTTCGGTTTGGTCCATTTTTGTTATAAATATATTATGGCTCTAATTATAACACTCTAGGTTACAAAAAAGCAAGTGGGTAAAACAAATACCAAAAATAGGCACGAGAAGGGGTGGTTGGGGGTGTGTATTATTATCATAGCCTGGTTGTTGATAGGGTCCCTTTCAAAGGACATCTGGCGGATCAGGATGGGTTTTAATCGGATCACAGAGGCAAATAAGAGGCTCGAAGCCGAAAAAGTCAAAAACGCGGCTCTTAAGGTCAAACTGGAGCTGGTGATGACGGAAGACTATAAGGAGAAAATCATTCGAGAGAAGCTAAACATGCAGAAAGAAGGAGAGGTGTTGGCTGTGATGCCTGAAAAGGAACTGAGACAGGCGGCCGAAGAGAAGGTTCTCTTCGTGCCTATCTGGAAGAAGTGGTGGAACCTTATATCAATGTAATCTAGTGTTGCGGGTCTAGGGTTCCGCCCCCCAGTTAAGCAGGATTATGAGCCCTGCAAGATACTTACCTTCCACCCGCAAAAGACGAACATCCATATTATAGCACGGATGTGCGTAATTTGGCCGCTGTGGTGCCTTCCAGATGGTAAAATAGAGCTTGGATCGCCTTTGGGTAGTCTACGGCTGGTCATGGCAGGGTAGCTCAGTGGTAGAGCAAGGTCTTCATAAGGCCGAGGTCACGGGTCCGACCCCCGTCCCTGCTACATTAGATAGTTTAAAAATATATGAAAAAAAGAATATTAACGGGAGATAGGCCAAGCGGGAAGTTGCACTTAGGTCACTTTGTTGGTTCTTTGGCGAATAGAGTTAAGCTTCAGGACGAGTACGACCAATATATATTAATCGCCGATGTTCAGGCATTAACCGATAGCTATGAGAATCCGACAAAAGTAGCTGATTCTGTGCGTGATTTGGTGTTGGACTACATTGCCGCAGGTATTGATCCGAGTAAGTCGACTATTGTGCTCCAGTCACAGGTTCCGGCAATAGCCGAGCTGACTATTTTTTACCTAAACATGGTAAGTTTGAACCGAGTTTTAAGAAATCCAACCGTTAAGGCGGAAATAGAACAGAAAGGTTTTGGTGATTCTGTTCCGGCTGGGTTTGCTATGTACCCCGTATCTCAAGCGGCGGACATTACCGCTTTTGAGGCTAACCTGGTTCCTGTAGGAGAAGACCAATTACCCATGATAGAGCAGACAAGAGAGATCGTCAGAAAGTTTAATGGGCTGTACGGTCAGACTCTCGTTGAACCTGATAGCTTAATAAGCGAATTCCCGAGACTTGTTGGTTTGGATGGTAAGGCTAAGATGAGTAAGAGTTTGGGGAACTGTATCTATCTTTCCGATTCGGTTGAAGAGGTGGATCGAAAGGTGAAGTCTATGTACACCGACCCGACCAGATTGAAGCCAACGGATCTAGGGCATGTGGAGGGGAACCCGGTATTTGTTTATCACGATGCCTTTAATCCAAATAGGCAGGAAGTGGAGGACTTGAAAAACAGGTACCGGCACGGTCAGGTTGGGGACGTGGAAGTTAAGCAAAAGTTGGTGGCTGCTGTTAACAACTTTCTGGAACCAATGAGAAAGAGACGTGCGGAGCTTGAAGCCAACCCAGATAAGATTGATGAAATCTTGAGGAATGGAATCGAAAAAGGTCGAACAGTTTCCAATGAGGTGCTCATGAAGGTGAAAAAGGCGATGAAAATTGATTACGATTTTATGGAGTATAAATCAAAAGAGTCCAGATGATAAAACCAACGGTAGAATATGGTGATTTTGAAAAATTGGATATCAGAGTGGGGAGGGTGGTTGGGGCCAGTTCGCCTGACTGGAGCGATAAATTGTTGAGATATGAGGTGGATTTGGGCGACGAAATAGGAAAAAGAGTTTTGTTCTCAGGGATTAGAAGATGGTATAGTCCTGAAAATTTATTAAACAAAAACATTCCGGTAGTGATAAATTTGGCGCCAAAAAAAATGGGTGAGGAGGTTAGTCAAGGAATGGCGATAATGATGGATACAGAGAACGGAGCCACGATGATCTTTTTACCGGAGAATTTGAAACCAGGATCGGTGATAAGATAGGGAGAATAAATATGCAACAACAGATTAAGTCTCAGGCTAAAAAAATTGAGTTTAAATTTAACGTAAATTTGAGAAGAGCTTTAATTTGGATTTTGATATTATTCCTTTTCTTACCTGGACTAATAAAGTTTATTTTAGGCTCTACGGGGGTTGTGAAAGAGCTTCCTTTATCAACGGCAATAGCCGAAATAAAATCCGGCAAGGTCGAGGAAGTTCAAATTAGGGGACAGGAGTTAATTCTGTTGTACCCCAAAGACAGTTCCGGTAATCAGATTTTGGGAATGTCCCGCAAAGAAGAGGGTGCAAGTTTTATGGATCAGCTCCAAAAGGCAGGTGTAGACGAGAGTAAGGTGAAAGTTGAAGTGGTTTCTCAAGACTTTGTTAATGGATTGTGGAATGTAATGTCTCTGGTGTTGCCAATTATCGGCTTCGGAGTATTGATGTTTTATTTGATGAGGCGACAAGGTGGAGCTGGAGATGTGTTTGGTATTGGTAAGAGTAAAGCAAAATTGTTCGCGAAAGGAAAGCAAAATATTAAATTTTCGGATGTCGCCGGTGTAGATGAAGCCAAAAAAGAACTAGAAGAAGTGGTAGATTTCCTTAAAAATCCTAAAAAGTACCGCGATCTAGGTGCGAGAACACCAAAGGGTGTACTTCTTACCGGACCTGCAGGGGTGGGAAAAACGCTCCTGGCTAGAGCCGTTGCCGGAGAGGCGGGTGTACCCTTTTTCTCGATGGCCGGATCTGAGTTCATGGAGATGCTGGTTGGTGTGGGTGCCAGTAGGGTGAGGGACCTGTTTGATACTGCGAAGAGAGCTTCTCCCTCGATTATATTTATTGATGAAGTCGACGCTATTGGTAGGACGAGAGGTGGAAGCGGTGGATTTGGGGGACACGATGAAAGAGAACAAACGCTTAATCAAATACTGGTGGAAATGGATGGTTTTACGCAATCTGATAATGTGATAGTTCTGGCCGCAACAAATAGACCCGACGTGCTGGATTCAGCGCTAGTGAGACCCGGTCGGTTTGACCGAAGGGTAACTTTGGACTTACCGGATATCGCGGGACGAAAAGCGATATTGGAAATCCACAAAAAAGGCAAACCTTTTATAAAGGAATTGAACTGGAACAAGGTGGCGGAAAGAACGGTGGGTTTTTCCGGAGCGGATATAGAAAATATGCTGAATGAGGCAGCCATACTGGCAGCTAGAGATAACCAAAAGGAAATTGAGATGAAGGACATCGAAGAGGCTGCTATGAAAGTAAAAATGGGTCCTGAGAAAAAAAGACTCCAGTCAAAACTGGAACAAAAAATGACGGCTTACCATGAGGCGGGTCACGCTGTAGTAGGTCATTTGTTGATGGGGACTGATCCGATCCACAGAATCAGTATAGTATCCCGCGGTATGGCGCTAGGGTTTACCATGAGTCGACCTAAAACGGATAAATATCAACAGACACGGTCTGAGCTTAAAGATGAAATTGCGATGATGCTCGGAGGGAGAGCTGCGGAGAAAGTAGTATTCAATGAATTAACTGCCGGTGCTTCAAGCGACATTGAGAGGGCGACAATACTCGCCAGGAGAATGGTGGTTGATTTTGGGATGAGTGATTTGGGTCCGGTTTCTCTAAATCAGACAGTGGATACGAATGCCTGGGGTTACTCCGTGGGAGACAGTGTTAGATTATCGGAAGTCACTCAAGCTAAGGTAGACGTAGAAATAAAAAGATTTGTCGACGAAGGATACAAGGTTGCCGAAAGTCTAGTAAAAATGAACAGAAAAATTCTGGATAAATTGGTAGACAGATTGATTAAGGTTGAGACGATTGAACAAG
Organism: Candidatus Collierbacteria bacterium RIFOXYD2_FULL_45_13; assembly: GCA_001774685.1. Taxonomy (GTDB): domain Bacteria; phylum Patescibacteriota; class Microgenomatia; order UBA1400; family MFAQ01; genus UBA10133. The sequence continues at coordinate 82,372 of MFAS01000001.1, read as the reverse complement.
AGGAGTTTGAGGAAATTGTAGGTAAGACAAAACCGTCAATAGAAGAAAAATGAAGAAGCTGATTTTGATCGATGGTAACGCCCTGCTTCATAGAGCGTATCATGCATATCCGCCACTTAGTACTCCCAAAGGAGAGCTTATAAATGCAGTTTACGGATTCTCTGCAATGTTGCTATCGGTGATCGAGAAGCTTTCTCCAACCCACGTGGCCGTGGCTTGGGACCTGAAGGGTCCGACTTTTAGGAAGCAAGAGTTTGAGGAGTATAAAGCCAATAGGGGGCCGATGGATGAGGAACTGGCGACGCAGATAGACAGGACGAAGGAGGTGGTGGAGGGGCTTAATATACCCCAGTATGGGATTGAGGGCTATGAGGCCGATGATATTATCGGTACGTTGGCAAAGCTGGCCTCTGAAGAGGAGGATGCGCAGACTGTGATTGTGACAGGAGACAGGGATTCACTTCAGTTAATTAAAGAGAAGCAGGTGGTCGTTTATCTGCCAATTCAGAATCATCATGGACAGTCGGTGGTTTTTGATGAAGACAAGGTCAAAGAGGTCTATGGGTTGACACCGAAACAGATAATTGATCTGAAGAGTTTGATGGGAGATCCTTCTGATAACATACCCGGTGTCAGAGGTATCGGAAAGGTGACGGCGACAAAACTAATCAAAGAGTTCGGGTCTATCGAAAGCATTTACGAGAAAATTAATGATCCTAAGGTCAATCCTAGGGTGAGAACAATGCTACTTGCGGATCGGGAAATGGCCGAAAAAAGTTATCACTTGGCCGAAATAGACAGGAACGTGCCCCTTGAGATAAGTTGGAAGGATTGTCTGTTGGCTAATTATGATAAAAATAAAGTTATAGAACTATTTGAAGAGCTGAATTTTAAAAGTTTGATTGGGAAGTTACCAAAGGACTCCTGGGAAAGGGAGGTACAAGACGTGTTTATATGAAAGTTGCTCTAGTTCATGACTACATAAAAGAGTTTGGTGGTGCGGAGAGGGTGCTAAGGGTTTTGTCCGATATGTATCCAAACGCGCCAATCTACACCGCCTTTAGGGTAAAAGGGTCGTCCTGCGATAAAGAGTTTGTTGACAGAAAAATTGTGGAGAGCCCCTACGCGATACTGATTAAACATTGGAACCTCTATAGCCCACTAAGATTCATGATCCCCCTCATCTGGGGAACTATTGATCTGAGAAAGTATGACTTGGTGATTACATCATGCTCATCATATTTCGCGAGAGGCTTCAAGGTTTCACCGAAAACAATGGTAGTAGCTTATTGTCACACTCCTCCGAGATTTCTCTATGGATACGAAACGAGCATCAATTTGCAGAAGTATTGGGTGGTACGAATATACGCGACTGTGGTGAATCATTTTTTGAGGATTTATGACTACTGGACTTCTCAGAGAGTGAATAAATGGCTGGTAAATTCAGAAAATACCAGCCGAAGAGTATGGAAGTTTTATCGAAAAGAAGCGGAGGTCGTCTACCCACCCGTGGAGGTGGAGAAATTTATTGCAAAAAGTAAAGACGCAAAGAAGGGTAATTACTTCTTAGTAGTATCAAGATTGGTAGGAGCCAAGGGTCTTGTGGAAGCCGCGGAAGCTGCGAAACATATTGGATTAAAGCTCAAGATTGTCGGCGAAGCCGTTGGTTACTCTAAGGTCAAACGAGAGTTGGAAAAAATTGAAGCAGTAGAACTATTGGGAAGAATTTCCGATAAGGAGATGATGGGACTGTATGCAAAAGCAAAAGGATTCATCGCTTTAGCAAAGGATGAAGATTTTGGTATGACAGTGGTAGAGGCTATGGCTTCCGGTACACCCGTGATAGCTTACAACGGAGGCGGCTTTAGAGAAACTGTCGTTGATGGGAAAACCGGTTTGCTGATAGACAGTACCGATAAGCAGACACTTGAAAAAGCGATGAGGAAGTTTGAAAGTATAAACTGGAAAAGAGAGAACTTGATTGGGCAATCAAGAAAGTTTTCCCGACAATTGTTTGAGAAAAAAATCACAAAAATCATTGACAAGATGAAAGCAGATGAGAAATAACTCAGCCTTAAAGGTGCTATTTGTTAGTAACTCAATTTACATGTTTGCGGCGCTTTTGCTAGGTCCTCTGTATGCAGTTTATGTTCAAAAAATTGGAGGAGGGGTTTTGTTGGTGAGTGTCTCGACGGCTGTATTTTATGTGACTTCAACACTTTTTCTACTTTTTGTGGCTCGGTTTGGCGACCGTGTTCGCAAGAAAGAATTAATGCTGGCGGCAAGCTATATTATTCGAGGATTAGGTTTTTTGAGCTATGTTTTTATTGGAAGCGCGTTATTTCTGATTTTGGTTCAAGTATTGTTTGGCTTAGCTGAATCACTTGGGACACCGACCTTTGGAACCCTGTTTGCAAAACATATTGATAAAAAGGAAGAAGTGATGGAGTACTCCGATTGGGCGATGGTCTCAAATTTGGTGATGGCGTTAGGGACTATCTTGGGTGGATTTGTGGTGAGCAGTTTGGGATTTAACTTTTTGTTTGTAACAATCTCTGCTTTATGTTTTGTTTCCGCCTTTTGGATATTATTTACTCCAAGAGAGGTTTTGTAACATGCCCGAATTGCCGGAAGTTGAAACAATCAGAGGCCAGCTGGATGAAGCGTTGGCCGGAAGAGAAGTCACCGAGGTAGAAGTTTTGAGATCAAAAAGTTTTTCGGGTGATCCAAGAGTATTAGAGGGGAAAAGGGTAAAAGAGATAAAAAGAAAAGCAAAAGTGATAGAAGTCTATTTTGAGGGAGCCAAAGAAATGGTGATTGTACATCTGAAAATGACTGGACAGCTAATATTTGTTGACGGTGAGAAAAGGATTGTGGGGGGGCATCCAACGGCTGACCGGATTCGAGAATTACCAAGCAAACACACCAGAGTAGTATGGAATTTCAAAGACAGATCTAAACTTTTTTTTAATGATATGAGAGTTTTTGGTTGGATGAGAGTCGTGGATACTGATAAATACCAAAAGGATGCGAAAAATATGATTCCGGATGTGACGGATAGTCACTTTACTCCCGTCTATCTCTTTGATTTATTAAAGAGATCCAAGGCCGTAAAACTGGTGTTGCTTGATCAGGATAAATTGGGCGGTCTGGGTAATATTTATGTAAATGATGCCTTATTTTTGGCGGGTATCAGTCCGGATAGGAAAGCAGACAGTATCAACAAAACAGAGGCTATTAAACTACACAGCGCGATTGTGCAGGTGATAAAACTAGGCATCAAATATGGAGGGGCTAGTGCCAGCAATTATGTACAGGTTTCCGGTTTAGGCGGAACGTATCAAGATCACTTCCTGGTGTACAAAAAAGAAGGTCAGAAATGTTCTCGCTGCGGGGGAATTATCAAGAAAATAAAACTGGGAGGACGGGGGACTTTCTACTGTCCAGGTTGCCAAAAGTGAGGTAAAATTTGACGATGCCAATCCCGTTTATTGTAAAAAGGGCCAAAGGTCTGAGCCTAAAGTCGACCACAAAAGCGGACTGGATCTCGAAGGCAACACATCGGTTCATGATGAGGAAGGCAAAGTGTATATGGAATCGTATAGGCAAGTATCTGGAAGGTAAGACCGTGCTTGATGTAGGCATGGGTTCGGGAGCAACTTCATTTTTTTTGATTAATAAAGGGTTTGATGTGACGGGTGTTGATGTCACAAACTTGAGTATTTATAAGGACTTGAAGCCGGTAATCTATGATGGGAACAAACTGCCTTTTAGGGATAACCAGTTCGATACGGCGGTGATTATCCACGTACTGCATCACTGTAATAATGGCTTGGAGGTTCTCAAGGAAGCCAAGAGAGTGTCAAAGAGAGTAATCTTTATCGAAGATACTTTCAGAAACTCTGTGGAGTGGCTTTTTGGTGCGTTGTTCGATTCGTTAGGAAATTTTGAATTTTGGTGGCATAAATATCGGAAAGTTCCCGAGTGGAGGCAGGTTATTACCAAGAACGGATGGAAGGTAGAAGCCTTTGGTGAATGGAGTGAAATGGGAATTGCATCTCTTTATGGTCGATACTGTATGTTTGTGATTGAATAAACCTGCTTACGTGTAAAATAAGGGCAATGCTGAAAAAGATAGTCTTGAGTGATTTTAGAAACTACAAAACGGCTGAATACGATTTTTCCGATGGGGTAAGTTTGGTAGTGGGACAGAACGCGAAAGGGAAAACGAATTTATTAGAGGCGATCTATCTTTTGGGAATCGGCGACAGCTTTAGAGCAAAAAGAACGGAAGAAATGGTAGCTTTTGGGCAGGAAGTAGGAAGAGTAAGTGGCGAAGTTGAGGTGCAGAAGGCCGACAAAATGATGCTGGAAGTGATTGTTAATGGGGGAATGGTAATGGGAAAAGTGGTGAACAAGAGAAAATATCTGATTGATGGAGTTTCCAAACGAAGACAAGATGTATTAGGAATCCTCCCCTTGGTCCTCTTCCGACCTGAGGACGTCGAACTGATTAGCGGTTCGCCGGATGTTCGGAGAAAATTTTTAGATCGGCTGCTAATTCAGGTGGACAAAGTTTACAGCAATAGTCTGACCACATATGAGCAGGCTTTAAAAAGAAGAAACCGTTTACTGGATGCGATTCGTGAAGGAAGTGCCAGTCCTTATTCGTTAACATTTTGGGATGGATTGCTGATTAAGCATGGGCAAATTATTCAGGAAAGAAGAAGATACTTGGTTGATTATATTAATGACTTGTTTAAGAAAAGCGAACTTTTTAAAGATCTGTCGATTATTTATGATATGAGCGCGATGAGCGAAGCAAGATTGTCTCAATATAAAGAAGCGGAGGTGGCGGTAGGCTACACATTGGTAGGTCCTCACAAAGATGACTTTCAGGTAAAATCTGAAGCAAGAGACTTGGGGGTTTATGGATCCAGGGGTGAGCAAAGGATGGCGGTGCTGGCTTTGAAAATGGGAGAGATTTATTTTATGGAAGAGAAGGGCAAAAGGAAGGTGCTGCTGTTACTCGATGACATTTTCTCCGAGCTTGATGAGGTTCATAAAGGAGAGGTGCTGAGAGTAATGTCAGGTAGGCAAGTGATTGTGACGACGGCAGATGAGGGAGATGTAAGAATGTTTAAAAAAGCAAAAACAATCAGACTTACTTAGAGTCTAGGCGCTCCAGTACACGAGTGGTTTGGATGGTAATGAGAACGGCAATCGTAGTAATTGCCAGGGCGTATATAAAGAGAGAAACGACACCGGAGCCTTTGGCAAAATAAGGTTTGATAAAAACACTAACATATTCTTTAATGGCTTCATTCCAGGCCAGAGCAGCAACCAAACCAAAAGAAGTGGACACGAGACTGACCATTTGAACAACGATGGCCTTGTGAAGTGCCGTGGAAGGTTTCTTTTTTAATGTCATGGTTTATATTATATACGTGAAGCAGGGCTATTTCCTGTTCGGGTGGAAATTGTTATGACAAGGAAAGGTGTAAGATATACACGAATATGAATATTGAAACTTTTGATCGGGGTTGGTTCAAGAATAGTAAAACGTTGCGGGGTGGAAGCAGCAAATATTCAAAAGGAGTGACGGGTGGTGGTGTAACTATTGTAGGGGGTAGCAAGTTGTTTCATGGAGCCCCGCTAATAGCTCTAAAGGCAGCTTCGAGAATCGTGAGTATGGTGTATTTTGCCAGTCCCGAAGAAGATAAGGGTATAGCCGAGAAAATCAAAGCGTCACTACTTAACTTTATCTGGGTACCTTATGGAGAAGCCGGTAGATATGCGGCAAAATCTGAAGCGGCCCTGGTGGGACCGGGCATGATGAGGAGCCACGTCAGTGAGCATGGTTTCGTTTGTGATTCTGAGGGGGAACAGACCAGGCAAGTCAGCATAAGTCTTTTTAAAGAGTGCCCTGACCAAAAATGGGTGATCGATGGAGGTACTTTACAGGTAGTCAGCGTAAACGAATTACCGAGGGGTGCTGTGATCTCTCCCAACAAGAAAGAATTTGAGATGCTTTTTGGAGAGGAAATGAAAAATAATCTAGAAGAAAGGGCTGTACAGATACATGGGTTGGCGAATAAATATGGTTTAGTAATACTGACCAAAGATGAGATTTCGATTGTAAGTGATGGTGTCAGAACAGTCAAAATTTTGGGGGGTAATGAGGGGCTGGTAAAGGGATGCACGGGAGATCTGATTGCCGGATTGATTGTAGGATTCTTGGCTAAGGATGATGGTATATTTGCCTGCGCAGTCGCATCGTATCTGACTAAGAAAGCGGCGGAAAAGCTGGCTGAAAAAAGAGGGTTTATGTTTAATTCCGATGATTTAGTGGATGTAATACCAGAAATATATGGAGAGATTGTACGTAATTACTAGATCTCAGACCCGCCGGTCGGACGGGCATGTTTCAGATCTCAGTTCTCGATTAAATTAGGTGGAGTTTGGAGTTGTGGTATTCCGCAAAAAATGCGATAATTGATTCGATGTTTTCTCCTGTATTTACCATTACCAATAAGAATCTTTCAAACCTGATTGGAGTTGAAGTTGCCGGAAAAATTGTGCAACTGTCTAAGTTACAGCCTGACTGGGAACTAAGATTGAAACAAGAATGTCTGGTCCGAAAGATTTACAGCATGGCTCGTTTTTCAACGAATGAACTAAGTTTTGATGATGTGGCTAGGATTGTAAGAGACGAACCGGGAAGGGATGACAAGCCATCTCAAGTGGCGTTAAGGGTGGGTGTGGTGGGGAAGGAAAGAGATATTCAACAAATCCTGAATCTGTTAAACGTAACCCGATTTATTGAACAGTTGGCGTTTTTGGCTGGAAAATTCAAACATGACGAGTATGGAGAGAGAGAACTGTCACAGATAAACACTTTGTTAGGAGAAAGGCTAGTATCACCAAGCGAGACGGGGAAGATAAGGGATCGGGAAGCTGAAGGTTTTACTTCGGTGCCACCGATGGTGGTAGAAGTGCCCTTCCAGGTCGAGGATTTATTTGGGTGGTTAGGGAGCGTAGGCAAGAATGAACTCCATCCAATAAATAAGGCCGGAATAATGCTGTTTGAGTTGCTACGAATTATTCCTTACCTGGAAAATAATTTATTGACAGCTTTATGTTTCTATCAATTGATATTGTCTATGGAGGGCTTTGGTTTGAAGAAGCTTTGGTCGGTGGAAGAAGAAATATTAAAAAACAGGGACGCTTTCCAGTTGGCGGTATCTTCTGTGGATAGAAATGGGGGTGATTTGACGATTTGGTTGGAATATTTAAATAGATGTCTTGCTGATTCGGCTGAGAAAATACAAACAAAAGTAATGAATCTGGTAGGCGAAACGCCAATTTTCAAATCGGAAGGAGGGAGGGTGGTTTCTTTGACGGAACGACAAATAGCCATAATGGAAGAAATGACAGTAAAAAACGAAATGACGATAAGAGAGATTAGAAATGTATTACCGATGGTTTCCGATGACACTATTCTGCGAGATCTAAAAGACCTGATAGACAAAAAACTGATACGTAAAAAGGGTAAGACTAAAGGAGCTCTCTACGTAATGGGAAAAGCCAGATCCTATCGTTGATATACTACAAGTATGTTGTTCAAAGATTTTGCAGGGTATTTAGAGAAGCTGGAAAAGATTTCTTCACGGTTGGAGATCACTAAGGTATTGGCGGAACTGATTGAGAAGATGTCTGTGGAAGAAACCGATAAGGGAATTTATTTGACTCTGGGTCAGCTGGGGCCGGATTTTGATAACAAAGAATTCAATATGGCTATAAAAATGGTACTGCGTAGTGTAGTGGAGGGGACCGGTGTGTCGGCCAACGAAATTGAGCGTAAGTATAAAGACCTGGGTGATGTGGGTTTGATGGTTGAAGTGCTGGATTTCAAAAGGATTATGGCGGTGAAGTATTCAGTAAACGAAATTTTTGAAAAATTAAAAATAATTGCGGACGAAGGTGGTGGAGGGAGTCAGGAGCGAAAAGTGGCTAGACTGTCTGAGTTGCTTTTGACGGCATCTAGTTTGGAGAGAAAGTATGTCGCCCGAATGGTGATCGGAAAACTACGCTTGGGTTTCTCAGAGAAGACGGTATTCGATGCATTGTCACAGATGACCAGTGGTGGAAAAACCCTCAGAAAAGAACTCGACAAAGCGTTTCAAATCTATCCCGATCCTGGCTATATCACCAAAGTGGTGAAAGAGAAGGGTATGTCTGGTTTGAAAAACGTGAAAGTAAAAACCGGGGTGCCTGTGGTGCCGGCTCTGTGTCAACGGTTGGATAATTATCAGGAAATTGTCGACAAGATGGGTGTGGTGGCTGTAGAACGGAAGTATGATGGAACCAGGGTCCAAATTCATTTTAACAAAAAGACAAATGAGGTTCGGACGTATACCAGGAATCTGGAAGAATCCAGCCCGATGTTTCCGGAGCTTCAGAATATGAAGGAGTGGATAAAGGCCGACGAGGTAATACTGGACTGTGAGGCGGTGGGATATGAAAGAAAGACCAATAAGGTCCTACCGTTTCAGATAACTATTACCAGAAAGAGAAAACACGACGTAGCCGAGACGGCGAAGTCTATTCCTTTGAGGTTCTTTGTTTTTGACATCTTGAGTTTGAACGGAAAAAGTCAACTTGATAAGCCGTATTTTGAAAGAAGAAAATTGCTGGCCGAAATAATTAAAAGAAACGGAACTCTGGTAACTGATGAATATTACAAAACTAACGACCCCGCTGAAGTGCAGAAGATGCACGATATCTTCCTAAGGGAAGGGTTCGAGGGTGCGGTAATCAAAATGTGGAAAGGTGAGTATCTCCCCGGTAGACAAGGATGGAACTGGGTAAAAATAAAAGAAGCAGAAGGAACCTCAGGAAAGCTATCCGACACCTTAGATCTGGTAATCTTGGGGTATTACTTGGGTAGAGGAAAGCGGGCGGGGTTTGGAATCGGAGCTTTTTTGGTGGGTCTTCGAAAAGGCAACGCCTGGGTATCTATCGCAAAAGTGGGCACAGGTCTCACCGATGAAGAGTTTAGAGAATTGAAGAAAAAATTGGACAAGCTGGAGATTAAGGAAAAACCGAGCAATTATTTGGTTACCGGCGCTTTGGTGCCGGACGTGTGGGTGGAGCCTTCAGTGGTAGTAGAGGTAGCTGCAGACGAAATAACCAAGAGCCCCAATCACGCCGGCGGTGTGGCCCTGAGATTTCCCAGACTAGTGAAGTTTCGGGAAGATAAAGGACCAAAGCAGGCAACTACTTGGAAAGAGGTCGAAGAAATTGCCAAACTGTCAATGTCCTAAGATACAATAGAAGAATGGAGATTTTACAAATGATTTTGGATTTCTTTTTGCATATTGATAAAAACTTGGTATTGGTGATTGCCCAGTATGGCACCATGACTTATCTGATTTTGTTTCTGGTGATATTTATGGAGACGGGATTGGTGATAACTCCTTTCTTGCCAGGTGACTCTTTGCTGTTTGCGGCAGGAGCCTTGGCGGCGATGGGATCTTTCAACCTTTTATTTCTCTATTTGTTGATGGTGGCGGCGGCCATACTTGGGGATTCTGTGAACTACTTTATCGGTGATAAGCTGGAAAAAAAGATCTTTGATGGACGTAGCAGGTTCTTTAAAAAAGAGTATTTGGAGCAAGCTGAGGAGTTTTACCAAAGACATGGTGGTAAGGCGATCGTGTTTGCCAGATTTGTTCCTATTGTCAGAACCTTTGCTCCGTTTGTTGCCGGAATTAGTAAAATGCATTATGGAAAGTTTGTGTTTTACAACATCATTGGCGGTATCTCTTGGGTAACAATATTTTTAATCGGCGGTTACGCCTTCGGGAATTTTCCTTTCGTAAAAGAAAACTTCCACTATGTGGCTCTGATGATTGTGTCAATTTCTGTGGTACCCATTTTGATCGAAGTAGGAAAGAGAAGGAAAAAGTGAATTGAATTGTGGTTAAATGAAGGTATGCTTCTGGATATCTTGTATGGAGTAACTCTGATTTTGATAATGGTGATTGCTTCGGGTGCGACGGTGGGAATATTTGAGAAACTGGCTCATGATATCCGGACCAATCGTCTGATGCTTGCGTCGGTATTGGTGGGATTCTCGACTTCATTACCCGAATTGTTCGTGGGTGTGGCGGCAGCATTACGTGGGCAACCACAAATTGCCTTGGGAGATATTGTTGGAGCCAACTTGGCCAACCTGAGCTGGATTATTGGGGGGGCAGCCTTGGTGTTTGGGTCCGTTCCGGTCATTGGTGACTACCTACGAAAAGAACTGTGGGTTACTATGGGGATCGCCATGTTTCCATTTATTTTAATTTCCGATGGAAAATTGTCCAGATTTGATGGATTGGTGCTGGTTTTATTATATTTTATATACGTGAACAATTTGGTTCGCAATGGCAACTCACCTTTAAAACACCTAAAACTTTCCGGGAGAAAGCCGGTAGTGCATCGTTTAAAAACCAGAATGGAACCATTGGTCGAAACCATCAAGCTGGTGGTGGGACTGGGGGTATTGGGTGTATGTGCGTGGATGCTGATAAATGTAGTTATCAGGATTTCCAGTTCTTGGGGGGTGAGTCCATTTTGGGTAGGACTGGTGATTCTAGCCACGGGGACCACCCTGCCGGAGCTGGTGTTGACAATAGTGGCATCGGAGAAGAGGGAAATATCGTTGATATTGGGTAACGTACTGGGTAGTGTGGTGGTCAATTCGACGTTAATTCTGGGAATAATTTCTCTAATTAGTCCGATTGTTTACGTCGAGTCGCTCCAGCGAGGTATTTCCGGCCTGTTTCTGCTGATCGTTTTGGGACTATTTTGGTTGTTTACGAAAACCAAGCATAAATTGGATAGGTGGGAAGGCGCCGTCTTGGTGGGTGTCTATGCGATGTTTGTGGGAATCCAACTGATGTTGGCTTAGGGCTGGTTTTCTTCAAGACTCAGAAGTGCGCGAATGCGGTCGGTGATTTTGGTTTTTTTCCCCTTCTTCTTAAAAGCTAACCGAATTAGTTTTGTAAGGCCTGGTGTGATTCTGGTCTCCTCTTCGAGATATCCGCCACCCATGGGGTATTCTTTTTTCTGATTCACCTTTTGATTAGTGAGAAACTTAAGGTTCAGAACAGCGTATTTTTGAAGCATTTTCAACTTACCCATCTTTCTAAAGCGACGAAAGGAATATATATACCGCGGTTCGCGAATTATGTCAAAGGTATAACCTTTGTGGTGACCTCGATTTACGAATTCGGTATCTTCTGCGAAGCCCACCTCACGGTTGAAGCCACCGATATTTTTGAAGATACTTTTTCGACAACCTATCAGAGCTCCATAGGCTGCCGGCTGATTGAGTAGCGAGGCGGTTTCGACAATGATGTTCATATAACTGGCCACAGCTTTGTCGGAAGCAGTAGTGGAGTCAGGGTTGAACCAGCAAGTGAAAAGATCCAGTGGCTTGACGTGAAGCTGATATTTGAGACCTTCGAGGAAGTATTCCGGAAGTCTGTTGTCGGCGTCGTTAAACAAAAGATATTTTCCTGTGGCCTGCTTGGCACCCATGTTTCGCTGTACGGAAACGTTCCGAACACTTGAAGAGAGGATGGTGAGTAGAGGAAGTTTGTTCTTAAATGACTTGGCCTTTTCAACAGTTCTGTCTTTAGAGACACCATCAATAACGATTACCTCATAATCGTGGGTGGTTTGCTTGGCTAAATCAGCGAGTAAGAGAGGAAGGTATTTTTCTTCGTTGAGCGCCGGGATGATTACGGAAAAAAAGGGTTTGCTGGTAACAATCATAAGTGGATTATAGAGGATAGCTCGATAATAAAAGGTGCAATGATCAAAGTGGCGATCATGTCGAGGAGGTAGTGCTGTTTGGTGGTCAAGGTTGAGAAACTAATTGCCATGAGAAGTAAATAACAAACAATCCAGACCTGTGGATATAACTGAGCCAAATAGAAACAGGAGATAAAGGAGTGCAACACGTGGCCGCTGGGTAAACCGTTGCAGTCACGGTCATGGTGGTATATTAAACTCAATAACCTGAGGCTACGGCTCGAGTGTTGTCTGATCGTTGGGCGGATGACTCCGTTGGGGAAGATCCTCCAGATTGTGGAAGCAAAAGCGGTAGCAATAATTTGGGTGATCAGGAGAGGGGTCGCGTATATGGAGTTCCAAGTCAAAATAACCGATATAGGGATTAAGAGATAGTAGGCGACATAGACCCAGACGGTCCAGGAAACTAATGGTATCCGGTCGTCCAACCGTAGGTTTAGCCGGTATTTGGGTTTTTGCCGATTTAGAGGAAGATACAGTAAGATGGTTAATATCAGTATGAGAAGAAGAAAGCCTTTCACAAAAAGGATTATAAAGGATAAAATTGGTACATAAATGAAACTAATTGTAGGGTTAGGGAATCCGGGGAACGAGTATCTAAATACACGACATAATGCTGGTTTTGTGTTTATAGATCAGTTCACGGGAGGAGCCAGGTTTTCACCGGAAAGTAAGTTTGAGTCCTTAATCTATAGGGATAAGGATGTTCTCTTTATCAAACCGCAAACGTTTATGAACGAGTCCGGAAGAGCGGTGAGAAAGGTAATGGATTTTTACAAACTTTCCGCAAACGACTTGATATTGGTTCATGACGATCTAGATTTGAAGTTAGGCGAGTATAAAATTCAAACCGGAATAGGCCCAAAGGTACACAATGGTGTCAGCTCGGTGGAAACAAGCGTGCCGGACAAGAACTTCTTGAGAGTGAGGCTTGGAATAGACAATCGCGGCGAACTAGGTCGAGTGGTGTCCGGGGCGGATTATGTGCTGGGAAAATTTGGGAAAGAAGAAGCCGAAGAGATGGAGGAAACTATCGAAGAGGCGGCGGACGAACTATTGGTAGCTTTGGGCCTGGATGGAGAATAATTCTTTGTAGCGGCCGGCCTTTTTCATCAGTTCTTCGTGACTACCGTATTCAACAGCCTGACCTTTTTCCAGAACCAATATTTTGTCAGCTTTTCTAACGGTGCTGAAGCGATGCGAGACCAAGATAACCATTTTCTTTTTTGCAACGCGTAAAACGTCAGCGAAGATCTGTTCTTCTGATTCGGGGTCCACATTGGAGGTGGGCTCGTCAAGGATAAGAATGTACGCTTCACGATAAAGGATCCTGGCTAAGGCAACTCTTTGCCACAGACCTTTTGATGGCTCTACTCCACCAGCAAATTCTTTATCTAAAGGGTTTTTGAAGCCTAAGGGTAGGGATTGCACGAAGTTGATGATTCCGGTAAGCTTGGCGGCCTTTTTGATCCCGATGCGGGTTCTCTTTTTGTCGACGTCGCCAAACCTTATATTGTCTTCGACCGAAAAGGGGTATTGAGCAAAATCTTGGAAAAGAGCGGAGAGGTGATGACGGTAATTTTTGATATTGAAAACTTTGATGTTTTGACCATTCAATAAAATCTCGCCTTTTTGAGGTTCGTAAAATCGACAGATCAATTTGATTAATGTTGTCTTCCCGGCGCCATTCTCACCGACTATGGCGATGTTGTCCGTCGGATCAATCTTGAAAGAGACACCTTTGAGAATCCAACTAGGTGAGTGGTCGTATTTGAACCAAGCATTTTTGAACTCAATGCCCTCATGAAGCGTGCTGGGAATCTCTACCCCTGAAAGCTGATCTTCTTCTGGAAGAGCCATGAATTTTTCATAGTCTGAAATAAAGAGATAGTTTTGGAATATATCATTGGCTTGTCTGATCAAACGTCCAATATTGCCAATAAACCGATCTATGCCTGAGCTGGTTATCTGGGCGGTACCCAACGATAAGGTTTGGATAATGGCTAGATAGTATAGGTAAAGTTTCGTACCTGTTTGAAAGATTGAGAGAGGAACCGTAGCAAACTGTCTTTGGACAGAATACTTGCTATCTAGATCACGTGAGAGATTGAAGTATTCCTGGGCCATTTTGAATCGTCTGCCCAGTAGTATTTCTACATGGCCCAATACTTTGTTCTCATATAAGTAACGACCTTTAGTCCCGAAATCTTCAAGGGCACGATAAACTCTCCATTTAGGTGAGTACTCAGTGGAAAGGTCGTGCCACGCTTTAGAAGTTTTGATACCGATAAGGATATTTGGGAGTGCCAGCAGAATACAAGGGATGATGATTAAAGGCTGAAAAGAAAAAATAGGAATGGCAGATGAGATTATGGTAAAAACGATTTCAGGAAAAGTAGAAATAGGGTTGACTAGGTACCATATCGAACGACCAGAACTATCCAAAACTTTCTGTTGAAGGTCTCTGACCGTTGGCGACTCCGCTTGAACCACTGGGAGTAGATTAAGCTTTCTGGCAATTCCAACTTGAATTTTTTCTTGGAGGGAATCAGAAAGTAACCGACTTAAAATACGGTCCACTTCCTGAAGAACTTGCTGAATACGGTCGATGACCAAACCTCCAATAGAAGCAATGATCATGATCCTTAGTCCATTGGATATCTCTTGTGTGGTGAGCGATTGAATAACCGCGTCAATGAGCATTTTACTAACGAGAAGTGACGGATAAACTAAGGCACCGAAAGCGGCGTTGGCTAGAGTGATTTTTATAAAGGCAGACCGATCAATTTGCCAGACTAGCTTGACCGTGGAGCGGTAGGTAATGAGAAATTCTTTTAAGCTGGATAAGGGATTTTTGGTTTTCGCCATAATGGTATGGAAACAATCCTTATTATAATTTTTATTCAGTTAAAATGTAACTGATGGATAAAAAAGGCTTTAGCTCGATGACGAACATTCTCGATAAATACGAGCTGGATGAGACGAAGCAAAAAAGGATAAGTAGGGAGTGGCAGGATTATGCATATCGTCTGGCTGTGGCGCTGGATGACACAAAACACACTGCCATTTATATGAGACTAGTAAAAAGTTTGCCCCGGGAACTGGTTGAAAAAGCCAAAAGCTTCGTAATGGACGCCGGAGCAAGAAGTAAGGGCAAAATGTTTATGTGGAAACTCAAACAACTAAAGGAGGAAGAGAAAAGCAAGGGGGAGATGTAATCTAGTAAAATGGATGGGTGAATAGGAAATTTGATGTTGGAGGTTTATTAAAAGGCTATTGGGGAAGGGCAGTTATGCTTTCGGTAATGCTGTTCTTTGTTTTTGTGGGTGATGGTATCTTGAGCGATTGGGTGCCTTCTTTTATCCAAGATTCGGTAAACAGTCCGTTGCTTATGGGTATTATTATTTCATTTTCATCTTTGGTTGGTTTTGGAGCCGACCTGGTCTTCCCACAATTGTTAAAACATGTTAAGACGAGAAAGGTATTGTTGATGGCCATCGGTTCAAGCTTGGTGTTTTGTGGTGTATTGTTGTGGAGTGTGGCTTGGCCACTTGTGGTGCTCTTTTTGTTGGCTATGGGTGTATGGGGAATATATTACGAGTTTTTAGGATTTGGCGGTCAGGCGTTTGTGTCCGAATCCGTACCTATAACCGCCAGGTCGGGAGTGTGGGCGGTGATGAGTGCATTTAGAAGCCTTGCCTACTTCATTGGGCCCATACTTGGTAGCTATTTGGCACTAAGTAAAGGGGACTATTGGGTGGTGGTGTCGGCGATCGTGTGCGTTGCACTTGGTTATCTGATTTGGGTGATTATGGGAAGAAGCAACAGAGAGCCTATAGTAGATGAACCTGCAGAAAGAGTAAACTTACTGAAGGAAATTCAACATTGGTGGACTTTGTCTGAGCGGGTCTGGCCAGTTTTGGCTATCAGCTTGATGATGGGAGTAGTCGACGCAACCTATTGGACTACCGGCACGGTGTTTTCCGATAATTTGGCGAAACAAACCTGGTGGGGAGGTTTGTTTTTGCCTTTATATACCTTGCCGATGGTATTCGTGGGTGTGGTGATTGCTCGATGGGGAGTATATAAAGGGAAAAAGAAGTTGGCTGAAATATTTATGCTGGTTTCCGGTCTATTGTTAGTGATGCTTGGTCCAAGCGATAGTGTGGTGGTTGCCTTGACTGTTTCTCTCTTGGTAGGGACAATGCTTTCTGTTTCATGGCCTTTGACCGACGCTGTGTACTCGGATATTGTCAGTCGTATGGGGAGCGAGGGGAAACATATGGTTGGGCTTTCCGGGTCGACTTTGAGCGTCGCATACATTGTTGGTCCGATTCTGGCGGGTTTGATATCACAATTTGTAGGTGAGAAAAACACCTTTGTGGTAATGGGTACGATGATGATTTTGGTGTCTGCAATTTTGCTTGCGGTCACACCAAAAAAAATTAAATTACCCCAGATAGAAATAAAGACTTGGAGTAATTAATGCTAAAATTAGATTTAGCTATGATGAAAGATAAGGTAGTCTTGCATGAGTATGTTTTGTTTGGTGTATTTGCCTTCTTAATTTTATTTAAGGTACTGACGGGAAACTTTATCTTTGGGATAGATCTTCTATGGTGGTTGCTTGGAGGAATAATCGGTTTTCTGTTTGTTTTTTGTGATCGATTTGTATACAGCTTTCTGATGAGACCGGATGAGGCATTGGGGACAAGATTGAAGGATTTGTTTGGAAGAAACAAATTTGTTGAAGGAATAATTACCCTGTTGAACGAAAGACATGAGCAGAAAGAATTGGTAATGAGGGGCGTCTTGTTTCTGCTGGTGTGGATGATAATGGCTCTCTTGACGGTAACCAGTGTATCAAGCTCGTTTGCACGGGGTTTTATGCTGGGGATTGGAGTTCATTTGGTGTTTGATTTGATCTATGACTATTTTTGGAATCACGGCCGGTTTGATCTTTGGTTTTGGCAGATAAAAAGAGAGGTGAGTCAGGAAGAGAAAAGATGGTTCGTGATACTGGTGTCGGTGATGTTTGGCTTGTTGGCGCTGAACTTTTAAGTCAAGGGTTGACAAGAATATACCACTGGGGGTATCATCATATTTAGGATTTTAGATTTTATATTTCATATTTATGACAATTGAGGAAAAGAAAAAGTTACAAGTTGCTCTGAAAAGAATTCAGGGTCAAGTGGGGGGAATCGAGAAAATGATTTCTGAGGACAAGAAGTGTGAAGCGGTGGTAACTCAGGTGGTAGCTTCGATGAGTTCGCTTAAAAGTGTCGCGAAGGCTTTGTTAGCAGATGCGATGGATAGTTGTAACAAAGAAGAATATGCTAAGTTATTAAAGCGATTTCTTTAATCATTAATTAATATAAACATACAATGTCTGTAGCAAAATTTACCGACCAAAATTTTAACGATGAGGTTCTTAAATCCGAAACACCTGTATTGGTAGATTTCTATGCCGATTGGTGTGGCCCGTGTCGCTTGGTATCCCCCATTGTCGATGAGTTAGCGAATACTTACGAGGGAAAAATCAAGGTAGGTAAAGTGGATGTGGATGCCAACTCCAAAGTAGCAGGAGATTATGGTGTCATGAGTATTCCAACGGTTATCCTGTATCAAAAAGGCAAAGAGGTGGCGAGACAGGTGGGTTTTGGAGGCAAGGATGCCTACATCCAAATGATTGAGAAGATTATTAAGTAATTTGAAAATTGTCTTGCGGTTCGAAGTCCGCCAAAACCGTACTCGGATCTCCCTGGAGTACCGGGTCCCGCCTGCGTGCGGTTATTGGCTAGACTTCTGCGCCGCATAATAATTTACTGATAAATATTTTATGATGGAAGATAAAAAGTGGGATGTAGTAATTGTTGGTGGTGGACCAAGTGGATATACGGCGGCAATATATTTGTCTCGAGCAACACTATCTGTTTTGGTGTTGGCGGGAACGAAGGCTGGAGGTCAGCTGATGAATACAACCGAAGTGGAAAATTTTCCGGGATTTAAAGACGGGGTTATGGGGCCAGATTTGATGATGACCATGGAGGCTCAAGCGAAAAAATTTGGAGCCGAGGTGCGATATGAAGATGTTACGAAAGTTGAGTTGATTGGTGAAACCAAAAGGGTTTGGGTGGGAGATGAGGAAGTTAAGGCAAAGGCGGTGATTATCTCAACGGGGGCGTCTTCGAAAATGCTTGGGTTGGGTGAGGAAAAGTGGATGGGGAAAGGGGTCAGCACTTGTGCCGTCTGCGACGCGGCTTTCTTTAAAGAAAAGATTTCTGCTGTGGTTGGGGGAGGAGATGCGGCTATGGAGGATGCTTTGGCTCTGGCAAAATATGCGAGCGAAGTATATTTGATTCATAGAAGGGATTCTCTCAAAGCCAGCAAGATAATGCAGGAGAGGGTGACAGCAAATCCGAAAATAAAAATAATTTGGAAAAGTGAGGTGGTAGAAGTTAAAGGGTCGGAAAAACTGGAAGGAATAAAAATTAAGAATGTGGAGACCGGATTGACAACCGATATAGTAGTTGATGGATTGTTTTTGGCTATTGGGCATTTTCCGGCAACCGAACTGTTTAAGGGTCAGGTGGATCTGGATGACAAAGGTTTTTTGAAAACGGGAATAACAAACGGAGACGTTAAAGTTTGGCTTGAAGGGTATCCAACAATGACTTCTGTAGACGGAGTTTTTGGCTGTGGTGATGTGGTGGACTTCAAGTATAAGCAGGCGATCACCGCCGCCGGTATGGGGTGTCAGGCGGCACTGGATGCAGAGAAGTATTTAACCGGAAAAACTGCTAGTTGGTAAATTGCCTTTTGACCCGAAGTATTCTGGTAATCGATTGATCAAGTTTTGTTCTATCGAGAGTACCGTTATTGTAGGCGGCGATAATGTGCTCATAAAGAGGCTTGGGGTCGATGCCTTGTAACAGAATCATGTCTTCACCGGCTTTAAGAGCCGCGACGGCGGCTTGGGCTTGAGGTAGGCCGACCCCTGACATGGAGAGAGAGTCGGTAAGAAAGATTAAGTCATTCCCATTAGGAAGAGCAGATCTGAGCTTATCTAAAACGATAGAGCTGATACTGGCCGGCTTTTTATCTAGTTCCGGGATGATGATATGCCCAATCATAACGATTCTAGCGCCATTGTTAATAGTGTCTATAAAAGGAATCAAATCAAAGTTCTTTATTTCTTCCCAGCTGTAGTCAAGGGAACCCGTCTTCTTGTGCGTGTCGGAATCAACCCTTCCGTGACCCGGAAGGTGTTTAATCACACCCACTATTCCTTGGGTTTGGAGAGCAACGAGATATTCCGTGGCTTTTGTGCCGTCGATAGCCGGATCATCGGCGAAGGAGCGGTTCTCTATTACCGGATTGTTTGAGGTAATATCGGCTACGGGTGCAAGATCTACATTGAAGCCTAAGTCCTTGAGAGTTCGTCCGTGCTGTTGGCCCCAGTAGGAGACTGTATTATCCTCAGCCATTTTTCGTGGTGACGGTGATCCATCTTTAATTCTGGCAACTTTGCCGCCTTCTTGGTCTACCATGATCCATGAAAGAGGGTCTTGCTGGTGGATTTGTTGATTGTTATCGAAGATTTCTTTTTCGGTCAAACCGTCGGTGTTGCTTTTTGAGTAGATGATGTTGCCACAACTTTTTAATATCAACAGAGCCTTATCAAGGGTCTTTCCGTCGTAACTGCAAACAAAGGTTTGGCGAACCTTTTCCTCCAAAGTCATACCGGATACTTGTTCGGTGATGGGGTCAACTATCGGTTTGTTTCCTGAATTCATAAAGGCGGGTAGCTTGCCGCCGAAGAAGAGATTGGCAATGAGCGTAATAATTATTACCAGTGGCTTGGGCATGGATTTAATAATACAGGAAGGTGCTAGAATATATCCAGCTTTGAAGGGAGTCGCGTCCCTGAGCTAGCGGAGGAAATGCCGCCGGGGTAGCCCGAAACAGCACAAAGAGTGAAACAAAGGGTGGTACCGTCCTCCCGGCCGACAGGCCGTCTGAAGACCCCTGACTTGAGTTAAGATTAATCTTGGCTTAAGTGAGGGGTTTATTATTAAAATGTGGAAAATAAGAGCATGCTCGTCTCCTCTTCAATAATAAATTATTATTGAAGTATCCAGACTGCGCTTCCTCTTTTATTCGCATGTAACTTCGTTACAAAGCTTGAATATAAAAGAAATAATTAAAAAGTCCATTGAGGAGATTTTTGGACCTCGAGACTTTTCGGTCGAACATCCGGGAGACGAAAGGATGGGTGATTATGCTAGCAATGTTGCATTGTTAATGGCGAAACAGCTTGAGAAAGCTCCTCGAGAATTGGCTACTGATATTATTGCGAAGCTAGAAAAGGATGAAAGATTGATGGAGGTGGTCGAAAAAATTGAGGTCGCTGGACCAGGCTTTATTAACTTTTGGATAAAGGATGAGGTTTTAACAGAGAGGCTAAGTGAAATGTTAAAGAATGACGGTCATTGTCTGGATAGTGATTTTATGTCCGGCAAAAAAGTATTGGTGGAGTATTCTTCACCAAATATAGCTAAAAGATTTTCGGTAGGACATTTACGATCTACCATCATCGGACAGGCTTTGTTTAATCTTTATAAACACAGTGGTGCCGAAGTAACTAATGATAATCACTTGGGAGATTGGGGGACGCAGTTTGGAATGATTATTGCCGCGGCCGAAGAGAAGAATTTTGATGTTTCAAAAATGACGGTGACAGACTTTGAAAATTTGTATATCGAATTTAACAAGAGAATAGAAACGACACCCGAACTGAAGGATAAAGCAAGAGACGCCTTTGCCAGATTGGAAAGTGGAGATGAAAACGCCAAAAAGATTTGGAGGGAATGTATTGAGATTTCCATGAAAGAATTTGCGCAGATATATCACAAACTGGGAGTAAGTTTTGAACATGAATATGGAGAGAGTGTTTATCTAAAAACGATGCCGGGAATAATTGAAGAAGCGATGGAAATCGATGTGGCAACGGAAGGCGAAAGAGGGGCCCTAATCATCAAATTTGAGAAAGACGGAAAAGAATATTTGCCACCGGCGATGTTGCAAAAATCAGATGGGACGACGACGTATTTTACCCGAGACTTGGCGACGATAAGAAAGAGACTTGATGATGTGGAATTAAGGTCCGATCTGTATGTATACGAAGTGGGGTCGGAACAGACTCTACATTTCAGGCAGGTGTTTGAGGCGGTTAAGTTCCTCTGGGAAGATGCCAAGACTGTAGAGTTCAAACATGTGGCACATGGATTGATGACGTTTGGCGGGGAGAAGATGAGTACAAGAAAGGGCACCAATATTAAACTTGAAGATTTAATTTTCAGAGCGGGCGAGGAGGCGAAAAAGGTGGCAAAGGAAAAAAATATAGAAGTGATCTCCGAAAAAATTGGAATGGGGGCAATCAAATATAACGAGCTGAGAAGATCGCCAGAATCCAACTATGAATTTAAGTGGGAGGAAGCTCTTAGTATGGAGGGGAATAGTGGTCCCTATTTACAGTATGTGTATGTAAGAACTAAAGGAATATTGGAGAAGGTGGGGGTAAAAATCGGTGAAGTTAAGAATTCAAGAAACCAGAAACTCAATGATGACGAAAGTCGATTGGCGAGATGGTTGGTTTTGCGGATTGGCGAAGGTGAAATGGTGGAAAATGCCGCAAAGAACTTTGCACCCCATTTGATATGTCAAACCCTGTTTGAGTTGGCACAAAAATTCAACGGATTCTATGACAGGAGTAGAGTAATCGGGGTGCCAGAAGAAAACTTGAGACTGCTACTGGTAGCTGTGACCGGATTGGTTATCAAGAGCGGTTTGGAGATATTGGGCATAGAGGTGGTGGAGAAGATGTGAGAAAAGCCCCGCTGTGACGCGGGGCAAAAATTCATTTTCCAACGAAGGCAAGGATCTTGTTCGTGATCATCTTGCTGACGAATTTGGCGTCTTCGGGATCTCGGGTAATCACGGTCACAATAATGATCTGATTTTTCCCGATGTTGATACCCTTCGTGTAACCAACGGTATCATCGACAGGCTGAGCTCCTGAAGGTTTTTGGAGGAGGTACTTGCCTTCCAAAACCAGCGCAGCAGCCATATTGGCGGTGGTAAAGGCGGTGTGGGTAGCTGGCCGGTCTTTCTTTTTGAGATAGAGTCCGAAGCTGTCACGGTGAGGATTTGTTTCAGAACTGGTGATGATGCTGACGTGCAAGTAGGGGTCGTTGGATTGATCGTTAATCAGGTCGTGGTCGAACTCTCCAAAAAAATAGGCTAAAAGATAGTCTTTGATGGATGGTAGATCCATGTTTCCTCCGATGAATTTCAAAGTGGAATTGCTCAAAGCATACCACAAGTCGATGTTAGAATAGTAGCTATGGCAAGCAGACTGGAAGAGATATTAAAGGAACGAGAGAAGAAGGTGGAAACCCTGAAATTGATGGGGGTTGAGCTGTATCCGGCGAGATCCGAGAAACAAGCTGAGAACCAAATTGTCGTGGATAATTTTGAGAAGTATGATGGCAAGGAGATGATCTTGGCCGGGAGAATTATGGCTTGGAGAGAGCACGGGAAACTAATTTTTGGACAAATTCAAGATCAGAGTGGCAGGATTCAGCTGTTTATCCGTGCTGATGGCATGGGGCCGACTGATAAGGAAAAGCAGACGCTGGGTTTTGAAGACTTGGAGCTATTAGACATTGGTGACATCATTCAAGCCGGTGGGCAAATAGTGAAGACCAGAACCGGTGAGGTGTCTCTGCAAGTAAGTGCGATCAAGCTTTTGGCAAAATCAAGACTACCCCTACCGGATAAATGGGCGGGGATAGAGAATCCAGACGAGGCTTTCCGCAAAAGATATTTGGATCTATTGATGGATTCAGAAAAAATGAGAAGGTTTGAAAGAAAAGCCAAGTTTTGGGAAGTAACAAGGAGTTTTCTGAAAAATAAAGGGTTTATCGAAGTGGAGACGCCAGTATTAGAAAGTGTCACTGGTGGAGCTGACGCCAAGCCATTTGTTACCCATATGAACGCAATTGATCAGGACTTCTTTTTGAGAATCTCGACCGAACTCTATCAAAAAAGATTGATTGGGGCTGGGTATGAAAAGATTTATACCATTGGACCTAATTTTCGTAACGAGGGGATGGATGATGAACATTTGCCGGAGTATTACCAGTGCGAGTGGTACTGGGCATATGCTGATTACCGGGACAACATGGAGCTCGTGAAAGAACTTTTCCGATATATTGCTAAGGAAGTCTATGGGAAGACAAAGTTTGTGAGTAGAGGGATGGAATATGATCTGGCTCACGAATGGGCGGAGATTGATTATGTGGAAATAATTAAAGAGAAGCTGGGCATTGATATTTTTAAGTCGACCGACGAAGAAATGTTGGCGGCGGTAAAAAAGAGTGGGGTGGTCCTGACCGGAGCGATAAATAGAAGTCGGTTGATAGACAACTGCTGGAAGATAATCCGGAAAACAATTGCCGGACCGGCCTACCTAATAAATGAACCGAAGTTTATGTCACCTTTGGCTAAGAGTAAGCCGGAGAATCCGGAACTAACTGAAAGATTTCATGTCATCATTGCCGGATCTGAATTGGGGAATGGCTATACCGAGCTGAATGATCCGGAGGATCAGAGGGCTAGGTTTGAAGAACAACAGGCTCAGAGGGAGGCGGGAGATGAGGAGGCACAGATGCTGGACACCGACTTTGTGGAGATGCTGGAATATGGTATGCCACCAACTTCCGGCTGGGGGCATTCGGAAAGACTTTTCTGGTTCCTGGAAGATATTTCCGGACGCGAAGGGGTACTGTTCCCGCCGCTAAGGGTGAAAAAATGAAAAAGACTCCCATGTGGGAGTCTTTTTGTTGCCGGTTGGTGCTACAGTTCGAGTGTGAACTCGGGATCAATGCCTCTTCCTTGAGCGTCTGGAATGCGGCAGTAGGGTTTCCCGTTGTAGAAGAAGACTTCGTACCTCTGTTGGCCCCAAGCGGGTGATTTGAGCGATATTACAATGAATTCGCCCTTGATTTGAGCCCCGGTGATTGTGTTTTTGCTCGAACCAAGAGGAACTGTTCCTTTTCCGCGTAGGGTAACTTTGCATGGGAACGGGCTTTTGTCTTTGTTCTTACCATTCCTCAAGAAGCTGAGAAAACAGGGAAGTTGCTCTTGAGGTGGAAGCAAATAGAAGTCACTTGCGTTCATTCCTGCTGACATACCTTGCCTCCTTTGGCAATGAATATAGATTGTTAAATGGAAATGTGAGGCTGAGTATACACCCTATAGCATGAAAAGTCAAGTGTCTAGGCACGTGGTTGAGGCTAGTCAAAAAAGTGCTAGAATAAGACTAGTTGAATTGTTTCGGTGATGGATTACCAACCCGGAGGAACAGGTCAGGGGCACCAACGCTCCCATTAAGAGGCTACCGCAAGCAGGATGGAACCACCCCACAAGGGTTCCTGCAAGAAGGTAGTTTTTTGTTATTAATCTGCATTTTGATACTTGGTTCGAAGCCCGTCAAAACCGTACTCGGATCTCCCTGGAGTACCGGGTCCCGCCTGCGTGCGGTTGTTGACTAGTCTTCTGTACCAATTCAAAATGCATATACTAAATGTATGTCGAAAAAACTGGACGATAAATATATAAAAATGGATGAGAGTAAGCAGGATACGCTGAAGCTCAGGCATACCGCGGAGCATGTTTTGCATACGGCGATGCAGAAGCTTTACCCCAATCTGAAAAAGGCAATGGGGCCGGCGACGGATGAGGGTTTTTATTTTGATTTTGATTTGGATGACAAGGTAACCGAAGCAGACTTTCCGGCGATTGAGAAAGAAATGGCCAGGATAATAAAGTCGGAGTCGAAGATGGTGCGGCGGGAGATTGAGGCCGATGAAGCCAAAAAAATCTTTGCGGGAAACCCATACAAGATGGAGTGGGTGGAGGAGATTGCTGGTCGCGGTGAGAAGTTTTCGACCTATCAAATGACTTTGCCAAACGGGAAAGTGATCGACGAGGATTTGTGTTCCGGACCGCACCTGGATTCTGTATCGGAGATTGGAGCATTTAAGCTACTGTCTGTTGCTGGAGCTTATTGGCATGGGGACGAGAAAAATAAGATGCTGACGAGGATCTATGGAACGGCGTTTGCCACACAAGAGGAGCTGGATAAATATATGTGGCAATTGGACGAAGCGAAGAAAAGAGATCATCGGAAACTGGGAAAAGAAATGGATCTGTTTTCTTTTTCGGATTTAGTGGGAAGTGGACTACCTTTGTATTCCCCCAAAGGAGCCTTTGTTCGAAGGAAACTAACTGAGTTTGTGGAGTCGGTACAAGCGGCTCAAGGTTACTATCAAGTTTGGACACCGCAGATTGCGAAGGCCGATCTGTTTAAGACTTCCGGGCATTATGACAAATATAAAGGCGACATGTTCCGGGTGGTGTCCAATTACTCCGACGAAGAAATGTTCCTAAAACCGATGAACTGCCCACAGCACACCCAGATTTATGCGGCGCAACCAAGAAGTTACCGGGATCTTCCTTTGCGATTAACGGACTTTGCTATGCTTTACCGTGACGAGAAACCGGGAGAACTTTCGGGGCTCGGCCGGGTGAGATCTTTTTCGCAAGACGATTGCCATATCTTTTGCCGGGAGGATCAGGTCGACGTCGAAATTGATGTAGCTTTGCAGATGACCAAGAAAGTGATGGATACTTTTGGTTTTAAATATAAATACAGATTGTCGACGAGGGATGTGGACCATCCCGAAAAATACCTGGGTGACCCTGCTGTGTGGGATAGGGTCGAAAAGTGGGCGGTGGAGATCATGGAGAGAAATAATATTCCATACTATGATGGTCCCGGGGAAGCGGCCTTTTATGCTCCAAAAATGGATTTGGTGGCAACGGATGCGCTGGGCAGGGAGTGGCAACTGTCTACGTTGCAGATAGACTATGTAATGCCGGAAAGATTTAACTTGGTCTATACCGATCAGAATGGTGAACAGAAACACCCTGTGATGCTCCATAGGGCTATCCTGGGCTCTGCGGAGAGAGCAATGATGGTCTTAATCGAACATTATGCTGGGGCATTTCCGGTATGGTTATCACCTATTCAGGTAACGGCATTGCCAGTGTCCGAGAAAACAATGGCGTATTCTGAAAAAATTGTTAAGGAGTTAAAAGAGAAGGGTTTAAGGGTAGAGCTAAATAGCGACGCAGATTCTCTCGGCAAAAAAATCCGAAATGCCGAAGCATCAAAAGTGCCGTATATGCTAATCTTGGGTGAGAAGGAAGCGGAAAGCGGACAGGTGTCCGTGAGAGCAAGAGGTCAAAAGGATTTGGGATCCATGTCACTGTCCGATTTTGCCGAGAAAGTTATTAAGGAAGATAAGGAGAGGTCTGTATAATCCAGATATGCCTGAAAATATTAGTCCAATTTCCGAAGAAGATGCTGCTAGGCCGGTCATGGCTGGTGGAGAAAAGTATTCGGCAGAGCCGGTAATTGAAAAATCGATAGGCAACTTCTGGTATTGGTTTGGATTGGCGACTGAAAAGCTAGGTCAAAAACGAGTTACTTTTCCAATGAGAAGAGAGAGGGCGGACTTGTACAGAAAGGCAAAAGAGGCGAGGAAAACTGAAATTGGCTCGGATGAAAGAAGTAAGTCTATGGGTGATTACGAGGATAAAATAAGAATTGAAAGAGAGTTTGTTGAGCAGCAAGATTTGGAGGTAGAAACTCCCTGGGGTGTTCAAAGAGCAAAATATGTGGTTTTGAACAAGGAAATTGAAACAGAAGAACTACCAATTGTTATCATTCCTGGTGCGAGTAATGGTATAGAAAGTATGGATAGTTTTGTGAGAGAGTTGGCCAGAGAAATACCAAATCGGAAAATATTATTGATTGGATATCCAGACGCGCCTAGTGGATTTGAGACGCCTGAATTTTTTGATGCGGTTAAGAAGGCTGAAGACTTTGAACCACACAGTATTTATTTTGAAAATGCGATTAACAAACTGGTTCCTGTGGGAGATTTTGATTTGCTGGCGTATTCGGCGGGGGGTGGGGTTGCCGAGAACTTTTTGACTAGGGAAAACAGAGTAAATAATGCAGTTTTGATGTGTCCTGGAGGATCGAAGGATATAAGTGAGAAAGATTTTGGAAGTGGAATGGTCCGTGAGAATCTAAACTTACTTAAATTTCTTAAAGATCTGCCTAAATATGTTTTTGTGGATGATAAAAGCAAGGATGAACAAAAGAAAATCAAGTTTGGTACTTGGGTTGAATTGGGGAAAAAGGTTTGTCGGGATAACGTGAATGGGACTTTTGGTCGATTCAAAAATCGAGGTAGGCTAGCTGTGGTTTCTGGTGGACAAGATGAAGTCACTGAATCAGCAGATGTATTTAACTCACAAAATTTAGGAAATCTCAGAAAAAGACAAGCGAATTTGGAGGTTTCGGTAATTGAAAATAGTCCTCATGCGGGACCATTTTTGGAGCCGGAAAAATATGTGGAAGAAATTAAAAGATTGATGGTTTCACAACTTTGATACAATCCAATCATGGAAAAAAGCGAGTCGTTTATACCAGCAAAGAGTGAACACTTCGGTATGAGGTTGCCAGACATGATGGGAGAAGCAGATGAAAAAGTTTCTGGAGACATGGGCATGGATGACCGTGTGCGGGTAATGAATGGTTTTGATACACAAGAGACATTTTTGGTGGCATTGCGTAACTCACAACAAAATCAAGAAGAGTCGGTCGGTTAATCTGATAAGGAAGATGCAATCGGATTTTAAGGACGGCAAATAGTAAATGAAGAGCCTAGTTATGCTCCTTTGACTTATAAGGTTGTAGAATATATCTGTGGCATACCAAATTGAAAGAGGACCAGCTTTTCCATATCCTTTGAGGGCTTCGTCCTTTGTGGAGCAAGAAGGAGCCTTTGAGCCGCAGGAACCGCTGGTGCTTGGCGAGAAAGAGAAAAAAGAGCTACTTGATTTTGAGGAGAAGCTGTTTGAAAAGCTCCAAAGAATCAAGAAAATAAAAATAAATACTCACGACGTATATCCAGCGGCTTTACGGTCTGGTGTGGGAAAGGCGATGGTGGAGCTAATGTATAAGCAAGGAACTGAACTTCATGCTTGGATGAATGAAATCTTTGAAAGTGTGGGGATTCCTAGTGAAAAAAAAGACGATGAGGAAGACGAAGACTCAGAAGACACGGATAAGGGTTCAGAAGATGATGGTGAGATAAAAGCAAAGAGGAAGAAGCTTAAGCGTGAGATGAGAGAGGCCACGTTTCAGGATATTTTTGAGAGCGGTCAGTTGAAAAGTGGAGCAGAAATAAATTTTAATAAACTTAGCAAAATTGTGTCCGAAGAAAGAGGAGAGGAAGTGGAAATAAAAAGAACTTTTGAATATGATGACGGTGAAATTGAAGAAGAAGAGGTAAGAGAAGCCTTTGAAAAGTTTGATCCGAAATCAATACATTTGTCATGGAGACTTCGGATTCATTGGTTTACAGACGAATGGGCAAGAGAAAAGACAAGTAAGGATTTTCGTGATAACAACGGAGACTTGGGTCGGATTGAGAATTTGAACAAACTTTGCAAACTAACCCACCCTGAGAGAAATTTAGAAAGGCTGGATGGATTGAGGTTGATGAAGAGAGAAATTCAAAACATGACAAGAGAATATGAACAAGGATCTGATGACTTAGAATTGGCAAAGGTTTTTATTCTGGACATTTACCGGAAGTATATTAATAAGCAACTGGCAGATGATATGCTCTTGTGGATTGGTTCCGGAAAGGACGGAAAGGAAATATTTGACATAAATCCGGCCAGGATGGAACGGTATGACAGATTTTTGCATGGAGTGGGTGAAGAGTTCGACAAAAGGGGAAATAGAGTGGCACTGACCGAAAGAATAAATGAAATCGTTAGGGATATTGATGCCTCCAGTCAAACTGAGCCGACTTTGGAAGTAGACATGACAAGCGACGATGAAATAAGAATAGCGCAATGGATCTTGAAAGAGTATGGATTTATAGACTGTGATGTACTGAAGAGAAAATCGGCGCAAAGCAAAATGGGCATGGCTTACACGAAGAAAAGAGCTATCCTTTATATACCAAAGTCATCAAAGAAAGATCTAGTAGCTTACCTCACCGGGGTTGCTCACGAGATCGAAGGACATTTGCTGTCCCATAGAAATTGGGATGCTGTAGATTTACCTCTCACAATAATGAAGAGGTACC
The DNA here is from genome assembly GCA_001774685.1 of Candidatus Collierbacteria bacterium RIFOXYD2_FULL_45_13. Lineage (GTDB taxonomy): Bacteria > Patescibacteriota > Microgenomatia > UBA1400 > MFAQ01 > UBA10133. The sequence goes on along the minus strand of MFAS01000001.1, from coordinate 53,198 downwards.
CTGCTGGCGGTAGAGATGAGGTGCTAGAAGAAGCAGGAGCGAAGTATGTTGAAGATGTCACCATGAAACGGATTACGGGTAACGATAATTATCCTGAAAACATATATCTTCAGGGTATAGAACTAAGAAAAAAGGGAGGAACTTTTAGGGACTGTCTAGATTTATTTTTTAATATCAGGGCAAAAAGATTAGGTAAAAGTAAACAAGATGTATTTAGAGATGGTGACATATATGGTCAAGTGTTCGAGTATGCGTATGATAGAGCGATGAGGTTGTTGAGAGAACACACCTCACTCGATGATAAATCGGGGAGGGTAACAACCACCGATCAACTAAAATATCTTGAACAAAAAAAGGTCGCTGAATCACTTGTAAGCCAGGGCATGGAAGAAGTTCTTTTTGTTAACGGTTTTGATGTTTATTCAGTAAAGCAATTGTTAGAACTAGGAATAATAGATAAAACAAAAGTGAGAAGGCCGAAGATGGTGGTGGCGAATAAAATTTGGCCGATATTGAGAGACGGGTTAGCCAGAGGACTGACGGTGAAGCAAATTCTGGATGAACAGGGAGTGGAGTAGAGGCTCACAAGAGAGTGTTAGAATATATCCATGGATGAAGCAAGTAAGAAAGAATTAATTGAGAGTTTTTTGACTCGGGGAGTTGAAAATATTATTCCCAGCCGGGTAGAGCTGGGTAAATTATTGTATTCGGATAAGAAACTTAATGTTTATTTAGGGATTGATCCAACGGCCACAAGGATCCATCTGGGACACGCCTTTCCATTAAGGAAATTACAGATCCTTGCAGATCTCGGTCACAACGTGACATTTTTGATCGGGGACTTTACCGCTAAAGTGGGAGATACATCCGACAAAGAAGCGGAGAGACCGATTTTGACCGACGAACAGATCGAAGAGAACTTCCAGACATACAAGAGTCAAGCGGCGAAGTTTCTGGATTTTTCCAAAGTACAGGTGCATCACAATAGCGAGTGGCTGAGTAAGCTGAACTTTGGTGATGTGTTGAAACTTACTCGGAATTTTTCTTTGAATGACTTTATTAGCAGGGAACTCATTAAGAAAAGATTGACTGAAGGTAAGCCTGTGAGTTTGCCGGAAGTGTTATACCCCATCATGCAAGGCTACGACAGCTACTTTATGGACACGGACATTCAGCTTGGAGGGACCGATCAGACTTTTAATATGCAAGCAGGAAGAACTCTACAGAAAAACCTAAGGGGCAAGGAATCATTTGTCTTGGCCAATGGATTTTTACCCGGTACTGATGGTCGCAAGATGAGTAAGTCTTGGGGTAACGCCATCTGGATCGAGGATTCACCTGAAGAGATATATGGCAAGATTATGTCGATTGCGGACGACGTGTTACTCACATACTACCTGATGGGAACAAATGCTGAGCAAACGGTAATCGATGACGCAAATGCCCGTCTGGAAAAAGGAGAGAATCCGATGAACCTCAAGAAGGAATTGGCAAATATCATCGTACGGGAACTACACGGTGATGAAGCGGTGGCGCTAGCGGAGGAGCACTTTAGGAAGACGGTGGTGGAGAAGATGGCTGGAACTGACGCACCAGTGATTAAAGTTGATTTTGCAGTACCGGTGCTGGGAGCAGAAGCTTCACTGGCGGCTTATGTCTTGGCCAATGGTTTGGTGACTAGCAACACGGAGTTCAAAACCTTACTCAAGGAGGGGGCAATCTATCTGAACGAGAAACGGATTGATGGAGAAGCTGAACTACCTCTAAATCAAGGTGAAAACGTGGTGCGCATAGGGAAGAGGAAGTATTTGAAGTTGGTAAAATAAGATAGAAAAATTACACAGCCATTGACACGGGCTGATGAAATTGGTAAATTTGTGTATTCTTTAAAAGATTAATAAATGCGTTGAAGGAGAAGTAGTAGGCGAAAAAAGGTGACAACAGAGAGTTTGCGGGTGGTGAAAGCAAGCCGGACTTTATTCGTTGAATTAACCCTCCTGAGCAGACATTGGTAACAAGGTCCGGGTCTTTCCCGTCATAGAAAATGAGTGTGTCACCCTAGTGGAAAACAGAGCACTTTTGAAGTTCACCATCGTGAGAGGGTGAAGAAACAAGGTGGTACCGTCTTGTTAAAAGACCCTTGTCTAATTCCAATATTTTATTGGGGTTTGACCAGGGTTTTTTGTTATTAAAATACAAACTAAATGATATGAATAAAGAACAGGTGGAGTCGGTGATAGAGCGAAAAACCGAGCAGTTATCAAAGGAAGTATTGATAATTAGTCCTGAAGATAATTTGCCACAAGATATCCAAGCGGAGTGGTTGACGCAGCTACTTTCTGCCATGTACGTTGAACACGGAATTACCAAAAGAAGAGACTCTCTTTTGCGGGATATTGCATCGGGAAACTGCAGACTATGGTTTGCGATGAAAGGCGATAGACCGATTGGATCGGCGGCACTGGTAAGGCAGTCGGATGGGAGTGTAGAGGTGGGAAGGGCCGTGTCGTTGGAAAACGGGGTGGGAGGACTGTTGATGTTGTTGGCTGCGCAACATCACATGATGAATGCGGATTCCCCACTGGTAGCTGAAGTGAGAGTTTCGGATGAGTTCGGTGGTGTGCCCTCGGGAGAAGCCACCCAAATCGTTTGTTTTAGACATTTGGGTTTGAATCCTCAAGCGGCGGTGCCAGCGTTTAATCACGGAAATCCTAATAGGCAAGAAATGTTCGTTTTTTCCTCATCTCAGTTAATCCCTTGTGGACTATCTGCATTTTTGCCTGAAGATAGAGCTAGCCGTGAGCTGCTCCTGAGAACTGCGGTGGCAATGTCAAGAAGAAGTTTTGGCGGAGATTTGTCGATCAGGTCGGGTGAGTCAACCAAGGAAATGAAGTGGACGGTAGCTGACAAACTGCCTTTTTCGGTGATTGTGCCAGACAGAGCTGGAGTCAAGTTCGAAATGGCTATTAGAGAAGCAGAGTCGAGTTCTCAGTTTACTCTGGTGCCACTGGGCGCCAGCCCGGCCAATACGACTGGTATTATGGAGTGTCTGAATCTCGGTTTTGTGCCATGTGGCTTTGACCGAAACCGCGACAAGGATGGATTCCCTGTGCTTTTACTTGGAAAATTAAAAAAGGGAACACTGCTAGCACCGATAAAGATCGTGAGTGGTGTGCTAGAGCCTGACGTGGCTGAAGCCATTCAGGGTATAGATCGCAGATTCAGAGGCGGTCGATGACCAATTGACAAATTTTATGGATGTAGTACATTTGGATTAGATGGAATATAGCAGGGAAGATATTTAGTGGAAAAACACCTACGGGTGTTTTTTTGTAAGCAAAAATAGTAATTAATAATAAATATGAACAAAAAATTCGAACAAGCAAGAGAGTATTTTGCTGACCCCAGAAGGCCGGAAACCTCGGAGAAGTTGGCACAGCTGGGGGCAGATACTATTAGGGTGATGGCACAGATATACGCGACGGGCGGTGATATTGAGAAGATGGATGAGAATTCGCAGAACTGGTTGTCAAGATCAAAAGACTCAGACGATCTAGTTGAAATAATGGGAGAGTTGTTACGGAGAGAGTCATCTACCAGAAGGTTTGACCATAAATTTATGGGTCAAATTCATCCCAGTGGAGGTAAGGTGGGTATTTTGGCTAACCTGGTGGGAGCATATATGAACACCAATACAATAGTCAAAGAAGTCTCGATGTCTGAACACAAAATGGAGCTTGAAGCTGTGGACTGGCTTATCGACATGTTTGGATATGACAAGAGAGAAGCAAGTGGAAATATAGTGACTGACGGAACTCTAGCGAACTTGGCAGCATTGTGGGTAGCTAGAGAAAAGAAAATTAAAGAACTAAAGGAAGTCGGTAAGTGGAAACCCGGGACTGTGATGCATGTCTTGGTAAACGACATGAGACATTATTCGATTGATAAGGCTTGTGTGATACTAGGTACAGAAAATGTAGTACTTACACTACTACCCCGAAAAGGATACAAAACTGACGTCGAAGAGGCAAAAAAAGCGATCTGGAAGATTAACCGAAAGGGCGAACATGTGTTGGCGTTAGTAGGCTTGGCGGGTGAGACGGAGACGGCTGAAGTTGATGACCTGGAAGGTTTGGCTAACGTGGCATCGGCGACAAAAACACATTTACACATAGATGCGGCTTATGGAGGACCCTTTATCTTATCTAGTCGCGGCGACTTGTTCAAGGGTATTAATAGGGCCGATTCAATTACCGTTGACCCACATAAGATGCTTTATGTACCGTATCAAGCCGGAGCGGTGCTATTTAAAAATCGAAAAGATCACGCACTGATCCAGAAAAGTGCCAGATATTTGCAACCTGAAGATAATAAAGGACTGTTGGGGGACCCTGAAAACAGAAACTTTGGCTTCGCGGCTAGAGTGGAAGGATCACTGGGGGCCGGTGGGGTGATGGCTACTTGGGCAACTGAGAAACTATTAGGGAAAGATGGTTTTGCGGCTCTACTCGATCACACACTCGAGCTGACAGAATACTGCTTTAATCGAGTGAAGGCTTCTACTTTGCTTAGACCATTGCATGTGCCGGAACTAAACACCTTGCTGATTGGTTTGAATAACAATCTCGGGTTAAGTAAAGAAGGATACGGACGTTTGGTGAGGGATGTGCAGCAGGCAGTGGACCAAAAATATGGATACTATGTATCCACTAACGACGAAGTAGACAACGGGAGATCCGCCTTTAGGTTTGTGGCCATGCATCCGTGGACGGATATAGCGGACGTAGAAAACCTCATAACTTTCCTAGAGCTGGAGATCTCAGAACGCCTAAAGAAGCTGTAGGAATTTGTGATAGAATATCGGCATGAACTGGTTTGTGTCTGCTTATCATTGGACCTTTCTGAGCCATACTTTTGGGAGGGTTTAACGCGCACTTAATAAAATCGACATAAACCTCCCCAGATGGAGGTTTTTTCGTTTTTGGAGGTTGTAGGAGGTATTATTAAATAGATTCAGAATATATAAATAAAATGACAAACACACAAACATTAAAAGGATTCCGTGACTTTTTGCCGACAGAAACGGTTAAGCGACAATGGGTGAAAAACAAAATGGTTGAGGTGGCTGAACGATGGGGATATGAACCGATTGAAACACCAACGCTTGAGCCGTTTGCTCTGTTTGAGGGTGAAATAGGGGAAGATGAAAAACTGTTTTACAAATTTACCGATAATGGTGGACGCGAGGTGATGTTACGCTATGACCAGACCGTACCGACATGTCGTTACGTGGCTAATAACCTGAACTCTCTTGTGATGCCATTTCGCCGTTATCAGTGTCAATCTGTTTTTCGGGCTGAGAATCCCCAGCGAGGACGTTATCGGGAATTTACTCAGTTCGACTTAGATATATTTGGGATTGCTACGGCGACGGCTGACGCTGAGGTGATGGCAGAGAACCTGGATACTTATTTGTCATTAGGTTTTAAGAAACCAGTGCTGATTTTCAACAGCAGGGACCTAATGAAAGGAATCCCGTATGAAGCAATTGTGGCGATAGACAAACTCAAAAAGATTGGCGAAGCTGGGGTGATTGAGGATATGCTGAGTAAAGGGATCGGAAAAATTCAAGCAGATATGTATCTCGAACAGGTACAAAACATCAAGCCAGACGAAACAATAAAAACGATCGTTACGTATCTTGAAAAATCCGGTTTTGGTAACGAGTATTATCGATTCGAACCCACGCTGGCCAGATCATTCTCTTATTCTCAGGGTCCGATATGGGAGATAGTGATCGAAGATTACACGGCGGGTTCTGTCGGGGGTGGTGAAAGATATGACGGTTTGATGGAGAGGCTAACAGGACTAAAAGTTCCGGGTACTGGCATTGCCTTCGGATTTGATAGAACGGTGGAAGCGGCTGAGTTACTGGGCTTGATCCCAACCACACAAACGAAAACAAGTGTTTTGGTTGTTGCTTTTTCGATCGATCAGAAAGTTGTGGCGATGGAAACGGCGCAGTCTTTCAGGTCGGCCGGGATAAATACGGAGTTGTATCCTGAGGACTGTAAAATCGACAAGCAGCTTAAATATGCCAATAAAAAGGGAATATCATACGTGGTGATGATTGGCAGTGACGAGGTGCAGGCAAGAAAGGTGTCAATTAAAAACATGAGGTCAGGGGAACAAAAAACATTATTTGTGGAAGATGCAATAAAACTAATTAAACAAAATGACTAAGGAAGACTTAACAAAACAACTGAGAGACTTGGTGGCGATGAAGACGCTATCGGGAGAAATTCAAGAGAATTCAAAGGCTATAAATTATGTCCAAGACTTGATTGTGGAAGGGGTTGATGTTCAGAGAATTTATAATGGAAAAGCCGAAGTCATGATAGCGTCGGTGAAAAAAAGTGATTCGCCCCAGTACTGTTATATGGTGCATATGGATGTGGTGGCCGGAAGGGATGACCAGTTTGAGATGAAAGTAGAAGACGGTAAAGCTATTGGCCGGGGCACTTGTGACATGAAGTTCTCGATCCCGTTGGGAGTGGCACTTTTGAACGAAGCTAAAGAGAAGAACGTTGATTTTTGTCTGATGATTACCACCGATGAGGAGGTTGGAGGGCTGGAAGGAGCGAAGGTGGTGGCGGAGCGTGGATTTGCCCCAAAAATATTAATAGTTCCCGACGGGGGAGAGAATCTTAACTTTGTTGATAAAGCAAAAGGGGTGTGTCAACTAAAACTGGTGGCCAGGGGAAAACCGGCCCATGCTTCGAGGCCGTGGCTGGGTAAGAACGCAATTGATTCTCTGATTAAGCTGGGGTCTGAGTTACTAAAAACTTATGGTGACAACAATCTAACCGAAAGTTGGAAGACGACAATGAATCTTGGCACAATTAATGGTGGTGTTTCGACAAATCAGGTATGTCCAGAAGCAGAAATGAAAATTGACTTTAGGTATCCAGAGACGGATTCGATCGAAAGTATTATCTCGGTAGTGGAGGAAAAGATAAAGGCTCTGGGACTGGAGATGGAAGTTTCCAAACTGTCGACTGGACTTCCAACCTTCACAGATATAAATGATCCGGAAGTTATAAAATATATTGGAGTTATGGAAGAGGTGTTTGGGAAGAAAATCTCGGTGAAACAAACTTACGGTGCGTCTGACGCCAGACATTTTGCCCAGACCAAGGCACCGGTACTGATGCATAAGCCGCTGGGTGGGGAGATTCACTCAGCTGATGAGTGGGTAGATCTGGATTCGGTGATGACCTTCTATGAAGGGATGAGGAAGTATTTGGGGTTGATATAAAAACCGCACCATTACTGGTGCGGTAAATAGTAGTTTAGTGTCCCCAGCCCGGACCGGAATAGTGGCCGGGTCGACGGGTGCGATACGGACTGAAGATATCTTTAACAAATTTGAATTGGCTGTTGAAATTTGAATCTTCGAGTCGCGGTAGCGGACGGACTTCGATACAGAGGCTGTTTCCGTAACGTTTGAGTCGGAAGTGCCACCAGATACTGCGGAGGTAGAGAGGGATATCAAGGTTTTGGGCCTTGGAAAAAGGCACGAGAGTAGTTCCTTGTATCACGTCGTGACGGCTGAGAAGCTCACAATAATTTTCAAGATTGGCAAAGATCAGAGGGCCACCATACCTGTCAGGTCGATAATTGGCTTTGGAGCTTGCGACATATTCTTTCCAGACTTGATCCTGGGGATAACTGGGTAGAAACTTACCCATGTTCGACCCCAGGTCGTTGAGAATACTTATGGCATCACTTGGCGAAACAGAGATGGTGAACTGGACAGATGAGGTGCGCGCCAGCGGGGCAAGGGCTTCACGGCCGTCAAGTTTGAGCCAATTAGCATCACGTTCGTCTGGAATAACAAGAAGGTCCTCTGTACCTTTCAGGATCGGACCAAAATAGGGATAGGCGCCGAATTTTTTGGCACAAAAATAGAGGTTGTAAAGAGAAATTTGAGGTAGGGAGGGAATATGCGATGTTGACAGTGGAGCGCTGGAGTACTCAATGTTGTGACGGCCTAGCTCATATGAAAAAAATGCGCCAGTATCCCCAGCGAGCTCTGTAATGAGATTGCCCTTTGTTTTGTTGACTTTCCAGCCTGGGAATTTCGACAGCCTGCGAAGGATGGCCTGGGAAGTATCTACTGAGATTGGTTCTCCCGACTCGGTTACGAACTGGGTTTCAACCTCCATGCCGACAGTCTGAAGCGTACTAGAAGTAATTCCGTTCGAAAAATAATCCAACAATCTACGCATAACTTTCTCCTTGTCAAAGTACTGGTTTCTGTAATTGGGTATGGGGATACAAAAACCCCTCCTTATTAGGAGGGGGTTAGCTTCAGTTTTGACAAGAAATCAAGACAACCCTCTCCCAAAAAAGAGAAAGTTGTGATGATATGATTTGGCAAAAGTTAGATTCATCGTCTTATAGTGTAACACGTCTAAGATAGATGATCAAGTAGGAAACCGGGAAGATTATCGATGGCGATCCGCTCCTGAGTCATGGTATCGCGGTTTCGGACCGTCACAGAGCTATCTTTAAGCGTGTCGAAATCGACAGTAATACAGAAAGGGGTGCCGATTTCGTCCTGAGTAAAGTAACGTTTGCCGATGTTGCCTCTTTCGTCAACAGCAACCCGAAATTGGCCCCTGAGAGAGGCGGCGACTTCCCGAGCTTTGTTGAGGAGTTCGTCTTTGTTCCCGAGAAGTGGAAAAACGGCGACCTGGTAGGGTGAGAGCTGGTTCGGAAACTTCATGACCACCCGGTTTTTCTCTGAGTCTTCGAAGTATGCGTTCATGAGAATAATGGTGAGAAGGCGGGAAAGGCCAAAAGTGGGCTCGATGACGTGGGGGATAAACTTTTCTTGAGTATATGGATCGGTATAGCGTAGGTCGACGCCGGACTTTTCGATATGATTCTTGAGATCGAAGTCGGTGCGGTAGGCAAGACCAAACATTTCTTTGAAGCCCCACGGAAATTCATATTCGAGGTCTTCGGTGCGCGAACTGTAGTGACTAAGTTCTTCTTTGGAATGTGATCTCCAGCGAAGTTTTTCCGCGGGTATACCGACAGATAAGGCAAATTGATACATTTCTTTTTTCCAATATTCAAAATGTGTTTCCCAATCTGCCGGCTTCACGAAATATTCGAATTCGGCCAGATCAAACTCTAAGGTACGGAAAGTAAACTTGCCCATGGTGATTTCGTTTCGGAAGGCTTTGCCTGATTGAGCGAGACCAAAGGGAAGTTTGGGGTGGAGTGAATCTAGAACCTGTTTAAAGTCAACAAACATACCCTGAGCCAGTTCACCGCGAAGATAGGCGGTATTTTTGCCTTCGGTGATAATACCGATTTGGGTTTCGAAAAGCTGATTGAAGTTTCTGGTTTTGGTCCAATGCTGACTGCCGCACTTGGGACATTCGATTTCGTTGTCTTTGATGATTTGGTCCAGTTCTTCGAGAGGTTTGCCTTCGACGTTACCAATATCTTCGACTTTATCTTCGATAAGGTGATCGGCTCGGGTACGGTAGTGACAGGTAAGGCAGTCGATCATGACGTTTGTAAAGTTAGCCGTATGACCTGAAGCCTCCCAAACTTTGGGACTCATGAGAATGGAGGTGTCCAAACCGTACATATCCGAACGGTCGGTAACGAAAGATTTCCACCAGAGGTTGATAAGGTTTCGTTTAAGTTCGGTGCCGAGAGGTCCGAAGTCATAGGTATTCGCTAGACCGCCGTAGATTTCCGACCCAGGAAAAATGAAACCACGTCGCTTGGCGAGGGAGATGACTTTTTCGAGAGTAGCTTGGTTATCCATGATGCGTCTATTATATAGTGCCACGGTACCACAGTGACACAGTGTCACGACCTGTAAGGATGGTCCTTGCAGGTGACTAGGTGTTTGATGCGGTAGGGGGATCGCTTCATGGAAGTTTCCCAAATTTAGTATGAGAACGACATCGGTACTAATGTCGGTTGTTGGTGATATATTCTTTGGCTTGTGTCATGGCAGAATAATCAATATTCCAGAAGCCATCAAATGGGTTATCCAGATCAAATATTATTTTGTAAGTGAGAGAAATGATTGAAGCGCCAAAAATGGTGTGAATGATATATAGGGGGAGGTGAACATATCCGACTAAAATATAGCTGACCATGAGCATTAGGGAAAGGGAGATGAAGAATATTTTGATCATAGCGGGAAGGCGGGTAACACCGGCCTCTATCCGATCATTTCTAGCGGTGGACAGTTCCTCATATGCTTGGGTGAGAATAGGAAAAATACTGGCATCCCGTTTGTCATCGAATTCTATTTCGTCGATTACTTTTCGAATAGTGATAATTTCCTGGGAAGGTTGAAGCGATCTAATTCCTTTTGAGGCTTGATCGTGTTCCTTGGTTAGTGTTTGGTCGAGATAAGCCAGGAGAGATGTTTGCATCTTTTGGTCGATGTTTTTGTCGTTGAGATAGTCGGTGTAGTTCCAGAGGGAAATAATTGATTTAGCTTCATTGGAAATAAGTTTGCTGGTGTTATTGAATTGATTCCAAACCTCGACCATAGTAAAAGCGGCCACAAGTGTATAAATTGTGCCGACGACTCCAAGTAGCCATCCGATTCCTCCGATATCTTCAAGAAAATATTCCTTGCCAATGAAATTTTGAAGCAAGATGCCAAAACTGGTGGCAATACAAGCTGATAGAGTTACGGGAACGATAATATGTCTGTAAACTTTCATGGTCTAATATTATCATTTTATGAACACCGAAGAATTTGGTGTGGTGAGGGTATATTAGCTACGGTGTGAGGCGTTTGACGCCGCGGTAGATGTAGGTGGCTTCGCGAATATTATCTAACCCGAGCATTTTCATGATAAAGCGATTGGGACCAGCTCCGAAACCGCCGTGGGGCGGGCAGCCATACTTGAAGAAGTCTAGATAACCGGCAAGGCCTTCGGGATCCAAATCTTTTTCGATCGCTTGAGCCTTGAGGACATCATAGCGGTGTTCGCGTTGGGCACCGGTGGTGATTTCGAGACCATTCCAGAGTAAGTCAAAGCTTTTGGTAAGCTTGGAGTTATCCTCATGTCTCATGTGATAGAAGGGACGGCCCTCAATGGGATAGTCGGTAATAAAGACAAATTCATGGTTATATTTCTCTTTGACATAAGTCCCAAGAACTCTTTCCTCTTCGGCCGACATGTCTGATGGTTTTTCAGCCGACACACCCTGACCTTTGGTGATAGCCTTGGCTTCTGCAAAAGTAATTCTGGGGAAGGGCATGATAGGGATGGGAATTTCCCGATTGAAGATAGATTTTATCTCGTGTCCGTATTTTTCATTTACTACCTTGATAATTTCTATTAGAAGTTTTTCTTCCAGCTGCATGATGTCCTCGTGAGATTTGATAAAGGACATTTCTAGATCATAGCCGGTGAATTCGGTATTGTGGCGAGAGGTAAAGGAAGGATCTGCCCGGAAGACGGGACCAATTTCAAAAACCTTTTCAAAACCGGCAGCTTGAGCCATCTGTTTGTAAAACTGAGGAGATTGGGCAAGATAGGCTTTTGCTTCGAAATATTTAACTTCAAAAAGTTCAGCTTTGGTTTCGCTTGGGGTGCTCATCAATTTGGGAGAGTGAATCTGGATAAAACCTTGATCGGTAAGAAAGTTGGTGTAGACCTGATCCATGAGGGTCCAAACCTTGAAAATCAAGGTGTTTTTCTCTTTACGGAGATCAAGGTAACGCCAGTCAAGACGAGTGTCTAAGTTGGTTTCGCCTTCGCCTTTTTCGTCTACGGGGATCGGAAGCTTCGGTTGGGCTTTGGAAAGAACTTCAATTTTTTCTACTAAAATCTCGACGCCCCCCGGTGCTTGAGTGTTTTCTTTGGCTTCTCCGGTGATGGTGATGACTGATTCGAGAGAAAGATTTTGGACAATTTCGAAACTCTCAGTGTTTGATTTGAGAATTACTGTCTGGATGATACCGGTAATGTCGCGAAGGACGACGAAGGCGATACCACCTTGTTTCCTGATGATTTGAGCAAAGCCGGAGACCGAGATAGGTCCTAGATGTTCTCTAACGTTTTTGATATATGTTCGTTCCATGAGATCGATTATACTGCAACGATGGAGTGAGATTGCCACGGTTCGAGTACGAAACTCGCAATGACGAATGAATGCTAGAATGATATGGCTTGAGTAATTTTGACGGGTTAATCAAGAGTTTGGATCCGGAGAGGGTTAAGTTAGATGAGCCCTTGTCTACTCACACAACGTTGAAAATCGGTGGTCCGGCTGATTTGTTTTATGAGGCGCATAATTCCGGTGAGCTGATAAAGGCCGTTCGACTGGCTAGAAGTTTTGAAGTGCCGGTGACGATAATTGGTGGCGGTAGTAACATTCTTGTTTCTGATAAGGGAGTTCGTGGACTTGTCGTAAAAAACTGTGGTGGGGAGATGGAGGTAAGGGAAAAAAATATTTTTGGATTTAAGAAACACAGGAACATTGCGATTGATCCGCGTTGGGTGGGATCGAAGATGGGGACGATGCGCTATGATTTTTCTGATTTGGATTATGATGAAAGTGAATACCCAGATGTGGAAGTGGCTATTGATAGTGGTGTGAATCTCCAGGTGGCAATGTTTCACCTATTTGATCAGGAGATCACTGGTTTGCAGTGGTACTCCAGGATACCGGGTACAGTGGGTGGGGCTGTGTTTAACAATATTCACGGCGGGCGGCATGTGTTTTCGGAGATAGTTAAATATGTGGTGCTATTGACCAAGCCTGGTGACGTGATCAAGATACCGGCTAAGAGCATGCGATTTGAGTACGATTCTTCGAGACTCCATCAATCAGGAGAAATTGTTTTGGAAGTGGTTTTAAGTTTAAGAAAAGGGGACGTGGAAAAGGCAAGAAGTGTGGCTGGCGAATGGAGAAAAAGAAAGTCTTCTCAGCCGTTTTACTCAGCAGGGTGTGTGTTCAAGAACATCTCGGAAAAAGACCGGGAAATACTCGGATATCCGACCACGGCAACAGGGTATATTGTCGAACATATTCTAAACATGACGGGGTACAAAGTGGGTGGAGCAATGATTTCTCCTGATCATCATAACTTTATCGTGAATACCGGCGGGGCAAAGGCAAGAGATTATTTGGCAATAAGAGACGAGATCGTGAAAAGGGCAAAGGAGACAATAGGGCTGGCACTTGAAGATGAGATTAGATATTTAGGAGAGTTTGAGGATCGTTAGAAATAAGTAGTATGGATACGAAACAAAATTCATGACGATATCAAGAACTAAGAAAAATATATTGGTGGGGTAATACTGCTTGGTGATGACTTTAATCTGATTGGCTAGTTCGAGTCGGTAGTTTAATCGGATTTTTCTGGACATGGCTTGGGAATTGGTAACCAGGTCGTGGATTTTGTGCCGATCAGACAAGAATATGTTTTTGGAGCTTGAAAGGTCAGCCAGGTGAGTACCTTTGGTGAATATCAAAGAGAAAATGATTTGGTACATGGTAAACAAGTCTTGTTTGTAGAGTTTTTCCAAAACAATATTTCCCTGGTCATCGCAGTTGTGTTTGAAACGGTTGGGTACTTCCAGTGTACAAAGATTAGGAGTGATCTTGAAATTGGAGAAAGGCCGGGCATCGCTAGAACCCAAACCTAAACCATATTGCAAAGGTATCTTGGCTTTTTGGCAGACCCGGAGAACCAGTCGTTCCAAAAGATTGGGTGAAGTAAACCGATAGCCATAGAGACAATCTTTTTCGTTGGGTTGGAGAATTACACCAGAGTTATAATCTAACCGATTCTTTGGTGGGTTGTGCACATTGTTATCAACTTTTTTGCATTCCATATTTAAGACTAGGTCGTCTGGGCTGAGACGGAGTAAATTTTTTCTGGCCAAATGAAAGGAACTAATTTGATGGACTTCTTCATAAAAAGTAAAAACAAAATAGAGGGTAAAAGCGGGTTTGGTGGGGATATTTCGTAGTAAATGGAGCATACAAATGGTGGGGACATCGTTATCGGCTGCGTATAGCGACAGAAACTCTTTGCTTTCTCGGAATAAGCTTATCTGGTAGTAGGCAGAGGAATTGGTGGGAACTTTGGTGGGAATGTCCAGTACGGCCTTTTGTAGATACTTACCTCTAAGACCAATTAATTTCCCTTGAGTAAGTAAAGTGCCTGTTGGGGAGTAAATGTCTAAAGGGATAAAACCTTGTTTGGAAATTATCTTTTGTAGTCTGTCCGGAAAAAGTGAACCCAGACAAAGACCTTCTCGTCTGTTTTTAACAATGATTCCTGGGTGATCAAGATGAGACATCAAGACAAGTTTTTTTGAGGACAAACCAGGAACTTTAACGATAAGTGCGTAATTATTTTCGACGACTTCGAAAGGCAACTCCTTTATGAACGATTTGATGAAGTTGATTCTGGGTTGGGGGATAAAAGGAGTGGATAAAATTTGAGAGTATGCCTGAGCTATTTTTCTGAGCGCGGCGCTGTCTTTTGGATTCACAGGCTAATTTTAGCAAAAGATATGACCATGAGATAATAAGAACATGAACGGAGTGCTAAGGATTACCGGAGGCAGAAAGCTGGAGGGTTCTGTCCGACCTATTCCAAACAAGAACTCGCTGGTAGCGGTATTACCGGCCTCAATTCTGACCAATGAAACGATAACGTATAAAAATGTGCCTGGGACGAGTGATGTGGTGAAGATTTTGCAGATACTTAAATTGCTTGGTGCAAATGTTGACCAAAGTATGGATGGGGAAATAAAAATAAATTGCGCAAGAGTAAAGTATCACAGAGTCGATCGTGCACTGGGTGGCCAATTTAGGGCCTCGCTGATGTTTGCAGGACCTCTACTTGCCCGTTTTGGAGTAGCGGAAATTCCGCTACCCGGTGGATGTGATTTGGGGATGCGGTCGATTGCGGCACACCTGGACTCCTTTAAGAAGGCCGGAGTGAAATTTGAATATGAAGACGGTTATGTAAAATTTACTGCACCTAAGAAGTATGCAAAATTGGTTGATATTTGGCAACTGGAAGCGAGCGTGACTGCATCAGAAAATTTGATGATGTATGCGGCCGGAACAAATTCCGACTTTGTGATTATTGATGCCGCCTGCGAACCTCACGTGAGTGAGTTGTTAAGAATGCTAAAAAGTATGGGGGCAGAAATTGACGGGATAGGATCAAATAGGGTGACGATAAAAGGAAAGAAGAAACTAGGTGGTGCAGTCTATGAACCGGGCCCTGACTTTGTCGACGTGGCCGGTCTAATCGTGGCGGCCGCGGTAACGGACGGAAAGATTTGTATAAAAGGTGCAAACATGCCTGAGATAGTGAACGGAATGATCAATTGGTTTGAGCTTTTTAATATAAAGATTGACAGAGAGGGATTGGACTTGGTTGTTAGTAAAAACGGTGGGTTGGAAGTTGATACTGTAAATTCTGGAGTACCGCTCGCGGCGCCCGGCCTCCCCAAACTTTATCCTAGACCTTGGCCAGGATTTCCGGTGGATGCGATCCCGGTAATGGCGGTACTGGCCAGTAAGACTAAAGGGAGATTGCTTCTAAAAAACTGGATGTATGAGTCCGGACTGGAGTTTGTGAGAGAACTGAATGCGATGGGGGCGGATATATTCGTCTCCGACCCGGAGAGGGTAATAGTGACGGGACCAGTAAAATTTAAAGGTGGAGTAATTGTGTCGCCCAGCGTGATTCAAGCTTGTAAGGCAATTTTTATTGCGGCTCTGTGTGATCCGGTGACTACGGAAATACATGGAGTGGATATTCTAAGGAGGAGATATCCTAACGTGTTTGAAACCTACACCAGACTAGGGGCAATCATCGAAAGGGTGGATGACTAAACTACTTAGACAAATTCCCTATTTTTCCCAGTGGGAGTCTGCGGAGCTAGTAGATGAAATAATCGAAGGGACGATAAAAGCCGGAGAAGATCCAAGGTGGAAAAAGTCGGGGGCTAATACTCCTGCAGAGTATGAACTTTGGAGCTGGAACGTTTGTGGAATGGCTTGTCTAAAAATGATACTCATGAGAAAGTTTGGAAAAGAATATAAAACTATTGAACTGGCTAAAAAATGTGAAGAATATGGCGGGTATATCAAAAAAGGAAAAGCAATTGATGGTTTGTTTTATGAGCCATTTATTATCTTTCTTAAAAAAGAACTGAAATTGAAAGCTAAAGTATTCAAAAGATTTTTGACACTTTGGAGAATAAAGAGGGAGCTAAAAAAGGGAAATTATTTTATAGTCTCGGTGAGTGCGAGTATTAGAAAACCAGTCCACACACCTGAACATAAAGGAGGACACTTGGTTTTGATGACATGGAGTGATGATGAAAGAAAAACTTTGTTTTTACATAACCCATCCGGGTTTTTTGGTGAGTCCCAAGAAAACTGTGAAATAGCCGAAAAAGATTTTAAAAGATTCTTTGCCGGTAGGGGGATATTGGTGTATTAAAATATAACAATGAATCAAAAAAAAGTAATGGTGGTGTATGGCGGGGTGAGTCCGGAGCATGATGTGGCGGTAGTGACGGCGTGGCAGGTAATGCATGCTTTGAAAAAGGCGGGATTCGAAGTTATGCCGGTCTATATCAGTAAAGGCGGAAGTTGGTATCTGGGGGATGATAAGTTTCTGGATTCTAAGTCGTATACAAATAATAAGAAGCTTCTCAGTGGAGCCAAAGAAATAATTCTTTCGCCGGAAGCGGAGCGAGGGGTCCTCCAGAAAGGTTTGTGGAACTTTGGAATGACGGAGAAGCAGCCCGATGTCATCTTCCCTGTGGTGCATGGTCGGGGTGGAGAAGATGGGACACTTCAAGGGCTCTTTGAGATGTCCGGTATTCCTTATGTGGGTTGTGGAGTGACGGCAAGTGCTGTGAAGATTGATAAATACTTAGCCAAAATTATTGCTAAGTCGATTGGTATCGATGTTTTGGCAGACAGATTAGTAATAAAAGGAGAAAAAATATTGGCGTTGGACAAGAAGGCCATTAAGTTTCCGGTAATGGTGAAGCCGGTAGGACTGGGGTCGAGTATAGGCTTATCTAGAGTGGAGAAAGAAAAAGGTCTGGATGACGCACTTGAAGTGGCATTTTGTTATGACCGAAGAGTAATAATCGAAGAGGCTCTCAATGACTTTATAGAAGTGAATATTTCAATCATGGGAAACGGGCCATACGAAGTGTCTACGACGGAGCACCCTATGGCCAGCAGTCAAGTATTATCTTTTTCTGATAAATATGAAGGTCAGGTGAAACAAAAAGGTATGGCTGGAGCTAAGAGACTCATTCCAGCCGATGTGAAGCCGGAGATAATTAAAAAAATTGAGAAATATACTAAGGATTATTTTCGAGCTATTGGTGGTAAGGGGATCGCGAGGGTTGACTATATGGTTTCGAAGTCCGGCAAAATTTACTTTAATGAAATAAATACCATGCCTGGTTCCCTTGCCTTCTATCTTTGGAAAGCCAGCGGAGTAACCTTTGAGGAACTGGTGATCAAATTGGTGAACTTTGCCTTGGAAGAAAAAGAAAGCAAGAAGGGCTTAATAAATACTTTTGAGAGCAATATTTTGGCCGGGTTTGCAAATCTGGGGCTAAAGGGAGGGAAGGTTTAAAAGGTGTCCGGGAGGTCGTTTTCGAGAAGGATCCAGCCGAAGTCCTGGGATAGTTCTTCGATAAGAGGCCAGAGGTTGGTGGAGTTCGGGATGTAAGTGACCGGTTTCTTTAGGCCTTGCTCGAAACTGAGGGTGCGGAGGGATTTGCCGACGAGAATGAATTTATCGAAAACCGTAGATGACAGCTGACCTAGTTTCTGATGAACTTCGACGGTACGAATGCCCAGCTCGACGATACCGGGGGTGATGAGGACTTTCTTCCCAGGTAGTTTGGATAGATCATTAATCAGGGTGGTAAAGCCTTCTTCATTGCTCGAAAAAGCGTTATCTATCAAGGTGGCTATATTGATCTTTTTTAACTCCAGACGGTGGGGTGAAGAATTAATCTTGGCAATTTGTTCCAAAATAATTTCTTCCGGAACTTCTATCATCATAGCCATGGAGATAGCGGCGGCGAGATTGTAAAGATTGCTGGTGCCAAATAATACAGAGGTGTAGGAATATGTTTTGTCTTGGTGAACAAGCGTAAAATTTAGACCATGGGAAGAGAGGGAGTATTTTTTGACAAAGAAGTCCGCTTTGGGATTGAAAATGGAGTAGGTTTTGACCCCGCGATATTTGTGATCCGAGAGACGGTCGGTAATGAATGAATTGTCTAAGTTAACTAAAGCGTGACTGGGGTTTACCGAGTCGATCAGTTCGAATTTGGCGAGGGTGGTGTTCTTTAGAATCTTGAACCGTTCGAGATGCTGAGTACCAATGGCAGTCAGGATGGCGTATTGGGGAGGTATCATGCGACAGAGTTCTTTTATTTCACCACGGACATAAGCTCCCATTTCGCAAATAAAAAACCTAGTTTTTTTGAGTAATTCAAAATCGACAACTTTAGCGATGCCAAAAATCGTATTGTAACTTTCCGGAGTCTTGAGGGTTTCTTGGCAACCAGAGAGAATGGTAAAGAGAAAATCTTTGACCGAAGTCTTGCCAAAAGAGCCGGTGATGCCGATAACAGTTAGATCTTGATTGTCGACAACTTCCTTTCTGATACGGTTGATGGTTCTTCGGCGGTGGAGTCTTTCGAAGGGGGTGATAATAACAACCGCGGCAAAGAGAAATATAAATGGTTCGATGAGAAACAGGATGACTGAGAAAGGAAAGACAATAAAGAACTTATAGATGATAGAGAGGAAGAGCAGTAACCCAAAGAGAGTGCAGGAGATTGCCAGAAGACGTTTGACTTTTTGGGTTAGGATTAAAGGTTTTTTATTGGAGATGAAATAAGTGAACGGATGAGTAATCCACCACTTAAGAAATCGGCCGGTGGAGTAGCCTTCTTGCTGGAGAATGGTGAGCTGTGTTTTGATAGGGTTAAACATAAAGTCTGTCGATTATTTGACTAAGAACGTCAACTAGCTTCTTGGGGTGAGTGAGGTACAGAAGGTGGTGGGCACCATAAATGACATGAAGATGACTGTCCAGAATATGTTCGGCCAGATATTTGCCCATATAAGGAATGACAAAATCCTCACTGCCCCAGATAATATCGGTAGGAATTTTGACCTGGTTAAGGAAAGGCTTAAGATCATATACGACAATCTTTTTGAGTACGCGTCTTTGGTACTCCGTTGAGTTGCTGTAATCTCTGGGTGTATACCAACCTAAAAACCTTTCAAAGCTGTGTTTGGGCAGAATAGAGAAAAGTGGACGAAGAACTTTGGCCAGAATAATCTTGAACTTAGCCGATTTTGACCTTTCTCTGACGACTGCCGGAGAGACAAGAATGATTGACTTTAAATCGTGGGGAAACTTGAGGGCATAATCCAAAGTGACCTGACCGCCGAACGAGTGACCCGAGAGGATGAAATGACTGAGCTTTAGTTTTTGGGTAAAAGCTTTGACGAATAGGGTGTATTCGGGGATGTTGGGGTCGTTGGGAAGGGGTGCAGTAGAACCGAAGCTGGGCAAATCGAGGAGAATGATTCGTAGATTTGGGCTTAATTGTTTGGCGATGGGGATCCAAAATTGTAGAGATGATCCCCAGCCGTGTAGGATAACGAGAGTGTTTACTTGTTCGGGGTTGAATACTTCGTAGTTTGTCAGAACGCCGTCGACCACTGTTTGCATTGAATTGATTATATCTAGAAAAAACTCTAAAACTCTAAATCTCAAAAAAACGAGGTGTTGGAGTGGTAGAATTATGCCTATGGCGAGCTACGATTTTAAGTCAACAGAAAAGAAGTGGGCGGAGAAGTATGAGGAATTCGATGGCAATAAAGGTGTAGATTTTGAGAACGACCGAGAAAAATTCTATATGCTAACCGAGTTTCCTTATCCATCCGGATCAGGCCTCCATGTGGGTCATGCCTTTGCCATGACGGCGGCGGATGTCTATGCTCGATTTCAGCGAATGCAGGGAAAAAATGTGATGTTTCCCATGGGATGGGATGCTTTTGGATTACCCACCGAAAACTACGCTATCAAAAGCGGCCGGAAACCTCAAGAAATTACAAAGGAGGTAACAAACACTTTCCACGAACAAATGAAGAAGTTGGGTTTTTCTTTTGATTGGGACCGTGAAGTGAATACAACTTTACCGGAATACTATAAGTGGACTCAGTGGATATTTACTAAACTTTTTGAAAAAGGGCTGGCTGAAAAGCAGGAAATGCCAATTAACTGGTGTCCTAAGGACAAGATAGGTTTGGCCAATGAAGAGGTGGTTGACGGGAAGTGCGAGAGATGTGGGACTGAAACAGCAAAAAGAACCATTTCTCAGTGGGTAGTAAAAATAACAGACTATGCCGACAGACTAATTAACGGTCTCCTCGACACGGAGTTTATTGAAAAGGTCAAGGCTGCTCAAATAAACTGGATTGGAAAAAAAGAAGGGATAAATATTGATTTTGAGATAGAGAACTCTGTCCACAAAATACAGTGCTTTACAAAATTTCCTGAAACTATTTATGGCGTGACCTGGATTGCCATTGCGCCGGAACATCCTTTGGTGGCAGAGATCGTTTCAGAGAGTCACAGCACTTCGGTGTCCCAAGAGGTTTCGCAATACTTAAAGGAAACAAAAAAGAAAAGTGAGTTTGAGAGGACCAGCGGGGTGTCTGAGAAGACGGGAGTTTTTACCGGCGCCTACGCGATCAATCCGGTAAATGGAAAAAGAATACCAATTTGGATTGGGGACTACGTGTTGGCAAATTTTGGTACAGGGGCGGTGATGGGAGTGGCGGCTCATGATAAACGGGACTATATGTTCGCAGAGAAATATGGCCTGGATATTGTCCAAGTGGAAGTGCCACCTGAAGATCCGGCATATTTGATCGATAGCTACGAAAAAGTAATTGAGGATGGATTGATGGTAAACTCGGGGAAGTTCAACGGGATGAAAGCCCGGGAGGAGGCGTTTGGAGCAGTGAGTAATTGGATGATTGAGAACGAATGGGCAACCAAGAAAGTTGAGTATCATTTGAGGGATTGGATATTTAGCAGACAGCATTACTGGGGTGAGCCGATCCCTATGGTTTTTTGTGAGAAAGATGGTTGGGTAAGTATACCGGCGACAGATTTGCCGGTAGTGTTGCCGGAAGTGGAGAAATATTTACCAACCGATACGGGCGAGTCACCACTAGCCAACATTAAGGAGTGGGTGGAAACAACCTGTCCGAAGTGTGGAGAGAAAGCTAAACGAGAAACTGATACGATGCCAAACTGGGCCGGAAGCGATTGGTACTTTTTGAGGTATTGTGACCCCCATAACACAGATGTCTTAGCAGATGAGAAAAAAATGGAGTTCTGGTTGCCGGTGGATGTTTACGTGGGCGGAGACGAACATAATACTTTACATTTGCTGTATTCGAGATTCGTTTATCAGTTTCTTTGGGACTTGGGTGTAGTTCCAAAGAATATCACTGAGCCATACAAGAAGAGAATATCCCATGGAGTAATTCTTGGTCCCGATGGGAATAGGATGAGTAAGAGTAAGGGCAATGTGATCGTGCCAGACGAGTTTGTCGAAAAGTATGGAGCCGACTCACTTAGAACTTACCTTATGTTCATGGGTCCGTTTGATGCTACGATGGTCTGGAATGAGCGATCGCTTGTTGGGGTCAGAAGATTTATTGAAAAGTTTTATAACCTGATCGAACTTCATGCCGGAAATAATGAAGTATCAGATGGAGAGAGTGCGAAGGCAATCAATAGATTAATTAAGCAAGCTACAGAGGATGTTGCTGAATTTAAGTTTAATACTGTTATTGCCAGACTAATGGAGACCGTAAATGCTTTATCGAAACCTGGTAGCAACATTACGAAGAGTGATTTGGGCAGTATGATCAAAGTGCTATCTTTGTTTGCTCCTTTTGTAGCTGAGGAACTGTGGGCTAGGATCGGGGGAGGTTTCAGTATCCACACACAGCAGTTTCCTGTTTATGAGGAAAAATATTTGATAAGTGATACTGTATTGCTGACAGTGCAAGTTAATGGAAAGCTAAGAGGAACTTTGATGATAGATCCTGAAGAATATCAAGAGCGGGTGATTGAAGAAGCAAAAAAATCGGAAAAGATAAAAAAATATTTAGATTCAGGAGAAATAAAAAAGGTTATTTATATTAAAGGGAAGACAATAAACTTTGTAGTGGGGTAGTGTTTTTATAATTATCTGGTATTATTCTTCTATGTCAGATAAAAAAACCGGTTTACAAACCCTTTACACACCTATCCTGGTGTTGTTACTAATTGTGGCTTCTTTCTATGTAGGGAGATTGTCTTCCCAGGTGGAGGGACTGAAGAATAACGTTGCTGGAACGGATACGACGGCTCCGACACAGGTTCAAGCTCCAGAAAGACAACTTGATGTGGCTAGCATGAAAGCTAGAGCCAAAAAATTTGGTCTGGATGCGACAAAGTTTGATCAGTGCTTAGATGGTGGAACAATGGCAGAAAGAGTGGCAAGTGAACAGAAAGAAGGAGCGGCTTTGGGAGTAAGCGGAACCCCGTCCTTTATCATAAATGGAGTCATGTTGGTGGGAGCCCAACCACAATCTTCGTTTGAAAGTGTAATTGATGCAGAGCTTAAGAATGGGTCGGGGGATAAGGCCGCAGCGGCTCTTGGGGAAAGCGGTAAGAGGCTGACTATGAACCTGGCCAAAAGTTATGTAGACGGACCGTCGAATGCAAAAATTAAAATAGTGGAGTTCACGGATTTTGAATGCCCTTATTGCGAGAAAGCTTTCCCAACAGTAAAAGCGATTATGGAGAAGTACAAAGGTAAAATTAGCTTGGAGTATAAGAGCTTCCCTTTGTCCTTTCACCCAAGTGCACAGAAGGCCGCTGAAGCAGCTCTGTGTGCCGGCGAGCAGGGTAAGTTCTGGGAGATGCATGACGATATCTTTGCTCCCGCCAAATAAAAAGAGAAGAATCTTTACCGATCACCCCGCCAACCGGCGGGGTTTGGTTTATTGTATGGAAAGACTTATTCGACGACTTCAATACCACCCGGGCCGGACTGTACAGGTATTACAACCACAGACAAGGGGAAGTATTTGGAAATTGAACCGCCTTGATTGTCGGTGGCGGTGATAAGGACGTTGTATGATTTGATCACGGTGGCGGTGCCTGTAATGGTACAAGTAATTTGTCCGCTGTTGGTAATTGAGGCACATGAGCCGAGGGTAAGACCCGTTGGAAGTCCTGTGGCGGTCAGAGACAAGACGTCTGTGATGTTTGCGTCCGTGGCGTCCATGGTAGCCGAATATGGCTTTCCGGCAAAAGCCATGGGCAAAGATGTAGTGGTGATTTGAGGTGAGACGTTGCCCACAGTAGTAGGTGTAATAACAGAAGGAGTGGAGATGGGTGGAGGGGTCGGATTTCCGTGGATAGTGCCAACCGTAGGAGAGGTGCGGGGTGTGCGTGTGGGAATGGGAGTAACGATACTCCCGGGAAGAAAAGCTTTGGAATTGATTCTCGTAGCGAGCAGGGAGACAGCGGTAACTATCGGAAGAAAAATGGCGATGAGGATGATAACAATGATGGACTTTCTTTGTTTTGCGGAAAGCCGTTGGTAAAAGTTTTTGGGTTTTTCCAGTGAAGGGGCTTCGATGTTAACCGGTTGGAGCGGAACATTCTGATTTTCCATATACTATGAGTATAGAAGAAGCCGATCTGCGAATCAATAAGAACTCTCCTTTCGGAGAGCTTTTTTTAGTTGCCTTTTTCTAGTTGATTGGTGGCGGAACGATGGGCGTAAAGAGAGGTGTGGGACTTGGCCGTCCTTCATACACGGAGAGGGTGAGAGATTTGTCTGTCGAACCTCCACGATTATCTTTGACGTTCACTTTGACGGTATAAATACCTGTGTTTGCCGGTGTGCCGGAAATGTAGCAGGTAATTTTGCCTCCGGTGCTCAAAGAAGCGCAAGGACCTTGGCTCAGTCCAAAGGGTAACCCGGACATGGTCATTGTTAGCTGATCTTTTTGATTGGCATCGATGGCGTCCACGCTGCCACCGTAGGTGGAGTTTATGTTTCCGGCCGGTAGGACGGTGGTGGTTATTACTGGCGCGACATTGCTTGTAACTGTATCGGTAATGGTAATGGGTGGAATCGGGGTGATAGTCCTCGTGGGGATAATGGTGGTTGTAAGGGTAGGTGTTGCTGATGGTTTGGGACAGATTGAATGGTTCTTACACAAACCCATGACCTGATCCGAGAGATCTCTTCGGTTCTGACAAACGGATGTGTATACTCCCGCGTAACCGTCTGCACAGACGTAGTTTACCGTCTTGTAGTATTGAGGACCAGAGGTGGTGGGGCTAGGAGCTACAGTAACGGTGGGTGTGGTGAAAGTCGGACGGCAAGGGTCTGCATAGGAAAGACTTTTGATTCGGCTGTGTTCGCCACAAATAGCATACACTTGGGTCAAAAGCTTGTTACCAGACTGGCAGGACTTCTCGTCGATCGTGCCCTGATAACCATCTATACAAGTATAAGTAATACTGTAATATGCCCTATTAACTCCACCTCCGGCGATACCGGTGGGTGTAACGCTAGGAGTGTTGCTTGGGCTAATACTGGGCAAGGTGCAGGGCTTTTCAAACTTATAGGTTTTGACGGCCTCTTTGCAGATCGTTTGGCCGGTGGGGGTGAAGGCTTTGGGGGTTAGATTAGTGGTCAAACTGGCGGCAAAGGCCAACAATGGAAGGCCTATAACCAAAAGGGCGATTAACCATAGGGCTTTGATGTGCCTATTGGGAAGTTTTTTTGATAAACCAAACGAACTTGGGCCGTAAGAGTTTTTCATAATATAGATATAGAATGTAACAATTTTACGTATTTGTCAACTTATTAGGGCAAACGACTGGTTTGCCATCTCGATATGCGGTAAAATACGTGACATGAAAAGAATGGTAATAATCCTGACATTGCTCTGTTTTTTTAGCCTTCCTGTCGGAATTTTGGCAGTGAACTCTCAAAAGCCTTCTTTTGGGGAAATTGTGGCGACCGGTTCTGCCCAACAAGAGACTCAAGAAATTGATCTTACGGTTCCCAAAGCAGACGGGGACAGGTTAACGACTTTATTGGAAACTCAACAGGTGAAGGGTTGGTGGGTCGTGAACTCGCTGAAACTGGCGATTCGAAAAGCCGTGGCTGATGGGGTGTCGCCAAACACACTTGTTTTGCTTTTCCTCTTTCCACTGGTAGCTGCTTTGGTGGCATTTTCACGACAAGTGGTCGGAGTTAATGGCTTTGGAATGATCGTACCGGCGTTGCTATCTATTGCTTTTGTGTCGACCGGAGGGATGGTTGGGTTGGTACTTTTATCTTTCGTGATGACATCGGCTGTTTTTGGACGAATGGCTATAAAGAAAGCCAGGATTCCCTATTTACCTAAATTGGCCGTATTGATTTGGTTAATTTCAATTGCGGTGCTGGGGCTTCTAATTATGTCTCCGATGATTGGTTTAGAGAGATTAATGAACGTGGGTATTTTCCCGATTATGATTTTTGTCCTATTAGCAGAGACGTTTATAGAAACCCAAATTACGAGAAGCGTTTCGACATCTCTGGGGATGACAATGGAGACAATAATTCTGGCATTTATTGCCTATAAGCTGATGAGTTCGACTTGGATCCAGAATCAGATCCTGTTGCAGCCGGAAATATCGGCAATTTTGATTCTGGTGCTGGACCTGCTCATTGGGAAATATAAAGGATTAAGGTTGTCAGAGGTTTGGCGATTTAGAAAGCTATTATCCAAATAATGCCAAAACTATCCGACATATTGGGTCTAAATGCCCGTTCGGCTGATTACTTGCTGCTGAATCTGAAGAGTGCTCGGCGTAGGGCGGATGACAAATTACTCACCAAGAAGATGCTTAAAAAAGCCGGAGTGGCTCATCCAGGATTATTGGGAACTATTGGGAACGCAAAGGCTGCCCGACTGTATAACTGGAATAAGTTGAAAGAGGGGTTTGCGATTAAACCGGTTCAAGGGTTTGGAGGGCAAGGAATCGTCTTAGTTAAAAGGGCGGCGAAGGAGAACGGGGTGTTTTTGACAGTGGACGATAAAAAGATAAAAGTTGAAGATTTGATCTTGCACTCAATGGATATCGCAGAAGGAAAGTACTCACATAACAATTTGCCGGACAAAGCGATGATCGAGGAAAGAATAAAGATACATCCAAAGTTTAAAAAATTGGCGGTGGGTGGAGCCCCTGACGTTCGGGTGATTGTCTACAATAACATTCCGGTGATGGCTATGTTGCGCCTGCCAACGGATGAAAGTAACGGTAAAGCCAATCTCCACCAAGGAGCCATCGGGTTGGGGATTGATATTGCGACGGGAATTACGACTCACGGAGTGTACAAAAACAGATCGGTGAAATATTTTCCGGATTCTAATAATAAAGTGAACGGAATAACAATTCCTTATTGGAACAAAATATTAAAGATGGCTGTAGAGACACAGATTATTTCTAAATTAAACTACCTGTCCGTAGACATGCTGATTGACGAAGAAAAAGGTCCGGTGGTCTTGGAGCTAAATGATCAGCCTGGTTTGTCTATTCAGATCGCGAACATGGCTGGTTTGCGGAGAAGATTGGAGAGAGTTGAGGGGCTAGAAGTGGAGGAGGCCGAAAAAGGGGTCAAAATCGGTAAGGCCCTTTTTGCCAGCAAGTTCGCCAATAGAGTCCGATTCATAGGGGAAGAGAAGCCGGTGGTGGGTATCTTCGAAAAAATAAAAGTACGAAACGGGAAGAAGAAAATGGTTGAGCTAAACGCGAAAATTGATACCGGAGCCAGGAGCTCGTCGATTGATTATTCCCTGGCGCTTGAGTTAGGATTGCTGACTCCAGAAAATGTATTGTGGACAAAGAAGGTAAAAAATTCCCTGGGTATTGAGGAGAGAACTCTGATTGCCCTAACTCTCAAGCTTAAGGGTAGAATAATCAAGACCAGAGCGAGTGTGACGGACAGAAAAAACCTGAGAAGGCAGTTATTAATCGGGCGACGGGATCTGAGAGAGTTTGTGGTGGATCCTGGTCTGGTAAAAATTAGAAAGTAGAAATATTATTATGAAACATCTTATTGGTTCGAAGCCCGCCAAAACCGTACTCGGATCTCCCTGGAGTACCGGGTTCCCGCCTGCGTGCGGTTGTTGGCTAGTCTTCTGCACCTTCAAAGATGTTTGGTAAATGAATTTAATTAACTGAATATGAAAATTGCATATCTACACAGACTGACATTTGACGAGAGTGAGAAAAGGTTTCAAGACGAGGCAGGTGTTTTGGGAATTGAATTGGTGCCGGTAAAGTACAGAAAACTGAAACTGGTAGGCGATAAAATTATGTTTGGGGAGATGGACATGAAGAGCTTTGATGGGTGGTACTTTCGGTCTGTAGGATCGGAGTTGGAGTGGAGTAAGTTGCTGCAGCTCTACGCCAAGAAACATAATGTATCTGTAGTGGATGAGTACTTGATGACTGATGGACCATTGAGAAGATTTAAGTCGGTAATGAGCTGGCAATTAGCAGATGCTGGTGTTCTTTATCCTAAGTCGGCGTATGTAGAGAGCTTTAAGGACTTGGAAAAAGAGCTGGGGTCTTGGGAGTTACCGGCCATTGTGAAACTGTCGGCTGGTGGCAGACACGGGATGGGAACTTTTTGGGTAAGAGAGCTGGCAGACTTGGAGAAACTGAAACACGTTCTGGAAGGAAGGAAGGAAAAGGCAAGGTTGGCTAATAAAAAGGTACCAGTCTTCCGTGGTTTCTTGGTGCAAGAGTATATAAAGAATGATGGAGACTTTAGAGTTATGACGGTTGGCTATAAGTGTTTGGGAGGATTTAAGCGCCAAGTGAAAGAAGAAAAGTTGATATTGAATAAAAGCTTGGGACGGTCACTTGGTGTGGACTTGCCGGATGATGTCAAGGAGACAGCTGAGGCGGCGGCGAGAGTCCTTGGGGTGGAAGTGGCCGGGACTGACTTGGTGAGGAGCACCGAAAATGGAAAAGTTTATATCATCGAAGTAAATGAGGCCCCCCAGTTCAAAGTGTTCGAAAAAAGAACAAAAATAAATGCAGCTAGGAAAATATTGGAGTATTGTGTTGAAAAGTTCGGAAAAACTCAAAAACTCAAAAAATCAAAATAATGAAAAAGATATTAATACTAACCAGATTTAGGGGTGAGTATGAGCCAAGGCGGTTGGCGGAGGAGGCCGTGAAGCTTGGGTATGGCGTGGATAAGGTAAATTATGAGCATGTCCGGATTGGTGTGAGCAAAATGGGTAGACCAATAGTGGATTTGGGAACAGGAAGAAAACTTGACGAATACGACCTGATTATCCCCAGAGCGGCTACCAAACGGGGTGGTGAATCGATGCTGGGGGTGAAGTCGGTGATATTGGAATACCTAGAGCAGACGAGGTCGGCAGAAAGAGAAATCAAAGTTATTAATGGGGAAAGTTTTAAGTTTTTTCCCTTGATGGGTAAACTCGAACAAGGATTGCTGCTTGCCGAGGCTGGGTTGCCGGTGATTCCCTTTGTATCCTTTAGAGGACAGCGAGGTTGGAAGAGATATTCGGAGATTTTGGAAAAGAGAAAAAGTGAGTTCGTTCCGGTGATGGTAAAGGCCCGCTTTGGATCTCACGGTAAGAATGTAAAACTGGCTGAGACGATCGTACGACTTAATAAGCTAGCTCTGAAATATAGTGAGGGAGACGTTTTGATTCAGCCGGTTCTGAAAATCAGACGATGGTACCGTGTGCTGGTTTTGAATGGTGAAGTTTTAGGTATGATGAAACATAGACAAAAAGATAAGTTCCAGGTGCTGGCGCAACAAGAGGAACTGTCTAAAATTAAACCAAAGTTTACCAAGGAACAAATGGCTGAGCTGGAGAAATTGAGCGTCGAGGCGGTGAAGGTTTTGAAGGCAAACTTTGCCGGTTTGGATGTGGCCTGGGATGAGGACAGCAAGCAATGGAGAATATTGGAAGTAAACCGAACGGCCCAGTTTAAGTGGTTTGAGAAGGCTTTCCCTGAAATAAATGTGGCGGGTAGGATGGTTAGCATATAAAAGTAGCCGGGTTATAATATTATTCATGAATTTAACCGACCGTATCAAACTACAAAAAGAAAAAGAGGCGGCTGAGTTAGAAGCGAAGATGGCTGATATAGAAAGACGTGTTCAGGAAGCCCTTAGGAGGTCAGAGGAAAAAGAGAGGGGGATAACGGGTAAAGAGGCTCCTAAGCTGGATGTTGTAGGGGGAGGAGGAGAAAAAAGAGGGTAATATATGCTACAATTTTTTCATGAGGCAGAAGAGTACGGTATACAGTCCAAGTTTTCATAATCAGTTTGGTGAGAGCAAGGAAGAGCTGTTGAAAAAAGGTGTCGAGAGAAAAAGTGAGGTATTGAAAGACAAAAAGCAGGGGCAGAGTGAGTTTCGAATAAAAGAAGCGACGAAGAAGCAGAGAGCCTAATATTATTTGTTGACTTGGGTAAAACAGATAAAGATAAGGTAAAATATAGGCTGTGAATCGCAAAAAAGTAGCCGTTGGGATTTCTGGAGGTGTTGATAGCGCGGTGAGCGCCATGCTTTTGAAAAAGGCAGGCTATGACGTGGTCGGAGTTCATCTCTATTGCTGGCCTCCTAAAAGTGAGATAGAGAAAGATCTACCTGCCGGCAGACGGGTGGATGAAAAAACTCGAGAAGAATGGTTCAAGAAAAACGGCTGTCGGGCGGATGAGGATAGACAAATGGCACTTAAAACCGCTTTGGAACTGGAGGTTCCATTTAAGGTGTTGGATTTTTCAGAGGAATATAACCAGAGAGTAATCAAGTATTTTTATGAAGAATATGAAGCTGGTAGGACGCCAAATCCGGACGTGCTCTGTAATAGTGAAATAAAGTTTGGGCTTTTTTTGGATTGGGCGATAGAGAACGGGTTTGACTATATTGCGACAGGACATTACGCGAAATTGAAAAAAACTCGAAAACCCGAAAACTCGAAAACTTTGAGTAAAGAGTCCGCTTCTGTACCGGATTTGGTTTCGCTTTTTATTCCAAAGGATAAGCATAAAGACCAGACTTATTTTTTGTGGAAGCTGACGCAAAAGGAATTAAGCCACGTATTTTTCCCTTTGGGAGATTTGACGAAAAATGAAGTTAGAGTGCTGGCCAAAGAGGCAAAGCTTTCGGTGGCGGACAGGAAGGACAGTCAAGGGATTTGTTTTGTAGGCAACGTAGAGGTGCGAGAGTTTTTGGCCAGAAGGCTAAAAGTGGTTCTCGGTAAGGTGCTGGATACTGAAGGCCTCGAGGTGGGTGCTCACGATGGAGTATGGTTTTATACAATAGGTCAAAGGGGAGGGTGGCTACAAAACTCAAAAACTCAAAAACTCAAAACTATAAAAACCGAAATGGGAGATGTGACACCGATTTTTTATGTAATAGCGAAAGACGCCAAGAGGAATGAGCTGGTGGTGGCGGAGGCGATTGGGGCAATGGGGGATCAGCTTGAAGTGGGAAGCGTGAACAGGGTATCGAACACAAAATGGAACCTGAATGATCTGCTCGTGAGAATACGACATGGAGGGGAGTTGATAGGTGCTAGGGGGATGGAGATTGAGAGAGGCTTGCTCGTAATATTGGATAAGCCTGTTCGAGGAATCGCGCCAGGCCAAAGTGCAGTCTTCTACTCCCACGAAGGAGAATGCTTGGGTGGCGGAGTGATTGAATAGGTTGCAAATAGATTACTATGGGGATAGAATACGGCTGTAGGTTTGAAATTACAACCGCAGACCTTTCCTTTTTGCTTTGAATCCAAATATTTTTGCTCAATGGAGGAACTTTGGATCCGCTGAAAGAAAAAGAGAATAACCGTGCGAAGTTCATGCAGACAGGGCGCGGACGTCGTCAAGATCACGCGTCACGCGGGAACTCGGATCGTTTCCGTGAGTGGGATGATAGGGAAGACAAGGTGTTGTTCGCTCAGCGCCGTGATGCGCGGCATGGAGCCGATGAAGCATTAATCGTCGAAAATGAAGCCGAAGACTAATAATGATGCCCCGCCAGATGGTGGGGCGATTTTTTGCCCAAAATTGAGGCTATTAGTTGTATTATGGGGCTTTTGGGTGTAGAATTACCCAACCTAAAATCTAGTACATTAAGGAGTTAAAATGGACGAAAGCAATCAGGTACGATTTGTGCCTGCAAACCCCCACGCGGGGTACTATTTTGAAGTTCTGATCATAGAGGCAGGTAATGGAAACTGCCTGATACGTTTGGTTAATACCGATATCGACCATTTCCTTTTCCTCATGGGGGGTCTGGTCACTGACAACCCTGCCAGGTTTCCAATGAAGATCGACGGCGTGTTGATTCGTCAAAGTTCCGTCCCGGAAAATGAAATCGAATTTTCAAGAGGGAAGGTCTTGGGCTTCAAGGAAGCAATCGAATTTATGAAGACAAGAAGATCCCTTAGATTGGGATAGTTTTAACCCAGGTGAAAGCCTGGGTTTATTGTTAGTTGGCGGAGGTTGGCTAGAAAGTCAGAGCGATAAGAAGGAAGATTACCGAAGCAAAGAGGATTACAAGTAGCAGGGGAAGGTAACTGTCTTGTTTATCGGACAAAGTGAAGGATTTGACGGCTTTGACGCGTCTCGTAACCTTGGTGCTCTTGGTAACGGTTTTTTTGCGGGCAGCTTTTTTGGGCATAATTAAATATAACATTACTTAATAATTTGGCAATAAAAAGACCCTCGTGAGAGGGTCTGGAATGTTGTTAGAGAGTGAAGTGGTGTTCTGAAAGTAGGTCGGCCAGGGTACGGGGATTGTTCATGGGTACATGAAAGATATTTGATCCTGAAAAATTAGCTGGAGCCAGCTCAGAGTCGGCTGCGCGTCCGGAACCAGAGACTACGTATACGTGGAAGCCACGATCACGGGCTTTGATGGCTTCTTGAATGGTTACCCGGCCCCCATTCCAAACGATGACACCGGCCAAAAAGCCATTCTCACGACGTAAACCATCCATGAAGGAGAGATAGGCTTCGAGGTCACCATCCCAGCCCAAGACTTGATTGTCTTCCGGTCCGGGTTGGATAGCGCAGACAAAGTCGGTTCCCATGTTGACAGTTACGTTTTCACCATCCCCGACCATGAAACGTCCATCGTCGACGAAACCGAAACGTGCGGTACGGGGGAAGCTGCCCATCGAGATGTTGTTGTAACGGGAGCCGATCTTAGCGGCGACTTCGACAACGGAAGCTTGAATGGCACCTTTTTCGTCAAAGCACCGGGTACCTCCGCTCATAAGGATCGAGCCGGATACGTTAACTAGGGCGTTGTCGAAGAAGGGGAAGATGGCATCGCCATTGTTCATACCACCGGCAAGACGGATGATCACCTTGGCGTATGCCTCTTGGGCAGCGATGGCCATGGCTCGAGGGAGGAACGGTCCAACAAAAAAGTGAGAGCGCCCATTGCGGGCAGTGACTAAAAATGGTGGTCGTGACATTTACAATCCTCCTAAAGATGAGATCTTCTGCCTAATTTCTTGTGGGTTTTGGCAGACTGAAACCGAAGGATGCTTTTGTAGCCATGCCAGGTTCTGACAGTACTCGTCGGTTTTGCGACCACTGCCAGCGACTAGAATAACAGGCAGTCCTTCTTCCGCCCAGGCATCGATTTCGTGACCGGTGACCTCCCCTCCGTTGTAGGCGACCAAAACGGTGCCAAACTTGGTACGGTGGGCGAGGAATTCCTTGATAATAGAAAGGCACTCAATCCATTCGGCGTCCCAAAAGGACATCTGGTCTACGTTCTTTTGGAGGACGAGGCAGAGGTCTTGATTTGGATGAATAACGGTGAGGAAGCCGGTTTCCGGGTCCTTGGCAATAATGAGGCCTAGCCGGCTGTATTCGACGTGAGTCATTTTGGGAATAATCCCAAAAGATAACATGCCTGGATTGATACGACGGAGCTTGGGAGGAACCTCAAGAATGGTGGGGAAGACACGGTAACCCGATTTGGTATCTTTCGTTGGACAAAAAACGCGAGTTCCACCGTAGAGGAGGATTCCTTTGAAACCTGTGAGGGCTTTAGTGAGAATGCGAATACTCCGGGTGCCATCTGCTTGATTCATAAAACCGCAACCGCCAGTGAGCCTGACAATAAACGGTTCTGTGGTATTTCCCAGTTTCATGGCGATGACTGAAGAGGGCTGGTCTCCCTGATCCATCCAAAAAAGAAACGACTTGTTGGTCATGACGAGACCTCCTTTTGAAAAATGTGAATGAGCTTGCTTGGTTGCGAAGATTGGGGATATGATACCTTTAATTCGATAAAAAATCAAATTATGGGATAGATCGTGGAAAAAATGGCTGATATTGATGGAGGAATTGTGATAAAATAAGCCTACCGATTTGGATTTCGGTTAGTTTTTTTACCTGCAAAAGAATATCTGTAAAGATGCTCTTGCGGAGGCTCGGAAGGGCTGTTAAAATATCCAAGCTCGTTAACAAGTGAAGCAGCAAATAATTGAGCTGATTTCAATTATTTCGATAATTTTTGTCGTTTGAAGAGTGGTGAGAGTGACTTAAAATTCAATTTTTTTTGAGAATTTGATCCTGGTTCAGGACGAACGCTGGCAGTGTACCTTAAGCATGCAAGTCGAACGGTGAAGTCTTTAGCCGCAAGGCTAGAGATGGAGCAGTGGCAGACGGGTGAGGAAAGACAGGAATCTACCTTTTTGTGGGGAATAGCTGGCCGAAAGGCCAATTAATACCGCATAAGTCCGCAAGGAGAAAGGCCTTAACCGGCCGCAGAAAGATGAGCCTGTTCGCTATCAGCTAGTTGGTAAGGTAATGGCTTACCAAGGCTATGACGGCTAGGGGGCGTGAGAGCGTGGCCCCCCACAATGTTACTTAGACACGGAACATACATCTACGGATGGCAGCAACTGGGAATTTTGCACAATGGACGAAAGTCTGATGCAGTGACACTGCGTGTGGGATGAAGGCCCTCGGGTCGTAAACCACTGTGATAGGGGAAGAAAACCGACGGTACCCTATTAGAAAGCGCCTGCTAACTACGTGCCAGAAGCCTCGGTAATACGTAGGGCGCAAGCGTTGTCCGGATTTATTGGGCGTAAAGAGTATCGTAGGCGGTTTGTTAAGTATCGGGTTAAAGCCTGGGGCTCAACCCCAGAGATGCTCGATAAACTAACAGACTAGTGGGTGTTTGGGGTTGCTAGAATTCTTGGTGGAGGAGTGAAATCCATTGATATCAAGAAGAATACCAAAAGCGAAGGCAGGCAACTAGAACATTCCAGACGCTGATGAACGAAAGCTAGGGGAGCGAAAGGGATTAGAGACCCCTGTAGTCCTAGCCGTAAACAATGAACACTAGCTATTTCCCGTAAGGGGAGTGGTGTAAGCTAACGCGTTAAGTGTTCCGCCTGGGGAGTACGGCCGCAAGGCTAAAACTCAAAGGAATTGACGGGGAATCGCACAATCAGCGTGCCATGTGGTTTAATTGGATACGAAACCTTGAACCTTACCTAGATTTGACATGTAACTGCAAATCCCTGGAAACAGGGACTCCTTCGAGGGTGTTACACAGCTGCTGCATGGTTGTCGTCAGTTCGTGTCGTGAGGCGTCGGCTTAAGTGCCGTAACGAACGCAACCCCTGTGCTATGTTAAATATCCATAGCAGACTGCCACGGTTTTTTCCGTGGAGGAAGGAGGGGATGATGTCAAATCAGCATGGCGCTTATATCTAGGGCTACACACATGGCGTAATGGGTGGGACAACGGGATGCCAAGGCGCGAGCCGGAGCTAATCCTTATAAACCCATCCTCAGTTCGGATCGCAGGCTGCAATTCGCCTGCGTGAAGGGGAGTTGATAGTAATCGCGGATCAGCATCACCGCGGTGAATACGTTCTCGATTCTTGTACACACTGCCCGTCAAGTCAACAAAGTCAGTAGTGCCCGAAGTGGGTACCCGCAACCGCAAGGAGCGGGCCTCCTAAGGTAAGACTGGCGATGGGGGCTAAGTCGTAACAAGGTATCCGTACTGGAAGGTGCGGATGGATCACCTCCTTTCTAGGAGTTAAGGTCTTCACGAGACCGGATGATAATATCGCCACACTATTGGTAGGTGAGTGTCTAAACACAATCTACCTGACTCTTGCCACTCTTGAAACGATAAGAGCTTGCTGCTTTGCTTGCGGGTTTGATTAATCAAACCACTACGAACCGAAAAATCCGCTTTAAGGCGGGTTTTTTGTGCTCATTTTGAGCTGTTTGTGTTAGAATGTACGAGTGGTTTTGGGCGCTTAGCTCATCTGGTTAGAGCGCGGTCCTGATAAGACCGAGGTGCTTGGTTCGACCCCAAGAGCGCCCACACATTATTTAAGATGCAGTCCTGAGAGAGATTGAAAATAGACTGGAGTCTCTGGTTCTATTCTATAAGCGCACACAAAAAAGGCAGGAGGACCTGCCTTAGCGAGAACTGTTCTTAATTCTGACTGTTTCTATGCAGAACGGTTCGATGGAACCGTTCTGGCCTGGCATAAAAGCAATTTGGCAGTCACTCGAGTGTTGTCTCGCCCACGTGAGCCAGTTTTGGAGCACTTGGTGAAGCTTTTCAGAAGGGGAAACCTCTGTGAGGATGATCTCAATCCGGAAGATAAAATCATCAGGTTCATAAATCTGGTTGGCATCGAATTTTGGTTCAAACAGGTCTGACATTTTTTTACCTCATTTTTTAGGGAACTTTGGAGTAATTATAGTAGAATTTGGGAATGATAATAAATGTACGGGAGGCAAAGCTGTCTGATGATGCCGCTATAGGAAAATTACAACCAAGGAACAGTCGGGAAACCATAAAAGCCGGGCTAGAACGTGACAGGAGAGAGTCCGTCTTGGGGAACACAAAACGATTGGTCATCGAAATAGATGGAGCCGTCGTCGGCCAAGCCATTTTTGAAAGATTGAGCAAGCTCACCAGAGGTCACCGAGTAAGAGTGACGGATGTCGTAGTGGCTGAGGAATATCGAGGGCTGAAGCTGTGTACACGACTGTTTGAAGCTGGGGAAAATTGGGTGCAGAGCCTCCCTGGAGTGAATATTCTGGAGCTGACAGTCCGGGGCGGAATTGAGGCGGAGGAAATTTATAGGCATCTGGGGTTTTTGGAGTTTGGACGGTTAATTGGGGGTATTAAGGAGTCGTGGGAGGGAGGGTTGATTTATGATGAGGTCTTTATGTTTAAGAAGGTTTAGGTGGAGTGGAATTGCCATGGTTTGGGGTATCGAAACTCGCAATGACCGATTGTTATTTTGAGGCTAAAATGACGGTTGTAAAAGGGCATGCGACGGCTTAGAATTGGGTCGTGGGAATAAAGAAAGATAAAATACTACTTGTGCCTGTAAGGCCGGTAATTCAGGTGAATAAATATGAATGTGGGGTGGCTTGCGTACAAACGATTTTGGGGACCAGAGGGTTAAGGTCAAACAGGTTAAATCTCAAAAAAAGGTTACACACTAAACCCAGCTATGGTACTTTGGTTGGAGATATTAAGAAATTGTTGTTGGCTCACGGACTAAGAACGAAGGAGAGATATGAGGCCAAGCTGAGTGATATTGAGACCGAAATTGGAAAAGGGAGGCTGTGCTTGGTGGCCTATCAGGCTTGGGGTGAGAAGAAATATTACAGGAAGCTTCAAAGTGGCCATTATTCCGTGGTTTTTGGTTTTGAAGAAGATTATTTGTGGCTGGCTGACCCATTTGTGAAGGGCGAGCGAGTGCGCTATCGAAGAGGGGTGAGAAAGATAAAAAAAGAGGTCTTTGAGGGTCGTTGGATGGACGCAGACGGGCTCGATCATTGGATGCTCGCGGTTTGATAGATCTTAGATTTCAGGTCCCAGAAGTCAGAATGTAGGACTCGTAAAGTCATATTAAGTTTGGTATATAGTAATGTATGGATTTGAACATGGAATATTTTGATGGTAGAGATAAGGAGGTGTTGGATGTGATATTGCATGGAAGTAGTAAGGGGTTCGAAACATCAGAATCTGTGCAAAAGATTTTCCAGACGGCAAAAAAATTGGGTAGAAGCGTGGTGATGTTTAACTTTCCCTTCATTGATAGAAGTGAAGAACATCAGGAAGGACAATCGAGGGAGGAGGAGATTGAGACCTTGAAAAAAGCCTTAGATGTATGCGAGGCTGGAAAATATAAAAAAATCAGGTTGATTGGAAAGTCCCTTGGCGGTATGGTAGCGGCTGACTATTTGACTGCCCTTCCAAAAGAAAAACAGGTGAAATATGAACTGGTGATATTGGGATATATTCCCGGAGGAACTGATGTGAGCAAGGTGACAAGTAAGATCGTGATTTATCAAGGGGCGTTGGATCGATACGCAAGTGTAGAGGAAGTGCGAGTAATGGCGGAACAGTCCGTGTCTGAGGATGTACAAGTTTACGGAGTTAGTGGTGCCGATCATTCTTTTCGGGATTCCATGACCAAGGCAGCGAAACCATTCGATATGATATTAGAATTATTATTTATAAACCAGAAAGTGGAAAAAGAAGAACCCCCCGGATATTTAAGGAAACGACGCGTTGATTTTGAGCCGATAACACAAAAGTTTAAGTACGACTGTGGTGTGGCGACAGTGGGGAATCTGCTTCTACTGTTGGAAAGAAAAGACGTGTTGGAAACAGATCTTTATCGACGGCTGAAGCCGACTCCGACAGAGGGAACAAAAATTCGAAACATAAAAAAATTGCTTAATGAGGAAGGAATTGAGCACTTTGAGGGATCCGGTTGTTCGATGCGGGACTTGGAACTAATTCTATGGAGTGGTTACGTGTGTATGGTCTGTTATCAGGCGTGGGGAAAGGAAAAGCACTACAAAAAGCTAGACAGCGGTCACTACTCAATTGTGTACCGGGTTGATGAAAACTCAGTTTGGTTTATTGACCCGTCGGTAAGATCGGAGAGAGAGCCAGGTGAAGGAGTTGGAATAATTAGACGTAGTAAAGAAAGCTTTAACAGGAAGTGGAAGGATAAGGGGTCCGACGGGGTGATTTACAACCATTGGCTTCTGGCCGCTAGGTTACCATAGTCTAAGGATGTGGGGTAAAATATACGGATGCAGAAAGGTTTTTGGGGAAATCTAGATTATCCAATTGTGGGCTTGTCACCGATGGACGGAGTGACAGATGCCCCAATGCGCTTTGTAGCCAAAAAATACGGACTGGCCGATGTAATTTATGCAGAGTTTGTGAGTGCTGAAGGATTGTGGCGGATTCAAAGAAGAGGCGAGGTGGAACATAAAATTTGGAGAGACTTAATCTATGATGAGTCCGAACGACCGGTAATTGCCCAACTTTTTGGAAGTGATCCGGATTCCTTTTTTGAGGCTACAAAGATTATTTGCGAACTTGGGTTTGATGGAATCGATATAAACATGGGCTGTCCCTCACCTGGGTTAGAGAAAAGAGGTGGGGGGGCCGGTCTCATTCGTGACCAGGGCTTGGCGGCGGCGGTAATTGAGGCGACGAGAGAAGGAGTAAATGATTATATAAAAACTCAAAAAATCAAAAACTCAAAAAATCAAAATATTGAAATTCCGGTAAGTTTGAAAACGAGAATTGGGAGTGCCAAGCCGGATGAGTCTTGGTGGAAGTTTTTGGCTTCCCAAGAACTGCCCGCGGTGGCCATGCACGGGAGAACCTTCAAACAACTTTATTCCGGTGAGGCTGATTGGGAAATACTATTGAAAGCGGGTGAGATCATTCGAGAGAGTGGGGCGAAGTTTTTGGCAAATGGGGACATAAAAGAACTCAAGAACTCAAAAACTCAAGAACTTAAAACAGGGAAAGTAAATTTTGAAGTGGTTTTGAAAGATGGGAAAGAAGTTGATCTTGAAGGAAAAGTTGATGGGGTTCTGATTGGAAGAGAAGCAATTGGTAATCCGTGGATTTTGAGAAAAGATGGTTATACCCCCAGTCTTCAGGAAAAACTGAATGTTGCCGCTGAGCATGCAACTAGATATGAATCAACTTTTCCCAATATGAAATTTTTTCCAATGAGAAAACATTTGGTGGGATATACCAAAGGTTTTGATGGTTCTTCTGGACTAAGGAAAAAATTGGTGACGGCTGACAGTGCCAATGATGTGGAAATGTGGACCGGTGAGTTCCTAAAAGAACATCAGTAGGATTTATAGTTTAGGTTTATTTTGGTGGTTGTTTTTTGAGGTGATGAGTAATAGCATAGCGGTATGGCCCAAAAAGAACAAGGAAAACTGCTAAGGACGGTGAGTGTTTATCCTCCGGACAGGACAAATATCGAAAGAATAAAAGATTATAGATCGCATCACGAAACAGGCCAAAGGCTAGAGATTGATAACAGAGGTAAACTGGTAGTTACTCAGGAAGTGCTGGACATGGCTCCGAAGCAGATTATTGTTCTCTCCGACTGGCATTTGGGAAGTAAGGCTTCGGATCTGGAGGCGATGGACGAACTGTTGGCGTATGTTTTGTCAAATCCGGATGTACTGGTGATCTTTGCGGGTGACGAAATAGAAGGTTGGTCCAGTGGTAAACATTCTCAATCTATTGATTCAAAAGCAGATGCCGACGCCCAGACTCAGCTGGAGTTTATGAGAATGATGTACTTTGAACCTTTGGCTAATGCGGGGAGAATACTTGGTATGGTGTCCGAGTACTGGGCTCATCCTGGATGGATGGCCGAAAATACGATGAATACCTGGAGAGCGATGATCGGAGATCTGGACATAAAACTGATACAAAATGGGGGCACTTTAATTCTTAAATTTCCAAATGGTTACGAACACGACATCAAGGTTTGGCACAACCCCCCGAAGGGAAGTAAGTTTGACGAAGTTGATGGGCAAAGAATGGTAATGCAAAACACCTCCGAGAGTAGCAGACCAAAAGGGTCAGTGGCCGGACATATTCACAGAATGCAAGTGGCCGAAGAGGTTTACGCCGGTGCCAAACACAAGGTCTATTATGTATCTGCCGGTACCGTAAAGGGAACCAATCCGAATGGGCCAACCGACTTATATGGTACCCAACTTGGTTTGTCGAGACCTGAGCCTCAAGGGGAGGTGGTGACAGTTGTTCCTAAAAAAGGGAGACGTGAGGATATGAATATGCCTTCGGCAAACTTGAGACAAGCCCAAACAGCAATTGATGCGGTGACACTTCTCGACAGAGTGGAACAGCTGGGAAAAAGAGAAGAACTGCTGGAACTGATTCGAGATCCAAAGAAGGGTGTGGAGACCGGACCATTGATTTCCTACCCTACCGGGTCTAACAGATTGGGAGCAAGATACGTGGAAGATAGACCGGCGGGAAAAGTGATGGTGGGTGGGGAGACAGTAAAGAACCCCTATTCTAAAATTGAAATGAAGGCTCCATATAGCACTCTAAATTTGGATATTAGAACTGAACTTCCGGTGGCCCTGGAATTGGTGGCTAATGCCAGGATCGGATCGACCCTTGAGGGTTTTAAAGACCTGCAAGGATTCATGAGAGAGGTGGCAGAAAATCCTCACAGGTTGGTTCTCTTTCTGAGAAATATGATAGATAAGGATGCTGGGAGACTTCCTGATAGGATTGATGTTCTGGATAGGTTTGCTCAGCTAATTGGCAAGGAAGGTGAAAGAACCAACTATCAAACTTTGGCAATCATGATGTGCGAGTCTATGCGGCAAAGCGCTTGGAAAGGAAAGGTGGGCAAAGAGCCGGAACAGCTTCCGGTAGCCCCGGGTTCATACGTAGCTACGAAAACAGGAATTCCACTGATTCATCATTTGTCGCTTCTGAAGCTTTCTATTGGGCCCGGAGAAGGTAGAAAAACAATATATCCGGTGGTAACTGCCGATAAGGCGGAAGGTCATGGGTCCGGTTCTAAGCCGGAATGGGCTCTCCAGCGACTATACGACTTGCATATACACGAAAAACCGGGTTTGGTAGTGGGTACTCATATGCCAAATGCCGGGGCGGCAACTTTCTATGACGGCTCTAACGCTTACACTAAATTTCCGATGCTGGTGGCTCCGGGTTGGTGGGCCAAGGCGGTGGACTCTATCGGTAAAGGAAATGTGAAACCAGGGGCCGAACCGGGCCAAGCGGTGATCTTTATGCCAGGGAAAACGCAGGATGATTACCTAGCTTTTCCTACAGTATCCAGAGAAGAAACAGAGTACATGCATGACGCCCTTATGCTCCTTAAGGGTCTGGAGATAATGGGCTTAAAAGAAAAGGTTTTGGGAAAAAAGAAGTAAGTATCATTACACTGCTGTTCCTGTGCTATATTGATTTATATGACAAAGTTACTGATTGTCGAAGATGACCTCCTATTGGACGAAGCGTATCGAAGAAAGTTTGGTGACGGGTTTGATATAAGGGTGGCGACAGACGGTGAAATGGGTATAAAGATGGCGGAGACTTTTGCCCCGGATGTGGTGCTTTTGGATATTTATATGCCCGGTAGATTTAACGGCCTTGACGTCTTGAAAGAAATAAAAAAAAACGTTAAAACTGCCGACATTCCAGTCATTGTGATTACCAATCTGCCTGACTCGGTTGATCGGGTGATGGAAATGGGAGCGACAAAGTGTCTTATGAAAACGGACGTAGATTTAAATAATATTGAACAAGAAATTCAGGCGGTGATGGCAAAGAAATCTTAGAAGTATGCACCAAAAAGAGAGCTGGAGGGTATTTCTGATAGGAGTAGCGACAATATTTTTGTTGGGGGGATCACATTTTGTATATGGATATATGAAGCGGACGGTTGAGGAGAGGAGAAGTAGAGAGTTGACGCAGACTCTGGCTCAGATTGTCGATGGTATGGTGGACAAGGTTACAACTGCTGTGGACTGGCTTTACGATCTCAGGAGTATGGTTTCCTCCGAGACGGAAGACTCGACGAAGTGGCATGGTTTTATACTCTCTAGTGAATTAGATGTCAGGTTCCCGGGTATCTATTCGCCATTCTATGCACCAAGAATAGCCAAGGCTGATCTAAATCGCTTTGAGGAGAAACTAAGGAAGCTTGGCGGAACTGATTATCTGAACTATTCTGTATTCCCCAGGTCGGATAAGGGTGAGTACTTGCCAATAAAATATCTGCATGCAGTAGGTAAGGATTTAGAGGTCTTGATGGGGTCGGACCTGATGTATCT
Organism: Candidatus Collierbacteria bacterium RIFOXYD2_FULL_45_13; assembly: GCA_001774685.1. Lineage (GTDB taxonomy): Bacteria > Patescibacteriota > Microgenomatia > UBA1400 > MFAQ01 > UBA10133. The sequence goes on along the minus strand of MFAS01000001.1, from coordinate 10,770 downwards.
TGATCCGTCGGGAGCGTACAAGAAAGCGGTGATGACGGACGGTCCGGTAATTTCTGAGTTAATTAAGCTAAATGTGTTGGCGCCAAGCAGTAAAAGGGAAGGGTACATAATTGTCTTACCGGTTTATAGTAGTCCGTCAATAAAAGAGTATTCTTTGGAGGAGAGAAAAAATTTCTTGATCGGCTTTGTCGGTACCTGGATAGCTCCTTCCAGCCTTAGAGATGAAGCAGTGGAGTTAAGGGGTTTGCAATATAGCTTGATAGATCAGGGACGGGTGATTTCAACTGTTGGCTCTGTGAATGAAGTCCGAGCCTCGGTTTCCCAAGAAGTGAGAATATTAAACCGTATTTTTAATATTGTTTTGGATTCCGGAATGGCCTACAAATTATCCGGTATTGAAGACAACTTACCGAATATTTCCCTGTTTTTGATGGTAATTATCAACTTGCTTTGGTGGACTATCCTCTATAGTATGATCTCGGTTCGGAAAAAGGCTTTGGACATGGCATTTTTGGTCACAAAAGATATTCGGAAATTTAAACAGGCGGTTGATGGAGTCTCCGATCAAGTAGTTATTACCGATCCGGAGGGAAAAATAACGTATGCGAACAAGGCCGCCATGACGATAACGGGGTATTCTTTGGAGGAAATGGTTGGGAAAAAACCATCGCTATGGGGGTCGCAAATGCCGAAGGAATTTTATGAAAAATTTTGGAGAACAATTAAATACGACAAAAAACCGTTTTGGGGGGAATTGACTAACAAGAGAAAAGGCGGTGAACTGTATGAGGCAGAGGTTAGGGTATCACCGATTTTGGGTGAGCAGGGGGAATTGCTCTTCTTTGTAGGCATCGAGAGAGATATTAGCAGAATAAAGGCGGTGGAGAGAATGAAAACCGAGTTCATTTCGCTGGCAAGCCATCAACTGCGCACGCCTTTGTCGGCCGTCAAATGGTTTGGGGAGATGTTGATGGATGGCGATGCCGGCAAACTGACAAAAGTGCAAGAAAAATATGTTTCAAAGATAAATGAGTCAAATGAGCGGGAGATCCAGCTAGTAAATGCCTTGTTGAATGTGAGCCGAATCGAATCCGGAAAAATTATAGTTTCTCCGAAGCCGACAAACTTAAAAAAAATGGTTGAAGGTATTTTAAGTGATATGAAAGTGAATATTGCCGGAGAAAACAAAGTTCTTCAGTATACGATTGACAAAAATGTACCTGAAGTAGTGATTGATGCTGATTTAATCAGGCATGTATATTCGAATCTCCTCAATAATGCTTTGAAGTATACGAACGATGGTGGAAAGATAACGGTTCAGATATATCTGAAAGGGAACAAGGTAATTACTGAAGTGAAAGATAACGGTATCGGAATTCCAAAGGAAGAACAAAAAAGAATTGCGGAGAAGTTTTTCCGAGGGAGTAATGCTCTAAAGAAGGAAACCGAAGGTAGTGGTTTGGGGCTGTATCTGGCGAAAACAATAGTAGAGTCTTCCGGAGGAACAATCTGGTTTGACAGTGTCGAAGGGAAAGGAACGACGTTTAAGTTTTCTTTACCTGTAAGATCGATTAGACATAAAAGAAAATAAGAATATGGGATCGGTGCTGATTGTGGGTACACAAAAAACCGCCCCCATTTGGGGGCGGTGAAGGTAAATGACAATAGCTTACTCGACGCTGAGGTTGGCTTTCAACTCGGGGAGTAGATGCTTGCAGGCGACCACCATTGGATGTTCGGATGACTCAATCTCGACGTAGAGGAGGCGAAGCCACTCATAGTAAGCATCGCTCGCAAATTCGAGACCAGCACGCCACTTTTCTTGCTCCTCCGAGGTCAGTTCACCCCAGATATGTAGGAAGATGGGTCGGGTCTCTTCGATGGATTCGAAGCGGGAAACGCGGCTGAGAAAGTTCCAGAACAAATCAAGGGTGGAAAGACCTTCTTGTAACAGCGCTTCGCCAGTCGACTGACTGACCACTTCGACCAAACGGAGACCTTGATTGGCTTTGTGGGTCATGAGACGCTCCATGGAGGGGAAGCGGGCGTCGTGCTGAGAATACGCTCCGAATTTGAAGCTGCTGTTGGCGAAGTTGCTGATGTGCATTAAGGTTGAGGGAGCATTGCCGTCTTTGATGACAGCGGGTTTAACCATGACAGCCAAAGCTTTACCGTCAATTTCATAGAAGGAGGCGGCGGAAAAATCTTTACCGCCGTAGAAACTGCCTTCGATGTTAGCCGGGATGTGGCGGGCAAACAAGGTAACGCCATTGGTATCCAGGCGATCTGCAAAACGGGTCAGCCAGACAGCAACGCGAACAGGATGCCCCATGTTGTAGAACAGACGGTCGTTCCAGGTTTCGCGAACGTACCCATTATCACAAGTCACCTGACCCAATTTGTGGGTGTGGGCGGCGACGGCATAGGCCATCAAAAGCAGGATGTGTTCGGGGAGCAGATCTTGGAGAACTTGATATGCCTGCCAGGCACCCACTTCGGCATGACCCCCTTCCCAGAGGTTATCTTCGTAACGGGGTTTCGCCACATTTCCAAAGTCGTGAGTGAAGGTGCCCAACAGACCGGCAAAAACATCGTTTGGATAGGCAGTCTTGAGTATTGGGTCGTGGGCGATGATGGCTAGACCATCGAGTAAATCACGCCAAGAATGTCCACCACCGAACTCGTGGCCGACACCACCGCCATGATAAGGACGGAAGGCGGCGTAAATGGCGGTCATAATTTCGGGAGTCGGGACGAATTCTTCCAAAGCGCAGAGACGTTCGTATTCAGCGTCGTTCTCGAGAGGGCGGAGAGTCTTTTGAACCCAGTCGTGGATCATGAGCTGGAAGTCGCGATCAAGCAACTTCACTTTCAGCTCTTCGACAGTATAGAAATCTTTCTTTTCGGGCATGACAACCTCCTTAGGGGTTTCGATCGGGGTGGTGGTGGATTTGGGAAAGACAAAACGCAAAAAATCTGCCCATAAAGCGAGCAGGGTCGAAACAATATTTTTGAAAGACATGGGAATACCTCCTGGGGTATAAGGATGGATCCCGGATCAAGTCCGAGATGACCCCGTTTCGCTCTTTTGAGCTACGCGGGAAAAGCAACCGGGTTAACGGCGTAAAAATGGGGAAGGGGGTGAAAATACGGTTCGACGGCTCCTATTGTGGGAGCGCTAGTGAACGATTGAGTTTATTAAGGTCGAACCTTGTAAGTCTGTTAGTAGTTTATTATAGGAGTAGCATAGGCACAAGACCTATAGGTGAGGAGCTGACAGTTTATAGGCCCAAACAACAAAAAAACCACCTCGGGTGAGGTGGGTATCGGGAAAGATCTGCTGTTAGTTAATATGGGGAGTTTGGTTCATGGCAATGCGGACAGTGAATCCAGTATGAGAAACCATCATCTCCTATACCTGAAGGTTGGCCAACGGACTCATGAATCTGTGCTGGATTAACCTTAAACCGTGTTTTGCATTTACTGCATTTGACGGAGGACTTTAGTTTTTGTCCTTTGGTGAACCCGATGATCAAAATCAAGAAAAATAAGCATACGGCGATGGCAAAGATATTCTGGACGAACAACTCAAGCAGTGTGTTGATGATCATTTAGACTCCTTTGTGATTTTGGCTAGGGCTTTGACGGTCACGGCGCCCGATGGGGTAAATAGTGAATCTAGTTGTCGGAACATAGGAGAAGGAACGCGGGAATCGGGGTTCAAGATTGCTCCTTTGGTTTTTTGGCCTGTATAGAGAGGTGCAGTTGCTCATTATTTTTCAGTCGGCTAAGGGTATTAGAAAATGAAAAATGATAAACAAAGCTGATGGTGCGGTCAAAAATACATTTCAGGGATGGTAACAAAGTTTATAGGGTCGGAGACAAAATGGCTCCTTAGGAACGAAATATTGACTTTTGAATGTCGAACTTTATAAGTCTGAGAGTATCATACTATAGGGATAGTAGTATGTCAATATAGTACCTGATATCAGATTTGGAGGCTGAAGTCTGGGTGGACTAAGACTCGAGAGATAGCAGAGAGGAAGTAATTATCCTCAATTTGGTTTAGGATATAGTCTCTAAGCTCAGAAATGTGGACAATTTTGATTTCGATACCTACAGGCTTGTGGGTGATGCGGAAGTCTTCCTTTAATACTAGATTGGGGAGGTGGGAGATGTCGATGGTCGCGGCATAAAGATCGGACTGGTTGTTGCTCATACCGTAATCGGGATGACACCGGCCAAGATCGTAGATTTTTTTGAACTCTACCTTTTCGACCCCGAGATGAAAACGAATTTCGTTTTCGACCTTCTTGGGGAGGTTTACTATTTGGTTCTCGAAAATGTGGAGGTACAAACCGCCGATGGCGTCATAGACGGAGTGAGCAACCGAAAATTTATGGGAATTAGAGAGAACGAAGTGGGTGATTTCGCCTTCGCGTTCAAGAAAGATGAGAACGCGCATGCCAGGTTTCCGGCCAGTTTTCCAGCTACAGTATTCGTAGGTGAATATTTGATTGGTGATAGTGGAACGAACCTCGAAAACAGGCATGATCATAAAATGGCCGTAGCCAAGCTTGATCATTTTAAGAACATCAAGTTCGCCTATTTCGTCTGGCCTATCGGCTAGGTCGACGAGAAAAGGATCGTAATCTTCTGCGAGATTTGCCAGTTCATCTTTGATTGATTGGTCAGTATTTTTGAACCAGAGGTGTTTTTGGAGTTTTTCAACAATCTTTTTTCTGTTTTCGGTCATGCTGGATTTAATATAGCATGGCGAGGGTGTGGGTGATGGCGTCACCAGAAACCTTATAAGGTTGTATAGTGTTGAATTTGGTGGGTATGTCTGGTAAAATTGAACCTGAAATGGAAAAATCCGTTTTGTTAGAAGAACCTGGAGGAAAATCTGCCACGGCAGGTAAATCTCCGTCTAATCACCCAGCGTTACCGTTGGGGAAATACTATGCAATTTTTGTTAAATATACTCATGTACTTTGCCGTTGGCTTCTTGGAGATGTTTATGGCCACCCAAAGAACCTACTGGATTTCAAAAGGCAGATCACGCGCTGCGGCCCTCTTGGTATTTTTTGAGAGCTTCGTGGCCATGTTTGTGATATATCAGGTGGCGACCAACCTCAACAACAATTTTCTGTTGATCGCGGTCTATTCGGTCGGTAATGCAATTGGAACATACGTGAATCTGGAGAAAGTACCGTTTTAATCTTTGCTCAAGGGCTGATTGAGCACAAAAAACCGCCCCCTATGGGGGCGGTAATCAGTTCAGGAATAGTTACAGACATGGACAGAAAAAGGAGTGGGTGCAGAGAACGTCGGCGATGTTTGCTTCGTCTGGCAAGGCGAGGATTTCGTCGCGGATGCTTTCGTTGTCAGAGCAACCAAGACTCAGTCCTACCAGGCTCATGAAGACAGCGATCTTCATTTTTTCTGGCGCCTGGGAATTGATAACATAACGTGACCACGCGCGGAGTCTCTCGGAGATGGAGTAGGATCCAAAACCGGCTGCCTGCATGGCGGCTTGGACGTAGCCCATGATGTTATCCAGGGTAGCGGGCTGGTCGAGGAATTTTTCTCCGGCCTTGAGTTGAGCCTCAAGATCTTGGAGGAGCGACCGATCACTGGGGAGGGTGTAGTGTTTGGTGTATGCGGCTTCAAAACGACGGAGAATATCATCTAGTTGCATTTTTACCTCACTTAAGGTGCGGAAGGATTTGATTACTGGAGCACATTATACCCTATAGCTGGCAAAAACGCAAGTCGGTGGGATCGCCGTGCCCAGGATAAATAGTTGATTTGACAGGTATCTTGCTGAGTTTACCGATGGATCTTTGAAGGTCTGAGGCTGACGAGTAGGATAGATCCGTTCTGCCTACACCGTCGGCAAAAAGGGTGTCCCCTGTAAGTAAGATATTAGATTTCGGACCCGCCTGCCGATCGGGTAGGTCTCGGATCTCAGATGATTGAGACAAAAGACAGATAGAACCGGGGGTGTGGCCGGGGGTGTGGATTACTTTGAGAGAAGATCTACCGAAAGTGAGCATTTGATTGTCGGTGAGGAAATGATCTATGGGGGGAAGTTTGGGGGAAGTGATGCCGGAAAAGTGCTTAGCAGAAAGGTGAGCCTTTTCGTAAAGAAAGAGATCTTTCTGGTGTAAGTAAATAGGAATATCAAAATTAAGCTTAAGATCCAGTACGGCGAGGCAGTGGTCGAAGTGACCATGGGTGAGAAGGATAGCTTTGGGAATAAGTTTATTTTCTAATATATTGGTACTGATAAAGTCACCTTCTTCACCCGGGTCGATGATCAAAGCCTCCCGAGAACTTTCGTCGGAAACCAGGTAGCAGTTGGTGGCAATCTCGCCGACGGTGAGACAAACTATTTCCATAAGATATTGTAACCTTTGGGATAGTTGACAACTAATATGTTTTTTGCAACGATTATGGTAATTATTATTACAAAAAACTATGTCTAAGAACGCTTTGTGGGTTGTGGTGTTGGTAGTTCTAGTGGGTTGGATGCTTTGGCCGAAGGGTCCAACAAAAATCGTTAGTCCAGAGGCGGAAACAACGGAAGTGAGTTCGGGGACTCCGACATCTTCGATATCATCGGTGCCGACAGTGCCACCAAAAACAATAGTACTGGAACAAGTAGGGGTTTCTGGTCAGAGCGGTACGGCAGTTTTTCAAGGTGATGGAGACAAGACGAAAATTACTCTATCTTTGGTAGGAAAAAAGTTTGGTTCACCTCAACCATCCCATATTCATCTGGGGAAATGTCCAACTCCCGGGGCGGTTAAGTACCCGTTGAACAATGTAGTTAACGGAAAATCGGAAACTGTGGTGGCCGTAAGTATTGAGGACCTATTTGCGGATCTGCCATTAGCAGTTAATGTCCACGAGTCGGTGGAAAAATCTTCGGTATATACTGCTTGCGGAGACTTAAAATGATTCCAATTAATTTGGACAAAATAGCCCTGAAAAGCCAGGGCTATTTTTGTGATAAAGTAGCTTTATGAAGATATTTTCTTGGATGAAAAACAATTGGTTGGTGGTCTTGTTGGTCGTCGTGATTGTGATGCTTGTCTTGAAAGACTCATCACCTCTCGCAGAACTCCGTAGCCAAAACATGGATAGTGTGGGAATTTCTTTAAATTATCCATCTCAGGGTGGAATGGCCTCAACCGTGAAATATGGTGGAATTAACGGCAACATAGCGAGGGAATTAGCACCCGTAACAGCCGATCAGCGGAAGGTGATTCAGAATACAAACATGTCGATGCTAGTTAAAGATGTTTCCGAATCGATTAAGGGTATCGAGAGTATAGCGATCGAGGTGGGTGGATTTATGGTGGACAAGTCTCTGACCAAACCTGAAGGCGCGGCCAGTGGACATATTACTCTGCGAGTCCCGACAGAAAAGAGAGAACTGTCGCTCGATAAAATTCGAGTGTTGGGTGTACGAGTGGTGTCGGAGAATGTTTATGGAGATGATGTAACCGATCAGTTTGTGGACACGGCGACAAGAATAGCCAGTTTGGAAAAAGTGAAGACCCAAATGGAATCAATTATGGGACAGGCGACCGAAGTACAAGATCTGATGAATGTGCAGATGCAGATAAATAACATTCAGGAGCAGATTGATAGCTTGAAAGGCCGGCAGAACTATCTCGAGCAGACAGCTAAATTGACCAGAATTGCGATCAATCTGTCAACGGATGAGTTGGCGTTACCATACGCACCTGATACCGCCTGGCGACCGACGGTGGTATTTAAAACGGCCGTTAGATCGATGATTGGGGCCTTGAGATCTGTTGCCGACGTAATTATTTGGACAGTAGTTTACTTGCCAATAGTAATAATCATTCTGGGACTGGTCTGGTTGGGAAGAATTGTATATCGGAAGCTTTATATCCGTTGATTCCAGTAGAATGTAGTCATGAAATATAAATATTTTTTGTTTGATTGGGATGGAAGTTTGGCCGACACCCTACCCATTTGGTTTGAAGGATTTAAGAAAGTGTTTGCGAAGAATGGTATTCAAGTAACAAACGAGGTAATAGGTAGAGAGGTGATTGGAGATTGGCTAGGACCGGAACGGCTGGGAATTACAGGTAGCGAAAATTTTTTTGAAGAGCTGGAAGCGGAAGTAATTGACAGGTTGAACAACGCGATCTTGAATCCGGGGGTGTTTGAACTGTTGAGCAAGATAAAGAAAAACGGAGGGAAAATTGGGGTGGTAACCGCTTCCCGAAAAAGGTGGGTGAAGGGAGCGTTGAGGAAAAATAACCTACGGGATTTGGTGGATGTGTTTCTGGGGAAAGAGGACGTGGAATATGTGAAACCGGATCCGGAAGGTGTTTTGAAAGCTCTGGGGCTGATGCAAGGTAAAACAAATGAGGCTTTGATGGTGGGAGATAACGAGAAAGACATCGTGGCAGGTAAACGAGCAGGGGTGGATACGGGTATATATTTTCCCAGCAGATATGAAGAATATTACACTAGGGATAAACAACTTGGTCTGGGAGCAAACTACATAATACAAGACTTTGGAGAGATGGAAAAGTTTTTATGAAAAACCCCACCAGTTAGGTGGGGTAAAGAACTATTTGGGGACGATTTGTAAACACACATTTTTAGTTACGGACACCAACCCGTTTAGTTCGAGAGCCTGGACGAGCCGAAAAAGTTGCCAGCCTTCGAAGTGTAAAGACGAAACCAAGAAAAGTTCACCGAGCAACTGTCCGGATCTGACAAAACCGTATTGTTTGTCTTTCGCATCAAGCTGTTTACACCAAGAGCTGAAAGTACTGATGGCGTGCTCCAAATCTTTTTCGGTGGAGAACAAAATTGACAGTGTCAGGCGATAGATAACTTTGTCAGGCATGAATCCTCCAAGTTTTAAGGTTCTTTTGGTTATTTTACTCTATAGAGGTAATTTGACTGGGGAATACTCTGTTGCTAAAGTTAAAGTATGAATAAAAGTGAGTTGGATGCATTTATCAGATGGATTCTGGGTGGCCTCATGGTACTTGGAGCTCTGTACTTCTTCCCATGGGGTGATATTACTTGGGGGAGAGTGATTATGAAGAGTGAGGCAGTAGTAACGGTAACGGGATATGCGGAGTCGGATGAGAAAAATCAGATAGCTATGTTTTCGGCCAGTGTAAACGCGATCAACGATAAAAAAGAGTTGGCGGTCAACGAGGTCAACACAAAGATGGCGGCCATCATCAAGGCGGTGAAAGAGCTAGGAGTTGCGGAGGGAGATATAGAAACTCAACAGATAAATACGTACCAGATGCAGGAGAGGGCTGAGATCATGATATATCCACCTCAGCCCGGCAAGGTGGTGATGGGTCAGTGGAGCGCGAATAACTCAATCGGAATCACTCTTAGAGATGTGGCAAAGGCCGGACAATTGACAGATTTGCTGAATGCCAGTGGAGCTACGAATGTTTATGGACCGAACTTTCAATTGGACACAAGTATCAAAGCTGATGATAAGCTGATGGGTTTGGCGGTGGCTGACGCAAGAAAAAAGGCCGAGGCGATGGCGGCGGCCAGTGGAGCCAAGCTGGGACGAGTGGTGTCGATAAATGAGAGCGGTCAGTCTTCCCCGGTCTATCCAATGATGTACAGAGCCGAGGCGGCCAAGGCCGATGTGAGCGTGCCTGCACCGGTTGAGATTGGGACGACAAAGATCTCAAAAACCGTGACGGTAGTCTGGAGTTTGAGGTAGAATAGGGGCATCTTAGCTTGGAGGTGTAAATTGAAAATTACAGGAAAGGTTGTGGCTATGGAGGTTGGTCCTGAGTTGGAGCCGGCGGTGAGTGGCTTTATTCTTCGTTTTGCCTACCACAGTCCAAGGATGTTACGGGCAGATTGTCAGTTTCTGCTGGAACAGATTAAGAAGGGGACGAGTTTCTTCAAGAACGAACATTATAGTCTGCAGGTGTATAAGAAAAGTGTGGTGATCACACTGTTTAAGCCCGAGTCAGGCCACGCAGTGGCGAAGTTCGGCAGGACGGAGTTCCTCGAGTTTCTTAATGATCACCACCATGTGCCTTAACCCCCTTGTAAGAGGGGGTTTTTGTTGGTATAATTCCATTTGTCCTTAGCAGACAATATGAATATAAACCGTAAAGTGAGCACAAAAGCCCCCTAGGTTTTTTGGCGCTTTGGTTTGTATAAAAGTCCGCTATGGCGGACCTTTTTCTTATCGGGCCGTTAGCTCATCTGGTAGAGCGCTACATTTGCAATGTAGAGGTGGCCGGTTCGAGTCCGGCACGGTCCACATCTTGATCTGGTGATTGACTCCAAAGTGTAATGCCTTTAGAATCAACCACGAGCTCAAGGAGCTCAAAGTTGTTCCTTGAAAAGTGAATAGATTATGCAAGTAGATCGCACGAATTCAAATTCAAATTTGAAGCAAAAAATTATTGATTTATTCTACTCATGCAATCAGTGGATGCCTTGGCAGTAAAAGCCGAAGAAGGACGTTTCAAGTCTGCGAAAGTTATCGGGGAGGTGACAAGAACTTATGATCCGGTAGTGTCCGAATGGGGAAACCTAGCCAGATTTATCTGGCTGTTACGCGACGTAAGTCGTGTTTCGGGAACTTGGGGAACTGAAATATCTAAGTACCCAAAGGAAAAGAAATCGAATGAGAGCCCCTTAGTAAGCGACGAGCGAACAGGGGTGAGTCTAAACCGTCAATTTATTGACGGTGTTGCAGGGCCAAACATAACTTAA